>JBEBSD010000044.1:0-51289 GCA_040394475.1 Telluribacter humicola | reverse complement strand
AATGTAACACGGAGCTTCACAGAGGTATTTCACAGAGCTCCACGGAGGTATAAATATAATATGGAGTTATGCAGAGGTATCACAGACCCAGGGACGAAAAATAATCCCCAAAAACACCCCTCTGTGCCCCTCCCTGCTACTCTTTGGAGACACCACCCGAAACCAATTCGAGGTAAAGTAATTAATATGGGTAACCTCCTATCAAATCGCCTCTCCGCCAATCTTTACCCTCATAACTAACAACTCATAACTAACAACTCATAACTCATAACTCATAACTCATAACCAACAACTGCCTCTTATGCTGCTTAAGTTGGCAGAGGCCCTTATACAGAAAGTTCCGGACCGATTTTTCGTGAACGTTCATCAGCACGGCGATCTCACGGATCGGTAATCCTTCGTAGAAGCGCAGTGTAATGGCTTCAAGTTGCCTGGGAGGGAGGGTTTGCAGCAAGGAGTTGATGCGGTGACGCAAGGCTGTTTCACTTTCCGACAGCATTATAAGCTCTTCAATGGTTTCGTCCTGGCAGTTTACCTCAGCCGTGTCAGGCTGTTCGCTCCGGAGGCGGGTATTTTTATGCAGTTTTCTCCGGAGTATGCGCAGCAGATAAAACCGGACGGAAATAATGGTGTCGGTGAGTGTGGTCCTCAGCCGCCATAAATCCACGAAAACATCTTGTATGGCATCCTCTACGGCCGAAGTGTCGCCATTGAGTTTACAGCCGTAGTTGTATAAGGCCTGGTGATGGTGCTGATACAACAATTCAAAAGCCGTCCGGTCACCGAGACGCAGTGAATTCCATAAGGTTTGTTCCAGTTTTTGATACTCGGGATGCTTCAATGCAGTCAGGGGTTAGCCGGTAAAGAAAGTGAGCTGTCAGGCGAATTTACTCATTCGGTCTGTACCATTTTAGAGAGAGCAGCCGGGCAAAGCCTTGCGCCACGGAACGGCGACCGGCTGATGGTCAGGTCGTTAAAATGGTAATATTTGTTAATCAATTTCATCCCCCTGCTCATAATTCCGTAACTTCGGGCCTTTCGCCTTAGGTTAATGTATCTATTTGCTTTCTGGAGGTTTCAGGCGACAGGGGTATTGGCAGGAAGCAATTTTATCAGGTAATACCTCACCTGTTAGTTACCCCGTAAGGATGCTGATTACACGGGTTGTATCCATAATAGACCGGTCATGAAAAATATACTGTTTGCAGTGTTGCTATTGCCATTATGCGTACAGGCGCAGGGAGTGATAAAGGGAACCCTGGTTGATGAAAAGGGAGACGAAATCCCTTTTGGCAACGTGTCTGTTTTTAATCGTTCCGACTCATTGCTGGTGGCGGGCGTTCCTTCCGATGAAAACGGGACCTTCCGGATAGCGGTACAAAATGGTATTTATTACCTGGTGGTTTCAATTATTTCTTTCAAAGAACATAGAGTCAACGGCCTCCGGGTGCAGCAAAATGAAATTGATGTGGGGAGGATCCGGCTGGTTCCGGACGTAATGGCTCTGGAAGAGGTCATCGTACAGGGCGAACGGAGCCAGATGCAGCTGGACCTCGACAAGCGGGTATTCAATGTCGGAAGCGATTTAACCAGCCTTGGCGGGAGCGCTTCCGATATCCTCAACAATGTTCCCTCGGTTACAGTTGATGCTGAAGGGGTAGTCAGTCTGCGGGGAAGTGAGAATGTGAGGATCCTGATCGATGGTCGCGCTTCCGGACTGACAGGGATCAGCAGCCCGGATGCACTGCGGCTGCTTCAGGGAGATATGATCGACCGGATTGAAGTGATTACTAACCCTTCTTCACGGTATGATGCGGAAGGAGAGGTAGGGATTATCAATATTATTCTGAAGAAAAACCAGCGGCAGGGTTTCAACGGTGCTTTTTCGGTGAACATGGGCTATCCGGCTACGTATGGGGCAAGCTTTGATCTCAGTTACAGGCGGGAGCGGCTGAATTTATTCTCCAGCTATGGCTATAATTTCAGGACGAACAAAGGTTTTGGGAGTTCTTACCAGTTATTTGAGACGCCTGACTCGGTGTTTTCCTACCGGGAGTCCAATACACGCACCCGGAGCGGCGGCTCCCATATTCTGAGAGCCGGCGCTGATTATTCCTTAACCGACCAGGATGTGTTGTCGGCAGCGATTATGTACCGGACAGGCCGGGGAAAGAATTCAAGCCGCTATAGTTTCGAAGACTACGACGCGGAAGGAAACCTGTTCCAGTCGAGCGTCAGAAGTGAAGAAGAGCGTGAGCCCAGGAATAATATCGAAGCGTCGCTTGCCTACCGGAAAGAGTTCGAGCAGAAGGGGCGTAGTTTCATGGCGGATATCCGGCTGATTAATAGCCAGGAGCTTGAGATGGCAGATTTCCGCCAGACGCAGCCAGGAGCAGCGAACGATTTGCTGCAACGCTCTTCTAACACCGAAGACGAACGGAATATTCAGTTCCAGGCCGATTATGTGCATCCGTTTGGTGATAAGGGAAAGTGGGAGGCCGGTTGGAAAAGTACGTACAGGAGATTGGATAATGATTTTGGGGTGGAGGAACGCGGGGAGTCCGGAAACTGGGCGCTCTTGCCGCAGTATGATAATTACCTGGTTTACAAGGAGGGAATCCATGCAGGCTATGCGATGGCGGGGAGTCAGTTTGGCAAGTTTTCCATGCAGGCGGGCCTTCGGGGCGAGTTTTCGGATATTACCACCGAATTGCCGCGTTTGGGTGACCACAACCGGCGGACTTATTTTAATCTCTTCCCGAGTGTCCATTTGTCCTTTCAGTTTGATGAAAGCCGTTCGGTCCAGCTTAGTTACAGCCGGCGGCTCAGCCGGCCGGGATTCCGGTCCTTGCTGCCATTTTCAGGGTTTAGCAATAACCGCTCTCTCCGGATGGGTAATCCTGACCTGGATCCGGAGTATACCAATTCACTGGAAGCCGGACACCTGTTCAACTGGGATAACGGCTCCCTGCTCGGGAGTGTGTATTACCGGTACCGGACGGGTGTGATCCAGCACATAACCCTGGTCGATTCTATTGGCTTTAACCGTTCCTACCCGATCAACCTGGCTTCCCAAAATGCCTATGGCGTTGAGCTGAATAGTTCCATGACGTTCTGGGACTGGTGGAAAGTGAACGGCAATTTCAATTTCTACAGGGCGATCACGGATGGCGTTTATGAAAATAAAACCTATGGCAGCGATACGTATACCTGGATAGGGCGGGTGACTTCCAAGATGACGATTGACAAAAAGTGGGATTTCCAGGCGGGGATGAATTACAGGGGTGCGCAAATAACCTTACAGGGACGCCGGTTACCCTCGTATACTATCGACCTGGGACTGGCCCGGGATTTGTTTAAAGGAAACGGGACAGTGATTGTCAGTGTACAGGATTTGTTTCAGACCGGCAGGTGGCGGAACATCATTGATGAACCGGGATTCTATTCCAGTTCTGACGGGATGTGGCGCGGCAGGCAATTCCGGGTTACCCTGAACTATCGTCTCAACCGGAAAAAGAGTTCCAAAGACGCCCTCGATGAGCGGGGTGGAGGTGATATGGAGGGAGAGAATTAGAAAAGGACCGGCAACCGGATTTAACGGGACAAATAAGGGTTTTCGGGGAATTGGTAAATCTTATAGCCACCTTGTTTCAGGCGTTCCTGAAGATCAGCGCTTGGCAGCGTTTTAAAAATAATCACGCAGAGAACCTGCTCGGGAACGATAGAAGCGGAAGACAGCAGGTCCAGAAGGAATAATTTTCTTTTTATCTTTCTGAAAACACTTGAGCTGTTATCCGCTTTCTGATGATGCACTCCCGGGGAATAAAAATTATTATTGATGCCCTTTACAGCCATCGCCGGCATTCCGATGCCGTTTGACAGCTTTTCCATTTCCCGGAGAGAAAGCTTAAAAACATAATTTCCCACCTCTTCAAACGAATATTGGTTTTTCCATATTCGCCTGAGAAAAGAGGTGTTAATCCGGTCCAGCATATTCCGCAAAGCGAGTAGTAAAGGAACTTTCGAGATGGGATCCTGTGGTTCTATCAGGACAATGCCATGCTTCGCGACCCGTAACATTTCATATACTCCCAAATAGGGGCGGGGGAAATGGTGATAGGACTCTTTACAAAAGACATAATCGAACGTATCATTGTCAAATGACAATTGCTCTACATTTTCTATTTGGTACTTCTGCAGGAGATTATGCTGAACAGACAGGGGAAGGAAAGTCCCGGAAATGTCGCTGGCCGTTACGTCAAGTCCTTGTTCGAAAAAATAGTTAGCGTCAATTCCATATCCGTCTCCGACTGTCAGCCAGGTTTTAGATGCATCTTTGCATAACGGATCGGCCAACTCGAACATCCGTTTATGGATCCAGTAATTAATATTGCCTTTCTGCTTATCGTCAAGCCAGCGCTTGATGGTTTCGTTTTGAAGATCTTTGTTTGGAAAGCGTTTCTCGTACCAATTCGAGTGAGCTGCATAACTCTGTTGTTCAATAGGCATTAGCGGATATCATTTTGTATACTATTTGTATACTAAATAGTAGCAAGGAAAGTAACTATAGCGCAGCGAAACTAGTCATATTCTTTCTAAATAAAGAAAAAAATAGGCTGAAACATTTTAACCTTCTTACCTGGTTAAAAAAAGAAAGCTTCTTCTCCGCGGTCCCTGATTTGAATTTCAGATCAGAATGACTCCGGCCCCCAACAATTATAACGGGTAACCGTTAGCTGGTAAATACCCGAAAGGGCTGTCGTCAACACAAAGGGGCCGGATACTTTCCGGCCTCTTTGTGTTGAATGTTGCTTACTTCCCTTTTACAGGCTGGTGCATCATCAGGTCTTCGATGGCTGCGGTCACTTGTGCTGCCGGCATCAGATCCGTGAGGTAGGCATGCGGGCCGTTGGGGGCGTCTTCCCAGCCGTTGTTTCCCCCTTTCGGGATATAGCGCCCGCGGCGCAGGCCATAGTAGGGAGCGGCTCCTTTGACGGCTACCAGCACCGCCGTTTGGTCCCAGCTCATACGGCCCAGGCTGTCATTTCCATTATGGAACATCGCTTTGCCATAGGCCTCTTTGACAGGGGAGTCCAGTTCCGTATTGTTAATTACTCGTAACCCCGTAATCACCTGTTTGCCGATTTCAAACCCGCTGAAAATAATTTCGGTGGGCCATTGTGTAAAGACCTGTTCGGAAGCGACCGAATCCATCAGAACATTGTACTCGCGTCCTTCGGGAAATAAACCGGCCATGGAAACCAGGCGCTTTACTTTTTTCGCTACCAGCTCCTTCCCGTTAAGCGGGCTGACCCCGTCGGGAGCCGACGCCAGCAGTTCGGCCAGGTTGGTCAGAAATCCTACGGTAACCACGGTGACACTGGTATCGGGCTGCGCAGACAATAACCGGCGGTAGGTAGTAACGGCGTCGGGTGCGTCGTCGGTGGAAGCTGTTTTATAAGAATATTTTTCTACCAGTAATTCCGGCCATTTCTGGGACGCACCTGCATTGGCAGCAGTAGCTCCTTTAGGAGCACCCGTAGGCAGATCGGGCCGGCCGAAATAGGTGTTGAGAATTTCAATGGTAGGCACCACCAGTTCGTGGGCATTGCTGGCGATAATGGCCAATGGCTCGGCATAGCCGCTGTCGGCCAGCGCATGGAGAACGGCTACCGCACCCACGTCGTCGTAATCGGGACCGATGTCGGTATCCAGTATGATCCTGACCGGTTCGTCCTTTAAAACCGGATCGTTACATCCGAAGGCGACCACGGCGAGCGCCAGCATAAACAGTGGAGTTTTTTTAATCTTCATGATCAGTAATTAATAAATTGGTAATTAGGTTTAAAGAATAACAGGTTTATCCGCCCGAAACAATTACCAGGACGAGGCCGGCAACAAAGCAGACAAACATAGCGGTAATCAGTGTATTCACGGCCCGCGAGCTGCCTTTGAACTCTTTCCAGATCAAAACGCCCCACAGCGCAGCCACCAGGGTGGCTCCCTGCCCGAGCCCGTAGGAAATAGCGGGCCCGGCTTTTCCGGCAGCGATGAGATTAAAAAGATTACCCGCCCCCCAGATGCATCCGCCCAGGATGCCTATGCGGTGAAGCCGGAACGATCCACGGAAATATTCCTGATATGAAATGGGGCGCCCTTCCAGCGGACGCCGCATGAGAATGGTATTGAACAGCAAGTTGCTGACCAGGATTCCCGCAGCAAACACAACAAATGCCGTATAAGGGGTCATCTTGCCCGCCGTAGGCGCAACAAAATTCTCCAGATCCATGCCGGCCGCCACAAACGGATAAAAAGTAGACATGAGGATACCGGCAATAATGGAAATAATAATCCATTTCCCTACCCCTGTATTCCCTTTTCTGCCCGAATGGCGGTGATAGGCCACGGCATTGAGCAGAATGGCCAGGGTAATCAGGGCCACGCCGGAAAACAGCAGGACAGCGTCTCCTTTACTGACCATCAGGTAGTTGATCAATACCCCGATAATCAATGCCAGACCAATTCCGATGGGAAAGGCCACTGCCATTCCCGCTCCGGCTATCGCAGCGGTCAGGAGGATGTTCGCCAGGTTAAATACAACGCCGCCCGCAAAAGCGCTTCGCAGATTAGCGGGATCGGCCTGTGCAAGATCTTCTAAAAATGGCCGCCCATGCATCCCCATGCTTCCCATAGTAAAGGCAGCCAGCAGCGAAAGTAGGAAAATTCCCAGCACATAGTCCCAGTAGAACAATTCAAAACGCCATTCGGCCTGTACCAGCTTTTGCGTATTGGCCCAGGACCCCCAGCAAAGCATGGTAATAAAGCAGAAGAGTACCGCGAGCGTGTAACTTTCGACAATGAACATAGATGATTTAGGTTTTAGGTGTTAGGTTTTAGGTAATAGGTGTTAGGTTTTAGCTTTCGGCTATCGGCTGTCGGTTTTCAGCTATCGGCTATTGTTAGCTGGTTTTTGTTGCTTATGTCAGGCGGATGGTTAACTGATAAGCGGTAGCTGGTCGACCTGGTGCCGGCTGGGGATTGAACTCTGGGCGCCCATACGGGTGACACTGATCGACGCGGCCTTACAGGCAAATTTCACCGCTTCTACTAATGAAAGGCCCTCGGAAAGGGCAACGGACAGCGCTCCGTTAAAGCAATCTCCGGCTGCTGTCGTGTCAACTGCCGTGACCGGGGGAGCCGGAATCAGGCCGGCAAAAGAATCGGTGAGCAGGTAGGCGCCTTTTCCGCCCAGTGTAATGACGACATGCGGGCAGCCTTTTTGCCGCAACGCGGCAGCGGCCTCATGGGCGGATGTCTCGTCGCCTACATGAATGCCTGTCAGTAGTTCGGCCTCTGTTTCGTTGGGTGTAATGGCATAGAGGCAGGGGTACAGGGTGTCAGGAAGGGTACGCGCCGGCGCCGGGTTTAGTAACACTTTGACTCCTTTACGGGCGCTCTGACCGACCGCAAAATCGACCGTCGCTAACGGGATCTCCAGTTGTATCAACATGATGACGTCCTTTCCCATGGAGTCAATAGCGCCGGCGACGTCCGACGGCATCAGGGCGCCGTTGGCGCCGGGAGCAACGGAAATACAGTTTTCTCCTTTTTCATCTACATTGATCAATGCAACACCCGAAGGCTGCCGGCTGTCGGTTGCCACATACCGGGTATCGATTCCTTCTCTTCTGAATTGCTGCAAGGCCTGTTTGCCGAACAGATCGTTTCCTATCTTACAGACAAAGCTGACGTTGCCTCCCAGGCGTGCGGCGCTGACTGCCTGGTTGGCCCCTTTGCCTCCGGGGTTCATCAGAAAGTCGCCTCCGATCACAGTTTCTCCGGGGGCAGGGAGTTTGGCAGATTTGACGACCATGTCGGTGTTCGAACTGCCGATCACGAAAATCGTGTTTTCCAGGGACATTATACGTGGTTTTTCAGGGTTAGAAATTTCAGGAGTTGTTATAACACAAACGGTACCTCACCCGGCGTTCAGCCGCTTGTTCCTGCAATGTTTAGCCAAATCTATTCAGGTAGTGGAACAAAAACCAGCCAATTTTTTGAATAATAGCTATTCCTGAAATAGAGTATATAGTGTTAATTTATTCTTTATAGTCTTTTTAATAGATTAATTTCGGTTTTTTAGCTATTCCTATGGTGCCGATTTCTGAATTATACCAATTGATTAAGTCACTCTCCGGACCCGAAAAACGGTATCTGCAACTGAAGGCAGGCGGGCAGATGGCGGGCTATTGGCAATTGTATCACTTACTGGAGCCGGCCGGGGCCTATAACGAAATGGTAAAGGCAGAGGTGGCCCGTTTATTTCCGGGGAAATCAATTGAACCGGCCCGGAAACACCTGTATAAGGTAATCATGACAGGCCTCCGGCAATACGATGGAGGAAAAGAGGTGGAAACTCGTTTGTGGGAGCTGTACCATAATAGCAAACTGTTGTTGGATAAGGGATTGACCAAAATTGCTGCCAGGCAATTGGAGAAGGGAAAAGCCTTGTCAGAAACCCATGAAAAACTCCAGTTTTTCAGCCTGTTCAGCCGTTTGCAGATGGAAGTAATTATGCGGCAGCAGTTCGCTGACTGGGAGGAGATGGACATCGTCGTGTTGCAGGACGAAAACCGTGAGATGACGGAGGCGGCAGAGACGATCCGCCGGCACGCAGCGTTGTATGAAATTCTCCTTTGCCGGTACTGGAAAAACGGGGTTGTACGGAGCCTGAAAGAGCAGACCCGGCTGAATGATCTGGTTCTGGAGGAACATCAGTTGGTACAAAAGGCAGCCGGTTCTCTGAAGTCCCGTCAGCTTCATCTCCACTTTCAGTCGGTATACCTCCTGATGACAGGCGATACCGAAGGCGGACTACAGGCGTTTCACGAACTGGACCAGTTGTTTCAGGGGCATTCAAATCTTTGGGCGGGTAATCCTCTTCATTACATCCATTTTCTGAATGATATTCTGCAAATTCTGCGTCGTCAGGAGCGTTTTAGTGAAATGGATTTCTTTTTACACCGGCTGGAAGCACTGGTACCGGGTTACCGGAGTTTGCAGGAAACGATTCGATTATCGGTACAGGAACACAAGCTGCACAGGGCGCTGGCTCAGGGTGCGGAAGCGGAGGTTTGCCGGCTTTTAGAAGCACAGCGATCAAGCAATGAGGCAGCTTCTGACCATAGCTCCATGCAGGACCGGGCCCAATGGGAGTTTACAAGGGCCAGGGCCTGCATGGCCATCGGAAAATATGCCGCTGCACTGGAAATCGTAAACAGCATCCTTAATTTGCATAGGGAGTCACTCAACCGGATGCTGTATTCGAAGTACCGGATGCTGAACCTGCTCATTCACCATCGCTTAGGCAACCAGGATTACCTGTACTACGAACTCCGCGCACTGGAACGTAAACTGAAAAAAGGAAGCGCCTGGTTTAAAACTGAAAAACTGGTAGCCGACGCGCTCAAAAATTGCATCCACAATAAACCCAATCTGCATTTTTCCGTAATGCTGCAGCAGCTTCAGGAAGACCCCTATGAGCAATATATGATTTCGGAACTCGGGTTAAAAATGGTGTTGCTGTGAAGCGATCCAGGTTGTAGTTGATATTGGCGATCATTTCTAATCCATTAAGGAAGTGGTAGTAACCAGCCAATTATGTGTTCACCCTCAGCGTGACGGGATGCGCTCTCCCTCGTCTGAGACGACGGGAGGGTGATCTCAGGTCTCAGACCTGATATAGCGACGGCTACTCGCGAGTCTGAGACCCGTTATCGCGCTTTCGCCGTATGCGCGACCTGGACTGTGCTTCGACAGGCACCCGGGTTGACACGACCACTCATTTTCCACCTTTTTTATTCGTGCATTGATGGCTTTCCTTTTCACAAAAAAAATGGCCCTCTTTTCGGGAGGGCCACGATGTTGCTAACGAATCAACGTACTATGCCTTTTGCACCATAAACCTGGGATTGGCGCGGAACCAGTCACAGAGTTCTCTGGTAACTACCTTATCAACCGGGATCCCCATTGCCGCAGCCACGCCTTCGCCATAGGCAGGATCGGCGATGTAGCAGTTTTGTGCATGGCGGATTTTGATAAATTCCTCGGCGCCATTGATGGCCCTGGCCGTGTTTTCAAGCAGCAGCTGCCGCTTTTCAGGTGTCATCAGGCGGAACAGGTTCCCCGGTTGGGTGTAGTGATCATTATCGTCTTCGTAGTGGTTCCAATGGTCGGCGTCTCCTTCCAGGGGCAGGGGCGGTTCTTTTGCACTGGGTTTGTCATTCCAGGCCCCGTAGCTGTTGGGGGTATAGTGTACGGTTGCACCGAAGTTGCCGTCTACCCGCATTGCCCCGTCCCGATGGAACGAACTCACCGGACATTTAGCCTGGTTGACCGGAATAAGGGCATGGTTGACTCCCAGGCGGTACCGTTGGGCATCCCCGTAAGAAAACAACCGCCCCTGCAGCATTTTGTCCGGGGAGAAGCCGATCCCTTCCACAATATTACCCGGGTTAAAGGCCGCTTGCTCCACTTCTGCAAAATAGTTTTCAGGATTCCGGTTCAGTTCAAAAAAGCCTACGTCGATCAACGGGTATTCGCCTTTGGGCCAGACTTTGGTGAGATCAAACGGGTTGTGGTAGTGATTCCTGGCCTGCTCGGTCGTCATTACCTGGATTTTCATGTTCCATCGCGGGAACTCCCCGTTTTCGATGCTGTAAAACAAGTCGCGTTGCGAGCTTTCACGGTCACCTCCTACCAGCGCGGCTGTTTCTTCATCACTCAGGTTGTCGATACCCTGTTGGGAAACCAGGTGGAATTTCACCCATACGCGCTCATTATTGGCATTGATCATGCTGAAAGTGTGGCTGCCGAAGCCATGCATATGCCGCATGTCCTTTGGAATCCCCCGGTCGCTCATGACGATGGTTACCTGGTGCAGCGACTCCGGAATGGATGTCCAGAAATCCCAGTTGTTATTGGCGCTCCTCAGGTTGGTTTTCGGGTCCCTTTTGACGGCGTGGTTAAGATCGGGAAAACGAAGCGGGTCCTTGAAAAAGAACACCGGGGTGTTGTTCCCTACCAGGTCCCAGTTTCCTTCATCCGTATAGAATTTCATCGCAAACCCACGAATATCCCGCTCTGCATCCGCAGCCCCCCGTTCGCCCGCAACAGTGGAGAAACGGACAAACATATCAGTCTTTTTACCGATATGCGCGAAAACGCTCGCTTTTGTATATTGAGTAATATCATGCGTTACCGTAAAGGTGCCGTAAGCCCCGGAACCCTTGGCATGCATGCGCCTTTCGGGAATAACTTCTCTGTCGAAATGAGCCAGTTTCTCCAGAAACCATACATCCTGCAGCAAAGCAGGACCTCTCGGACCGGCCGTTTGAGTATTTGTATTATCAGCAATTGGCCTCCCGTTGATAGAGGTTAGTTTGTCATTGTTTTCGTTTTCAGCCATAATGAATAATAATGTTAAAAAAAATAATGTTTCCCCTGGTATTAAGTTGTATAATTTGCCTACTAAATTACAAAATTAAAAGAAGGAGGAGGCTGGGAGGAATCAATTTAAATCAATTCCAAATACATTGAGAGGCTTTTAGCCCCCAAAAGGCAGGAAGCCCGCACTAACGGCTGAATTATGATTTTTATCAGATATTGGTTTCGGAGTCACCATGGTCTGTGTCCCACAGACCATTTTATATACCAGCCAGCGCTTTATATACCAGCCAGCGCCAGAATCAATGCCAAAACCAAACCAGACGCCATGCGCCGGTCAGCCATACCGTCCACGGGTCGTCACCATCCGCGCATATGAGAGACATCCTCCAAGGTAAAAGGCAGCCACCCCGACCGAGAAGCCTGGAAAGGCGGTCAAAACCCCTTTAATCGTATGATTTGAGGGGGGGCTTTTTTCTTACCCCAATTTGTTCAAGTAAAACCAAAGAAAATGAGACCTATTCGGTGACCCATTTTCAAGAAACAGAAAACAACAGCGCAGGGAAAAGCACCTATCTATGCAAGGGCAACGGTGAACGGCAAACGTACAGAAATATCCGTCAAACGTTCCGTAGCCGTTTCGGGATGGGATGCTAAAAGTTGAACTACTTGACCCTAAAATAAGAGGCTACAAAAGCAACCTCTTATTACTACGAATATCTTTTCAACTACTCCAATGCTAAACGAATAGCTTGTTCAACGGGAGTATAACCGACAGCAGAATCGGAAATAGACAACTCACCCCTTAACAACAAGGGCGGTTGCGCCATAAATTTAGGGATAGTTCCTCTGTGTGGTTGAGCTGAATGAACTATAAACGGGTGACATAGATAAACTGTACCTGCCTTACCCGTTGCATATACTTCTTTCCTTTTGGGCAGTTTGTCTAGCTTGCTTGCGAGTTCCATAAATGAAAGACCAAAATCGCCCTCTTTAGATAAGAGCTTTGCAACGTCAATGTGAGAACCCTCATAAATGACCGTAGGCGCATCATTTTCGCTAACGTCTGAATACAATACAAGCAACAATAAGGCTCGCCCTTTTGATTTGACATTGACACGCCATTCAAAATAATTATTAGGGTCATTTCCCGCAAAACTTGCATCTACGTGTTTGCCTGTATCATTAGGCTGTTGAACAGACGGAAACCTAACTGGGAATGTTCCTACATTTCGACATGGTATCCATTTGTCTTCACCAATTAATTGATTAAAAGCTGAATATAATTTCTCTGTGTTTATAGAATCAATAAAAGGTTGTTGCGTGTACATTCCTAAACGAACCACAGGCTCAACCCAAGAAGCAGGTTTTGACCTTTCAAAAGGAATGTCTTTCCATAAATGATTGACAACTTCATCAGCAAGCCGTTGTGGAAATGCATTGTCGATACGAACGAAACCATTGAGAACAAACTGCTCAACTTCTTTTTTACTTAATATTTCTGACATAATTTTTTTGATATATAAACTATCACAAGGAGCAACGATTGCCTGTTGACCAGTTAGCTTGATAATTAATGAAGTTTTATAAATAAAAAACCACACTATGTAAAGAGTACATAGCGTATGGCTTAAGAACTAAGCCTGAAAAGAATATTAAAGCATTACAGTCATTCTCATGTGACAAAGATAAATATTATCCATAAGCTGGCCAAACGAAAAAGGGTACAGACGGCTTAGTGCAGGACGTTCAGCGGTCTTCTATCACTTTTCGAAAAATAGAGCTTGTTATCCGCTAATCTAAAAATATTTTTTCGCTACAGAACCATAAAACTCCGTATACATTCAACTAAAACTGACCAAACGCCTACAATGGTCATCCTTTGAATAGCTTTACCCCATTCCTTTGTACCAAAAGCGGTCGGAAATATACCGTTTGTTTCCGCCCGTGCGGTAACAGATTTTTTAACGATAACAAAGGAGAAAAGATGAAGGTAGAGCTTATCACGAGAGATGACCTCGAAAAATTCAAAAAGGAACTGTTCGAGGAAATCAGAAAGCACAGCCCCCATCCGAGGAAGCACGGGCACGAGCCGAGGGCATGGCTCAAAAGCTTCACGACGGGTACTCGATTGTTGCGCCTGTTTCTTTGTGTTGGGGCGACTCCCGCAGCCGTTTCCAGCCTTCCTGAAGAAACCCGATCCCGTAGCCGGTAAGTTGCGTATAAGCGGCTCTGATGCTCAGTAGGGCAATGGGAAGGCTGCCGGTTTTGCGGAAGGCATCCGTAAAAAGAAGGAGGGTATAGAGGCTGTAAAGCGCTAACCCACTATAAAAAAGAGGCGGATAGAGTCCGTACAGCACGGGTAACGCCGGTATTCCCAATGTAAACAGGGCCGGGAAAAAATGAACTGCTTTGAGCTCATCCGGATAATGACGGGCAATGTTAATCCGTGCCCGCCCGAAAAATTTCAGTTGCCGGTAAAACTGGGAAAACCGGGTACGACGTTTATGGTAAATAAACGCCTCGGGGATCAGGGCAGTCCGGAAGCCCATCCGGATCGCCCTGATGCTGAAAATAATATCTTCTCCCATCCTGGTGGTCAGAAAGCCGCCGGTTTTTTCCCATACTTCGCGGGAAAATCCCATATTGAAGCTCCTGGGATGAAAGGTGCCGCCCAGGTTCTGCTTCTTACCCCGGATTCCCCCTGTGGTGAACACAGAAGTCATGGCGTAACTGATGGCCTTCTGAACGGGCGTAAAATCAGGGTGATCGGTGTCAGGCCCGCCGTAAATATCGACCGGATGTGTGTTGATAAAGGCATATACCGTTTCCAGGTAGCCCGGTTCAATCAGGGCATCGGAGTCAAGAATGACAAAAAAGTCACCGGTGGCGCGCGCCAGGCCATAGTTTCGGGCAAAACCCTGTCCGCCGTTCTCTTTATAATAATAACGGACCGGAAAATGGGAGCGGAAGCTTTCGGCTATGGCATCGGCCTTGTTGCGGGAGCCGTCTTCCACAATTACTACTTCGAAATCATGGAATGTCTGTGCTGCAATACAGGAAAGCAATTCCGCAAGCTCGTCGGGCCGGTTGTATACCGGAATGATAATGGAGAACTTGCGGAAGCGGACAGCAGTCATCGATCAGGCGTTCAGGAGTTGACGAAGTGCGTTTTCGTGCGCTTCCAGAACATGCCGGATATGATGTTCCTCCAGCGCAGTGGAGAAAAACAGGCTCTCGAACTGAGAAGGCGCCAGGTAAACTCCTTCGTTCAACATGGCATGAAAGTACTTCCCGAAAAGGGCCAGGTCAGCTGATTTGGCTTCCGTAAAATTGGTAACCGGCTGCGCGGTGAAAAACAAGGTCAGCATCGAACCGATATGGTTGATGGTGTAGGTTAATCCGAGTTTATCCAGCGCCCCCCGCATCCCCGCTGCAAGCTGATGACCGGTTGCTTCAAGTCGGGTGTAGACCTCCGGGTGGGTGTTCAGGTAGTCCAGCATGGCCATTCCGGCGGCCATGGCAATCGGGTTTCCGGAAAGGGTTCCTGCCTGATACACCGGTCCGGCAGGAGATACGTAGTCCATCATTTCCTTGCTCCCTCCGTAGGCGCCTACCGGCATGCCTCCTCCGATAATCTTTCCCAGGGTCGTCAGATCGGGCCGGATGCCGAAACGTTCCTGGGCCCCGCCCCGGGACAACCGGAAACCCGTCATGACCTCGTCAAAAATCAACACAATTCCTTCCCGCGTACACAGGTCGCGCAGCCCCTGAAGGAACCCTTCTGCCGGAAGAACACAGCCCATGTTGCCAACTACGGGCTCCAGGATGATTGCGGCAATCTGGTTCCTATTGGCATCGACCAGCTGCTGCACGCGGTTCAGATCGTTGTAAGGGGCGGTGAGGGTATCGTTTGCCACCCCTTTGGGAACTCCCGGACTGTCGGGGGTGCCGAAGGTGACGGCCCCGCTTCCGGCAGCAATCAGAAAACTGTCGCCGTGTCCGTGGTAGCAACCCTCAAACTTGATGATTTTGTCCCGCCCGGTAAAGCCGCGGGCCAGCCGGACTGCCGACATCGTGGCTTCTGTTCCGGAATTGACCATGCGGATTTTCTCGACGGAAGGGACCATGCTTGCGATCAATTCGGCTATTTCCACCTCCCGCCGGGTGGGAGCGCCGAACGAAAAGGAATGCTGAAGGGCATCGGCTACGGCTTTCTCGATGAGCTCATGCGCATGCCCCAGAATCATGGGCCCCCAGGAATTGATCAGTTCGATGTAGGAGTTGCCGTCTTCATCGGACAAGTAGGGGCCCCTGGCCGATTTAATAAACAAAGGGGAGCCTCCTACTGCCCGGAAAGCGCGGACCGGTGAGTTGACCCCGCCGGGAATTACTAGTTGAGCTCTTTCAAAAAGACGGGTACTTTGCGTAGTGATCATCAGGTTGTAATCTAAAAGGAGCTTTTGGCTCAATGAAAAGCATTCTTACTATATTTGCCCACTAAGTTGCGGGAAATGATCGGGAATACAAATCACAAATATAACTACAATGTCGTTCTAAGCCATCATAGGGTCACTGAGCTCCTTCGAAGTGTGGTCACTGAGCCCAGTCGAAGTGTGGTTACTGAGCCCAGTCGAAGTGTGGTCACTGAGCCCCGTCGAAGTGCCCTTCGACTGGCCCCGGCGACCCGCTGTTGCGGCCGGAGCTGGCACTTGCTGCTTCTGACCGTCTTATTGTTGGCTGCCTTGTCCGGCCGGACTCAAACACTGCCCGGGAACATCCGGATTCCCACAGGCGGCGGCGGGGGAGGCGCCACGGGCGGTGTGGTGCTGGACGATAGCTCGCACTCTGTTTACGGGCCTACAACGACTGCTTATTTCTTCGAAGACGACATTCTGAACAACCGGGATTCGGTCCGGTATCATGTAGACACCAGTCTTGCGAATTTTCACCGGTGGAGCTTTGTGGACAAATCCTGGAACCAGTTGGTAGACCTGGGCAACCTGGGTACCGCCAGCCGGCAGCTGTTCTTTGAGCCCCGCTCGGAAGTCGGCCGGCAGCTGGGGTTCAGGGCCTATAATCCCTACGGCTGGAAGGCAGAGGAAATTCGTTATTTTGATACCAAATCCCCCTATACCGATATGTATTTCGTCATGGGAGGACATAACCGGGATATGCTGAAGTTCGGTTTTACGCAAAATATTAATCCGGAGGTTAACGTCGGCTTACGGCTGCAGCGGTTTACCTCCCAGCGCCAGTACGGTGACTATGCGGCACGGGGATCCGAAGCAGCGCTGGCCCGCAACTGGAATTTCCTTTTGCACGGGAGCTATTTTTCCAAAGACAAGAAATACGCCCTGATGGCACACCTGCGCACCATGAATCACAGCGCCCGGGAGCAGGGGGGAGTCGTGCTGGGTGATACCATCAACTGGGTGATTGTCGACGACGATTACGAAGGGCCGGCCCGGTTGTCGAATACCGCGAAATCATGGGAGCGCAGAACGAACGTCCGGTTGTTTCACCAATACCGGTTGCTGAGCGGTTTCCAGTTGTTTCATCAGGTGGAGTATCAGGGAACGATCAACCGCTACATTGACAACGTGCCGGAAACCGGCGTTGCCAATGGCGTTTACCCGACCGTATCGGAATTGTCACAATACCCGCCGATCAACCAGACGGTCACAAGCCTGTTGCTGGACAACCGGGTGGGGATCAAAGGGGCGTTTGCCGGGTACAACTACCGGGCCTATTTCCGTACGCGTGCCCAAACGCTGGACGGACAGTATTATTTAACCGATTCGACCTCCGGAAAATACGGAATGCAGCGGCTGGAACCTATTGTAGGGGTATGGATGCAATACCACCTGCGGGATTCTACCTGGAAGCTTACAGCCAACGGGGAGCACGTGCTGGCGCGGGACCTATTGCTCAAAGGGCAGCTGGATATCCCCTGGGCCAGAGTGGGTTTTCAGACAGCTCTTACTTCTCCCGATCTGATGATGTCGCAGTATAAAAATGCTTACCTGCTATGGAACAATACAGATGCCTTTAATCTGGCTAAAACCGTCTCTTTTACCGGGGCAATTCCCTTAAAAACGGAACGTTTTTATTTTACTCCGGAGTTCCAGTGGCACCAGCTGATCAATTACCTCTATTACGACGAAAATAGTATGCCCCGGCAAGACGAGGGAACCTTTTCATTAATGCGGATCGGATTTGATGCCGGCGCTGCCCTCAAACGTTGGAATTCCCGGCTGCTGGCGTATTATACAGAAGGATTTGACAACAAGGTGATACGGATCCCCCGGCTGTTTTTCAGCGGAGAAGTCAGCTTTGCCTTCACCTATGCCAAAGCCATGGATGTACAGCTGGGAATCGCCGCGCATTACACCACCTCGTATTATGCAGACGCGTATATGCCGGTCACACAGCAGTTTTATATTCAGAATAACCAGCAAACAGGGAATTATTTCGTGGCCGACGCCTTCGCCAATTTACGCATTAAGCGGGTTTTACTGCTATTGAAATATTCTCATCTGAATAAGGGGCTGCTGACCAAGACAAACGGTTATTTTCTTACCCCGGGCTACATGGCCCTGAAACCGGCATTTGCGATCGGGGTAAGTTGGCCGTTGTTCGATTAATCCTTAGAGAACTTGTGTATGTCGCTTACTACATTAGGACTGGAATTGCCGACTGATCCGAGATGGGTCAATATTGCCGGAATGCAGATCAGTGAAATACTGATCGATCACGCCTGGTGCGAGCAAAAAGCCGCCTCTTCCTGTATTTCCCTGATTGTCCATTACCCTCAGCGAACACGGCTGGTGGAGGTGTTGACCCCGATTGTGAGTGAGGAATGGGGGCATTTTCAACGCGTGCTGAAAGAATTAAAGAAACGGAACATCCGGCTGGGCAACCAGCGAAAAGATTTGTATGTAAAAGAAGTTTCGGCAATCCTTCGCAAAAAGGGTGACCTGGAAGCAGTTTTTCTGGACCGCCTGCTGTTTTGCGCCCTCATCGAAGCCCGTAGCTGCGAACGGTTTAAGCTCCTTTCGGAAGCGATTCCGGATACGAGCCTTCGTAAATTTTATCACGAACTGATGATCGCCGAAGCCGGCCACTACCGTACATTCATTGAGTTGGCGGAAGAATACCAGCCTGACGAACAGGTGCGGGAACGCTGGAAAGAACTGCTGGCCGCCGAAGCCGGAATTTTAAAAACAATGGAGATCAGGGGAGACCGGATGCACTAGCCGGTCCTGCGCCGTTCAAACATTCCTTACACTAACGATCCGAACATGACCCGCTTCTTACAACAGGTAGCCCAGTATGTATACCGGCAACACCCGCAGCAATTGGGTGCGCTGAAGATTGTCGTTCCTACCAGGAGAGCTGCTTTTTTTCTGAAAAGGGAATTGGGAGGGGTGATCAGCCTGCCTATTGTAAGTCCGGATATTGTTGCCATCGACGATTTCGTGACCGAAACTTCCGGGCTGCATACGACCGATCCGGTGAATTTGCTGTTTGAATTGTTTGAAACGTTTCGGCAGGTCGATGCAGCGATAGATTTCGATCGCTTTATGGGCTGGGGGACCGTCCTGCTCGGTGATTTTGATCGGATCGATATGGCGATGGTCCATACGGATTACCTGTTCAGTTATATGACCGAGGCAAAGGCATTGGAACGCTGGCGGCCGGATGTCACCGGAGAACCGGAAATAACACCCGGCATGAAACCGTATTTTTCCCTGTTCGGGAATATCCGCACGGTTTACCAGGCTTTCCGCGAGCGTCTTTTCGCGCAAAACCGGGCCTATCCGGGAATGGCGTACCGCTCCCTTGCCGAACACCCGGAAAAGCTGGAAGAAGCCCTGGCTGCCAAACAACGGTTTTATTTTGCAGGCTTCAATGCGTTTACGGCCTCCGAAAGGGAAATTGTCCGTTTTTTTACGCGGTCGGGCAGGGGGGAAGTCTTATGGGATTCAGATGCCTATTACCTGCAGGAGAATACGTTGCTGGAAGCCGGTAAAAGCATGCGGGAATACCGGGCGGGCGCCGTATTCGGAAAGGAGTGGAAATGGATGGAGCATAACCTGATGTCCAGGGAACTGACGGTCCATGTGTATGGTGTGCCGAATGCAACGCTGCAAACCCGGGTTGCGGGGCAGCTGTATGCTGATATCCTGAAGCAGGAAGCCGATCCGGGGCTTACGGCAATGGTACTGGCAGATGAAAACCTGTTGTTGCCGATGTTGTATGCACTCGAAGAAAGTGTGAAGGATGTCAACATTACCATGGGGCTTCCTCTGCGGAATTCACTGCTGTATACGCTGATCGAAAGTATTTTTGATTTACAGCAAAATCCGGCAACGGATGCTGCAGCGCCCCGCTTCAGTCATCGCTATGTGGTCAGGTTGTTTCATCATCCGTTTATCCGTTTCTACGACCAGGTCCGGGCGGAGGCGGGAGAGGCGGTTATGGCGGGAATCATCACGGCCATAACCGCCAACAATCTGGTATACCTGTCCAAACAGGATATGCTGGAAATCGGTGGGGCAGACCCGTTGCTGGAAGTGCTGTTTACCCCGTGGCCCGAACGGAATGCCCGGAAGATTATCCACTATTTCTATGAGGTAATCGATTTGCTCCGGGAAGTCTACCGCCAGCATAAAAGTGCGATTGAAACCGAATACCTGTATTTGTTTTATACGCTGTTGCGGCAGTTTGAACTGACGCTGGAAAATCGTGAAGAGCAATTGAACCCGGCGTCGCTCCGGCAGCTGCTGTTTGAGCTGATCCGGGAAACAAAGGTTCCCTTCAGCGGGGAGCCGGTCAGCGACCTGCAGGTAATCGGGATGCTTGAAACCCGCGCCCTCGATTTCGACCGGGTAATCATGCTTTCGGTCAATGAAGGGGTATTCCCGAAACGAAAACGCCAGAATTCGCTGATCCCCTATGACATCGCCAGAGAAACCGGTCTGCCGACCTATGAGCATCAGGAAGCGTTGTCGGCTTACTATTTTTACCGGTTGCTGCAGCGTTCCGGCGAGATACACCTGTTGTATGTCAATACCATTGATGGCGGAACGGGGGGCGAAAAAAGTCGCTTTATCCAGCAGTTGGAGTGGGAGTGGGGACGATATAACCCGGGGATACGGGTGGTCAACCACACGGTAGCGCTGGAACAGGTAGCCGGTACGATCGTTCCCCCGGCGTTGGAGAAAGATGAAATGGTACTGGCCAATATCCTGGGCTACCTGACCGGAAAGGGACTCTATCCGACCCATATCCATTTGCTGCTGAACAGCCCGCTGGATTTCTACCTGAAGCACGTGCTGGGAATGGAAGAAGAAAAAGAAACGGAAGAGGAACTGGGGATGGACAAAATCGGCACCTGGCTGCACGATACGTTTGAGTACCTCGACAAGGCTTGTTTTCTGAAAGGGGAAACGCCTTCTCTTGCCCGGATAGAAGCAGCGCTTTCCCGGCAGTTTGAAAATAGTTTCACCGGATATGTAACCGACAGCGGGCTAAACCGGATTTATTTTGAGGTGGGCAAACAGCAATTTATGGCATTTATGCAGGCCCAGCACCTGAAACCCGGTCATACTCGGCCCGTTGCCACAGAACAACACGTTAAGGTAACCTTTCCCTTTTTCCACAAAGGCCGGGAAATCCGTGTAAAGCTGGGCGGCAAAATCGACCGGGTGGAAGTGGATGAGAACCGGGTCTTACGGGTGATGGATTACAAGACCGGAAGCGTGGAAGTACGGAGCAGCAGCAGCCTGAACAAAGACCCCGAAACGCGGGATGCGTACCTGACCACCGATCCCGACTATAAGATGAATTACGTGCGGCAGCTCTGGCTGTACCAATACCTGGTCTACCGGCAGATGGCCGATCCTAACGGTTGGAAACTGGATGGGGAACGCTATGATCTGGAAACGTACCGGGTAGAATCGGGCTTTTATTCCCTCCGGACACCGTCAATCGTCATTGAAAATCCGCTGCAGCTGGTAGAAGGGCATCAACCGCAAGCGTATATCCTGGAAACGGAACGCCTTCTGGGGATTATTCTGGATAATCTGCTGGACCCGGCCATTCCGCTGGTGAGGGGTGGGGAGTGATAGTGTTTTTAGTTAAATGGCGAAAAAGTTATATAATTTCTTTGATTTATTAAGATATAGGATTTGTCTTCGCTCAATAGATAAAGAAAATTTCAGATGAAATAGGCACGAGCGTCGGAAATCGGCTGTCAGAAATCAATGGGGCCGCCCGGGTACACAAACCGGGATGAATTAGGCTGACAGCTGATCACTGAAGTCTGATCACTCACCACTTTTTTTCCTCAAACCTCATACCTTTTTTACACAGATGAAAAGAATAGCGACTCAAATAGGCATCGTTTTATTGGCTTTTTTATTGCTATGTTGTGAAAGAGAGAGCCCTTGTTCCAGGCTTGTAAATGGGGTTTATCATTACCCGACGTTGCCGGATGATCATCATTACTCCCAGGAGCAGATCCATGAGTATTTGGATATACCACGAGATATAAGGACTTGTATTTCAACGGATGGGCTCATTGAATCTTGTCTTACTTATCCTGAAATTCGTCTTATATATGCAGGATCTAGCCCCCAAACAGGGTACAACCTCGTATTCTCCATGTACAGCGGGTTGAGCGAATTGGAACGCAGGCCAGATGCGAGTGATCAGCTTTTGGCTAAATATGAATCACTTAATCCTTTAAATGTTACTTCTTTCGACGAGGAAATAGAGCAAGGACGCTATGCTTTTAGTCTGAACAACATAGAAATATTGATTAGTCAATATACTTATTTAGAGAAATTAGCTGTTCAACAAAAGAAGGCACTTGTCTCAAGGGCGAGAGCCGTATATCTTCTCAAAAAGGAAAAGGACTATTATTATGGTGTATTCGGGCTGGCATTTACCACCGCCGTATTGAGCAGATTAATGAAACTGGATAGGTATCCTCCTTTCATGGAGATCTATGACCCAAGTCAACTTAATTGGGATGTAGTGGAACACTATTGGAGTACAAATTTTGAAACAACGGAGAAGATTTATGCGCTCTCAGAAAGTTACCTGGACTTTTTACATGCAGGCAAATGAAAGGGGGATTTGCATTTTTATTGTTTTATGTCCTCGCTCACCCCGATTTGGAATCGGGGTGTTCATGGTATCGCGTTTGTAACGCTACGACCAATCAACCCGTTATCCTCATGAAACTAATCCGTCATATGCAACCATCCTAAATTAGATTTATATGGCTTCCCAACAGTATTTTATTGGCAACCAAAAAGGGAGTACATTTCATGACCACGACGGTTGAGGACTGGGTTGATTTTTTTACAAGGGAGTACAAACTGAAAGTTATAGATTCGCTGCGATATTCTCAAACGCATATAGGTCTGGTTATCTATGGTTGGCGCCTAATGTCAAATCACCTACATTTGATGGCTTCCGGGCCATTATTGTTGAAGTAGCTAAACATTGTTTATTCAGTTCTGCCCGAAACGATGCCGGAATGATGGGTGTGTTGGAAATTGAATTTATTAGCGTTGAAAACGCTAAGCCGGAAACACCCCGATTACAAATCGGGGTGAGCGGAGAATGCCCGTACTTTACGGCATGGGGCACTACCACGGGCAAAGTAGCAGACGAGACGGGTGAATATCCCCTTGAAGTTATCATCCAGCCGCCCGAAGGGGAGCGCTTCCCTTCCAATCAACAGCAACCCGGATTAAACGGAATCGAAGGAAGTATACCGGATGCACCGGAGGTGAGCAAACCTTACGAAGTCACAATAGTTGTCGCCAATTTGGAGAAAATTATTTACGACTACTACAAAACTTTCTGGGATCTTGATGACTGGCAATCTAATACCGGAAATTTTTTACCCAATTTCAGAGAGCCGCAAAAACTCGCATCGAATATACAAGGTGGCATCGGAATCTTCGCCTGCTATTCCGTTAGCACGTGTACCGTTATTGTGGATGAATAGCCGGAGTGAAGGTGGTGTTGGCTGCTGTTGTGTTTTTTTGCCACCAGCTCACCCGGCTCACCCCGATTTGCAATCGGGGTGCTCATGGTATTGCGTTTGTAACGCAAAGTCCAATCAATCCGTTACCCTTACGAAATTAATCCATCAATACAACCATTCTAGATTACACCATAAGGCTTCCCAACTGTATTATATTCGAAACCAAAATGACACAGATTTCATAACCAATGTGGACTGGGTTGATGTTTTACAAAAAGGGAACACAAACTGAAAGCCAGATCACCTCGATTGCAAATCGGGTTATACAATCACAAAGAAAGCTTAATTAATTCAATTATTCGTAAATTATATCAAACAAACCATTGTCGAAAGTTTTTATTTCTTGACTATTTTCCCCTTTTAGTTTACACTTAAACGTTCCAGAAACGATACTTTTTGCTGTGTCAAATTTAGTGACTTTTATAAAAGAATCTTCACCGTTATACATTACATATTTGTCTCCTATTTTGTTTCCAGAAAAGATAATTTCAATCAAATCCGTATTGCTAGAATAATAGCCACCTATTGATAATAGACCTTTTATTTGAATACTGAAATATTCATCGTTGTAATCTTTATGAGCACTTATCAATAATGTATTGTTTTTGTATTATAAATTCCTGATAACGGCTTCAAAGGAGTCACCAAATTCAATTCATGTTTTGGCATCCAATTTACTCCATCAATTTTTACACCAAAAGTATTTAAACCTTCCTGAGTCTCTCCAGGATATACTTCCTTTTTATCGCAAGATTGAATTATTAGGGTGAAAATAATTATTATGATTGATGTTACATTCTTCATAATCAATTTTTGTTATTGAAAGGTTATTACATTTAGCTTAAAACCTTCATTTAATTCTTACAATTTTAACGATTACATTGTTCAATTGCGATGATTTTTAGTCATTTTTTTCAGGAAGTAGGAGTGTTTTACTTTGACCGGACAGTAAGTTAAGCTCTTTTCTTGACTTTGAGACCATGAAAAGGCGAGAAAGAAGAACCTTTGACAAAGCGTTCAAAACAATGGCTGTTGAACTTCATCTAACGGCAAATCCAGTGCAACTCTTGGCATAGAACCCGGTGTTAGTCCTACGCTGATCAACAGATGGTCCGGAGAGTTCAAATTAAAAGGGTTTGTTGGAAATTGAATTTATATGCGTGTGTTAAATCGCGTTGAAAACGCTAAGCCAGAAACACCCCGATTGCAAATCGGGGTGAGCGGGAGCAAAATAACGTAAATAAAAGCCTATGTTACAAACCCGTTGCTACCGTTTAATCATCCGCCAGCAAGTATAATCCTCTGATTTCATTGAGCAGGAATTTTTTTTGCATGGTGAAGCTTTCAGGATGGACGGCTGCAAACAGCTGTTCCCACTCGGCGTAGCGTTCTGGCTGTGCTTTCTGAAAAGCGTCGGCAGCTATTTTTTTCTTCTTCAGGTATTCTTCGAATGTCACGGTACCGTGTTTAATAAATGGGACAGGTCAGGAGGCCCGGTTGCTAAAGCCAAAATTAACGCATTTCAACTACATATTCCGCTACCGGCCGGCAGAAATTACGCCGGCTGCCAGTCAGATCCGATGGGGGAGTGTTCTAACGACCGGGTTATAGGGTAATGTCCGGTGCAGGGTGAGGAGATAGCCATTCACTTTACCGGCGTACTCCAACTGGTAATCTTCATGCACCTTTGTCGTGATAAGCCCGATCACTTTTTTTGCAATCCGGGCCAGCCGGTTTTCATAGGCGGCGCTTAACGGATACGGAGGACTTCCGAATTCTTCGTCCAGTACAAAAAGGAGCAGCTCTACTTCCAGGTGAGGTTTCCGGACAATCTTGGTAAAACCGGCAATGCATTTCAAACAAGCAGTTAACTGACGCGAACGCCGCATGGATTCCGTTTTGCCCTTAAAGCTTTTGGTAAACAGCGCTTCCAGGCTTTCCCGGGTTTCATCAAACAAATCGGCTTCTCCGTATTCCGGATTGAGATAGGTGACCTGCAGGTAACTCAGCAGGAATTTATCTTTGGCGGCAAATTTCAGAACAATGTTCTCCAGATCGGTTCTGGAAAGCTCACGTATTTGTTTTTTTGTTTCGCTGGTTAATCTGGGCACGTGGTGGTAAAAGAGGTTGTCTGATTGATATAATAAAAAAAAGTGCTCACCATGATGGTTCGACCGCAGCGGCGGACCGTGGGCTCACCATGACGCGACAGGCTCACAATGACGTGGTTCGACCGCAGCGGCGGACCGCGGGGCTCACCATGACGTGGTTCGACAGGCTCACCATGATGGTTAAGCCACGACCTGTCACGTATCATTTAAATAACGCAGCATCAGTTTTTTGGCCAGCGGCAGCAGCGTTTCGGACACCGGGTAATCTTTCGGGGATTCGACCATATACGCAGCAGGATTGGGAAGGTCCCTGTGAGCTTTTGTCAGGCCTATTTTGATGTTTTCAAATGTGGTGCCGACGTTTTTGTACACGGTGCCCAGGTGACAGGTATGAATAATCCGCTCCCGGGAATCGTTGTACAAGGTCACTTTGTATTGAAAAATGGCGGCCTGCCTGGAGGGATTACGATAAATAAAAAGATAGCCTTCCTCGCGCCGGAGCGGCAAAATGCCCACCGGTCCGAATTGCAGGGCCGCTTCTATCTCTTCGGAATGGTCTTTCCCGCTGGCAACGGCGTTTGTCAGAACCGGTAGGGAGAACTCAAGAATTTCGGATACCTCGGCAAGCACCGCCGGCTCCGCGAAGCGCTCCCGGTAACGGAACTGCATGCGACGGGTATCCACTCCGACAGGATCTTTCGGGAACCGGGCGCGGATCGCCTGCTTGCCGGATAACAACAAACGGCAGTTTTCATAGTGTTGCTGTACTTCCTTCAGCTCCGGAAAGAGCTTGTGGTGGGTATAGCGCTCCTGTACATGCTGTATATAGGCCAGCAACAGGTACTTTTTATACTCGAAATCGATTGTTCCTTCGGTCAGCCAGTTTTCAGGAAGTTTTACCATAATTCGGGTGAAAAGAGTTGTATACCTTAAAAGGTAGCAAATATTCCGGTAAAATGCAAAAAAACACGGATGAACAATCCGGGTCTTCAGGGTTGTCCGTACTTTTCTTTGTATTTCCGATACAACCGTTTGTGCTTGTCGTCCAGGTCTACTGCAGATCCCCGGATAAAGGCAGCTTCCACGCTGTTGGATTTCATATCCAGCATATCTCCGCCGGTTACAACAAGCGTGGCATGCTTTCCTTTTTCGAGGGAGCCCACTTGCCCGTCAACGCCCAGGATCTGGGCGGGATAGAGGGTGACCAGTTTCAGGGCCTCCTCGTGAGAAAGGTCACTGAACCCTGCAGCTGTTCCCGCCTGGTAGTTCAGGTTCCGGGCGCGCCACCATTCGCTGCTGTAGCTGAGGGCTACTTTAACCCCTCCATTGAGCAAGATGCCCGGAAGTTCATAGGGTTGGTAAACGTAGGCATCCTGGTGATCGGGAAGGCGATGCAGCTGGTCCAGCACCACCGGTATGTTGTTTTCTTTTAGAAAAGTCACCACTTTTCCGGCCTCGTTGGCTCCGGCGATAACTACTTTGGCGATGCCTGCCTCCCGGGAGAATTTCGTGGCCTCGATGATGTCTTTTGCGTAGCGGGCCCGTATGTAAAGGTTTTGGGTGCCCTGGAAAAGTCCTTTCATGGCTTCGAACCGCAGGTTGACCGTAGCGGGTGCGGGGGTTTCATGATACGCCTTTGCCTCGGCAAAAAAACGGTGCAGTGATTCAATGATTTCCTGGCGTTTTTCGTTTTTACGGAGCGACGAAGAAAAGTCCTGGATGTTGAAGCTGGAAGTAATGTATGGCGGCCAGTTCAGCCAGATGCCGTCGTCTTGCCGGAGAACGGCATCCTCCCAGTTCCAGCCGTCGGTGTGAAACAGGGAGGAGGTCCCGGAGATCAACCCTCCCTGGGGAGTGGCCTGCACCAGCAACAGGCCTGAGCTCCGGAGGGTCGGAATTACCTCGGAGTCGGTATTATAGGCAACCAGCGCCCGGGCATGCGGATTGAAATCGCCCACTTCCTCAAAGTCGAGCGTGGCCCGCACCGAAGCAATTTCCTGAAGTCCTACGGTACCGGCCATCGCAATGCTGCCCGGGAAAACATGCTTTCCGGTGATATTCAGCACTTCCGTGGCAGCGGTATCATACGGAGTGGCGGCATCTCCGACAGCGGTAATTATTCCTTTGTCAAATACAATGACCCCCTTTTCAATTGCCGGACTGCTGACGGGATGTAAGGTGCCGCCAACCAGGGCGACGGGCCGTTCCTGCGGCTTCCCGGCTGCCGGGTTCTGCGCGGCGACCGGCGCCGCAAACAACAGCATAAGTCCCGGAAGCAACCACTGTTTCGTGCTTGAATTATTCATTTTTCCAATGTTGTTTTACCGTTCACCCCCTTCATGTTGATGGATGTCTTCTCCCGTGATATCCTCGCAATGCCACATCCGGGGCATCCGCGATTGCGGAGACTGTGTAGGAGCCCCCTTGGATTTTGCTTCGAGAGATTTTTGGATCAGCCGCGCTTTTTCCCGGGTCAAACGGGCGCGCCGCAACGCGTCTTCCTCCCGTGAAAAGTAAATGGCGCCGTCAATGATGGTATATTCCGGGCGGGCATATATCGATAGCGGATGGTTGTTCCAAAGCACCAGGTCACCGTCTTTGCCAGGTTTGATACTTCCCAGCCGGTCGTCGAGACGCAGCAGTTTTGCGGGATTGAGCGTTACCATTTTCCAGGCCTCTTCTTCTGTCATTCCTCCGAAATTGACCACTTTCCCTGCCTCCTGGTTCAGCCGGCGGGCCATTTCTGCGTCGTCTGAATTGATGCTGACCACAACCCCTTCCCGGGCCATTAATGCGGCGTTGTAGGGAATAGCTTCCTTCACTTCCATTTTGTAAGCCCACCAATCCGCAAATGCGGAACCGCCGATGTTGCGCGCCGCCATTTTGTCGGCAAGCTTGTAGCCTTCAAGGATATGGGTGAAGGTATTGATCCGGAATTTCAGCGAGTCGGCCACGCTCATCAGCATGTTGATTTCAGACTGGACATACGAATGGCAGGTAATAAAACGCTTGTCGTGCAGGATTTCTGCCAGCGCATCCAGTTCCAGGTCGCGGCGCGGCGCCCGGGCCCCCGATTTGTTGCTGAGGGCATTGTACCGTTTCCAGGCCTGGTCGTATTCCCGGGCGCGGATAAAATGATCGTAATACACCTGTTCGACTCCCATACGGGTTTGCGGGTACCGCACCCTGACCGCATCTCCCCAGTTGGATTGCTTGACATTTTCTCCGAGGGCAAACTTGATCGAGCGGGCTTCTGGCAACCAGAGCGCTTCCGGCGATGCCCCCCATTTGAGCTTAATGACGGCGCTTTGCCCGCCAATGGCGTTGGCCGAACCGTGTAACAGCTGAGCGGTAGTGACGCCCCCGGCTAGCTGCCGGTAGATATTGACATCGTCCGGATTGATCACATCGCTCATGCGTACTTCCGCTGAACTGGATTGTGAGCCCTCATTGACGCTGAAGAGGGCGATGTGGGAATGTTCGTCGATAATCCCGCTGGTAAGGTGCTTTCCCGTGCCGTCAATGACCTGCGTGCCGGTGGGTATCGGCAGGGATTTCCCGATCCGGCTGATCTTGCCGTTTTGTACCAGTACATCGGTACCGGTCAGTAGCCCTTCCTGTTCGTTGGTCCATACGGTGGTATTTTTAACCAGTATCGGGACTTGTACGGGAAGCTGTTCGCCTCCCAGGCCGGTAAAGGGGTACCAGACGTTACCCCGGCCTTCCGGCGGGCGGGCCGGTTCCTCCCGGGCAGGCGGCGCAGTAAACGGGGCCGCAAGGGCCGCTTTCCAGGTAACCGGGGTGCCGTCAGCCAGTTCTCCGCTTCCGGTCAGGCCGCCCCCGCCGAGCCACCCTGTGAGCCGTATGGTTCCGTTGGTGTGTTCGCCCGCGGAATAGGTCATCGAAAACAGCTCATTGACCACTGCTACCCGGGGAGTGACCCGGGTGGAGTCCTGGAGAACGAGCTGGTAGTCGGGTGCGGACCGCGAACCGCCGACCTGCAGGCGTCCTGCCGGCTGGTCGTTGAGGGTAAACGCATAGGTACCCCGCAGATCGGGCGTATGCATGTTCCGGACAATGTAAGGCGTACCTTGTACCCAGTTTTCGTACAGTACCGTCTCTTTATCAAAGAGATCCCCTGAGGTGATCAGAAAATTGGCGATGAACCCTTTTTTCAGCGCTCCCACTTGCTGTCCGGCCCGAATAAGGCGTGCCGGAGTAGTTGTCAGGGCCTCCAGGGCTTTTTCTTTCGGAAGTCCGTATGCGACGGCGGTCCTGAGTCTGTCCAGAAAATCCGACGGATTTTTAAGGCCCGTCGCAGTAAAGGCAAAAGGGATTTCCTGTTCAGCCAGAAACGCCGCATTGGCCGGCGCCAGCTCCCAGTGTTTGAGCTCGGCCAGGGTGACCACCTCAGCATCCCAGGCATCCGAAACATCATACGTTTCCGGAAAGTTGAGCGGAATGATCAGCGATACCTTCCGCTGTTTAATGGCATCCATTCGCTGGTATTCATCGCCTTTCCCTTTCAGGATATACTGCACCCCAAATTCTTTGCCGGTGTTATCCGCCCGTAACAGCGCCCATTTATCACCGGCCTCAAAAAAAGAAGGGAGCTTTTTAATGCGGTTGAATGCTTCGAGTGAGAGATTGGTTTCTTCCGCTTTGCCTCCTTTTTCATACCAGTCGGCATCGTAATACGTTTGCCGCAACAGCGCCACGGCTCCCATGGCGGAAGTAGGGTAATTTTGAGTGGAAGTGCCTTTGCTGAATGAAAAATGGGCAGAAGCTTCGCTTTTGAGCACCGCTTTGCCGGCGGGTCCAGTATGGAGCGTCACAAGCGCGCCGGTTCCCCGAACGATACCATCCTGCAGATGACTCAACACGGTTCCGAAACCGGCTTTTCGTAAAGCTGCAGCTTTGGTCTCCTGAACCGCAAACAAAGCCGCAGCGCTTTGTTCGGCATGAATGGCCTGGTTCCAGCCATACACCCCCTTTTTTTGGGATTCCAGCTGCGGGGCTGCCCGGCCGGCTGTTCGCGGCGGGGCACTGCTTTCAGGCATTCCGTAGGCAGCATGCAAATCAATAAAGGAGGGGTAAATATAGTTGCCTTTCAGATCGGTCACCACCGTTCCTTCCGGGATAGCAACCGAGCCGCCGGCGGCTATCACCAGTCCGTTTTCAATCAGAAGGGTAGCATCCTGCAGCACCGTTCCCGGATCGGTCACCAGGGTTGCATGCGTAAAAGCATACCTGCCCGCCCGCTCGTCGTAGGCGCCATTCCGGGGAAAGGTAACCTGGCCGGACACATAAAGCCCGCTGCACAGCAGGGTCAGACAGGTTAAGGTGGTTTGTTTCATGGGTATAAGGTTTTCAACTCAGTACTTCCGTGTTTCGGTGGTTGGCAATCGGCTATCAGCAATCGGCTATCAGCCATCAGCAATCGGCTTTCAGCTATCGGAGGTCAGCTATCAGCCATCAGCAATCGTAATTCGTCAATCCACTCGCAAACGATTTTAATTTTTTTAAAAATAAACAAAATGCGCATAGGTACCCGTGCCGGGGCGTTAAATATTCGATATTGCTGCTACAGCCGGCTTATGAGGCGGAAGGTTTGGATAGGTCGCCTGGAAGGGTTTACCGGATCGTTTCCACGCAGTGCAGCCCGTTTTGACGCAGAACGGCTGTTACTTCGTGCGCTTCGAGAGAAGTTGTCTTTATGGTGAGCAGGTGGTTCGCTTCCATGAGATCGACGCTGAACTGGCAAAATCGCCCACGGAGGCACTCCAGTCCGCATACCGCTTTTTCCAGATGCAGCGGACAATCAATATTGGTGTGAAAAGTCAATGTTTTCATGCGTTGTATTTTTTCGCTAAAATAGGCACTATTTAGAATTATTAAAAATAAATACCCGGGTTTTTCTGCTGCTGAAAAAGGCCGGGAGCGCATGCAAGGGTGTGCAGGGCCATTCATCCCGATTAAAAATGGGGGGAATAGGGATTTTGTCTGCAATTCCTTAACTTATCGCGTCAAATTGCCATACGCCAACTGAATTGTCGTTCTAAGTAAAAACCTCTATGGATTCAGCATCTGTGAGCACTGCTTCACCAGGCGGTAAGGGAAGCACCTTCCGGAAACACCCGCGCCAGTTGTATTTGCTTTTTTTTACCGAAATGTGGGAGCGGTTTTCGTTTTACGGAATGAAAGCGCTTTTACTGGCCTATATGGTGACCGAATTACGCTTTGAAGAGCAGAAAGGATATGCGATTCTGGGAGCGTATGCCGCGCTGGTCTATACCATGCCGGTTTTTGGGGGGCTCCTGGCCGATCGTCTTCTGGGAGGGCAGCGGGCCGTCCTGTTCGGGGGGATCCTGATGAGCCTCGGCCACCTGATCCTGGCGCTGCCCATTGAGTGGAGCTTTTTTAGCGGCCTTGCTTTTATAATTGCGGGAAACGGGTTTTTTAAACCCAATATTTCCACCATGGTCGGACAGCTGTATCCCCCTGACGACCCCCGTAAAGACAGCGCTTTCTCCATTTTTTACATGGGCATCAATGTCGGCGCCGCCATGGGGGGCGCCCTGTGCGGGTGGGTCGCCCATCAGTGGGGATGGCATGAGGGCTTTGGATTGGCAGGAGTTTTTATGGTTCTCGGTGTGGTGGTATTCAGCAGGGGGCGGAAGGGACTCGGCCTGGCGGGCTTGCCTCCGGAACCTGCCCGGCTGAAGGCGCCGCTGATAGGGATAATCTCCCGGGAATGGGGGGTGTACCTGGGGACATTGCTGCTGATTCCCTTGATCATAGCGCTTTTCCACGGACATGAGCTGTTGGATTATATCATGCTTGTACTGGGCGCAGGATCATTGGTTTACATGGTGTACGAAGCGTTTCGAATGACAGGGGAGGGGCGCTTCCGTTTGCTGGCCGCGACAGTCCTGATCGCGTTTTCGGTATTGTTCTGGGCTTTTTACGAACAGAATGCCGGCGCATTGAATCTGTTTGCCATGCGGAATGTCAACATGCTGGTAGGAGGAGTAGCCCTTCCGGCTTTGTCGGTTAATAATTTCATACCGCCTGCCTGGGTAATTGCCTTGAGTCCCGTGTTTGCATGGCTTTGGTTATGGCTGAACAAACGCGGCCTCGAACCGGGTACGCCGGTGAAATTTGCCCTGTCCTTCCTTGCGGTGGGAGCAGGCTTCCTGCTGTTTTTTGCGGGCACGGAAATGGCGGTCAACGGGAAAATCCCCCTGGCCATGTTTGCCCTGGGATACTTCTTTATCATTTGCGGCGAATTATGTATCTCCCCGATCGGGCTGTCGATGGTCACCAAGCTGGCGCCCGCCCACATGGTCGGGCTGATTATGGGGATTTGGTTCCTGGCTTCTGCGCTGGGTGAATTTGTCTCGGCTAAAATCGGCTCGCTGATGGCGGTCCCGGCGACAGTTGTAGACGATCCGATGCTGTCACTGCCTTACTACAGTGTCATTTTACAGCAGATAGGATACATTTCAATGGGGGTAGGGTTGCTGCTTTTCGCCTTTGTCCCGTTACTTAAACGGTGGATGGGCGGCATCCGGTGATACACGTACATGCTACTTAACTGTCATAGCTATTTTAGTCTGCGATATGGCACCATGTCGGAGCGGACTCTTTTGGAACTGGCAGCAGCAAGCGGTTACCGGACGCTGGCATTAACCGATATCAATACGACATCAGCCTGTCTGAACTTCATCCGGCTGGCCCCCGAATACGGAATCCATGCGGTGACAGGGGTCGACTTCCGGAACGGTATGGAGCAGAAATTCGTAGCCCTGGCTCTGAATAACGCAGGATTCCAGGAGATCAATGCTTACCTGTCCCGTTTCCTGCATGCCGGGAAAGCGTTTCCTGATCAGCCCGAACCTTTTGTCAATGCCGCCGTAATTTACCCTTATGCCGTTGTTCGGAAGCTGGGAAAAACAAGTTTTGGAGCGCAGGAATACGTGGGGGTGACGCCGGAAGATTTAAGAAACTATACGTTCCGGAAAGAAGCTGATTTCCGCGACCGGATGGTCATGCTTGTACCTGTTTCCTTCCGGGGAAAACGGGATTTTAACATGCACCGCCTGTTACGGGCCATTGACGGCAACACGTTGCTCAGCAAGCTTTCCCCTCAGGAAACGGCCGCGGATACGGAGACGTTTTCTACCGCGGACCAGCTGCGGGAAACGTATGCCGGATATCCGTTTTTGGCGTATCGTACAGACCGGCTCCTGGAGCAATGCCGGGTTTATTTTGGCTTTGGGGCAGCGCGGGAAAATCAAAACCTGCGGGTGTTCGGCGCTACGGAAGCCGGAGACCTGCAGGAACTGCGGCGGCTTTGCGAAGAGGGGCTCTCTGAGCGGTATCCCGTTGTCACGCCGGAAATCCGGCAACGGTTGGAAAAAGAGCTGGAATTGATCCGGCAAATGGGTTTTGTGCCCTTTTTTCTGATCAACCATGCGATTGTCAGTTATGCACAGGAAAAGGATTATTATTATGTAGGCCGGGGCAGCGGGGCGAACAGCATTGTCGCCTACCTGTTGAAAATTACCAATGTGGATCCCATCGAACTGGATCTTTATTTCGAACGGTTTATCAATCTTTACCGGGCCAGTCCGCCGGATTTCGATATTGATTTTTCCTCCCGTGACCGGGAAGATGTGACCCGTTATATCTTCAGCAGGTTCGGCAGAAAAGGGCAGACAGCGCTTCTGGCCACCTACAATACCTTTCAGTTGCAGGCCGCCATCAGGGAACTGGGAAAAGTGATGGGACTTCCCCCGCATGAGATTGACCGGCTGGCGGAAGGTAAGGGAGCGGCGGCAAAAGACGACCAGCTGTCGGGACTGGTGTTGCGGTATGCGGGTTATATGCAGCAGGACGAGCTGCCGAACTATCTGAGTGTCCACGCAGGCGGCATCCTGATTGCCGACCGTCCTATCCATTATTTTTCCGCCACCTGGATGCCGCCCAAAGGATTTCCGTCGACACAGTTCGACATGCTGGTGGCAGAAGACATAGGGCTGAACAAGTTTGACATCCTGGGGCAGCGCGGATTGGCCAAGATCAAGGAAACACTGGGGATTATCCGGTATAACCAACCGGAGGCGCCTCCCGTTGCCATCCATGATACCCGGCCGTTTATGCGGGACGAAAAAGTGAACCGCCTGATACGGGAGGCAACCTGTATCGGTTGTTTTTATGTGGAATCACCGGGGATGCGGATGCTGCTGAAAAAGCTGGAAGTGGACAATTACCTGGGACTGGTGGCGGCCAGTTCTATTATTCGCCCGGGAGTTGCCAAAAGCGGGATGATGCGGGAATACATCCTGCGGCACCGGGAGCCTGAACGGGAAAAAGCCTCTCATCCGCTGATGCTTGAATTGATGAAGGAAACCCATGGTGTGATGGTCTACCAGGAAGACGTAATCAAAGTAGCGCATTATTTTGGAGGGCTGACCCTGGGAGAGGCCGACATTCTCCGGCGGGGAATGAGCGGAAAATTCCGGAGCCGGTCCGAGTTTCACCTGATCCGTGAAAAGTTTTATGAAAATTGCCGGGAAAAAGGGTATCCGGACTCCCTGACACAGGCGGTATGGATGCAGATGGAGAGCTTTGCCGGGTACGCTTTTGCCAAGGGACATTCTGCTTCCTATGCCGTGGAGAGCTACCAGACGTTGTTCCTGAAAGCCTATTACCCGCTCGAATTTATGGTGGCCGTCCTTAACAGCGGCGGTGGTTTTTACGGTCCGGAATTATATGTGCACGAGGCCCGGATGCAGGGCGGGACCGTGCATGTTCCCTGTATAAATGAAAGCCGGTCGGAAACCCGTATCAGAGGGAAGGATATTTATCTGGGATTGTCCTTTATCAGTGGTCTGGAAGAGCAGCTGATTCGCCAGTCGGTTCACGAACGGGAACGGAACGGTCCTTTTGCCAGTCTCACCGATTTTATGGAACGGGTACCGGTAGCCATCGAGCAAATCAGGTTGCTGATCAGGATCGGCGCTTTTCGTTTTACAGGTGAGGACCGGAAAGTGCTTCTCTGGAAAGCCCTTTACTTCCTGAACGGCGGCGCCGCCCCGTCCGTTACGCAGGGGCAATTGTTCAGGCAGCCTCCCCGCCGGTTCCGGTTGCCGGTATTGGAAACCAGCGCGGGGGAAGACGCATTTGAGCAGATTGAGCTGCTTGGATTTCCGTTATGCAGTCCGTTCGAACTGTTGCTGCATCCTCCGGAGACTTATTTGCCGGCGGCCGGTTTATCGCGGTATATCAATACCCAGGTTACGGTGTACGGCTACCTGGTCGCTATCAAAAATGCCCGTACTGCAAAGGGGGAGCGGATGTATTTCGGTACGTTTACCGATCACCGGGGGGCATTTATCGACACCGTGCATTTCCCGCCCGTCTCCCATCCGTTCAGAGGAAAAGGGGTTTATAAAATAACGGGAAAAGTGGTAGACGAATTCGGGTTTCTCAGCATCGAAGTACGTGTCCTGGAAAAACAGGCTTACCGGCCTGATCCCCGCTTTGCAGATGAATAAGCGGTGTTATTTCAGATAATCGGCCACATTTGCCTGGGTAACCAGTTGAAAGGGGATCAGTACATTGGTTTCGACTGCTTCTTTCCTGATAAGTCTGAGCGCTGTTTCCAACGCCTGTCCGCCTTGTTCGGCAGCATTCTGAAACACGGTGGCATCGAGGGTGCCCTTTCTGACCGCCTGCAGCGCATCGGGGATCGCATCGATGCTGACCACAATGACCTTGTCCTTCAGTCCGGCTTCGGTCAGGGCTTTGACGGCGCCCATCCCCATTTCGTCGTTCTGGGCAAAAACAGCCTGTATCTGATTGCCGTAGGACTGGATCCAGTTTTCCATCAGGGCCATGGACTTGGCCCGGTCCCACTGGCCGCTTTGTTCGGCCAGCAGTTTCATTTCAGGGAACTCCGCCAGGATTTCTTTCGCGCCCTGGTCCCGTTGTATCTGGGCAGCTTGTCCCATATAGCCGTGCATCATAATCACATTTCCTTTCCCGCCCAGCTTTTCGGCAATGTAGCGCATGGCAATCCGGCCCGATTCCACGTCGTCGGAACCGACAAAAGCATTGGGTTGGGAACTGGTCCCGGAATTGACATTGATAATGGGGATACCCGCTGCTTTGGCTTTTTCAATGGCAGGAGAACTCGCTTCCACCTCACAGGGATTCAGGATAATGGCATCTACCTGCTGCGCGATAAAGCTCTCTACCTGTTCTACTTGTTTAAGGGCAGAACGTTCCGCGTCTACCAGGATCAGCCGGACACCTGCGTCCTTTGCTTTCTTTTCGATTTCATCGGCTACATTCACTACAAATTCATTCTGCATGCTCAGCATGGTGGCGCCGATGACGAACGCTTCGCCTTCCTGGTCGGAGGAGGTGGTCGTACAGCCGGACAGCAAACCGGCGGAGAGGAAGGCTGCCATAAAAGCGCAGCGGGTGATCGTATACATGGTGGTTCAGGTTGGAAAGATAAGTAATACTTCATTTCGGAGGGCAAATTTAGTAATATCTGTCCAGCACGCCTAATGCGTTCGGAGGCTATACGGAGCCGGTATGCCCGAACAGGACGGGTAAGTCCCTGTACCGTGACCGGACAGGGTTTATTGCGGCACAAAATCTCCTTCTCTCAGAATGCCGAAGTAGTTTTCCGGACCTACCTGCCCGCCCTTGAAATTTACTTCGCACCCATGCAGCGGAGAGCCCGGCGCGTACGCCTTGCACAGCGGCGCCCCCGGTGACAAAGGCGCCAGCATTTCAATGGCCTCGATCCCAAGGTGGCGGGCTACGATGCCGGAAGTGTCTCCTCCGGCTATCACAATCCGGGGTACTCCCGTCTGCGCCGCGACCGACCGTACAATTTTCCCCAGGGCGCCCCCGTACAACGGAGCGGTGATTTGCTGAATTTCATCAGGGCTGAGCCCCTTTTCCGACAGTATCTGTGCGGTCGCTGCCAGCCTGCGGTCATCAGGTCCCTTTCCGGTGTGGATAACCAGGCTTTTTCCGGATTGAATAAACGCAACGGCCCGCTGCACCGTTTCTGAAAAATCGTAAGCGGAAGTCCTGGCGATGGATGCCGTATCCAGCGCTATTTCCTCAAAACCGTTCCGCAAAGCCCAGTCGATCTGGGCGGCGGTAACCGGTGAGCAGCTTCCAGATGCAACCAGCAAGGGAGACGCTTTCCCCGGAGCCGGCCAGTTTTCCCGGATCCCGGTTTGGCTGTTTTCCGTCCAGTAAGCGGTCAAGGCCGATTCGATCCCGGAAGAACCGATGGAAAAATGCGGCTTTTCCGGACTTCCCAGCGGGCCGATAGTCATCCCGATCGCTTCCATGTGCGGCGGATACAGCGCATCGAAAAGTACCAGAGCGTTACCGGCATGAAGCTGATCATGCAGCGCTCTTTGCATGGATTCGGGTCCGTTCTCTACCTCCAGGATGTCGACAAGCCCCGTCCGCAGCGCTGTCTGAAGGGACAGGTGCTGGCGTAGGTCGCTTTCATGGGCTGGAGTGACCGGATGGCGGCTCATGCTGGGATGGCGATCGAGCCGGTGAATGGCGCCATTGCTGCCGATTCCCATCCGGGCGAACAGGTTGCCGAATGCACAGTACCGGCCCAGCGCGGGCGAAGCCACCACTAACGAGATGAAATCCGTTGAAAAGACGTCCTTTCCGATCTCGGCGGCTTTTCCGATACTGCCGATCTGCGGGGACGAGTCAAAGGTCGAGCATACTTTATAATGGATGTGAGAGGCCCCGGATTGTTTCAGGGCCTCAAAAGCGGGGCGCAAGGTTCTTTCCATGGCATCCGGTTCGAGGGAGCGGCTGATGCCTGCCACGCCAAATGCCTGCAATCCGGGATACCTGCGCAGCTGCAGCGGAGTAGGCGGGTCGAGGAACAAAACGGTTGAAATACCCCGGGTGGTCAGGATCTCCAGCGCATCGGTGGAGCCTGTAAAGTCATCTCCGTAGTAAGCGAGCAGCAAGGTCATTGGTTACCGAATTTTTCAACAGATTTACGAAACTCAGGATACCGTAAGGCAGCCGCTTCGACGGATAATCCCTCTATGGCCGCCTCCCAGGCTTGTTTCAGCGCAACCACACCTCCCTGAGGGCCGTCGGGATGCGCCAGGATACCGCCCCCGGCCATGTAAAGCAGGTCGGTGGTTTGTGTAAGCCGGTAGGTGTCCGGCGCCTGCCCGCCCCATTGCCCGGACGAAACGACCGGCAGTACGCGGTGGCTGTCCGGCCAGGTTTCAAGACACGCCTTAATAGAAGCCACAACGGAATCATCCGGCTCCCAGAATTTATTCCGGATGCCGTTTACATGCAGCTGATCAACGCCGGCCAGGCGCCATAGTTGCTGGTAGGCTGCGAACCCGATGCCCAGCAGGGGGTGCCTGTTGAGCATCCCCCATCCGTTCCGGTGGCCATGAATGGCGAGCGCTCCCAGATCACAGATTTTCTTGGACGCAGACAATCCCACGCTGTTCAGGCTGATCATCGCACAGGTCCCGCCGGCTTTTACAACGGTGTCGTAATTCCGCAGCATGGCATCGCTCTCATCGCTTATATTAAAGGCATACATGACCTTACGGCCGTTTTTATCCGCATGTCGGTTAATGACCTCCATAATGGCCGCTACCCGGCGGTCAAAGGGAGAATTGACCGGGGATCCCATTAGTTCGTCGTCCTTGATAAAATCAACACCTGCCAGGATAAGTGTTTCCACCAGACCGGCTGTTTCCTCAGGCGTAAGTCCGATACTGGGCTTTATAATAGTGCCGATCAGCGGACGTCCCTCCGTAACTCCGGACAACCTGCGAGAACCTTCCACGCCGAATGCCGGCCCGCGGAATTGCCGGTGAAACGATGCCGGCAAGGAAATATCCATTAGTTTCAGACCGGTAAACTGACGTAGTTCGTAGAGATTGCCTTGCAGGGTGGAGACCAGTACCGGCAGGTTGTGCCCCATGTTCCCCGCGGGCCACGAGACTTCGACGGTCGCCTGGTGGTAGGCGCCGTTTGCTGCCGCAGTCCCGGGCAGGCTGGGGACGGAAACCGTTCCGTGCACGTCAACACGTTCGACACGTGCCGCGAACCGCTGTTTCAGTTCCGCTGTTTCTCCCGGTACTGCGACGAACGTACCGGACGATTGTTCTCCTGCCAGGATCCGGGCGGCATCCGCTGCGGGGAGAGGCGTCTCAATAAAATAGGTTGCTTTGATTCTTTCCATTGGCATAAGCGGGCTGTTGAGATGCTTTTGATTCGGTCGAACAACGATATATTTTGTGTTTGATGTTGATTTGTTTTCGAAACAGGTAGTTGAATGTTCCTGCAATGGTACAAAGCTAGGTCATATTGCGTATAATTTTGATTTTTCAAGGACCTTACTGTGTTAAAGCTTTTATTTATGGCGAAATTAGGTGTATATTTCGGAACTATTAGAATAAAAAAGAAAATAAAAGAAAAATAATTACTAACATTTCCTAACCACATGACACAGCGTAATTGCATAAGAATTTGTTTGACGGGGTTGCTGGTGACGGGCGCGGCGGTCGTGTCTGCCCAGGAAAAGGGGCTGGTAAATACCTTTGGGAGTCCTTACGCCAGAATGAACAGCACCGACATGAACGATGTAAAATGGACAGCAGGATTTTGGGCCGATCGTTTTCAGGTATGTCATAACACGATGGTGCCACAGCTCTGGAAAGTGTATACCGATCCCGCGATCAGTCATTCATTCCGGAATTTTGAAATTGCCGCCGGGCTGGAAGAAGGCAACTTTAAGGGACCTTCCTTTCATGACGGGGATTTCTACAAAACCCTGGAAGCAGTAGCCAGCACTTACGCGGTTACCCGGGATCCGGAGCTGGAGAAAAAAATGGACCGGGCCATCGAGGTGATCGGCCGTGCCCAGCGGGAGGATGGCTATATTTACACCCGGGCCATCATTGAACAGAACAAAACCGGTAATGCCCGGATGTTTGACAGCAGGCTGAGCTTTGAGGCGTACAATTTCGGACACCTGATGACCGCCGGCTGCGTGCATTACCGGGCGACGGGGAAAACCACGCTGCTGGACATCGCCCGGAAAGCATCTGATTTCCTGATAGGCTTTTATGATAATGCTACCGCCGAGCAGGCCCGCAACGCGATATGCCCCTCTCACTATATGGGGCTTACCGAGATGTACCGGACCACCCGTGACGAAAAGTACCTTACCCTTGTAAAGTACCTGATTAGTATAAAGGGTGCCACTGAAGGGACCGACGACAACCAGGACCGCATTCCTTTCCTGGAACAGACAAAAGCGATGGGACATGCGGTAAGAGCCAATTATCTGTATGCCGGCGTGGCAGACGTATATGCAGAGACAGGGGATACCAGCCTGCTTTCCCGGCTTCACCTGATGTGGGACGATGTCACCCAGCGTAAAATGCATGTCACCGGGGGGTGCGGGGCGCTTTATGACGGCGTTTCTCCGGATGGTACATCATATCGCCCGGATGACGTTCAGAAAACACACCAGGCATACGGACGTGACTATCAATTGCCCAGCTTTACTGCTCATAATGAAACCTGTGCCAATATTGGGAATGTACTGTGGAACTGGCGGATGTTCCTGATTACGGGTGAAGCCAAGTATATGGACGTTCTTGAACTGGCGCTTTACAACAGTGTGCTGTCCGGAATCGATCTCGGCGGGACCAAGTTTCTGTACACTAACCCGCTGAGCTATTCCGATGAATTGCCATTTCAGCAACGCTGGTCCAAAGACCGGGTGGAGTACATCAGCCGTTCTAATTGCTGTCCGCCCAATACGGTACGTACCGTGTCGGAGGTGAGCAACTATGCCTACACCGTATCGAAGGAAGGGGTGTGGTTCAATTTGTACGGCGGGAATCAATTGGCAACGAAGCTTCGGGACGGCTCTGTGCTGAAACTGACCCAGACGACGGATTACCCCTGGGACGGGAAGGTATCGATCCGGTTGGAAGAAGCGCCCTCGTCGCCCGTTTCCCTTTTTATCCGGATTCCGGGCTGGTGCAGCAATGCTTCCTTGTCGGTAAACGGGAAAAAGCAGACCATTAAGCTGGAGTCCGGCCAATATGCCGAACTGAAACAATCGTGGGAAGCCGGAGATAGGATAGAGCTGCTGCTCCCGATGCCGGTTCAACTGGTAGGTTCACATCCGCTCGTGGAAGAAACCCGGAACCAGGTAGCCGTTAAACGTGGTCCGCTGGTGTATTGTGCAGAGGCTGCCGATTTGCCCGAAAACCGGAAGATTTTCGATATCGCCATTCCCGTAAAGAACAACCTGAAGCCGGAACGCATCGTTATCGGAGGCAGTCCGGTTACAGCCTTGCAGGGTGAAGTGCTGTTGACGGATCATTATCCGGACTGGGACAATAAACTCTACCGGCCGGTATCGGAGGCCTCTCCCAAAAAAGTTACGGTACGACTTGTTCCCTATTACACCTGGGGTAACCGGGGGCATGGCGATATGGCCGTTTGGCTGCCGCTGGCCCGGTGAACGCCCCCGGGTAGCAGAAGCCTGTCCGGCAAAAAATCTCTGCAAATCCGTTTAAAATGGATTTGCAGAGGTTTTTTTTATACATCTCACCGGGCCGATCCCGGAACCGCTGTTTTCACGGTTCAGTTCACTTTTTCCGGTTCAATTTCCGCATCCGTGCTGTTTCGGGGCAACCGGAACACATTCCCCTTATAGTCTGTAAAGAATAAGTGAGACTCGGACGGTTTCCGTCCGTGTCCGTCCGCCCATATTCCGTAGAAGTCCTTTTGTGCATAGAACGGACGGCGGACATAGGTGTGGTTCATCGGGCTGTTCCGGGTCATTTGTTTTTCCAGCTTCCAGGACTGTCCTCCGTTTTTACTGGCCCACATCGCGACTTCGCCTCCGGGGTTATAGACCTGCGGCCCGTCGATGGTAGGTCCGATAATCTTGACTTTTTTATTGGAATCATAGAATATGGATCCCATATCGTAATTGCTGTCGGAAGTGGTCACCACATGATCGGCCCATTGCCCGTTATCAAAGTGAAAGAACCGCCATTGACGGGGATTGTTGCCCGGTCCGGCTTCGTATCCTTTACTTGAAATGACCAGAATCGACGGCTTGTCTTTAGCATCGAACGCGATGTCAAGCAGATAGCAATTAAGGTTCTCGCTTACAAAATCTTTGATCCTTGCCGGGTTCTCACGGGTAGTCAGCGGCAGCTCTACCTTCTCTCCGGACGCAGTTTGCCAGGTCTCCCCGAAATCGGAAGTTTCCAGGTAGTGCAGGTTCGTACGATAGTTGAGTCCCTTTCCCTGGGGGTGGAAATCGAAGGCTATGCCGATCTTGCCGTTCGATTCAGCGCTGACCTGGTAATGTCCCTGTTCGATATTGGCGATTACTTTCCATTCGTTCCAGTGCACGCCGTCTGCGCTCGTGTTGAAACCGATTACCCGGTTCGACCATTGATTGTATTTGGTGAAAAGCGCAATAAACCCTTTCCCTTTCTGATGGTATACCTGGAAATAAGAGAAATTATTGAAGGGCTTTTCTTCGCCGTTGACGGTCTCGGTAGCATGGATAGTCTCGAATGCCTCAATATCGTAGGGTTTTTTGCTCTTATGAATATAAGAGGGCCGTGTAACCCCGTGAGCGGTGGAGAATATCCAGATATAGCCCTTGTCGTCGATGGAAATCACCGGGTTGTCGTGGGCGTCGATCGTCTTTTTATCCAGCAGAATGGTGGGATTGGCGACCTTTCCGGTAGCGTGATTGAAATAGGATACGTTATGAAGCAGCGTGGAATTACTGTCATCAGTACCGCCAAAGCAGAAAAAGGTCTTGTTGACTTCTTTGGAAAAAATGGCAAAAGGCCTGTGATTGGCAGGATAGACAGCAAGTCCGCCGCTGTATTTATAAACATACTCATCATTAGAAGGCTGGTTCATGTACCAGATTCCTTTAAAACCATTGGCTTTGGTGCCGATAATTTCGGCTTCCGCGTACCGGGCATCCGGGTGGACGTTTTGTTGGGAAAAACAAAGCGTTGCGCTGCAGCAGCAGAGCAGCCCTAAAAAAGGTAGTAGTTTCATTAGGTGAATAGGTAAATAGGTGATAGGTATTAGGTGATAGGTAATAGGTATTAGGTATTAGGTATTAGGTGATAGGTATTGGGTAATAGGTATTAGGTGCCAGGTGAATGGCAGTGGCGCTGGGGTCGGATGGCTTGTATTGGAAGATCAGAAGAAATACCATCCAGACAACACCTAAAACCTAACACCTAAAACCTAATACCTCAAACCTAACACCTCAAACCTAACACCTCAAACCTCAAACCTAAGATCCCGCCCACCAGACCGGTATCTCATAGATCGTGACATTGTTGATTTCCGAAGGAGTATTGGGATTACGGTTTACTTCGGCAACCGGGTAAGGCAGTCGGAGCGGGGTACCCAGGGGATTGTTCATTTCGGGGATACCCGTTCTTCTGTAATCATTAAATGCTTCCAGCGATTGAAACATCCAGAAAGACAGGTACTTCTGGTTGATGATATGCTCCAGGTTCAAGGCATTCGCGCCAGGGAACACTGTTGTCTGCCCGACATACGCGCTGATGGCGCCTTCACTGATACCTGCTCTGCGGAGGGCTGCTGTTACTGCCTCCTCATAGGCACTATTGGCGGCTGACCTGTTGCCCAAACGCAGATTTGCCTCCGCTTCAATGAACTTCATTTCATCATAAGTAAGCAAGGGCTGCGGGGATTCATCATAGAGTACTGTCTGGATAGACGGCGCCGAATAGATGGAATGCGTCTGGTCGGTTTGTGCTTCGCCATCGGGAGCCCCTACAAACTGGCCGTTGATCTTGGTAAACCATCTTTCCGCTCTGGGATCGATCACGCCCGATTCGTCCAATCGCCGCATCAGACTGACGGTCGTATTGCTGACCGCATAGGTCTGCTCCTGCTTTTGCCAGCCTGTCCAGGGATTGTCATTCGTATTGCCGGAGAGATAGCCCTCAAAAATAAAACCTTCCTGCGGCGACGCATACGCATTGCTCAGGGCATCCAGGGCATTCTGAGCAGATGCAGCGGCGTCTACATTACTTAACCGGTTGTATAAGCGGGCTTTCAGCGCGTAGGCCGTCTTTTTCCACATCGCCGTATTTCCGGCAAAAATAAGATCAAACCGCTGGATGGATCCGATGGAAGGGCGGTCCAGATCGGCAATTGCCTGATCCAGCAACTGGTGGAGAAACGTATAGATCGTTTGCTGATCATCGAATGCCGGGGTACGGTTGAGGCTGCCCTGGAGGGCTTCCGAATGGGGCATGGCCCCGAATAAATCCGTTCCGACGCTCAGGGTATAGGCGTACAGTATTTTGGCGATGCCCACCGCCGCAAACTGACCTTCTTCATTCCCCCCTTCGGATCCTTTTTCGATAATGGTCTGCAAATCGTTTAAATTGGAATACACCCGGGTCCAGACAGTCGTACTGACGTTTTCGGGTAATCGTTGATTTAAATGGACATTGGTCGCATGTTCGACAAAAAAACTGGCATATTCTCCGGCTCCGTCGCCTGCAACGCCATGAATGGTGTTGATCAGTGCATGCGGAAAGAGCAACGAAATCGGAACATCCGTCGGCGAATTGGGATTCTTGTTGATATCATCCAAAATATCGTCGGTGCATGAGAAAAGACCGCAAACAACCAGCCCTATAACGAACCTGTATGTACTAATTTTCATAGTTGGTCAAATTTTTTGTGATTATAGATTGATCCGGATACCCCCGCCGAAACTCCTGGTCTGGGGATAGGTATTATAGGACTCTCCCTCCGTTGTATTGAACATCTCGGGATCAAAATGGGGCAACGCCGCTTTCAGCCACAGGTTTCTTCCGGTAAGGTAAAAGGAAGCGGACCTGACAAACGATTTTTCGAACCATTTATCGGGAAGGCTGTAGGAGATCTTCAATTCCCGCAAGCGGACATAAGTAGCGTTGTAGACATTCGACTCGCTGATCAGGTCCTGGTTAAACCTGAAAAACTCCTGCCCCTGGACGATGGGGATGTCATTGTCGGCCTCGACAACTACGGTTCCCGCTTCGCCATAGTATCCTTTCTTTCCGGGGAAAACATAATCGGCTGTCTCCCGGTTTTCCGTTTCACTGAGCACACCGTACAATTTACCCAGCCGGTTATAGCCCGAGGAAACTTTTCCGCCTTGCCTCCAATCGATCTGTGCCGAGAGCGACAGGTTTTTATAGGTAAGTTCATTACTGAAACCTAACTCAAAATCAGGCTGTGCACTGCCCAGTATCAGTTGATCCGTCGAACGAAGCGGCATTCCGTACCTGGGATTCTGGTTGCCGTTCGGCAAAACCGCCCGGTTATCGACGACCACCTCGCCGCTGGACGGATCACGTAAATAACCCCAACCTCTGATGGATGGATATTCTTGTCCGGGCTGCGCTACCAGCGTCACCATAAATCCTCCCAGCTCCAGCTGATCAATTCCTTCCGCCAGGCTGATGACCCTGTTTTTGTAGGTCGTAAAATTGGCGGTCATGTCCCATTGAAAGGCGGGTTTCGAAACGGGTGTAGCGGTAAGCGTTATCTCATGTCCTTTAACACTCATTTCTCCGGCATTCCGAAGCTCACTGGCGTACCCGGTAGACAAGGCGATGGGAACCCTGTAAATCTGTCCGCTGGCTTTGGTCGTATAATAGGTATAATCCAATCCGATTCTGTTATTCAGAAAACGCAGATCGACTCCCAATTCGATTGTTCTGGTGTTTTCGGGCCGTAAATCATCGGCATTCAGCTGACTGCTGTGCGTGAACGCATTCAGCCCGCTGTAAGGGAATGTAAAGCCGCCTGCGGATCCGGTTATATACAGGTTTTCGGTGGAATGCGCCGGTCCGGCTTGTCCGACCTCCGCTATGCTGGCCCGTACCTTTCCGAATGTCAGGATGTTCCGGGGAATGGAAAGGAACTCCGTAAAGGCCACTCCCAGTCCCAGAGAAGGGTAAAAGAAAGAGCGGTTTTGCCGGGGCATGTTGGAAACGATGTCATTTCTCCCGGTGGCATTCAGGAAAATGGAGTTTCTCCAGGCCAGGGAAAGGTTGGCAAAGGTTCCGAATACCCTGCTGCGCGACAGGTCTTCGGTTGTGGTTTGGATCGCCGTATTGGAAATGTGGTGGAAACCGCCTATGACGATATCGGACCCCAGGTTGGAAACAGTCTTTGACTGGATATCATAAAATTCGTTTCCAAGCATGAAATCAAAGCTCAGGTCGTCGCCGATTTTCTGCGTAACGATTACATTCAGGTTGGAATTGATTTGCCTGAAATGCTGAGCCCGGTTCCGGATTGAACCGCCGCTGGGCGGGTCTGTTCTGCCGGCTGCCGATCCTTTTTCTATGACGCTCTTCCCAAAATCGGCATATTCATCCAGACCAAGACGATAATTGACTTTAATCCAGTCGACCGGAGTATAGTCAAAGCTGATATTGCCGAATGTACGGGAGGTGTTCTCGTTGGAATAATTATTCTCCAGCGCCCAATAATAGTTGTCGTGCTGCCCCCTGAAATTGATTTGCCTGAACGGATCGCCGGGCGTATGCGTCGGTTTACCTTTTAAGTTGTACGATACCGGGACGGCAAACGTCCCCCACCAGGGCAGGTCCACCGAGTTGGTGGTCGTATTGGAATAGCTGACAGACGTGTTGACTTTCAGCTTATCGGAAAGCTTGTAACCGCCTGCAAATTTCAGGTTGACCCGCTGCATACCAAATTTATCGAGTATCCCGGTCTGATCGGTGTACCCCAGATTAATGGCATAGTCAACCTTTTCCAATGAATTGGATACAAGCAAATTGGTATTGAAGGTCCCGCCGGATTTGAAAAGATCTCCGACATTATCATAGACAGCCGCATTCTCCTGTTCTCCCAGTTGATTGGTGTAGGTACCCATTTCACTGATCCGCGGCCCCCATGAAAATGCGGAGTGCGGAACAAACGACTCATTTTCACCTTGTGCGTAAATCTTCTGGTACTTGGGATTCAGCGAAAGCTGTTCAATGTTGTAGTTGGTTTCAAAGGAGATGGACGGCTTGCCTTTTGCCGCCTCGTCACTTCCTTTTCTCGTTTCAATGATGATAACCCCGTTGGAGGCTCTTAGTCCGTATAAGGCTGCCGCTGTGGGGCCTTTCAGGATGTTCACGGATTTTATATCGTTCGGGTTGATGTCAATGGTCCGGCCGCCGCTCGAAACGGGCAGCCCGTCTATTACGTACAGCGGCTCGTTATTTCCGGTGAATGTCCTGCTGCCGCGGATGGTGATCCGGTGTTGGGCGCCGGGAGCTCCGGAGGTTTGCTTCACCACAACCCCTGCCACTTTTCCCTGTAAACTGTTCACAACATTGGAATTCCCGACTGCCGATATGGATTGCCCGCCCACTTCCTGGACGGAGTAGCTTAAGGCTTTCTTCTCACGTTCAATTCCAAAAGCAGTCACCACCACTTCATCCAACGCCTTGATATCCGGGGCCAGGGAGATATCCAGAAACGTACGATTGCCTACGATCACTTCACGGCTGACGTACCCTACAAATGAAAAAACAAGGACCGCGTTTCCGTCCGGGACATTCATCGAAAACCTGCCCTGGACATCTGTGACGGCGCCTTGCTGCGTTCCTTTCAACAGGATGCTGACTCCCGGCAAGGTCTCTCCGCTTTCCGTTTTAACGGTTCCGTTTACCGTAATGTCTATCTGATAGAGGTCCACGGCCCTTTCCAGGCGTGCCGGCAGCGCGCCCCGTTCTCCGGCAGGAAGTTGAATCTCCTGGCGCTGCACCGGCTTTAATTCCGTTTTCGGGGGAATCGTCTCCCTGGATGGTTTGATCAATATCGTTTTATCGGAGATCACGTACTCTATTTCCTGCCCTTTAAAAAGCGCATCGAGCACGTCTTTCAGGGGCCGGGATTTAAAATGAGCAGTTACCGTATTCGCTTTCGCCAGCACCTCGTTCTTGTAGAGGAAGTTGTAGCCAGTCTGTTTACGGATCTGATCAAATACGTTTTCAAGTTTAGCATCGCGCACTTTGAGGCTCACTTCCTGGGATAACGCTGAGGCGCTTACCTGCATGCACACGGCAAGAAGCAATATTCCAGTATATTTCATGAGGCAAATGGTCTTGTTTAGCAGTAGCCAATCCTTTTCGGGAATTTCCCCGTTTTGGGGGACGTATGACTTTTGTAATGTATGTTTCATACATTTGTACGGTTTAGGTGGAAATCTGTTAGTCTTGATCACGAGTCAATTAGTCTGCAGGTGTGCCTGAATTTCGACGGTTGCATTTTGCCGATGCAGCCGTTTTTCTTCTCCACACCATTCCGTCCGGATCACGAAGTGTTAAATGATTTCATTTCGGAGTTTGTTTACAATAGGTTTAACTTACTATTTCAACGAACTGACCAGTACCTGCCTTCCTTTCAGGCGAAACGTCAGATCGCTTGTCTGTTCGAGCATGCCCAGCACGCCCGAAATAGGTACCTGCCGGGAGATGTAACCGGTCATATGCCCTACAGGAGGCGCCCCTTCGTACTGCACATCCACATTGTACCATCTGGCTACCTGTCGCATAATGTTTTGAATATCAGCTCCCTGGAATTTGAAAAGGTCCTCTTTCCAGGCGATCGCTTCTTCCAGGTCGGCCTGGCTGGTCACCTGGATATCGCCGGAATGACTGACCGAACATTGCTGCCCGGCCTGAAGCAACAGGGATTTTCCCTTTAATTTCCCGGTAATCCGGATACTTCCTTCCAGGAGTGTGGTTTTGGCCAGCGCTTCATCTTCATAGCTGTTGATGTTGAAATGCGTGCCCAAAACTTCTACGTGCTGGTTCCCGGCGATGACTTTAAAGGGGATTTTCTGGTCCCCCACGGGGTGCAGTACCGGGTTTACTTCCAGATACGCTTCGCCGGCTACTTCTACCACTCTTTCGGAATCCGTGAACTTAGAGGGGTAACGAATCGACGAAGCGGCATTCAGCCACACCAGGGTGCCATCCGGCAGTACCACCTTGTATTTCCCGCCCCTGGGAGTGGAAACGGTATGGTATTCGGTCTCTTGTGTCAAGGTTCCGAGTGCGTTCATGGATCCGTAGACCACCGATCCTTCTTCCGATTTTCGTATTTCAACGGCTCCCAGGCGCGCCAATACGCCTATCGGGGCATCGTCAAGTGCAATTTCCTTCCCGTTGGCCAGTGAAAGGATGGCCTTGTTGCTTCCCGGTGGAAGGTCGCCGGCAATCACGGTTTCCGGTACAACCGGTTCTGTGGGCGTGTTTTGGGTCATCAACCAATAGCCTCCGGCTACAAAAAGTAAAAGCAAGCCGGCGGCAACCGCCATGTACCGACGCCACAGGACCCGTTTGGGCAATGTCCGCACAGGGACAGCTTCAAAAAGTGGGGGCGATAGTATATTTCTCAGCATCTGTTCACTTTCGGATGCTGTAAAAGCCGCCTGACCAAAATCGAACCCTTCCCAGGCATCGCGCAATATTTCGGCAGTTTTCGCTTCATTTGCTTTATCTGCCATCAAAAGCATCAACTCTTCTTTTTGGGCCGGAGTTGCCTTTTGGGCGATGACCAGGCGAAATAGGAAAGTCAGCCTAACGCCCGGGTTCGGATCTTGTTCCACGGTGGTTTGATTGATTTGGTAAATGTTACCTTAAAGACACAGCCCCTGATAAAAAGTGGATGTGAAAACCGGAAAAAAATAAGTTTTTTTTGGCTCGAAACGGGAAATGCGGTTGGTGGTGTGCGTTAAAGGAGCATTAACAGCACAATGGATACGGCGGTGTGCGCTTTTACAAATTCCGAAACCGAGCGGAGTGCAAGTTGCTGGTATTTCTTCACAGAGTCGATTGAGATGGCCAGTTGACGGGCAATTTCGGGATTCTTCAGGCCTTGGCGTCTTAGTGAAAATACACGCTGCTGCTGTGGGGGCAATTGCGCCACGGCCCGTTCTATCAGGTCGAGGTAATCGGGCTCTTGCAGGTCAAAGGGGTCTTCGGCAGTGAAAAGCTCTTCCGACCCTTTGAGGTAGTCGATTTCTCTGCGCCGCTGGCTGACCTTCTTCCTGATACAGTTTAGCGTATAGTTTTTGGTAAGGATAAACAGGTAGGAAGACAGGTTTTCGATTTTCGGAAGCGAATGCCGTTCCATCCAGATCTTGACGAAGATGTCCTGGACGATTTCCTTCGTCATTTCTTTATCATGCGTCAGGGTATTGATAAAGGCGCCCAACTGCTGATGATAACCGTGGAATAATTCCGCCAAAGCATCTTCATGGCCCATTGAAATGCGATGGAGCAAGTCGTTTTCGTTAGGAATCGGGAACAACGCCATATACTTCGGGAACTATTCGATGTATTGACAAAGGTAGGTTTTTGTATAATACCCGTTTGATTTAGTGCGAAATTAAGTTGATAGCCGCGATCCCGTGGTCGGTCTCCTTCTTTCCACTAGAAAAAAAAGGAACACGGAGCTGCACGGAGAAAAAACACGGAGAAAAACACAGAGG
>JBEBSD010000043.1:0-52930 GCA_040394475.1 Telluribacter humicola | reverse complement strand
AGCCCCTGCTCCACGATATTTCGCTAATGCTGCGATTGGGAAATACCGCCCCTTTTGGGTCGGGTGCCCAAACGGTGTTCGGAAATTTGTTGTAAACAGCCTGCTGAAATGCACTTGCTGGCTGTTGAAATATCGGCCCTACAGGTCTTTTACCAGGTGTTAGCTGCCATTTCCTACCATGGATCAGGCTGTTCTCATCGCGAGGGCAGCTTTTTTCTTTCAGAGTGGTTCCGTATCATCCTCTCTGAGATCAGCACTTTAATTTCGTTTGAATAAACGCCCTTTCAGCCGGAGTTTTGGCGAGGGCATGTGCTTGCTGAAAATGCTGCTGCGCTTTCGCCGGGTCGCAATGGGTGTAGAGTTCGCCCAGCAGCACAAAATAGAAATGGTTGCTTTCCAATTGTAATTTTTCGGCTTCCGGTAAAGCGATCTCCCAGCCGTCGGCTTTGTAGAGTGCATAGGTCCGGTTCAGCGCCACTGCCGGCGAATAATTGACCAGCAGCAGCTGGTTATAAGCCTGTAAAATACGTTCCCATTTTTCCGGAACATCGGCTTTGATGCAATGCCAGAAGGCAATCTGGGCTTCCAGGTGGTAAGAACTCAGCTCATCCCCTCCGATGGAAAGGTCCAGGAAGTAATTTCCGTGACGGATCAGGTCTTTGTCCCACAAGGCCTCATCCTGTTCTTCGTACAGGATCATTCCTGCCTGATGGGATTGCCTGGCGACAAGCCTGGAGGCATGGAAGCACATCAATGCCAGCAGGGCGTAGGTTTTGGGCCGCGCCGTGAGCGGACTGTCCGTCAGCAAAGCTCCGAGACGCACGGCTTCCAGGCAGAGGTCTTTCCGGATGATTTCATCTTGTGTCCGGGAGTAATAGCCTTCGTTGAAAAGCAGGTAAATGACATGCAAAACATTGTCCAGCCGCTGAATAATTTCGTGTTCAGGGGGAAGTTCCATGGCTACTTTTTCGGTCCGGAGTTTTTCCTTGGCCCGGAATAGTCTTTTATTAACGGTGCTTTTATTGGTTAAAAAGGCGTCGGCAATCTCATCAATTCCGAACCCGCAAAGAATCCGCAAGGCCAACCCGATCTGGGCCTCGCTGGCAATGATCGGGTTACAGATGGCAAACAGCATCTGGAGCTGGCTGTCTTTGATGTGCGATTCCGAAAAATCCCACTCTTCGTCATCTTCCGGGAGGGGTATTTGGGGAAGGACCTTGTCTTCATAAATTTTGTTTCTCCGGAAGTGATACAGCGTTTTTTGCCGGGCCACGGCATAAAGCCAGGCAGCAGGGTGCTCCGGAATGCCTTTGGTTTTCCAGGTTTCGGTGGCTGCCAAAAACGTATCGGCTACAATATCTTCCGCAATTTCAATGTGCTGCAGGCCGAAACGCTTGCTGATTACCGCAACCATTTTGACGAATTCGTGCTGAAACAGCTTTTTTAAAAAATCCTGGTCCATGTTTTCGGGGAAGTCAGCCTTCCCCGCGGGAAGGCTGACTATGGAATTCAAGTGTGAACCGGACGGATTTCGACGCTGCCGCCGGCTGCTACCGCCGGACAACCGTGCGCCAGGGTCGTGGCTTCTTCCAGATCGGAGGCTTTTACCACGATCAGGCCTCCCAGGATTTCTCTCGTCTCGACAAAAGGCCCGTCCGTGACAACGCCGCCGTATTTCAATACGTTGCCGCTCTTGTCAAGACGCAGGCCGTGACTGCTCAGTTTTCCCTGGGCGGCAATACCGCCGATCCAGTCGGCCCATTTTTTATCAATCGCCCGGATATCTTCCGTCTGATTGTTATCGGAACCCGGTTGTCTGAAAATCAACACAAACTCTTTCATTGGATTTTTATTTACAAAGTAAAACTATTTTGTATGAACTGCATACTGTCCGGGCTGATAGGTTCCGACGGCGGACGGAGCCGGGAAGGCAATGTTGATCCGGTTATAGCTGTTGATGGCAATAACAGCGATGGTCAGGTCGATCAGCTCTGCTTCCGTAAAGTGCGCGCGGGCCGCTTCGTAAACGTCGTCGGGAACCTGTCCGCCGGTTAGTTTGGTCACCGCTTCGGCCCAGGCCAGCGCTGCACGTTCCCTCTCGCTGTAGAAGGGAGCCTCTCTCCAGGCATCCAGGACATACAGCCGCTGCTCCTGTTCGCCGCCGGCCCGCAGGTCCTTGGAATGCATATCCAGGCAATAGGCACAGCCATTGATTTGAGATACCCGGAAGTAAATAAGGTGTAAAAGTGGTTTCTCTAACGATGATTTTGCCAGGTAACCACTCATTCCGTACAACGATTTCATCGCGGCTGCTCCATTTTGCTGCATGTTAATTCTTGCTTTCATATTGATTTGCTTATGTTTGATGTACCCATAAGATGACCGGTGCCGCGGGAATAGGACACTCTTTTTTTTCATAGGCGATATTTCTGTATATATGCCTGAATAATTATAGAATACAGGAAAATAAAAAGGCGCAGTACCTGGTTATCTTTAGAAGAACGGAATCATGCAAACAAACCCAATTTCGACGCCACTGGCGGAAAGACTGCGACCGCGGACGCTGGACGATTATATCGGTCAGGAACATTTATTCGGTACAAACGGGCCGTTACGCAGGGCGATTGAAAGCAACCTGATCCCCTCCATGATTTTGTGGGGACCTCCCGGCGTAGGGAAAACGACCCTGGCCTTATTGATTGCGGAGGTCGTAAAACGGCCTTTTTACAGTTTGAGCGCTATTAATTCGGGCGTTAAGGACCTGCGTGAAATCCTTTCGCGTCCTTCCGGACTTTTTTCTCCGATCCTGTTTATCGATGAAATTCACCGCTATAACAAGAGTCAGCAGGACGCGCTGCTGGGAGCGGTCGAAAAGGGCCAGGTGACACTTATCGGTGCGACTACCGAAAATCCGTCTTTTGAAGTGAATTCCGCCCTGATCTCCCGCTGTCAGGTATACATCCTGGAAGCGTTCGGAGAAAGCGAACTGAAAGCCATCGTTCACCGGGCGCTGGAAAAAGACGAATGGCTGCGCCAGAAAAAAGTTACTTTTGAGTCGTACGATGCCCTGCTCCGGGTATCCGGAGGGGATGGCCGGAAACTGCTGAATTTACTCGAACTCGTTGTCCTCGGGCAAGGGGAAAGCGATGAGATTTTAGTGACCGACGAACTGGTCATGCGGGTCGCGCAACAGCATATTGCCCGGTACGACAAATCGGGGGAACAGCATTATGATATCATTTCTGCGTTTATCAAATCACTGAGAGGAAGTGACCCCAACGGTGCGCTCTACTGGATGGCGCGTATGATTGTTGCCGGGGAAGACCCGGAATTCATTGCCCGAAGAATGCTGATCCTGGCTTCGGAAGACATCGGAAATGCCAATCCTACGGCGATGATTATGGCGAATGATTGTATGCAGGCCGTAAAAGTAATCGGCTACCCGGAATGCCGTATTGTTCTCTCGCAGGTGGCGGTATACCTGGCGACTTCTCCTAAAAGCAACGCCAGTTACGAAGCGATTGGAAATGCCATGGCACTGGCCGAGAAAACGGCGCATTTACCGGTCCCGCTTCATTTACGAAATGCACCTACCAAACTCATGAAACAAATCGGATATGGGAAAGGTTATAAATATGCACATAGCTTTCCCGGGAGCTTTGTGCAGCAGGATTTTCTGCCGCCGGAGCTAAAAGGGACTATTCTTTACGAACCGGGTAGTAATGCCCGGGAAGAGGAAATCCGTAAAAAACTGAAACACCAATGGGGAGATTGGTACAAATATTAGATCGATTATATTCCGACCGTTTCACCGCATGGAAATTCGCCGTAACTTTGCGGCATGATTGCAATTACGAATTTAAGTTACTTCCTGGGGGATAGGGCGCTGTATGACAGCGCTTCGCTGCATATAAAACCAAAAATGAAGATCGGCCTTATCGGGCTGAACGGAACGGGGAAATCTACCTTACTGCGGTTAATCGTCGGAGAGTTCCAGCCGGATGGCGGAAATATATCCAAATCCGGTGATTGTACGATCGGTTTCCTGAACCAGGACCTCCTGTCGTACCAGACCGACGACTCTATTTTGTCGGTAGCGATGCAGGCCTTTGAACGGCAAAATGAATTGCAGCTGCAGATCGATAAGATCCTGCACGAAATGGAGGTGAATTACCGGGATGAGCTTGTCGACCGGCTGGCCCGGGTACAGGAAGAGTTTGAAGCGCTGGATGGCTACACCATTCAGTCGAAGGCAGAGGCGATCCTGGAAGGATTAGGTTTCTCTACGGAAGACTTACAAATGCCCCTGCGGCAGTTTTCCGGGGGATGGCGTATGCGGGTGATGCTTGCAAAACTGTTGTTGCAGAAACCCTCGCTGCTCATGCTTGATGAACCTACCAACCACCTTGATCTGCCTTCTATCCAATGGGTGGAGAAATATATACAGTCGTATGAAGGGGCGGTAATCGTCGTTTCCCATGACCGAGAGTTCCTCGACAATGTAGTAGATACGACCGTGGAAGTTTCGGGGGCCAAATTGAACCTCTATTCCGGTAACTATTCGTTTTACCTGGAGGAAAAGGCATTGCGGAACGAAATACAGCGGGGAGCCTATGAGAATCAGCAAGCGAAGATCCGTCAGACCGAACGGTTTATCGAGCGCTTCAAAGCCAAGGCAACCAAGTCCAGGCAGGTACAAAGCCGGGTGAAGTCGCTGGCGCGAATGGATGTTGTAGATGAGGTGATGGATGAAAACGCTAAAGTGCATTTCCGTTTTCAGTTTACGACCCAGCCGGGACGCCATGTTTTGCAGCTGGAAGATGTGTCCAAAGCCTACGATGAGAAAGTGATTCTGAAACACTCCACGATTACGATGGAGCGGGGAGACAAAATAGCCCTGATCGGCGCTAACGGGAAAGGGAAGTCAACTGCCCTGCGCATAGTGGCCGGTACCGAAACCATGGAAGGAAGCCGGAGACTGGGGCATAATGTGGCCTTCACCTTTTATGCCCAGCACCAGCTGGAGTCGCTGAAACTGGAACATAACCTGATCGAAGAACTGAAATATGCCAATCCGAATAAGACGGAAAGCGAGTTACGCACGGTGCTCGGTTGCTTTTTATTTTCAGGAGATGACGTGTTCAAGAAAATAAAGGTGTTGTCGGGAGGCGAAAAATCACGGGTTGCATTGGCGAAGGTGCTGTTGTCGCAGGCTAATTTCCTGTTATTGGATGAACCAACCAACCACCTCGACATGCAGTCGGTCAACATTCTGATCCAGGCCCTGCAGCAATACGAAGGAAGTTATATAGTGGTTTCCCACGACCGGTTCTTTGTGGAAGCCATTGCCAATAAGATCTGGTACATTGAAGACCACCAGATTAAGGAGTATCCGGGGACCTATGATGAGTATTGTGTCTGGATGGAAGAAAGAGGAGAAACCCTGAATGCCGCTCCGGCCCCCAAGCGGGAGACAGTCGAAAGGCCGAAGGAGACGAACCGGGCAAGTCAGCCTGTCAGCGCACCGGGACCGAACCGGCAGCGGCTGCAAAAAAAGGTAGAGGAACTGGAGGTGGAAATTACGAGCCTGGAGACAGAAAAGGTGGACTGTGAACGAAAGCTGGCATTACCCGATGTGTACGGCAATCCGGGGAAACTTGCCGAAATGAGCAAGCAATACGACCGCGTTAAACAACGGCTGGAAGCAGCTACGGAAGCCTGGGAGTCGGCAATGCTGGAGGCCGAAGCCTGAAGATGCGCTGTTAAAAATAGTTAAGTCTGTCTCTAGCTTCTGATGGTTCGCTATTAATCATTACTTTTGCAGCCGGACCTTTACACAAATCCGACAAGAATGGCAAAAAAGAAAAAGATCGGAAGTTATCCGAATACCATGATCGTGGTGAGCCTGACGGCGGCACTTTTTCTGATTGGGTTTTGCGGTTTACTGGTAATACAATCCAAAAAGCTGGTATCCATTATCCGGCAGAACATTGAAATCAGTGTATTCCTGAATAAAACCCTCTCTCCGGCCGGGCAGGATTCGGTGTTCCGGGAAATCAAAAAGAAGCCATTTGTGCTTACCGGGGTCGATTCGGCGATTGTTTTTGTGTCAAAGGAACAGGCAGCCAAGGAGTTTATTGAAGGGACCAAAGAAGATTTTACCACCTTATTGGGAGAAAACCCGCTGCTGAACAGTTTCAGGGTGAAGATAGACGACGAACACTTTGCCGAGAACAAACTGCAGGCGATCAAAGGGCAGTTAGAACGCATAAAAGGGGTGCACGAAGTGGTTTACCAGGAAAATCTGGCGGATGAAATCAACCGGAATATTACCAAAGTCTACATGGTGCTCGCAGCGTTTTCCTTTGTACTGCTGATTATTATTGTCATTCTGATCAACAATACCATTAAACTGGCGATCTATTCGCAGCGTTTCCTGATCCGCAGCATGCAATTGGTAGGGGCTACGGACGGGTTTATACAACGCCCGTTTCTGATGCACGGTGTGCTGCAGGGGTTTGTAGGGGGTGTACTGGCGTGTGTTTTTCTAGTGATTTTGCAGCAGGCGGCCGTCCGTAATATAGAAGGACTGGCGATGCTGCAGGAATATTACAAGCTGGGCGGGTTGATGGTAACCGTGATTTTACTGGGTATCGTGATCGGCCTTGCCTGTACCTATCAGTCACTGTCACGGTACCTGAGGATCAGCCTGGACCAGTTGTATTGATTGCCTTAGCGTTCTATTTAGTTTAAAATCATCCCAAAAAATGGCGGACAAGAAGACATTTCCCTTTTCACGTACCAATTACAGCCTGATGCTGATTGGAATCGTAGTAATATTAATCGGATTTTTTATTATGAGCCTGGATAAGGAGGAATTCGGTTTTGGGTTTTTAGGCCTTACGCTCGGCCCGCTGATCGTGATCGCAGGGTTTATCTTACAATTTTGGGCGATACTAAAGAAAGCTTCTAAATGACTTTTTGGCAAGCGATTATTTTGGCGGTAATTGAGGGAATTACCGAATTTCTGCCAATATCTTCTACCGGGCATATGATAATTGCCTCTTCCTTCATGGGGATCAGCCAGGAAGAATTCACCAAAATGTTTACGGTTAATATCCAGTTCGGGGCTATCTTGTCTGTTGTGGTGTTGTATTGGAAACGTTTTTTTCAAAGCCTGGACTTTTACTACAAGCTGTTGGTAGCCTTTATTCCGGCCGCCGTTCTGGGTTTTCTGCTCAACGATTTTATCGATGCCATGCTGGAAAACGTGTATGTAGTGGCTGTCTCGCTGTTATTGGGAGGAATTGTCCTGTTGTTTATCGATAAGATTGCCAACCCCAAAACAGATGAACGGGAAATGACCTATATGCAGGCATTCAAAATAGGCTTTTTTCAGTGCATCGCCATGATTCCGGGGGTCTCCCGTTCGGCAGCAACCATTATCGGGGGCATGATGCAGGGCTTCTCCAGGAAACAGGCTGCAGAGTTTTCGTTCTTTCTTGCTGTGCCGACGATGGCAGCTGCGGGAGGGTACAAGTTGTTGAAAACCTACGACACCATACAGGCGGATGACATCAAAATCCTCTTACTGGGGAACCTGGTAGCCTTCGTGGTGGCAATGCTGGCCATCCGGTTCTTTATCGGTTTCCTGACTAAATATGGTTTCAGGGTATTTGGTTATTACCGGATCGTACTGGGATTGCTTTTGCTGGGTTTACTGGCTTCCGGGTATAAGTTAGATGTCGTCTAGGGTGGTTGAAGAAGAGAAGGCGCCGGATCCGGGAGAAGTAATCCTGATCGACAAGCCGCTTACGTGGACCTCGTTCGATGTGGCCAATAAACTGAAAAGGGCCTGTAAGTTTAAGAAAATCGGTCATGCCGGTACCCTGGATCCCCTGGCTACCGGATTACTGATTCTCTGTACAGGTAAGAAAACCAAGGAGATCGACTCCTACCAGGCGCAGGAAAAGGAATATACAGGTACCCTGGTAGTAGGGAAAACAACTCCTTCCGTTGACCTGGAAACGGAATTTGATAACGAATATCCTACCGCTCACATTCTCGAAGGGAACCTGCTGTCCGGTGCACTGGCCCGGCTTACCGGTGAGATCGAACAGGTTCCTCCTATTTATTCGGCCGTACGGGTAGGAGGTGAGCGGCTTTATAAAAAGGCCCGCCGCGGGGAAACGATAGCAATCAAAACCCGGAAGGTGACGGTCTCGCTGTTTGAAACCGACGCCACGCGGTTTCCTGAAATTGATTTTCGTATTATCTGTTCCAAAGGGACCTATATCCGGAGCCTGGTGCGGGATCTCGGGGAACTGCTTGAAAGCGGCGCGTACCTGAAGGCATTGTGCCGGACACGTATCGGCAATTTCCGCTTGTCTGATGCCTGGGAGCTGGAAACGTATATCCGGCAAAAGCGCGAGGCACTGAATTTACCTAACGAAGTATGAATATCTACCATACGATTGACGATTTCCGGCAGCTGCCGCATGCCGTCGTAACAAGCGGCATGTTTGACGGCGTGCATCTGGGACATCAGAAAATTATTTCCCGGTTAACCAGCGTGAGTAAACAGTGTGGCGGAGAATCCGTCGTACTGACGTTCTGGCCGCATCCGCGACTGGTGGTCAGTGAAGACAGCCAGGACCTGAAGCTGCTGACCACTATTGATGAAAAAATCGGGCTGCTGTCCCAACTGGGAGTGGAACATTTACTCATTGTGCCGTTTACCAGAGCCTTTTCTGAACTGACGTCCGACGAGTTTATCCGCAATGTGCTGGTCGATCGTATCGGGACCAGGAAACTGGTGATCGGTTACGACCACCGGTTCGGAAGAAACAGGGAAGGCAGCTTTAGCTTTCTTCAGGAAAATGCCCACTTATACGGTTTTGAAGTAGAGGAAATCGCTCGTCGGGATATTGACGAAACCACCATTAGTTCGTCCAGAATCCGTACCGACCTGATGGAGGGAAAGGTCCGGGAGGCCAACCACCTGCTGGGATATGCTTACCGCTTTTCCGGAACCGTCGTGAAAGGGAAGCAGCTGGGACGGACGATCGGTTTCCCAACGGCTAATATTCAGGTGAACGAAGGGTACAAGTTAATCCCTTCCAACGGCGTCTACGCGATCAGGGCGTTTTATAACGGGCAGATGTTTCAGGGGATGCTGAATATAGGCGTCCGGCCGACGGTCGATGGCACTCAACGGACGATCGAAGCCAATTTGTTTGATTTTACAAAGGAGATCTACGGGGAATGGCTGACCGTCGAAGTGGTCGACTACCTGCGCCCGGAAGAAAAGTTCGACGGGCTGGAGGCGTTGGTACGACAGCTTCATAAAGACAGGGAACAGGTACAGCAGCATTTTTCCCGTCATCCGTAACCGTACACCAGGCGGTTGTTTTTTAGGCTGGATTAGTGTTAAATTCGTAGTACGGACAGCAAAGGTATTTCTAATTTAAACTTGCATAAACGCTATGACATCACATTTAAAGCTCCGGCATTCAATTAGTTCCGGCTCCCCCTGGGAGGATAAAATGGGCTATTGCAGGGCGGTACGCATCGGGAACACCATCGAAGTTTCAGGGACGGTTGCACTGGTAGATGGCGAAAAGGTAACCGCCGGCGATGCTTACGCTCAAACGTATAATATCATCGAACGCATCCAGGTGGTGTTGGAAGACCTGGGTGTTGGTCTGAAAGATGTGATCCGGACACGGATTTTTACAACCGATATCGCTTTGTTCGACGATATTGCCCGGGCGCACGGAGCCTTTTTCTCCGAAATCAAACCGGTTACCGGTATTTATGAAATCAGCAAACTGGTTAGTCCTGAATACCTGGTCGAAATCGAGTTTTCGGCAGTGATCGAATAGAAAAACCACCGTCCACTGAGCCCCGTCGTGGTTGGTGAGTCTGTCGTGGTTGGTGAGCCTGTCGTGGTTGGTGAGCCTGTCGTGGTTGGTGAGCCTGTCGAACCACCGCCCTTCGACGAGCTATCTCAGGGTGACGTCATATCTTTGGTCATGGTGAACCTGCTATCATGAACTTCCCATGGCCACTGAACCTGTCGAAGTGAGCCCATCGTGGTTGGTGAGCCCGTCGTGGTTGGTGAGCCTGTCATAGTTGGTGAGCCTGTCGTGGTTGGTGAGCCTGTCGAACCACCGCCCTTCGACGAGCTATCTCAGGGTGACGTCATATCTTTGGTCATGGTGAACCTGCTATCATGAACTTCCCATGGCCACTGAACCCGTCGAAGTGAGCCTGCCGTGGTTGGTGAGTCTGTCGTGGTTGGTGAGTCTGTCGTGGTTGGTGAGTCTGTCGTGGTTGGTGAGCCTGTCGTGGTTGGTGAGCCTGTCGTGGTTGGTGAGCCTGTCGTGGTTGGTGAGCCTGTCGAACCACAGGGTTGGAATAGTCGTTTTTGGGAGATTAAACGTACTCTTACTAATGAGTAACCCTAAAACCCTTTAATCCCGTGAAAACTAAAAACTTACTTCCCTCTCTTGTGATTACCGGCGCCGCTCTGGGAACTGCCTGGGCAGTTCGCGGTCAGTTTGGCCATGAACATGGAGCCGCCTGGGCCGGTGCGATAGGCTGTCTGACCGTCCTGTTGCTTGCCAACCGGAAAGATTGGTGGCCGCACGCCCTTACCGCAACCGTTGCCGGTGGATTGGGATGGGGGATCGGCGGGATCATGAGCTACGGCCGTGTGGTCGGCTACGGACGGAGTATTGATTTCGGGAATGTTTATTACGGCCTGCTGTCGTTGTTTGTGATCGGGGCGCTTTACGGTTGCATAGGAGGAGGACTCTTCGGGATCGCCCTGTCTGAGTTTAAAAAGAAATCTGTACCCTGGCACCGGTTGATCCTGGAGATGCTGGGCGGCGGATTTCTTGCCTATTTTTTCATGATCAGACAGTTTGAATGGTTCATGACCCCTCCAAGAGAAGAACTGTGGGCGGCGTGTGCTGGAGCTGCTATTGCGATGATTGCCTTTATGCGGAGACATTCCCTGAACGGGGCGCTGAAGGTGGCGTTGTTTTCGGCTTTTGGCGCAGGTTTCGGGTTTGCATTCGGGAATTTTTTACAGGTTCTTGGCAATGTCCTGGAAATTCGTTTCAATTTATGGAATGTGATGGAATATTCCCTGGGCTTTTTCGGAGGCGTAGGGATGGCCTATGGCGTATTTACCACCGACTGGAAAGAAAAGGCAGTTCCGCAGAACCGGTACTCCTGGGTGTTGCCGCTTTGTATCTTATCGGTGGTGATTCCGGTAGTGATGTGGCAGCAAAATATTGAGTCGAAAACCCTGGCAGAGCGTTTTGAAGCTATTTTATCGCCGGTAATAATCGAACGAATCGCTTTTATAAAATGGCTGCCGTACGTCGTATTTGTCGGCCTGACCGCCTACTGGTACAAACGGTTTAACCGGAGCAACAGCGTTTGGGACAGGCCGGATATGGTGTCTTACCATAGCGTGCTCTTTGGGCTGTATATTCTTCTCAGTATTTTGATAACCGGTGCGTTGTTCAGTACCTACCGGATCGAGCAATACCTGTATGTAATTAATTTTGCGGCAGTATTGTTTTTTCTTCCCCGCGTTCAACCCGATTTTGCACCGGAAGAGATTAACTGGAAACAATTCGGGTTAAACGTAGTCTGGCTGGCGTTGTTCGTCGCCTTATTGGCCGTAATTGCCAGTCAGTCACATCCTTCAGATCTCAACGGCGCCCACCGGCGGTTTTAGGGGTATCGGGCCAGCAGCCGCTGAAGCCGGCGGGCACGATCGGTTTGGATCACATCTACTCCGTAGCGTAAGGCCTTCCGGTAGTAACGGGGCCGGTCTTTGAGGAACAGCAGGTCGGTGAAAACCAGGATATCCCGCGCATGCAGCTGTTCGACCAGGGAAGGAGTTAAGAGCGATATGCTGACATCGAATGCGAAGGGCTGCATAGTCGCTATCTGCTGCTCCAGACCGGCGGTGTCGCGGAGAGCAGGCAGGATTTTTGCCGAAGGCTTCTCCTGGCGAAGCCGGGTTAAAAAGTTGTTGGAACCATAAAAAACGGCCCCCTCCAGGAGGTTGTAAGACTCAAGTAAGGGGATCAGCTGTTGCGGCTCGACTGCTTTACAGTCTACATACAGCTGTACGGCGCGGGGCTGTTGCCGGTTCCAGTCGGATACCAGCGCGCACACTTCCTCCAGTAGCGGGATGTATGCCTTTTTGTATTTAAACCCCAGCCGGTTGGTGACGGCAACCTGCTGTACTTCCCGGGCGTTCCACTCACTGATTTTCCCTCTTTGTTTGGTGGTCCTGTTGATTGTTCCGTCATGGAGTACGATCAATTGTCCGTCCTGAGTAGTACGTACATCTACTTCGATATAATCCACTCCGGCCTGCAGCGCTTTCTGAATGCCGGGCAACGTATTTTCCGGTGTAAATGGCATTTTGGACCGGTGAGAGGCGATTTTTGCTGCTTGCGGCAGAGGTGCACAAGCAGCGTACCCGATTAAATCGTCTCCGAAAGCCGGAGCAGACGGGCGGCCGTGTCCGGCGGCCGGCAAACTTCCTGCGAAAAAATAAAAGAGAAAGAGGGTTTTCTTCATCAGTATGCAATTGTTTTTTTGTGTTTTTAAAAATTTGTTTCACTGATGTATCCATGGTCTGTGTCCCACAGACCATTTTGTTACCAGCCCGTAAGTGCGGACTGTGAAGACACAGCCCACGGTGGAGCAACCCGTAAGCTGAAAACTGGGGGTTCGACTCCTGGGTTCGACTCCTGGGTTCGACTCCTGGGTTCGACTCCGCTCACCCATCCACCCATCCACCCATCCGCCCATCGTATTTTGTCCGATAGCCGATCGCTGACCGCTGACCGCCGATCGCGTAAAGCTATTCCAATTACCAATGATTATCAAGCTTCTCAAGCAACAACGCCGTCGGTAACTTTTTGTCAGATTATTCAAAGCTTCTAACCGGCATTGTACTATATTGACAAAACATTACAAAAAGCAGTTGCTTATGTTTCAAATCCCATTCATACACCCTATAGCATCCGGTATGGATTTTGCCAGGCCGGTTGCTTATTTCTCAATGGAATTTGCCATTGAGCAGCCCCTGAAAATATACTCCGGAGGATTAGGCTTTCTGGCCGGATCACATATGCGGAGTGCGTTCGCCCTGAAGCAAAACCTGGTTGGCATCGGAATGCTATGGAAATACGGGTACTATGACCAGGAGCGTAACCAGGACAATACGCACCGGGTGAGTTTCAGAGAGAAAATCTACCACTTTCTCACCGATACGGGGGTGCGCTTTCAGCTGCCATTGCTGGGGCGCAGCGCCTGGGTACATGCTTACTACTTAGCTCCGGATGTGTTCGGAACGGCGCCTGTGTTTTTGCTGACCACCGATACCGACGGAAATGATGCCGAACTGCGGGCTCTTTCCTACCAGCTGTATCCGGAAAATGTACAGTCAAAAGTTGCCCAGTGCACGTTGTTGGGAGCCGGGGGAGCCCGGTTGCTGGAGGAGATAGGCTGGGAACCAGAGGTGTATCATTTGAATGAAGCCCATGCGTTGCCGGCGGCCTTTTACCTGTACAGCCGGCACGGGCAGGCCGATCTGCTGAAAGCTCAGCTGGTATTTACGACCCACACACCCGAAGAGGCGGGTAATGAGAAACACGATATAAACTTTCTTGAACAAACCGGGTTCTTTTCGGGAGTCCCCCTGGAAGAAGTCAGGAAGCTTACCGGAATAGAAGGAACCGTTTTCAGCCATTCGCTTGCGGCGCTCCGGCTGAGCAGAAAAGCAAATGCGGTATCAGAATTGCATGGGGAAGTTTCCCGCGGGATGTGGGAACCCTATCAGGATATCTGTGAAATTATCCACATCACCAATGCGCAGCACAAGGCGTACTGGGTAGATCCTGTACTTGAAAAGGCACGGCAGGAGGTGGACCTGGCGACCATCGTTGCCAGAAAAAAAGAGCTCAAACAGCAATTGTTCCGCGTTGTCGCCAATCAAACCGGGCGGTTGTTTTCGCCTGATGTGCTGACAATCGTTTGGGCACGTCGTTTTGCGGCGTATAAGCGTGCCGATCTCCTGACATGGGATCGCGGGCGGTTCGCAAAGCTGCTTGGCAATACGCGTTATCCGGTACAGCTTATCTGGGCCGGCAAACCCTATCCGGGTGATGTCGGAGCCATTCAGGTTTTTAATCAATTGCATTACCTGAGTTTTCACTACCCTAATATGGCTGTGCTGACCGGCTATGAGCTGGAGCTGTCCCGATGGCTGAAAGAAGGGTCGGATGTCTGGCTGAATACACCTGCAGTAGGACGGGAAGCCTCCGGCACCAGCGGGATGACGGCTGCCATGAATGCCTCCCTGAATTGTTCAACGTATGACGGCTGGTTCCGCGAATTCGCACGTGATGACGAGAATGCGTTTGTGATACCGGAAGCCCGGGAAGGAAATGCGGACGAGCAGGACCTGAATAACCTGTACACTTTGCTGGAAAGCCGGATATTACCTGCCTACTATGAAGACCGCGCTCATTGGGAGTCGATGATGCTGACGAGTATGAACGATGTGGGTGTCCCGTTTGATTCGGACCGGATGGCCGCCGAGTATTACCAGAAGCTCTATTGGCAGCATCTCCTATAACCCGGATACCGGAAGTCCGCTGGGAACCTTATCGGGAATGGTTTTGTCAAAATTGTCATCGTTCAGACAATTGAGAAATTCTACGATACGGGAGATGTCTTTAAAATTAACCTGCATCTGGGTCGCCAGTACATCGATCTGTTCCGGCTTTACATGAGGGTTGCGTACTTTTCCGCCGGCGATGTCTTCATAAAACTCAAGCACCTGTTCCAGCGTGCTGAATTTTCCGCTGTGCATGTAGGGAGCCGTATACCGGAGGTTTCGTAACGTAGGAGTACGGAAAGCATAATCATCGTTCAGCCCTTTGTCACTTTCGGGAATGTTCTGCGTATCGGGAACACCCAGCGTATGCAGCTGAAAATCAGAAAACATGGGCCCTGAATGGCATTTGGCGCAGCCTGTTTTCAAAAAAAGGTTTAATCCATCTTTTTCAGCGGTAGAAAGTGCACCGCTGTCACCCCGCATATACTGATCGAAACGGGTATGGGGTGCAATCAGGGTACGTTCATAGGTTGCAATGGCTTTGGCCATGTTGGTGGCCGTGACCGGTTGTTCTTCCGCTGCAAATGCCCTGGAAAAAAGCGCTACATACTCCGGAATGGCCCGCAGCCGCTCAACAGCGACGTCAATAATCGCTTCTTCCGAATAATTCCGCCCCCGCATTTCTTCCAGGGTTTGGATAGGAATCAGTGCTTGTTCTTCCAGGCCTTTTGCCCGTGAATCCCAAAACATGGGGGCGGTTTCGGGGTGATAGGTTTCGTGGTTTTTAATACCATTGAAAGCGGCATTCAGAATGCTCTGAGAGTTACGCTTCACAAACGGAATATCATTGGGTATCAGGAATTGTCGTTTACTCCCTTTCCCCCGCCCGTTTACACCAATGGAAGTTTCCATGAATTCGGCGTAATTAAAATTGGGCTGGTGGCAGGTGGCACAGGAAACATCCTTGTCGCCTGACAAGATGGGGTCGTAGAATAATAATCGGCCCAGATCTATTTTTTCACGACTGGAAGGATTGTCCGGCGGATGGATTGCCTCCGGAGGCAATGCCCCAAGCACGGCCAGGGTTTCCACCGTTTTCGGGGTTTTGGATCGAAGCGGTTTTTGCTCTTTTCGGCAGGCTACTCCTATCAGTAATAGCAGTGCAACGGCTAACAGGGAAGGAACAGTGCCGTAAGGGAACTGTTGCATGGAATTAAATACTTTCTCTTTGAAATACGTCATGAATCAAAGGCAGCTGCAAAGTAAAACTACCTTTAAAAAAATGGAAAAGATTTTGCTCCCGATGGAGGTAAATGCCTGGAATTCTTTACCCCCTGCGGGGTCGTGTCTAAATGGTGATTTTTTTGGGGTTAAAAAATTGCGTTTGCGGCGGTGTGTGTTTTTTATTTGGATGCCGTTTTGGATTTTGGGTTCCGGACCTTGGGATTGGGGTCGGTTCCGGTTCCCGGTTCCGGTCGCCGGTCGCCGGTCGCCGGTCGCCGGTCCCCGGACTGCATCCGGGGCTGAGGGATGTCGCCCCTTCGGGGCTTGGGTATGGGAGGGGGATGGTTTTTTAATCGTTACTCTGCCGATGGCTGATGGCTGATATCCAAAGACCCCGGACTGCATCCGGGGCTGAGGGATGTCGCCCCTTCGGGGCTTGGGTATGGGAGGGGGATGGTTTTTTAATCGTTACTCTGCCGATGGCTGATATCCAAAGATTCCGGATTGCATCCGGGGCTGAGGGATGTCGCCCCTTCGGGGCTTTTCAGGCTCCCGGTTATGGGTTAATGGGGTTCCGGATGCTCCAGGTAATCGTGGAAATTGACAACCGTTTGCCTGGCCGACCGGTTGTGAACCTGCGAAAACGCCCAGAGTACATAGGAGGTGATGTCATAATAGGCGTCCGATCGAATGGGAAATAAGCCGTCGCCGTCGCGAAGGCCATTGGTAAACAAGACAACGGTAAGATCGTCCGGAGCCGTCATCCAGATACTACGGAATCCTTTGTTCTTGCCTTCTGAGGCGCTGATGTACCACCAGCCGTCGTGATAACTGTAACGTCCGTAGGGGGTGAGCGTACTGTAACTCCCTAAACCGGCTGTGAGGATACTGTCTTTTAATGCCTGCGAAAGAATACGCTCATCACTCGTGTTGAAAATAGTGGCGTATACTTTTGCGGCTTCGCGGGCAGTAAGGTAAAAACCGTATCCTCCGGCGGTAGACCGGAAGCTACCGGGATTGAAGCCATAGGATCCGGGTGCATACGGATAATCGTAGCCATACGTAGGCTGGAGCGGGTCATTTTCTAAAATGTGCGGTGACAGTACACCCGATTTTTCCAGGATATTGTCACGGACATAGGCTTCATAAATCCGCATCGTTTCCAGGTTGTCGGCATCTTCACCGGTAAAGGTGTATCCCAGCACCGCCGGGATCAACACCCTGAACAGTCCGAAATTGGCATTCTGGTAACAATAATCCCCCTTCCTCTCCGATTGGATTCCCTGAGCAATAAGGGCTTGCAACCCCTGGAAAATATTCTCCGTAAAGGCACCGTTCCTGCACGAGCCGGTGCTGCCCACAATGCCGCTGCGATGAGTGAGGAGGTCGCGAAACGTGATCTGCTCTATATTTGGTCCTTGTTCCCAGTAAGGGGGGAGGTAATCGCTAATAGGGTCCGTGGTTTTTATCCCTTTTTCCCGGGCCAGCCGGAGAAAGGCAATCGCAGTAAGGGTTTTACTCATGCTGGCGATCTGCATTTTAGAATCGAGTGTAAGCGGTATTTCCCCTTCGTTTTGCAAGGCACGCGATTGCAGACCGCCATATCCGGAACCGAGTATTTCACCCTCACGGCAAATGATAAAACTATAGCCAAAGTCGCGGCCGGTCAGTGAATCATCCAGGATTTTGGTCAGCCGTTCGACGTAATCGGCCTGGGTGGTGAACTCATGCGCGGCTCCGTAGACCAGGCCCGCCGAGGTTTGTACATAGGCCCGGACTTTATAGCGGGTATTTAATTCGAGGTCTGACAGCTGGCTGGTAAACTGCTGCAGCGCTCCCTTCGGCGTCAGCACCGTTTTGAAATCGGCCAGGGTGGGAAGTCCGGCCGACTTGCTTCCTGCCACCCATACATGGCCATACTCCTGGATGGTCCCGGGAGGTAAATCCTTTATTTCGGTGCCGACGAGGGCAGTGGCGTCTGTTATGGCACTGATCGCTGTCAGTTCATTCAACGTCTCCGGAAAATGTTCTCGCTCCTTACAACTGACCGGCAATAGCAGGAAAAGTAGTGCAGTCAGGAAGGAATAATGTCTGGCAGGTCGCATGCTGGCTGGTTTCAGTGTTTTAATTTACGCAAAATACCAACAGCGAGCTGCGCCCGCCAGGGTATTTTAACGAAGGGAGCCTTTTTTGAGGGAAACAGTTGCTTCTCGTGGGGCTTAATCCTCCGGGAAAGGTATATTTGCGGGATAGTCTATAAGCAGAGTATCTGGAAAAATGACAAACGGACAGCACAGAGCAGCTATCTATCCCGGCCTTCAGGTGGGGATTATCCTAAAAAAAGATCAACGCACCGGCGTAATTACCTACGGAGTGGTGAAGGATCTGCTGACATCATCCGCCTTTCACTCACGCGGGATAAAAGTCCGCCTGGAAGACGGACAGGTGGGCCGTGTGGCGGAGATCGTGGAGGAATTGTGATCGGCCCCAGCCAACGAAACCGTTACGGCGGCTCGTTTACTCGAACCGGAGGTGTTTTACCGATTCTCCGGAACTGGCGAGTTCCGTGAGGGCGTCGATCCCTATCTGAAGGTGTTTGGTGACAAACAGGGAGGTGACTTTCTGGTCGCTCTCCTCCGTTTTAACCCCCTCCGGGATCATGGGATTATCGGATACCAGTAAAAGAGCGCCATGAGGGATGGAATTGGCAAAGCCGGTAATAAAGATGGTTGCTGTTTCCATATCGATGGCAATCGCACGGATTTCTCTCAGGTAATCCTTAAATGCTTCGTCGTGCTCCCAGATGCGCCGGTTGGTGGTAAAGCAGGTACCGGTCCAGTAGTCGAGCTCATGTTTTATGATGGTCGAGGAAACGGCGCGCTGCAGACGGAATGAAGGGAGCGCCGGGATTTCGGAAGGCATGTAGTCGTCGCTGGTCCCTTCGCCGCGGATGGCTGCGATGGGCAGGATCAGGTCGCCGATCTGTGTTTTTTTTAACCCGCCGCATTTCCCGAGAAACAAGACCGCTTTGGGATGAATGGCCGATAACAGGTCCATGACGGTAGCGGCTACCGGGCTCCCCATCCCGAAGTTGATAATGGTAATATTATGGGCAGTGGCGGTTTGCATGGCCCTCCCGTGTCCTTTTACTTCAACTTCGAACTTTTCGGCGAACAGATCTACATAATTGATGAAATTAGTCAACAGAATATACTCTCCGAAATCCGCTGCGGCAGTTCCGGTGTATCGTGGCAACCAGTTACTGACAATATCCTGCTTGGTTTTCATATGTCTTAACGGTAGTAGGTGATCGGTTTCAGGGAAAAGGCGGTCAGCTCCCGGCAACCGGCTTTTACGCATCATTCAGTTGGTATGCACCCGGTTTTCTGAGGGCTGATTGCTTATCGCTATGGCCGGTAGTTGTTTTTCCGTGTTTTAGTTTTTTCGGTAATCAGCACGCCGATTACCCGGATTCCCCTTTGATTTTCTTAATTTGCAGCCAACGGAACGGAACCCGGTTTTCGGATTTGTCACCGCTGGCTTCCGGGCGACCCTATCCGGGCGACCCTGTCCGGGCGACCCTGTCCCGCGGTGCTCTTTGTGAGCCAGCTAAAACCTGTTTATGGATTTATTGAACCTGCCGTCGTTTCCCTGTAAAATTAAGGAAGTTAAAGGGAAACCGTATATTTTTGACAGTATTCGTCGCAAGTTTATCCTGCTGACCCCGGAAGAGTGGGTGAGGCAGCACTTCATACACCTGTTGCTGAATCATTACAATTACCCCCGGGCGCTCTTTGCGGTAGAATCAGGGATGGTTTACAATACGATGGCCAAACGTTCTGATATCCTGGTATTATCGGCCACAGGCACCCCTTTCTTACTGGTGGAATGCAAGGCTCCCGGTATCCGCATCGGCCCGGCTGTTTTTAACCAGATTGCCCGGTATCATTTTACGTTACGGCCTCAATACCTGGCAGTAACGAATGGGAAGGAGCATTTCTGTTTTACCGTGCAGGCCAATGGGGAAGTGGTGTTTTTACAGGATTTTCCGAAGTATCGGTAAAGCCCGGTACGGCACTATCGCAGTACCGGGCTTTTCGTGTGCTGATCAGGGACGGAAGAAGTTGGAAGAACCGTAGTGCTTTTGGAACAGTTGCTCGTATTTTTGGGCGTCTTCCGGCCTTTTAGCTTCCTGGTAGGCACTGACAATCGTCTGCAGGATGTACAGCTCCAGGTTGCTGTTCCGGCCGTTGAAGTCATTGGTCTCTTTCGCGAAGGTCAGGTTTTCATCGGCTCTTTTCGCTAACGTCCCGGCAATTTCTTCCGCTATTTTATCTTCACCCAGATCCAGGGCAGGTCCGATGAAGTTGGCCGATATCTGGTCAAACGGGATACTCTTGTCGGGCATGGTTTCCATCGTGCGGTGGAGCGCCTGCCGGGCCTCCTCTTTTTCATCGTCAGAGATTAGCTGGTTGATCAGCCGGAGGAATGAAATCCGCGCGGAAAAGACCGGCGATCCCAGGAAGGTATTATCATAATAGGTGTCCGGGTTGTCCAACTCACGCCATGACATGTGGTTCATCATACGATCGTACATGATGGCTGAGTTGACGTAACCATCAGAAGCTCCTTCCACCCGAACGGGGAGCAGCCGGTAGGCATAGCCCTCCAGTTGCATGTACTCTTTCAGGTTGAGATAGCTGCTGCTGCCCAGGGTAGAGGAGAAATAAATCGGCCGTTTCCAGTCATTATTGGCGATAATATCCAGAATTATCAGATCCGACTTATACAGGTCCCGGTTTCCGATCGACCAGCTGATGGAGTCTCTCATCATCGCGAGTAATTCCGGCTTTACGATATCCAGGTTGCGGACATTTTCTACGTTAACAGGCAGAAACAATACGGATGACGGCAGGATAGACGTCATGTCACCGGACGTAAGGGGGACCTGGATCGCTTTGTTTTCCTGCTTGATCAGGTTGATGTATTCCTTCAGGTTAATGCCGCTCTTGACACCGGCAATTTCGTAGAAGGGAATAATGTCGTTTTTCCCGTAGCTGTAGTTCTGGCTTTCCAGGGAAATCGGCAAGGGTTCGGACTCGTAAGTTTGCCGTTTCATTTGGTCGATGTACCAGTCGGTCCCCAACAGGCTCAGGTTGCAAACCCGGACGTCGGTACGGAAGCCTTCAACCTCCTGGGCGTACCATAACGGAAAGGTATCGTTGTCCCCCCCCGTAAACAGGATCGCGTTCGGTGCGCAGGTATTCAGCATGTTTTTGGCAAAATCGACGGAGTGGTACCGGTGGCTGCGATCGTGGTTGTCCCACCCCTTGGCGCCCATTAATACCGGTACAACCAGGCCGATGGCTGATGCGGCAATTGCCCGGGAAGTGCCGTTGGTCAGGACTTTCTGCAGGGCATCGGCAATGGAGATGACCCCGAAGCCTATCCAGATACAGAAAATATAAAAAGAACCCACATAAATATAATCCCTCTCCCGGGGTTCGGTGGGCGGAGAGTTGAGATAAACCACCAGGGCGACCCCCGTGAGGACAAACAATAACCCAAGCACCAGCAGGTCTTTCCTTCGCCGGACATACTGGATGACCATTCCCAGCAATCCGAGAATAAACGGCAGCATGTAGTAATTGTCGTGGGCTTTGTTGGCACTTATAGCTGACGGGTAGCTCTTCGTGGCATCCCAGGGGAGCAATACCCCGGCTCCTTCAGCATCACTTTCGCGGCCTACGAAATTCCATAGAAAATAGCGCCAGTACATGTGCCCGATCTGGTAGGAAAGCATGAAGCTGATATTGTTGGCCAGGTTGGGACGTTGCCCTTCCGACAGGTTCTGCATCTGCCGGTACAGCTGTACGTGATTGGCCTGGGTGCTGTACATCCGCGGCAGCAGGATGCTGGATCCCTTGTCGTATACATATTCAGGGCGGTAGTCGTATATTTCGTACTTGCCGTTAGCTTTACGGTAAAGCGGCGCGCCCCTTTTCTGACTGGTAGGGCGATCTACAAAAGTGGGTCCGTAAAGCAGCGGACGACTGCCGTACTGTTCGCGTTTCAGGTAGGAAACGAAGCTCAGAACATCGCTCGGGTTGTTTTCGTTGATGGGGGGATTGTATTCCGCACGCACCAGGACCAGGATATAGGACATGTAGCCTACCAGCACAAATGCCAGTGATAAGAGGGCCACGTTCAGGTTAACCTTTTTCTTTTGTTCGGAGTACCGTATTCCCCATACCAGCGCTCCCAAAAAGAGGATCACAAAGAAAATGATTCCGGAAGTATACGGCAGTCCGAGGGTATTCACAAAGAAAATCTCAAAGGAGCCTGCCAGCGAAGGGAGCCCGGGAATAATTCCCGAATTGATAATGCCCAGAATGATGAGCCCGCTGGTAAAGGCGCCGACACATCCCCAGAAAGAGTTCTTTTCGTATTTTTTGAAGTAATAAACCAACGCAAGCGCCGGGATGGTCACCAGGTTGAGCAAATGGACGCCAATCGACAATCCGACCAGGTAGGCAATGAAAACCAGCCACCGGTTGCCCGCCGCTTCGTCTTCGATATGTTCCCATTTGAATACAGCCCAGATGACAATAGCCGTAAAGAAGGAGGACAACCCGTATACTTCGGCTTCTACGGCCGAGAACCAGAAGGAGTCGGACCAGGTATAGGCCAGCGCGCCTACAATACCGGAACCCAGCACGAGCAACGTGTCGGCCATGGTAAGGTCCTGGTCAGCCTTCCCGATTAATTTGCGGGACAGCAGGGTAACGGTCCAGAACAGGAAAAGGATGGTGAAGGCGCTGGCGACGACCGAAAGCATGTTGACCCAATAGGCGACCTGCTCCAGGTCCCCCAGGGCCAGCATGGAAAACAGGCGGCCCAGCAACAGGAAAAACGGCGCCCCGGGAGGGTGGGGGACCTGCAGTTTAAAGGCGCAAGCTATGAATTCGCCACAATCCCAGAAACTGGCGGTTCGCTCGACGGTTGCAAGGTACGTGAAAAAGGCAATTCCGAAGAGAATCCAACCAGTTAGATTGTTATAACGGCTAAAACGGATCATGTATAAGGGGTTTTCTGTTAACAGTTCAATACGCTCGATTCCTTTAAACGCAGCCAAAATTAGTAAATTAACTCCAATGGCAAATTTTGAGCATTCTTAATTAATGTTAAAGTTCCCACGGAAAGTGAAAGGCGTGTCAAAACCGCGGCAGGTTTTGCCGTATAGTAGTCCCGGCAAGCGGCGGCTATTGCTTCTGAACGGTTCTGACAAGGAGCTCTCCCCGGCGGTTTTGAATGACAAATACGTAATTCCCCTGAGGCAAATGACTCAGGTTAACATTTTGCGAATCCTTGCTTTCCAATACTGTAATTCCGTTGAAATCGATTACGCGGATATTTTTGATGTGGCTATTGATTTCAAAAATGCCCGCAGAAGGGTTGGGATACACCAACAGCGGCGATTCGGGGGTGTGGACGACCAGTATGGAGGATAAGTCTTCCCGGCCGTCGGTATCAACTTGTTTCAGCCGGAAATAGGTCATGTCGGATTGAAACGGGCCGTTGAATACGAAATCATACAGGGTGAGGCCATCAGCGTTGTTTTTTCCATCCCGGATACCAGCGGGAAAGAAATCCCCGCCGTTGAAGCTGTACTGGATTTCAAAATGACTGTTGTTAACTTCTTCTGTGGTAGACCAGTGGAGATGTACCGCGCCGGTTTCGTCGGTCCGGGCGGTGAAAGTGGCCAGGGTAACCGGCAAGCTGCCCGCTGGTTCGGCCGGCGGTTCCGGCATAATGACAGTTGGGGAATTCAGGAAGTTTTGCGCGGCTACGGCGTCTCCCCAAAGATTGGCAGCAAGGGTTTGTCCCAGGGAATTGAAGTGGAGGTGATCGGTATTGTCGGGAGTATCATTTCCCCTGCCCTCATTTCCGATACTGTTCAAATCAGGTCCCGGAAAAACATGCTCCAGCAGCAGGAGGTCTTCCTGGGCTTCCAGTAATTGGGTTTGGATACCATTGTTATAGCAGGACCGGGCAATCATCCAGACCAGGTTCCGGAACTTCTCGGTTTCCCGGGTCTTGTCAATCACTCCTTTGTGATGGAAGTAGAATTCTTCTCTTGTACTGCCGCCGTCATTGACCCCATGGGCCGAAATAATGGCGCGGAGCCCGGTTTTGGGAACCATGGCATTCAGGGTGTTTTCGATATTGATATACGGCATCCCGATCGAGGAGTTAATAAATCCGTGCTCAAAGGGGATCCCATACGCCGCCATGTAGGTCTGTGCCATATTGCTCCCGCCGAAGGCAGCCCCGTATAGCAAGACCGGTACCTTCAGGTGCTCCACTACTTTATCTCCGAACTTCCCCCAAAACCAGGGGGTGCCATGAAAAGGGGCCATGCCGCATGCTGTGCATAATTGAGAATACGTGACGGGTTGGTACTGCGGGTCGGCTGTGGTGAGGTAGTTTTCAAATACGGATCCGATCTCGTTCAGGTTCATACTGGATACCAGGTCGCTCTGAGCGCCTACTCCCTGGGAAACTCCCTGCGCATTGGAATGTCCCACGATCAGGAATACTTCCCCAATCCCCACTTTTTGTACGATAGCGGGCGAGCCCACCGGATTGTTGTTCCGGATTGCCCGGACTTCCAGGTCGTAGCGCCCGCCCTTGGCCTGTAACATTCCCGAAAAGGAACCATTGGCAACAGTGTTGTCGAGTGTGATCCAGGAGGTCGAGCTTTCGCCGGGGTCTTCGTCGCGGACAACCAGACGGGCCTCTATACGATCACTGATTTGGGAAACGGTTCCTGTAACGTATACCGTCCCTTCATTATGGACGTTACGCTGGATCACAATGCGTTCGGAAGGATAGGATACCTGCACCTGTCCATAAAGAAGCCCTGAGATTCCCGGAAGAATCAGCAGGAGGCCGGAAAGTCTGACGAGCATATACTTTGTAATTACCGTTTAAAAGTGGTTGAAGGGAAATTTAAATTTGCAATAAGGGCTTGCGGTAGCAAAAATAGCAATCGTAACCACTCCGGAAAAGGCAGTGCATTAAAAAATGGCTATAATTGAGGAAAATGGAGACAGCGGCATAAAAAAAAGCGCAGCAGGCGGGGTATAGAATCCGCCTGCTGCGCCTTAGGTGAGTGGTTACCAGGGGTGTCCGGTACCTTGTAAGACCCATGGTTTGGACCATGCGCTGTTAGGGCCATCGGCCTCGGTGTATTGCGTGACTTCCAGGTTTTTCAGCGCCGCGTCTACGTTTTCCTTATTAAGGTTCCGCTCATTGAGCATGTAATAGAACCGCACAGGCAGCACACTCCGCTTGGTTTGCTGGCCTCCTTTCAGTAACGGAAAGCCTGTTCTTTTGAAGTCGGCCCATGATTCGGTAGCCGCCTGCCAGCTGGCAATCCATTTTTGCTCGATGATTTGCTGCTGGGTACCGTCATAAGCCACCTCAGGGGTCGTGATAAAGCTGCTGTAGTTGCCGCCTACGCCCCAGGTTTCCAGGGAAGCTTTTATGCCGTTGTTATAATGCGTCTCTGCATCACCTGCGGCCCATCCTTTCAAGGCCGCTTCGGCCAGGATGAAATTTACTTCTGAGGCCGACAATAGCCTGGATTTCAGCAAGGGACTGTTGAAAACCCGGTAAATGTCGCTCAGCCAGGAAACGTGCGGATTAAAGGACGCCTGGTTCGGATCGGGACCCATGTTGTAGACAGCCGGAGCGGAGAGTCCTGCCGGAAGGCCGACATAATCAGGATTTTGATTAATGTCCTGGATGGTCAGCCCTTTGCTGGCCAGTACGTCCGGGGAGATATACCGCTTACCATCTACGATTTTATCCGTTCCCGCAGGCAGGCTGTCGCGCGCAACCAGGGGGATTTCTACTTTTTTAGCCCATACACCCAGACGCGGGTCATTGCCTTTCCGCATTGCCTCTACTAAGGAAGCTGCCATTTTAACTCTTCTGTAATTGCTTTCGGTCACATCATATACCGGTGTCCAGGACGGCATGTTGCAATCGTCGGCCGCAACGGTGATGATCGGATATTCGGTAGGATTGGCGAAGATCTTCTCAATTCCTGCCCGGGCAAGGGCTTCTTCCTTCTCGGATATCCGCATCAGGTACCGCAGGGCAAGCGAGTTGGCCAGCTTTCTCCATTTCGCAGGATCGCCTTTGTAATACATATCCACCGATTCAATGCTGCTGTTATAGGCGTTTTGGGGTTTGGATAATAACCGGTTGGCCTCTTCCAGATCAGACAATATTCCCAGATAGATATCCTTTTGCGAGTCGAAAGCCGGGAAGGTGTTTTCCATCTCCCCCTGGTCGCCTTTGAGCGCGGAGTGATAGGGGGCGTCTCCGTACAGATCGGCGATCAGTCCAAACACCATGCATTTCATGACCAGCGTCGTTCCCTGCTGCAATTCATAGTCCAGTTCAACGGCACGGTCGTACACATATTTGTTGTTTCGCAGGATATCGTAATAACCGTTCCAGTCATTACTGAGTCCCCAGTCGTACTCGTTATGGCTGTTTCCCCATCCGTCTTTTTGCGTGTGCTGCATCACGCCTGCGATGTCACCGTATCCCAGGTTTGTGAAGGTGATACCGGTTGCGCTCAGCACGGTTGCAAAAACCAGGTTGGGGTTTGCGGTTTTGGGGTCTATCCCATTGGGGTTTTCGTTTAACCCTACCAGGTAATCTTTACAGGAGGTAAACAATCCGGCCAGCAGGATCAGCAACACTGTTGTTGTTTTTATAGCATTCATGGTCATCGGATTTTAAAGCGTTATGTTCAATTTGAACCCTATCGGGGCTACCCAGGGTGTTACATTGTACCGTTCTATGCCTTGCATAAACTGGGTGCCTCCCCTGGCCGTAGTAGTGGGCTGGAAGGCGCGTTCCGGGTCAATGTTGATTTTCGCGGCCGTCCATAACATAATATTCCTGCTGAAAACTCCTATGTTGACATTCTCCATCCCTATTTTTTTAGTGAGTGCGGACGGAAGGTCATAGGACAAGGTAATTTCCCGCAGCTTCAGGTAAGAGGCGTCGTAGATGAACGCTCTTGTAAAACTCCAGGCAGTGGCGCCTGCATAGGGCAAGGTAATCGTGCCCCCGGCTTTTCCTACATTTTCTCCTAAATTCTCGATATAACCCGTGATATCTCCCGATTCATTATATTGGGCAAAGACACCGGGAATAAACACACCGCCATAGGGCAGGGTATAGGGGCCATAAACGAATGGGAAGCCGTTATATTCCGGGGTCGGGCCGCCGACCAACGGGAAATTGTTGCCCGTGGAACGGATCAGCTCATCCTCATGGGCGACCAGGTGATCCCTCAGTTCCTTGCCTGACATGGAGCCGGGGTCTATCAGCTTGTCCAGGAATAGCTGCGACCGGCCATGCTCTTCGCTGTACCGGTAGGTTTGCGAAACAAAATCGCCCCCGTTACGCCAGTCAAACGTCATGCTCAGATTAAATCCTTTGTAACTTACCGAAGTCTGTCCGCCCAGGATAAACTTCGGGTTGTAGTTGCCGATTTTATTCCTGGAATTCTGTGCGTCGATGCTCTGCCATTTACCGGTTTCATCCAGGATCGGATACCCGTAGTATTCAGACGTCTTATCCTTAACCGTAACCAATTCGGCGTCATAAATGTCTCCCATTTCATCCCCTACGTACGTCCATGCTCCGCCTTTGGCCTCTTCCCACATCGTAAAATAGGGCAGGTCGTCGGATAGCTCCAACAGGGTAGTCCTGCTCCTGGTCAGGTTGAAATTGAGGTCCCACCTGAGGTTGTTGTTTTTTACAGGGGTTATTCCGAACGATAGTTCTATTCCCTTACCGCGCAACAGGCCGGCGTTGATGTTTTTCATGGAATAACCCGACGAGCCCGGCATCGCCGTACTGAAGATCTGGTTTTTGTTATCTACCACGTAATACGTACCTGCAAATCGTAAGCGATTGGCAAACATACTGAAGTCGATCCCCGCTTCGTAGGAGCGGGCAATTTCAGGTTTCAGCTGCGGGTTGAGCAAAACTCCGGAAGTGGAGAGCTGCGGGGTTCCGTTGAACGTGCCGGCATTGGCCAGGGTAGCGATCAACTGATAGGGCCTGGTGTCGTTTCCGACCTCGGCAATACCACCCCGTAATTTCAGCAGACTCACCTTGTTGGAGAGCGGGAGGAATTCGTTAAGTAATACACTCAGAGAAGCAGCCGGGTAAAAGTAGCCGTCGGCATTAGGCAGGGTACTCGACCAGTCGTTCCGTCCTGAAAATTCAAGAAATACAGAATTCTTATAGCCGATATTCCCTAAGCCATATAAGCTGTTTACTGCTTTCTGATCACGATAACTGGACGCGTTCAAATTGCCCAGCGCGATGTTGTTGAGCGTGTAAACCCCCGGGACGATCAGCCCGTTGACCGAGGAATTGGAAGAATTAAAGGTAGTTTGGTAACGGTGGTTACCTCCTGCAGACAACGAAAAACTGAAGTCGCTCAGGGTTTTCCTGTAAGTAAGGAAAAAGTCGGCATTGTTCTCGAAATTATTCAGATTGTGCAGCCCGTATGCGCCATTGGGGTCGGTTGCATAACTATTCCCCATTTTTGTCTCCCGCCGTTCCGACAGGTTATCCAGGGCATAGCGTACCATTAAAGAAAGATCGGGGAGGATTTCCCAATCTAATTTTACGTTACCGAATACCCGGTCGCGGCTGAAACCGTTGTTCACTTCATAGGCCAGGAAATACGGGTTGTTATATTCGTGCACAGGCCGGTCCCAATCCTGCGACCTTTGCTGAATACCTTCCTTGCCCGGCATCCAGTAATTTCTCATGTCCCGGATATCGGTGCTGGATACTACCTCGTAGGCCCATTGCATGGGATTGGTGCCCCTTTCGCCTGCGGGCCTGTTATTCGAGCTGTTACGGCTCAGGTCGAGGTTAGAGCTGATCCGGACCTTTTTGCCGACGTTCAGGATGGTGTTCAGGTTGACGGTATTGTTAAAGAGATCGGAGTTGGGGACAATACCGGTATGCCGCATATTGGAATAGGACAGTCTGTAACTGCCGATAGCATTGCCGTTAGAAACCGAAACCCCGTTCTGCAAGGTAAGCCCGGTATTGAAAAAATGCTTGATGTTGTCGGGATGGGAAACCAGCGGTGTGGCGATTTGTTTGCCGTCTTCTCCTATGGGGCTGTTCCATTGGATCGCTTCGTATCCTTTATCCAGTTCGGCCCCGTAAGCGCCACCGATATAATCCAGCACCAGACCGCCGAACGGATTGGACAACGGTGTGCCCGAGATCTCGGGCGGAATGGCAGAAAACTGGCCGGCCCCGAATTTATGGTGCTGTTTCAGGTAGGCATACGGCCGGTCAAAAACAATACTTGAATGGATGTTAACGGTCAGTTTCCTGGCATTGGCGCCGCTTTTGGTGGTGATCAGCACTACGCCGTTACCCGCACGCGAGCCATAAAGGGCCGCGGCGCTGGGCCCCTTCAGGATCGAGATGTTTTCAATGTCGTTAGGGTTCAGACTGGAGATAGCATTCCCATAATCGACCCGGTTGTCTCTTCCGGACACCTCGCTCACGTTGTTCAGCGTATTGGCGAGCGGGACGCCGTCCACCACGAAAAGCGGCTGGTTATCACTGTTGATAGAGGTAGCGCCGCGGATTACCATGCTTACCGAAGAGCCTGTGCCGCCGGTGGCGCTGATTGAAACGCCTGCTACTTTACCCGCGATACCATTCAGGACGTTTTCCTGGACCACCCGGGTGAGCTCCGCACCGTCTACTTTCCCTACCGAATAACCCAGCGACCGTTCTTCCCGCTTGATTCCCAGTGCGGTGACGACTGCCTCCTGAAGATTTTCGATACTTTCTTCCAAAGCGACGTTGAGTACAGATTGATTGCCCACAAGAATCTCTTGTGTGATATAGCCGATATAGGAGAACACCAGGATCGGCCGGGTCTGATCATCGATGACAATCGAATACCTGCCATCCGCATTGGTGCTGGTTCCCGTCCGGGTGCCCTGGACGACGACGTTCACCCCGGGTAATGCGGTCCCATCCGACTGAAGGGTTATCGTTCCGGTAATGGTCCGCTCTTTACCGGTTCCGTTCAGGTTGCCGGTGTCAGCGACCACTTCCGACCGGAAAGGGCAGCTCAACAATACTACCAGCAGTACCCGCCGGAGTAGTTGCCTTGAGAAAGTAAAAGAATTTCCATTCATAAGCTGTTTTGATTAGAGTTAAGAGTGATACGAAGGGGAAATGGACTGGATTGTGTGTCCGTTACGTAGTGCTGACAATGGGAGGTAACCATACCTTGTTCCATGAGTAAATACGAGGGCTTTGATAAATGGGCCATTGGCGGTGAGTGTTATTTTTTTTAAAAATAATTGCAGTCTGAAAAGATTTAATAAATGCATGATTGGGTAAGATCCGGGGTTTTACGGTTACAGTGTATAATAGTAGTATGCTTGCATACTGATTTTAGGTTAAAGCAATAGTGCCCTGAATCCTACTGGTTTTGTTTAAAAAATGAGAAAATTAATCCAAAATAACTGAGGAGAGCGAGAATCGGTCCGTGGTTGTCTCTTGCCCGGCATCCGGTACAGGCCGGAGCGGCCCTTTAAACCGATCGTAGCCACGGTCGGGCGACCTGGTAGAGTAAGTTGCCCAGCCCGGCTCCGAGCGCATCTGCGGCCGCGTCCCACCAATCGAAGGTTCTGTCAAACGGGAGCCATTGCTGATAAAATTCAAGGGAGGTACCAAAGAATATGCCGAGGAGCAAAATGCGCAGGGCCCGGTGCGGATAGCGCAGCCGCCACAGGAAAGTCCATCCAATGAATAACCCTGTATGGACGATCTTGTCAAAACCGACCATAGGCGATCCCGGAAGGTCCTTACCGGGGAGTGTACAGCCGATAATAATCAGCAGCGTCCAGGTAAGAGCTGCCCAGGAGTGCCGGGTGAGAAATCCGGGGAGTATTATTTTCATGGGACTACACTGTCCAGAAGCGGCGGCGGCGGGCCGAAAACATCTTCTTCGACCGGGGCAACCACCGTGGAATCAATTGTTTCTTCCTCCGGCTCGGGATCGCTATACAGGCAACTTGTGTAATCTTTGGTGATCTTAAAAGAAGGTTTGGGGAACGGGCCGGGATCGATACCTGTGGTTTTGTCTTTGTACACTTTTTCAAGAAAACGCGCTACTATCGGCAAGGCGGTTTTGGAACCTTCTCCAAGGTTCGTAGTCCGGAAATGAATACTCCGGTCTTCCCCGCCCACCCAGGCGCCGGTCACCAGCTCGCGGGTAATGCACATATACCAGCCGTCAGAGTTATTGGAGGTGGTCCCGGTTTTTCCTCCGATTTCATTTTTATTTTTAAAGACATCGTATCCCCACAGCGCCCTGGAGGTTCCTCCCGGCTCCTCCACCCCGCCTTTCAGCATGTGTACCATCAGGAAAGCCGATTCCGGACGGACGGCGACATGGTGTTCAGGGGTGAATTCATGGAGCACGTTGCCATTACGGTCTTCAATTTTCAGGACTATCAGGGGGCTGGTGTACGTACCGTTGTTCACAAAGGCGGCATAGGCAGCCACCATATCGTAAAGAGAGACGTCGTTTGTCCCCAGCCCGATGGAGGGGACGGGATCGAGCGGCGTGTTAATTCCGAGATTGCGGGCATACTGCGCGACATTGGCTGCGCCTATCTTATCGGTCAATGCCGCTGTAACGGAATTAACAGACTGTGCCAGCGCTCTTCTGAGCGTCATGTTGGAATAGGTAAAGTACCCGGTAGAATTCCGGGGCCTCCATACCTCAATGGTCCCGTCAACTTCCAGTTCTTTCACGAAGGGCTGGTCGGGCATCCGGTCGCAGGGACTCATATTGAAAGTCGTGTCATCAATGGCTGCGGCATATACGAAGGGTTTAAAGGTAGACCCGGGCTGTCGTTTGCTTTGTCGGACGTGGTCGTATTTGAAAAAGCCATAATCCAATCCGCCTACCCAGGCTTTGATATGCCCGGTATACGGGTTCATTGTCATGGTTCCGGCACGGAGGATGCGTTTGTAGTAGTTAAGGGAATCCAGCGGGCTCCAGTATTCCATTCGCTTGCCGCCTGTCTGCCAGTCGTAAACGGTCATGGTGTCCTTCCGGTGGAGGTAAAACAGGACGGAGTCGGGCTCATCGGGAAAGCGTTCGGCCAGCCCGGCATACCGGTTTGTACGCTTGATGACATCCAGTAAAAAGCCGGGTATTTCTTCGCCTTTGTCGTTTGTCCAGGGGTTACGGTTACGCCAGTGTTCCTCGAAAACCCTTTGCAGCGACCTCATTTTTTCGGTTACGGCCTCCTCGGCATAGGCTTGCAGGCGGGAGTCAATGCTGGTATAGATCCGTAATCCGTCCGTATAAAGGTCATAATCATTTTCCTTTCCCCAGTTTTCAACGATCTTTTCCACTACGGCGATAAAATAATTGGAATTATCGTCATCGTAAGGCGATTCAAAATTGGTTTTTAACGTCAGCGGCAGGGCGATCAGCGAGTCTGTATCCGCTTTGGTCAGGAACCCGTATTTTTGCATTTGACCCAGCACGACGTCCCGCCGCTGTTTCGATCGTTCGGGATTCCGGATCGGGTTGTAGGTGGTAGTCGCTTTCTGAAGCCCTACCAGCACGGCAGCCTCTTCGGTGGTAAGGGTGGAAGGGTCCTTGCTGAAATAGATCTTTGCCGCGGTTTTGATTCCGAAGGTATTCTGTCCGTAGTCAACCGTATTGAGATACATCGTGATGATCTCTTCTTTCGTAAAATTCCGTTCCAGCTTTATGGCCGTCAGCCATTCCTTTGTTTTGTAAACCACGGTGGACACCACCGGAACGTTCCCGAACAGCCCGCGCGCATCTTTCCGGCGGGTTTTGAACAGTTTCTTGGCAAGTTGCTGCGTGAGCGTACTGCCGCCCCCCCGATCGGCTTCTCCTTTAAGAATCGCCATCGCCACGGCGCCCATGGCCCGGTGGTCAATTCCGGAGTGTGCATGAAACCGGACATCTTCTGTCGCAATCAGCGCTTTGACGAGCATTGGTGAGATTTCGTCGTAGCGGACCGGGGTACGGTTTTCGGTATACAGTTTCCGCAGCATGACACCATCGGCCGTATAAATTTCGGACGATTGGGCCACTTTAGGATTTTGAAGGTCGTCGACGCTGGGCATACTCCCCATCAGCCAGAGAAAATTGGTTTCTATGCAAAAAATATAAAACACAAAAACCAAAACAACGGTGACAGCCGTCCGCCACAACCGGAGGATCGGACGGTAATAAGCGGAGGACGTGTCGATCACGCTGTTATAATACCAATGGCTGAGCGCTGCTTTTTTTTTCAGGAAATACTGTTGAAAAGGTTCGCTTTTATCGCGCAGCAACAAGTCAAGCAGGGTTTTAAGGATTCTGATGAGCGTTGAACGTACGAAATCCCTGACAGTGGTCAGGAAACGGGTCAACCTGTGATATAACCGGTAAATAGGCTTCATACGGTGCAAAAAATCCTGTAGTGGTGGCTGCAAATATCGTTGTAAATACCGAAAACAGAACAGTAATACTGCAATGATTTACTTCCGCTTTTATCCCGGGTTCCCTGAGAGAGGCTGCTGCTGTGTGTTTCAGCCTCGTCGTTTATCGGAGGATGTGCAAGTGATGCCGCCGCCTGTTCTCCGCATATTACTGTACTTCTCCGGTTCTGAACAACCGTTGGAACCAATTTCGTTTGGGAGGCCAGCAAGGAATGGAATCATCGGGTGCATTTCGAAAAATACCCATCGATAACCCGGCATATAACGTAAGTGATTTGGGTTTCCCGATGTTGAATAGTCCGGGAATATGGTCGGTACCTACCCATAAAGGCCCTGCTCTCCCCGCCAGTCCGATCCCTACAGACCGGTAGTGATTCATAATGGAAAGGGGGACCGATAATTCGTACCAGCGGTGTTCGATCCGGGGGGTCAGCGCGAGCAGACTTTCCTGGCGAATGGCGAATGTTCCTGGTTTACGGAGTGTCTGGATCCATTGAGCGCTGACGTATAAATTGGGTTTTACCTGGTAGTCGGCGCTGAGTTGCAGGGCTGTCGGGAGTAACGGCTTAAAGGCTGCCGGTTGGGCGGCGGCCAGCTGCAGCCGGTCTTGCACGGATCCGAAAAAATCATCCAGACCGGAAAGATTCTGGAAGCTGTCGTAGTTGAGCAGCCCCGTCGCATCAGCGCCTTCGAGGCTGCGGTTCAGGTGAGAATTGAAATTGAGCTTGCCGATATCGGTAATGGAAGCGGCAAGGCGGTAAAGGTACTTGTTTTTACTGGGATCGCGCTTCCTGGGGCCATTCCCGTTGTAACGATTGTATTTGGCTATATCCGGCCTGTATTCATAAACGGCGCCGATATCAATTCCCCAGCCGTCTCCGGGAGACGTACGTCCCAGCAGCCACCGGGGGTCAAGCGACGTATTGCGGACGCCCGCGTCGGTCGTATAGCCGGCTGTGCCATCCAGGTCCTGTGCTGAAATCTGGTACCGCCGGTTTTGCCAGGCCGGATCCGGGACCATTTCGTAGGTCGCCTGTTCAATGTGGATATTGCTGTGAAGGACCCCGATGAGCTTTTTGGCGGTGATGCCCACTTTAAGGAAGTCGACATCGTTGTCGATCAGGACGCCCCCCAGTGTAACCGCGTATTCGGCAACACCGTTTAACTGCAGTTTGGCCGTCTGATTTGTGTAGCTGATGTTATGAAGGGTAGTATCCTGCGTGCTGCCACGGATGAGCCGGGCGAGGGGTTCGGTGGTTTCGGACACATTCAGAATGGTACGGAAACGGGAAGTAAACCCAATTCCGAAACGCCCGTCTTTTAAGGAAATCATAAGGGCCGGCAAGCGGGCATCAAGGCCGGTGTTCAGGTACTTCGTGTTGCCGTTAAGCCGCTGTGCCAGATAGGTACGGGGAAATTTAATGGAGCCTGATTCATTCCGGTGTTCGGTTCCCACCGAGTTCGTCACAAACGCCATAAAGGAAAAGGGGGCGTCCCACTTTACATGGTTGTTGCCTACATAGTAATTTACCCCGACCAGGTTCCCGAAAACGCTGTAGCGCGAGTCGGCCACAAAAGCCGGGTTGTGGTACAGACTATTGGTCCCCGCATAGTTGCTTAAGGAAATCCCCTGCATGTGCTGCGCGCGCACCTGCAGCCAGGGAACTATCATGATCAGGATAAAAGCTATGGGGCGCATTCGTAAAAGTCGAACAAAATCAATTTTAAACTTCAAAATAAAGGAAATCACTGCCGCTATTCCCGGAACGAATATAAAAACTATTTATTGAATGCGGACATTCTTATAATTTTCCGGCAGGCAAAAGATTTCGATACCAGAATGAGGCGCTGCCGGAACCGGGGCGCACAGATGAACCGGTACGATGGTCGGATGGATATCCTGAAGATGGCAGCTTCTTTTCGAACTAATTGACTATTGATGAAACATTTGCTATTATTGGTGATTAACGGAATTATCAGGATGAAATTTCACAACTTAAAGGATTATTATTTTGAATAGTATGAATTTTTCATTTGAAGGTTACGACGCGGATAGTTTTTACGATGAAATGTTTTCCCCTGAAGGCGCTACCCGGGAAGGATATGCCCATTTGAAGCAAAAATTTGAGCAGCTCAGTTGTGAGGAGCTGACCAACCGCCAGCTGACTGCCGAAAAGGCTATGCTGGCAATGGGGATAACATTCAACGTTTATTCGGAAGGAGAGGGGACGGAGCGGACGATGCCGTTGGATATCATTGCGCGCGTGTTGCCCGGTTCGGAGTGGGAACGCCTGGAGAGAGGACTGAAACAGCGTATCAAAGCCCTCAACCTGTTTATTCATGATGTGTATAATGATCAGAAAATCCTGAAGGATAAGGTGGTTCCCCGGGACTTGATAGCGTCCAGTAAATGTTTTCTGAAGCCGTGTATCGGGCTTACGCCGCCGAAAGGAATCTGGTGCCATATCACGGGAACCGACCTGATACGGGGAAATAACGGGGAAATGATGGTGCTGGAAGATAACCTGCGCTGCCCGTCCGGGGTCTCGTATATGCTGGAAAACAGGGAGTTGTCCAAGCAGATTTTCCCGGATGTGCTGGCCCGGACCGGGGTTCGGCCGGTATCTGATTATCCGGCCCGGCTTTTGACAATGTTACAGTCGCTGGCCGAGCGCCCTGATCCTACGGTGGCCGTACTCACCCCGGGGATCTATAATTCGGCTTATTTTGAACATTCCTACCTGGCCCAGCAAATGGGAGTAGAACTGGTCGATTCCCGTGACCTGGTGGTGGATGACGGCTATGTGAAAATGCGGACTACGAAAGGATTTGAAGTGGTGGATGTCATTTACCGGCGCCTGGATGATACCTTTATAGACCCGCTTGCATTTAACCCGGATTCGCTTTTAGGAATTCCGGGGATTTTCGAGGTGTACAAAAAGGGCCGGGTGGCGCTGGCGAATGCACCGGGTACCGGCGTGGCCGACGACAAGGTCGTGTACGCTTACGTACCCCGCATTATTAAGTATTACCTGGGAGAGGATCCGATTATTCCCAATGTTCAGACTTATATCTGCAGCGAGCAGGATTCTTATAACTATGTACAGGAAAACATCGGGAACCTGGTAGTGAAAGAGGCGAACGAGGCCGGCGGCTACGGGATGCTGATCGGGCCGAAAGCCACCAAGGCGGAACATGAATTATTTCGCCGGAAAATCAGCGAAAATCCCCGGAACTATATTGCACAGCCGACAATTTCGTTGTCACGGGTACCTTGTATGGTCGACGGACAGGCAGAGGGCCGCCATGTGGATCTACGGCCGTATATTTTGTATGGTGATGATATCCACGTGATCCCGGGGGGGCTGACCCGGGTTGCGCTCCGGAAAGGTTCCCTGGTGGTGAATTCTTCCCAGGGCGGCGGCGGGAAAGATACCTGGGTGCTTTATTAGGGGGATCCCGGATTTATTTGATAACTTTGGAACAAATGGGTTCTGAAACTGTCTGTTTCGGGACCCGTTGTTTTTAATGTTGTTCGTCGGATTTTAACAGGTTGAAATGAAAAATACAGTGTCCTGGTTCAGGAGGATTGCAGTTTGGGAGGGGATTTCTTATTTGCTGCTGGTATTTATTGCCATGCCGCTCAAATACTGGATGGACGCGCCGGCTATGGTCACGCATGTTGGCCGTGTACACGGAGGATTGTTCGTGCTCTACGTGGCGTTACTGGTGCTTTGCCAGGTGGAACGTAAATGGCCCCTCAAACGGGCGGGTATGTATTTTCTGGCGTCTTTGCTGCCTTTTGCCACTTTCTGGGTGGAGAAGGACGCACAAAGGCCGGAATAAGGGCATTATGCCGGGACTGCGGCTCCCGCCTCCGGCTGGTATTCAAAATGGTCTGTGGGACACAGACCATGGTACTAATCCCGTACCGCCGCCGCCCGGAGGAGGCGGTCATTGATGGCTTTTCCCAGGCCTTCGTCGGGTACTTTTTCGGCGTGTATTTTATGTGCGGCAGTTTTATCCAGTTCCCTCAAAAATGAAAACAGGTACTGTGCGGCTTCCTGCAGATTGCCGGTCGGGGAAAGAATCCGCTGTTTTTCGGGCGCGACCCCGGGTAGCGGATCTGAAAACAACAGATAACCGGTATCCTCCCCGGCTATAAAACCCGGCGCACTGCGGTGACTGAGCAGGAAGGGTTTGCGGGGGGCATAATGACTTTGCAGCATGCCCGGCGCTTTGGGGTTGGAGGTTGAATGCGGGAGCCGCTGTACCGGTCCTGCTACCGACTCGATGGCTTCCAGTGTGAGGCCGCCCAGGCGGTATGCCGTAGGAATTCCTTCCGGAAAGCCGATAATGGTGGACTCCAGTCCTACCTGACAGTCGCCCCCGTCCAGGATATAGGCGACGCTGCCGGACAGCTGTTCGGCCACATGGCTGGCTTTCGTCGGACTAATGTAGCCAAAAGGGTTGGCACTGGGGGCTGCCAACGGGAAATCGAGCCTTTTTAAAAGTTCCAGGGTGAGTGGGTGGTCGGGGATCCGCACGGCCACGGTATCCAGTCCGGAGGTGACAATATCGGGTACGACCGGTTTCCTGGGAAGTACCAGGGTCAGCGGCCCGGGCCATAAACGCTCCGCAAGCAGAAGTGCTTTTTCCGGGATTTCCGAAACGATCTCCGGTAGTACATCCAAAGAGGCAATGTGTAAAATCAAGGGGTCGAAGGCCGGCCGGTTCTTCGCTTCGTAAATGCGTACCACCGCCTGAGGATCCAGCCCGTTTCCTGCCAGCCCGTATACGGTTTCGGTAGGAATTGCTACCAATTGTCCGGCCCTGAGAAATTCACCGGCCTGTTCCAGGTTTTGTCCGATAATCATGGATGCAAAAATACACAATGCAGGCGGATTGTTATATTTTATTGTTACCGCAGCGCAAACCGGACCGTAATATGGCGAACCTCCCGGATCCACCGGGCAGGCCTTTTATCGTTGGGGACAATCATCCGGAAAGGGCCTTCGTTTGCGGGTAACGCCGCGTCGTTTTTTTCCAGGGCCAGAAAAATGACCTGATCGGTAAAATCGGGATCGATTTCGGGGAGTGCGTACAGTACTTCATACCCGTCGGCTGCGCTGACCAGGACGTATTTGACCAGGTTTTCCCCGCGCAGTTCACGACCAGTAGTGACCCCCGCTTTGCGGAGCAGTTCTACGAGCGGAACGCCCTTGAACCGGTTTTCGGTTCCTTCACGGTCGTTAGCGGTGTAGGTGACCTGTTCCATGGCTTTGAGATCGCTGAGACGTAACGTCAGCGGTGTTTGTACTTCGCCGGTGATGGAAAGGGTTGGTTCCTGCTGTGCGTGCGCCTTATAGACGAAAAGGAGAAGCAGGACAAAAAGCCTGGGAAAAGAATAAACATCCATAATCAGGGGTGGTTATGAGGATTGGTGAAATCGGGATTGGTGATGAAAACAGTATCCGTCAGCATTCCCAGAAACGCAATGATTGCCTGCTTCTCGGGCGATGTCAGTGCCAATTGGGTACCATTGATTTCGTTGGAACTGCCCCGGAGGAAACTGCTCAGGTTTTCGGCAGCCTGTACATGGTCGCTGTAATGGTCGAGGACTTCTTCAAGGGAGGCAAACCGTCCGTCGTGCATATAGGGGGCCGTCAGCAGAATGTTCCGGAGAGTAGGGACCCGGAAACGGCCTTTGTCGGAGCGCTCCCCGCTAACGGCCTCCCGGCCGGGATCTGAAGCAGACAAATCCAGTCCGTTGTTGTGAAACAATTCCTTGTGCAGGCGCGGTCCCCCGTGGCAATGGGCACAATTGGCTCCCCGGATTGCCCGCTCAGGATCCGGATTGCTTTCGAATAACCGCATTCCGGATAATTCCAGGTCGGTAGGATCATACCGGCCGGCCAGGTAGTCATCGTAAGGAGAACCGGCCGAAATCAGCGTTCGCTGGAACTGTGCCAATGCCTGCACGATCCTTTCTTCCGTGATGCGATCGCTTCCGAAGGCCTGTTTAAACAAGGCAGGGTAGGGGGCGGTCTCCTGTAATTTACGAACGGATTCCTGCAGGTCCTGGCCCATTTCGTGAGGATCGGTCAGGGGGAAGCGCGCCTGCTCTTCCAGGCTGCCTGCCCGTCCGTCCCAAAAATAATTCCGTACCCAAAGCAGATTCGCGAGGGACATCGAATTCCGTGCCGTTTGGGCGCCGTTTAGCCCCGTGCTGAGCGCTTTCCCGTCTGTAAAAGCCCGTTTTTGCTGATGGCAGCTTTCACAGGAAACCGAATTGCCGGCAGATAATTTCTTTTCGTAAAAAAGCATGCGGCCCAGATAAACACCCTCTTTAGTGGTGGGATTATCCTCCGGAACTGTAAAGCGCGAACCGAAATTGGACGGGTAGCGCAATGGATAAGGCTCCGGGCCCGATACCGAAAAGGCGATAAGGCCAACGAAAATGAAAATGCCGGCTGTTCCGGTATACGTATAATTCCGGAACAGCCTCCATTTTTTTTCCGAAGAGTAGTTGCCGGCCATACACTCCGTTAGTTTCCTGATTAGTAAGTAAGAACAATATTGACGAAAAAGTTACGACCCGCCTCCGGAAACCCTTCTGTGAGGCTGTAATTTTTGTCGAAGATATTGTTGATGCCCCCTTCTGCTGAAATGAACTTGTACAGCCGGACCGATCCTTTCATTCCCGCCACGGTATAGGCCGCCGTCTTGGTGCCGTAACTGGTACTGTAACGATCGCTGTTATGCTCAACGCTCAGGAGCAGGCTGGCTCGTTTCAAGAAGGAATAGCTGGCAAAGGCAAATTGGTCCAACTCGTTCATCATATTCGCATAAAGCTCATCTTTCGTTTTGCTTGCCTCCACCATAATCGCATAACCTTCCCGGAAATGCCCTTCATTTGCTTTGAGTCTCGCTCTGAAGGTGTTGATCATGCTTGTATGATCGTTTGATATCGACGACATATTTGCATAGCGGTCAAGGTACTGTGCGGCGTTCGAATTGTCCTTTATTTGCAGATAGTATTCTATCCACCATTCCAGAAGATTAAATTCCGCAGGAGCGGAAATGTAAGCCGGCAGGTCCTGTTCGCGGTCGAGCAGGTTTCTGACTTCGAGGAGGACGCTTTTAGCTCCCGTGTAGTCTTTCAGAAAAATATCCCGGAAGTAGCGCATGCTCCCTACGAGGATGTTGATCATAGCGGATTTAGCGTTGTCATTCTCAACAAGCGGCAGCAGTTCTGCGGCCACATTTTCCGCGGTTGTTACCGTATGCCGGACCCCGGTCGTATCATTCAGCTCGGTGCAGGGGGTGATGATAATTGACAGAAGATGCAGCAGCTTAAGCCCTTCATCTGCCGATAGATCACCCGACCGGAGCGCTTCCGGATAAGCGTCGATGTTAGCTCCTTCTTCCTTATAGAGATTGATGGCCTTCGAGTAGTTTTTGTGCTTGATATAAAACATGCATTTGGTAAAGAGCTCTACCAGGGACTTTTGGTCAGGGGAGCCTGTGATTTCGTTGGACACCTTTTCGGAGAAATAAATTGCTTCTCCTCCTTTGCTCTGCATAAGAGCATTGTTCATGAAATGCTCAAAGTAGTTGATACGGTTTTCCTTAAAGTCCTTTTCACTCCAGGCGATTTCCCGGAATAAGGCTAAGTGCACTTCCAGCTCTTCTCGTTCAAAAAGGGTTCCCGCCACGAAAAAAGAGATGATGAGCGAGTCGGCTGCGCTAAGGTAATCTGACTTTGAAAGGCGGTTTTCCCTGTATTCTCTGTTTAAGAGTCCGAATTGTTTTTCCGCATCCTCATCAGTACTTTTTTGGCTCGGGACCGGAATACTATACAGCAGCAAAAGGGTAAGGACAACGAGTTGGCTAAGACGTATGTTCATTTCGTTTGTTGAATTGGCCGGCTTTCCGTCCGGCGTCAGCTTGTGAATTGTACAGATATGATAGGCTTGTTTCTGCTAAAGATAGCAGGACTGAACGAATGGAAGATTATTTTATGGCGGGTTTTGTGAAAACGATGTCTTGGGAGCGTCTGCACTGGTTCATGTTAGAGGCCGGAGAGGGGACGTTCCGGTTCTCCATGAAAGCAAGGCAGGGATGCCGGCGCCGAATTCCTGTTTGCCCCGAAACCAGGCGTTGCGGGAAACTTTTAACGTTAACCTCGGGGCGGCGGGATAGGGTGTCAGGAAATAAAAGAACCGAAATACTATCATCCGCCAGTAGTTTCTTTTTAAATTTGCCCACTGTTTTCGGGCTATTTATTGTGTTTTAAATACCTGTTGGAAATAAGCTTTTGCCTGCTTAACAGCGCAGGGTATGGTTGATTTAATTTATTCATCGTATACTTTATATAGTTAGTCAATTTTGAATGATAGAAGAAGGTAGAGACTTCCCTGATCAAAAGCGGACCTCAATTGCTATTGTTCTGGACAATCATCAGTTATTTGCTGATTCATTTGCAAAGATGATTGAGGGACTGTGCATTTTTGATGACACACGTGTTTTCTATGAAAAAAGTTCCTTACTTGGCTTTTTGTTGAGGCTGAATGCGCAGGACGATTATTTCTTTTTCCTGGACTATTACCTCGGAGAAAATACGGTATTACCCATCATAAGTGATATCAAAAGAATTTGTAAGAATGCCAGAATTGTCGTGGTCACGGTCGCCACTAATCCGGCAGTGCTCAAAAGTCTTGCCGGGCATGACAAAGTGCATGGAGTGACCAGCAAATATTCCGGGGCAGAGGAAGTTGTAGAATGCATCAGAGAAGTGATGAATAACAGGAAATTCGTGTCAGATTATCTTCTGAAAATTATAAAGGATGCCGCAGTGGAGCGAAATCCGATGACGGACCGTGAATTGGAAATCGTACAAATGGCAGCCAGGGGAATGACCGTCGATCTCACGGCACAAAAGCTCAACATCAGTCGTCATACGGTAGCGGCACATCGCAGAAAGATTCTTTCCAAAACCGGGTGCAGCAATATCGCTGCATTATTGATGCTGGCCAGGGAAATGAAATGGATATAGGGAACCGATGCACCTGTGTGGCGGTTTTACCGATAATGCAACCTGCTTTGAGTAAGAAGAGTAAGCACTTGTTCGGATTGCTTTACAAGGGCTCCCAGAAATTCTTAAGACACTCCATAACACTCGGGACGATATAGTCTGTTATGAACTATATTCGGCCAAACAGGGCGAAGAGGCTGCCAGAGCGTTTCGTGCGGGGTCTTGGGACGCTGCAGTAATTACGACGATTTGCGGGATTGTAAGCTGGTAGTTTGTAATGGTACAACGGGACGGAATTTAGCTAACGTGAATGCTGCGCGCATAGACAGAAGTATATAGTCCATTATCACCTATTTAGGGGTAATTCGTAGTCTATAATCATGTATATGGATAGCGGCTATTTTATTTCCTCTTTTGTACAGCTATATCTTTGCAGCGATAACCTCAGTCTTAGTTTAATTTCGAAACGAATCACTGAACTCATAGCAGGATAAACAACCAACTAATGCTACAGACGCTCCCTGCAGCATGGACTGAAAATAGCATCTGGAGACACCCGGAACTGTTGTCTTTTTAAAGCAGGGGAAGAATCCGGGCAAGGCAGCTATGTTCAGTTCTTTGAATTCGGGGATGACGGACAGTGAAGTACATAAAGATGAAAATCAGAAAGGTAGAAAGTGTTTTAGTAGCGAATGGTCACATAATCCAAAGGGCAGGATTGAAGTGTTTTCTCAATGAGTCCCGCCCGGATATTAACGTAACCTCTCTTGCGGAAGATCTTGACGCAGTTCTCACATCCTTGAAAAAGAGGAAAGTTGACCTGGTGATAGCCGATATTGCCGTTGCAAGTGGAGGGAATTCAAATATGATTGATAAAATTAGGGTGGTTCAGCCGAATGTGCCTATTCTGATTTTCACAGATCTGAGTGAAAAGGCATTTGCGTTGCCTTGCCTGCGGGCGGGAGCAGATGGGTTTATTTCAAAAGATGTGACGGGGAAAGAGCTTATGACAGCGCTAAAGCAAATAGAAAGCAGGAAAAAATACATAAGTGCGTCACTCCTGGAAACGATGCTGGACGCGATCGTTAACCGCACCGTAAAAGACAGAAAGCCTGTTTCGCAGCTTTCAAAAAGGGAGTTCGAGGTCGCTAATTTGTTGGTAAAAGGGAATAATACGAAACAGATGAGTAAGCTGCTTCAACTACAGTCATCCACTATAAGTACCGTGAAGGCCCGGATATTCCGTAAGCTGGGTGTGTCAAACCTGATTGAGTTTGTCGCCAAGATGGGAGTGACTGAAGTCAAAATGAGACAGAGGGGCTGATCGGTTGCCCGTGACAGGGGTAACCGGAGCAGTTTTGACATGGATTACGTAATTGATTTACTTTTTTTCTGCAATAATTGTGATCCATTCCGAATTCTGGCCGCCAGGTATTGGCATTGGATAATTCTCCGGAAGTATCAGGTGTCCACCCGGCAGCCTGGCTTTTTCTGAGAATGTGGCGCCGGATATCTGACTTTCATAATCGATGCTGTCATAATGTGCGTACATCAGTTGATAGTGATCATCTTCCTGAAGAATTCCTGCCGTTTGATAACGGACAACGGAAGCTTTATCGCCTTCTTTTTTTGTGTGATAACGGACGGCAATAGAATCCGCGCTTTTTCTTCCAACCGTAATGTAAAATTCTTCTAATCCCAGCCTGTCAATTCCTGTACTGCTGAATAGTGTATCGTTATTGAAAACATAAGCATGGACGTCATACCGGCCTGATAGTTTTGCAGCGGTATCAGCAGGGACCTTTACATGGTTGCATCCGGATAAGCCGGCAATGATGAACAGGGTGATAGGGTATTTCATAAAATTCAATGATTTGCGTCCCGAAATCAATACTGAGCTTTTGAGTGAGTGAATGCGTAAAACCCTTCGCAAAGCAGGAATCAGCACGGTATCGAATGTCGAAGCCTTTTCCGGACCATACTCCGCGATTTCATCAACCCACTGATAACAACTTGCTTTACATTTAGGTTCAGAGGGAAAAAGAAAGACTAAACCGATTACCTCGGGATGTACTTTAGAAAGAGAATCTAACGTTTATAGAAATAAGTTCCGATGAAAAAATACTGGTAATGTATAGCGTCAATTCTATTCTTCCTGTTTTATGAAGTCTTTTTCTTTGTTGCTAATTTTGGCCTCGGGGCTGTTTTTGGGAGGATGCATCAAAAGTTTTGAGTTTGATCTTCCCGCAAACGACTCTCCGATATTGGTTGTAGATGGCTTTATAACAGATAGAAATATAAATAACTACGTTCGAATATCAGAATGCAACTTTTAACTACTACAAATCCAGGAACGGGATCAGGCTTCCGGCTTATCACAGAATGGACCTGCAAGCCGGGTATAACAGAACCAGGAAATGGGGGCAGGAACAGTTTGTGGCGGGAATCTACAATGTATACAACCGGTTCAATATCTTTTCGATAGAAGTGTTGCCGGCAGACTATGAATACCTGAGGTACTCGAGCGTCATGGCGACTTCCCTTTATGGCATAGTTCCTTTCGTTGGGTACAATTTCAAGTTTTGACCATGGAGCTGTCCAAATTCGTTACCCTGCAATGAGTTGGTATTCTTTGTCCCGGGTCAGCACTCCCATGTGCCGTTAAGGTTTGCAATAGCATCGCTTTTTACGGGAAATAAAACGAAGTAGTTGGTGGTTCAAGTATCCGGATCGCTGGTTTTCAATAAATTAGGGAAGGTCAGATACATCCTGCATTTTCCCGCAAACAACGAAAGCGCGACAGCGGGTGTGTATCTGACTCGTGAATAGCCTGCTTAGTTCTATTAGCTGCCAGTGGCTGGCTATCTTTAAATTATTGTATTTCTTTCCACCATTGGGTGAACACCTGATTGCTGTCGTTAAGATAGACCACTTCGCCGATTTTGGGCGTTATGACAGGGCAGTGAAAGTTCTTTTCGTTATGCTCGGTAATCGTCTTCAAAGGTTCGTCCCAGGGGTGGTTTGCTAATTTGAATTTGGATGAATGTATGGGGAATACGCGTTTTGTTTGTAAATCGCTTGCTGCTTTCAACACTTCATCGGGCAGCATATGAATGGCTTGCCAGGCCAGATTGTACTGGCCGTTATCCAAAAGAGCCAAATCGAATTTACCGAATTTTTTCCCGATTTCAGCAAAGTGAGTATCGTAGCCGCTATCGCCGCCAAGGTATAAGTTCAAACCGGGCGCCTGCAAAACAAATGAAAGCCAAAGCGTATTGTTCCTTATATAACTTCTGCCCGAAAAATGCCGCGCCGGGGCGGTGTGCAGGCTGAAATTGTCGCTGATCGTAATACTTTCGTTCCAGTCTTTCTCGATAATTTTAGCGCTGTCAAATTTCCAGTATTCAAAATGTTCACCTACACCCAAGCCGCAAACAACCTGTTTTATTTTAGGTTTTAGTTTCATTACGGTTGGATAATCCAAATGATCGTAATGGTCGTGTGTGATGAGCAGGAAGTCAATTTCGGGCATATCCTCGGCCGAATAAATATCTGTGCCTTTAAACGACTTATTGGAGCTCGGAATCGGCGATGCGTTGCCGCTGAAAACAGGGTCAATGAGAAAACGTTTGCCGTCCAGCTGGATAAAGTAGGAAGAATGCCCGAACCATACCAGCACATTTTCAGTAATCGCTATATTTTTTAAATCGGTTTTTACAGATGGAATACTGGTTGTCGGCCTGGTACGGGGAAATTTCCCGAAAATGAAATTGTACAATACGCCTGCCATAGAATAACCATCGGATATTGTAGGTGTAAAGTGAATGTTTTGAAATTTCCCGTCTTTGTAATGAGGTGATTGCCGCAACTGCTCAAGTCGCTTGCCTTCCGGTGCTTTTCCGAATTGTGGTTGACGCATAAAGAGAACTGTTATCGCTACTAATAGTAATGTAATACCGAAAAAGATTGTTTTTGTTCGTTTTATCAATTTCATTGATGGTTTCTGTCTGTAGGGGTATGAGGGATCATTGGAACTAATTCAGACGTTGTTCTTTGCCGGCGTTACTAGTCTGTCCCGGTTTCATCCGGCAAACGTTTGGCGCCGTCAGCATAAAACAGAAGGAAGGGGTGGCTGGTTCATTGCCAGTGGAAACAGGTGCTCCGGTTCGTGCAATTTGCTTCATTTTTTGTTCCGGTAAAATTAAACAGTAAATTTGCAACCAACAAGTATAGAGTATAGTCTATACCAGGATATTTTTTGTAACTGCAGGAAAAGTCTATGCTAATAAACGAATTGTCAAAGCGGACAGGTGTTTCAATCCATACGTTGCGATACTACGAAAGCTATGGATTGATAGCAGGTAGAACCGATGAGGCCGTCAAGTCTAACAATTACAAACAGTACGACGAAAGTCTTATCGGAAAAGTAGAATGGATTATCCAGGCCAAAAAAGCGGGGTTTACTTTGTCTGAAATCAGGAAGTCGATGGACGATTGGTACAATAAGCGGCTGTCGGTCAGTAAGAAGATTGAAATTGTGGAGAAAAAAATTGAAGAGATTGACTCCAAAATCCGGGAGTTGAAACAAGTCAGAAAATTTTTGACTGAGGCGATAAAAGAGGTTGAGAACGACATGTGTTAGGTAGGCCCCAAAGATATGAATTTCATTTGGTATTGTAATATATTTTTAAACAAATTGTACTATTTTATTGAACACTCGTTGGGAGGCAATCAAACCATTTAGGAGAATCTTTGTAAATGGTTCATATAGGAGGAAAAATCAAGGAACGGGCTGACGACCTGGGGATCGGCGCAACGAAATTTGGCGAGCTGTTAAATAGGTCGAGAGAAACTGTGTACGATTTATTTGGCAGAGAAACAGTGGATACCGGTTTATTGCTATCGTGCTGCAAAGTTCTTAAGCATGATTTCTTCCAATATTATTACGATGAAGAACCTCTGAATGTATTTCGGGAAAAAGCGTCAGAGGAATGGGAGGGTAGACTGCACTCCCTGGAGCAGGAAATTGAGTCGAAAAAGCTCCTCCTGGAGCGAAATGAAGAACTTTTAGCGCTTCAACGTAAGTATATAGCTGAGCTTGAGGACAAAATAGAGCGCCGCTGACACTTGTAACTAGTGAAGCTGGCTTTTGGGCCGCGGAAAGCCGACAATAGATAAAATCCCCAACATGTCATGGTACTTTCACAGGTCAAAGACCGGATCGCGTAGACCTGTTGTCACCCTCCCGCTGTCTGCGCGACCCGGTCCGGAGACGAAGGAGAGCAGGGATAGTATTTAAAATCATTTCAAAAGAACAAAATATGTAGTCAATTTGAAATGATTTGTTGATGTGACTTTGTTTTATGGAAAAGTCTGTAAGCCAAATCATCGGGACTAACATCAAAGCATTACGCCTGTCCCTCGGCTTATCGCAGATCAAGTTTGCAATAGCGACAAAGCTCTCCAGAGCTAGTATTGTGAATATTGAATCCGGAAAAACCGGCTATAATCTCAATCTGCTTGACCCCATCCTGGATTTTCTCAATATGGGTTTAGAAGACCTGACCAAAAGCAATTTAACCCTACCATACGGCTTTCGTGCAGAATTGGAAAAACATCACCGAAATAACCCGGAAGTCCATCCCTTTTTAAGCGAGCAGCCTCCTCTTGTATATGCTGTAAAACAGGTGCTTTTGAAAAGTGACCTCCTCGATATGCCCAGGGAAATACATGAGATTAGTAGCTTTTTTACAAGTCTGGGCTGGAAATACCGGGGCACCTCCATTCAGAATACCTTAAAACGATTACCTGCGCAGATTGCTATTCAGCCTCATCCCGCAAAGCGAAACACTTTTATTTACAGGAAGAAATAGGCATATCGATGATTTTTTGCAGCAGGTTACTTACACGGGATGAGAAAACCAAGTCCTGTTAGAGCAATATGTAATTGACAAGGTCAGGGAAAGGCCGCTTGCACCGGCGGGCAGTCAAAAGAAACTGTCTTTCCTACTGGAAGCATCCGACGGTTCTATCGGATTGGTTGGAACTCCACACCGCATCTAAGAAGGTGAAAGTTGCCGCCCTGTGAAAGCTGTTGCTTTTCAGAACTGGTATACTTTTTTGAATTGAATTAGTGGCATGCATTTCAGTTAAAATAAACAGCTCAGGAAGCAGTCTTCTTTTTCTATTTTAAAGACAGGTTATAATATTTATTGTTAAATTTGCCGTTACGTTGATATATTGTTATAACATTATGAAGGCAAACATAATCAATATAGGGAATAGCCAGGGAGTGATCCTCCCCGCAGCACTCTTACGCAAGTTAAGGTTGTCGGCTAAATCGAGTATTCAGATAGAAATTAATAATGGAACGATTGTCATCAAGCCCGATCCTCGCCAGGGATGGGCAGAAGCAGCGATGGAAATGCATGCTGTCGGCGATGATCTACCGTTAATGGACGAAGGTGAAAACGATTTTGACCAGGAAGAATGGACATGGTGAAGGCTATTGAGCAGTACAATGTGTTTTGGATCTCTCTGGTTCCGACGCGAGGACGTGAGATCGCTAAGACCCGGCCATGTGTGGTGGTGAGTCCTGACGAGTTGAATCACTATTTACGTACAGTCGTGGTCATACCCATTACGTCTACTGTGAGGAATTTTCCCTGGCGCGTAATGTGTTGTGTTGCAAACAAGAATGGCTCTATCGCTACTGATCAAATCCGGTCGGTTGATAAAGATAGACTAGGAGCGAAAATGGGGCGCTTATCTGAAGAGGAGATTGCCGATTTGAAAGATGTACTTCAGAAAATGCTGGTGGATTAATTCCGAGCTACTGGGAGTAAGTACTTCAAGGGTTATCGAGTACATGAACGGAAAAGTGAGCCGACGCTCAAGGTGGCCAGGGAAATCAGACGGTGAAAGTGCTGGAATCTAAATCATGGGTAGTTGTTTTTACTTTTTTGTAGTTTCACCCAGATCATACAGTCCAATAGTTTGTCAGGAACGTTTGCTGTGTCCGTCTCAATTTTACTTGCCCAATACAGTTCTTGTCGTGAAGTAAAGAAAAGTTTTTCAATGGAAACTTTCTCAACCGAAATAGAATATTTCTTAAATAAATTGTCCAGGTCAGCGCCTAATTTAGATTCCTTCAGAAACTGTCCAACGGCCGTGTAGCTTTCAAGCTTGTCGCTTGCCCCAAATTTTTGGTGATACTGTTTCGTCACCTCAACCGCAAGATCTCCATGTAAAATAAGCCGTCCAAAATAAACAGCTGTCAATGAATCGAAGTTGAAGTCAGCTGCTGCTTTTGGTAACATTAGTTGTAACTCGCTGAGCCTTTGGCGGTAAGTCATTGCTGCTTTAAAATAGGGAATATTTAAGTCAATGCTCACTTTGCCACTGTCTTTTGATTCAGTGAAAATACAACTATAGTCAGACGTGTCTTTAGCAACCATTACAAAATAGCCAGTGGCTCTTTTTCTGTGGACTGCCCCTGGGATTTCATCGGTAATAGTTTTACTTCCAACAATTGTGTCAATCGCTGCGCTCTGTTCCGTTGTTGTCTGAGTAGTTTGTCGGGTGTCGTGACAGGCTGTCAGAGAAACTGCTAAAAGCCCGAGGGTTAGTTTAATGTTCATCGTATCGTTTTACAATTACCCATAATTGACGGTTACGGCGACAGTCGTCAGCCAAATTTGGCATTAAGTTTAGCAGCGACACAACAGTTGAATTACTTTTGTCCGCCAGGAGGCGATCCTGGTTTGCCTGCAGAACGCATGCCTAGTGTCATTTTCCCGGCAGCCGGTTCTATTCCTGGTTTTCGTTTACATATTCTAAAATGTCCCCCGGCTGGCAATTCAACACTTCGCATATTGCTTCCAGGGTACTGAAACGGACGGCTTTTGCTTTCCCGGTTTTTAGGATGGAAAGGTTAGACAGCGTTAAACCCACTTTTTCGGAAAGCTCATTTAGCGACATCTTTCGCTTCGCCATCATTACATCCAGGTTTACAACTATTGGCATAAACTACACGGTCAGGTCGTTTTCGTTTTGAATTTCTATTCCTCTTTTTACAATCTGCAGGATTACAAAAAGGATAACCGCCATAAAAAGCCACACATCAGCTCCTGCGATGTGCAGCGATTGCAGATCGGCTGCCGGGACCCCTTGTTCAGCCAGCCACACGGAATATTTAAACCCATAATGGGAGAATAGACCGATACCTAAAGCCAGGTAAGACAGTTTGAAAATGAAACGTCTTAATTCCATATCGAAAGGCCGGGAAATGTTCAGTTTTTTGTCAGCAAACAGTTGTACGATCACGTAAAACATGCTTGCTTTCAATACCGCTACAATAAGCATCGTCAGCGTGATGACCGCGAAATGCCCGTAGTCAAACGTGTAAAGGCTCGCTAAATAACCTGCCCCTTCCCAAAAATTTTTGACGCCAAGCGGGTTGATGAACAGTGTAATGATCGTGTTGACGGCAATGCCGCCCGCGTCAATACATAAGCCGATAAAAATTATCCATGAAAGTATCTGCAATACCTTCAAAAGCTGACGGGTTGTGATGTTGATTTCCATAACTAGTCCTCAGTTTAAAGCGATGATGCAAATATCGGTAAATAATTATTGAAAAACAATAAAAATATGACGGTAAAAGATTAGAAATCGAAAAATCGTACCATTCGCTACCGGAAGAAGGCTTGGAAGTTTCCCTGTTAATACCTTACCAGCGGTCACTGCCGGCTGCGAAGATACCATTAAATTTGCAGCAGCGATGACAGGCATAATAATTGAGCCCGCTAGCAGCATATCCCTATTCGTCAGGAATATCCTGGTTTTCAAGGATGAGTAGACGGGCGATTCATCAGGGTGTTTAAAGCCATTACGGGCAAAATGCCCAAACGATTCGATCGGGTGTTACGCTGCATTTTGTCGCATCCGTTCTATTTTTGTCCAATAAAACCATCGCAAACATGAGCAACAAAATTTTAGTAACCGGCAGTACGGGTCGAAGGGTTTTTCCAGCCGGATCCCGCCATTCCGCAAGCCGTCGAAAGCATCACCCGTTTCACGGACATTCCGACCGGGACCGTCCGATCTTAATCATGGAACGATGAACACGCATCAATTGCTATACGGTGTTTGCGTCCTGCTTACGGGCCTGGTAGCAGGGCTGTTCTATGGCTACCAATGCTCTGTGATCAATGGACTCGGTGCACTGAAGGACCGGGAATACCTGGCTGCTTTCCAAAGCATCAACCGGGCTATTCAAAACCCGGTCTTTTTCGCCGTCTTTTTGGGCTGTGTGGTGCTGTTGCCCGTAACAACTTACGCAATTTACGGCACCGGGACAGCTTCAGCACTTCCCTACGTCGTGCCGGCCATGGTTGTTTACGTGATCGGCGTCTTCGGCGTTACCATTTTTTTCAATGTCCCGTTGAATAATGCCCTGGATGCTTTCGATATCTGGTTCGCAACAGACAGTCAGGCCCAAGCCATGCGGTCGGGTTTCGAAAAGGCCTGGAACAAATGGCACCTGGTTCGTACGCTGGCAGCCATTGCTTCATTCATTATGTTGATTATTCCATTAGTGATGAAGAAAGTATGAGTAAATGCGATGACGTGGCTCCTATTAGATTTACATTTTTTTACGGTTTGAATTGATTGATTTAGTTTGATATTTCATCCTGCATTCACCCGCATAACAAACGGTTTTTCGAGGAGATTTACCGTACCTACCGGCGCAAGCTGTTCGGGATCTGCCTGCACCACACGCAGGATGAAGCCGTAGCGGAGGAGATGGTACAGGACATTTTCAGCTCACTTTGGGAGCGCCGCGAGCATTTTGAAATATCCGGTCCTATTGAAAACTACCTTGTCAGGGCTGCCAAGATGGAGATCATGGACTATTTCCGCACCACTACCCGCCGCGAAAAGCTATCCAGCGCCGCATTATCGGATTTTAGCGAAAGCGACAATTCCACTGAACAGGATATTTATGCCAGCGCATTGGAAGGCCACATTAACAGCCTGGTCGACAGCCTGCCGGAACAATGCCGCCAGGTATTCATCCAAAGTCGGGTAAATGGCCTGCATAACACTGAAATAGCGTCCTCTCTGCGTATTTCGGTCAAGACGGTCGAATACCACATGACCCGTGCACTCAGTTACCTCCGACGTAATCTCAGCAGCTACGAGATCTGAGATTCCTTGTAAATTTTATTTTTTTTTACTGCCGGCCCAGGGTTGAAGGCGAGTTATACGGATTATATTTCAGAAAACATATTCAGAAAATGATCCGGATCGACCAGACACTTTTACGGAAATTCCACCGCGGCGAATGTACCGCGGAGGAATGCGCCGCCATTACCGAC
>JBEBSD010000042.1:0-54303 GCA_040394475.1 Telluribacter humicola | reverse complement strand
CTCTAAGCCCCAATAAGTTTAAAAAACTGAAGACTAATTGTATTTTTCCCTCTTCTGCGAAAACAAACTAATGAATTAGTTCAAAAAATAGAGCATTTCCTGCATCCATTCCCGTACTTCCAACTAATTTCCAAGGAAAGCCTAGGAAAAGATACCGGAAACACCCGGTGTCTTGTCTGCCGGTCGCTACTACCTGAAATGGTACAGGTATCCGGTTACTGTTCCGGATTCGTCAGGGGCATTCCTGATCAATGAGGTCGTGATAAGCTTCACGGGTATCAATATCCACCGCTCCGCCCGGAAAAGGAACAGCCGTTACCGCTTCTCCCAGGGCTTCTATCACCTGCCTCGCCCCGATATCACCTTTCAGCGCCAACAGTTCCGGGAAAACCGACTTATGAAAGACTGCCGGAACCCCCTTTTTGCCTGCATAATAACTGGCAGCCACAAGGGCGCCGGTTGCCTGCTGCCTGCGGATCAGCTTCCGCAGGTGTCCTGCATCAACGTACGGCTGGTCGCACAGCATCACAAGGAGGTACTGTACCTGCTGATGGTGCAGGCTGACGTGCCGGACACCGCTCACAATAGAGGAGGCAATCCCTTCCTTATAAGCTGTATTCAGGACCCGGTCTACCCGCGTTCCCTCCAGTTGACGGCCCAGCATTGCAGCTTCCGCACCCAGTACTACTACCGTAGCCCCGGCTCCCACATCAAGGGCTTCGTGCACGGCATGCTGCAGCAACGTTCGTCCCTGATACTGTAATTGCTGTTTAGGGGTACCCATCCTTTTAGATTCGCCCGCAGCCAGTATGAGGATTCCGCAGGTTTCCAGGGACGGGGTGATGGCGGTGTCACGGCGGTGGATGCCACCGGAGAGATGGTGAAGATGGCCGCCTGTTTTTCCCGCAAATACTGCTTTGATTTCTGCTACGACAGACAGGGCGATTTCTTCTGCTGTCTCGGTACCGATATCCAATCCTGTAGGGCCAAAGATCCGTGACGGCCTGTCGTTCGTACTGCCCGCTGCCGCCAGTTCCTCCAGCATGCGCTCCCTTTTTTTTGCGGGCCCAAGCAAGCCGATATAACTCGCAGGGCTGCCGATAGCATGTGCGAGGATGGCCTTGTCATACGCATAATTGTGCGACATGAGCACGATGGCCGTCTGCTCGTCTATTGTTGTCTGTTGCAGCGCCTCTGCCGGGTCCGACACAATCACCTGACAGCCGGGGAACCGGGCTGTATTGGCATAGCCGGGCCGGCCGTCGATCAGTGTGAGCTCCCATCCCAGGAGTTCTGCCAATTGTGCCAGCGGCAGGACATCATTGCCGGCTCCGGCTACGATCAAGGCAGGGGCCGGGGCAATATAATGGATAAACGCGGTGACAACCGGCCCTTCTCCCGAGGCAGGCGGATAATGTACAAAAGCCGGGGCTTTTTCTTTTAATACCTGCTGCATATCAGCCATTACGCGGTGCAGGGGCAAGGGAAGCGCCCCGCCTGTCGTGAGGACACCCGCCGGGGTTAAGGCAATGCAAGTGCCCTGAATGCTGTTCTTTTTATCGTCCGGAGTATAAAAGGTCACCAATGCCGCCGGATGCCGTTTGGCTGTTATCCATTGCAGCAGGCGGACCGGGGTTTCTTGCGGATTGATCGGTTCGATCAGCACCCGGATAATGCCGTTGCAGCCCAATCCGATGCCCAGTCCGGAGTCGTCCTCATCCGATGTGTCATACGTAACTAACAAGGGCTTTCCTCCCATCATTACCAGCAGGGCCTTACGAAGGGCATCGCCTTCCAGGCAGCCGCCGCTGATAGCCCCGGTAAGCAACCCCTCTTCAGTGATCAGCATGCGGGCGCCCGGACTCCGGTAGGAAGAGCCTTCGATGTGTACTACAGTAGCCAGCGCTGTACGCTTTTTTTGCGCACAGGCGGTCTGGTAAGCTTGTATGATTTGTCGTAATTCCTTCATTATAAATCCCTTAAAGCCGTATTATGCTACCGGCTCTGCCGCCAGCACAGCCTGCGTCAGCAGTGCTGCTGCCTCGTCCGCCTCTTCCGGACGGGTAAAACGCCCCAAACTGATGCGGATCGCCCGATGAGCCTTTTCACTGCTCAGGCCCATTGCCTTTAGCACATGCGACGGTTGCTGTATCAATCCCGAACACGCGCTCCCGCGACTCAGGGAAAGGTGCTGGGCCAGCGACAACAGCAGTTGTTCGGCGTTGGGATGGGGCAGCAGGAGGTTGCTCACATGCGGCAGCCGTTCCCCGCGGCCGTTCACCACTGCGCCTGGCAGGTGTTGCAGCAGCGTCTGCTCCATCCGGTTCCGGAGTAGGTCCAGACGCGCCGCCTCTGCCGTCATCTCCAGCCGGCATAGCTCTGCAGCTTTGCCCAATCCGACGATCCCGGGGACATTGAGTGTTCCGCTCCGCAGCCCGCGCTCATGATTGCCGCCATGTTGCTGCGGCGACAGGTTCAGGTCGTTGCTGCGGACAAATAGTGCGCCTACCCCTTTGGGACCGTACAGCTTATGGGCTGAGAATGCCAGGAGGTCCGTGGCGCCGGCATTTACCGGGATTTTGCCTGCCGCCTGCGTGGCGTCACAGAAAAAAGGCACCCCATGTTTCCGGGAGATGGCGCCGATGGCCTCAACCGGGTGGATGATCCCTGTTTCATTGTTGGCATACATGAAGGCAATGCAAATCGTGCTGCTGCCGATGGCGGCTTCCAGCGCTTCCAGCGAAAGGTGCCCCTGCGAGTCAACACCCAGGTAGGTCACCCGATAGCCCGTCTTTTCCAGATAAGCGCAAGTGTCGAGTACGGCCCGGTGCTCTGTCTGACAGGTGATAATATGGTTGCCCCGGCCTCGCATCGCTCCCGCAATGCCTTTGAGTGCCAGATTAATGGATTCCGTAGCGCCGGAAGTAAAAAACAGTTTTGTGGCATTCACCCCGATCAGGCGCGCTGCCTGCTCCCGGGCATCTTCCACAGCCTCCCGCGCCTGCCAGCCGTGGCTGTGGTCCGCACTGGCCGCATTTCCAAACTGATGGGTAAAATAGGGCAGCATACAGGAGACTACCCGTGGGTCGCAGGGTGTCGTTGCATTGTAATCGAGGTATATGGGAGCCCGATTCATGCAAACAATCCGCTTTTGATAAAAGGTTGCGTGCGCAGGCGAACACCCGTTGCAGCGAACACCGCATTGGCAACCGCCGGGCCTGCGGGCGGCAGCCCGGGTTCACCCAATCCGGTTGGCTCGATATCACTTTCAATGAATTCAATTTCAATTTCCGGTATTTCAGCCATACGGATCATCCGGTAGGTATTGAAATTGAGCTGATCCGGCTTCCCCCTGGTGAGGGTCAGTTCCGGGTACAGGGCATGACCGATACCGTCGATGATGCCTCCTTCTATCATTTGTTCGGCGCCGCTTTTGTTCACCACAATGCCGCAGTCAACCGCACAATAGACTTTCCTGATTTTTATTTTGCCGTCGTCCAGCTTCTCCACCTCAGCCACCTGGGCCACGTAGGAAGCAAACGAAAAATGGGCCGCGATCCCCTGAAACAGGTTTGTCCCGCCCGGGTTGCCCCATCCGGCCATGGCGGCCACCTTTTTGATAACGCCGGCAAAGCGGTCGGGATCGTATTCTACACTACCTGCCGGTTGCTGTTTTGCTTGTTCGAGCACTTCCAGCCGGAAGGATACGGGATCTTTGCCAATCCCATGGGCTATTTCGTCGAAAAAAGACTGTTCGGAAAAGGCAATGAAATTATGGATGGGCCCCCGCCAGGGCGCGGTGGTCACCGGAGTTTTATACTCGTGCGCATCCACCTGCAAATTGGGTACGGCGCCGGCCGGAAAACTCCCTGCACGGGATGAATTCCCTGTAGCGCCCACGGAGTGATGCTGCCAGGCAATGAGCTTGCCACTGCTGTTCACAGCTGCCTTGTAGCGATAGGTACACATCGGCCGGTAATAGCCGCCTCCCATATCATCTTCACGCGACCAGATGAGGTTTACCGGTGCGCCGGCGGCCCTGGAAACCAATACGGCCTCTTCAACGAAGTCAGACATGAGCCGACGGCCGAACCCGCCGCCCATGCGGGTCATCATCACCGTCACTTTTTCCTCCGGCATATCCAGTAATTTCGCTATTGTCGTCCGCGTCCGCTCCGGTGTTTGTATCGGCCCTAAAAGCTCTGCGCCATCGGGACGCACATCGGCGAAAAAATTCATGGGTTCCATGGTATTATGCGCCAGGAAAGGCGCCTCATAAATCGCTTCGAACACTTTTGCGCCGCCGCTGCTGAACGCTCGCTGCACATTGCCGTCCTGGCGTTGGGGCGCCCCGGCAGGTCGCTTTCCTACGATTTCCCGGAAATTGCGGAGGTATTCCGCTGTACTTTCCATCATCGGGCCATCTTCCCATTCCGCCTTGATTTTCCGGGCGCCCTGCATAACGTCCCAGGTGGATCTGCCCAGCACTGCAATTTTATTGTCGATACGAAGTACCTGCTCAACACCCTGCTGTTGTTTCGCTTCTGAGTCGTCATAGGATTTCAAGGTCTGACCGAAGGCAGGCGGCCGCACCAGGGCGGCATATTTCATTCCTTCTCTTTTCGTATCGATGCCGTATTGATACCTTCCCGTCACAATTGCCCGGTTGTCGACATTGGGAATACGCCGGCCAATAATCGCAAAGGAACTTAACGGCTTCAGCGTCACATCCTCCGGGACTTCCATTCCGGCGGCTTTTTCGACCAACTCGCCATAGCGTAATTTTTTACGGGAATCTTTCAGAAGCACCTGGCTTTTTTCTGTCATGCAGGCTTCCGGGGCTACCCCCCATGTGGCGGCAGCGGCATGGACGAACATCAGACGGGTAGCGGCGCCGACTTTCCGGAATGCCTCCCAGCTCTCGCGGACGGACCCGCTCCCCCCGGCAACCTGCCGGGCATATTTCGCCGTATCCAGCCCTGCCTGTTCCACCCGCACGTCGTTCCAATCCGCATCAAGTTCCTCGGCAACCAGCATGGGCAGTGAGGTCATTACCCCCTGGCCGATCTCCGGATTGGGATTCATAAGGGTCACCACGCCGTTAGTGTCGATTTTAACCCATGCGTTGAAATCATATACGACCCCTTCTCCCTGTTGGGGAGAGCACGAGGCAAACAGCTTGATCCCCAATACGAAGCCTCCTCCGGTTAAGGCGCTGATCCGGATAAAATCCCTTCTGTTTACACTATCGGTTTGTGCTTTCATTTTTGTTCGGTTAAATGTCCATAAATCGCGCATCGCGGTACCGCACTATGCCTCTTTTGCAGCCAGCCTGATGGCCTTACGGATACGATGGTAGGTGCCGCAGCGGCAAATGTTGGTTATGGATGCATGGATGTCGTCATCGGTAGGATCCGGGTGCTGCTTCAGCAGGGCTGCCGCAGCCATAATCTGTCCTGCCTGGCAATAGCCGCACTGAGGCACATCGATGGCTTCCCAAGCCTTCTGGACAGGATGCCCGCCGTCAGCGGATAACCCCTCGATAGTAGTAACAGGCTCCTCTGCAATACTGGAGACCGGGACGCTGCAGGAACGTACCGCCGCATCTCCGATATGGACGGTACAGGCGCCGCATTGTGCGATACCACATCCGTATTTGGTGCCGGTGAGGCCGATGGTGTCGCGAAGTACCCAAAGAAGCGGCATTTGCGGATCGACATCTACTTCATACTTTTTACGGTTAACAATGAGCTTTAAAGTAGCCATAATAACATTAGTTGGTTAAGGGATCAGTCTGTTTCAACCCGTGCGGAATCAACGGCAAACGGTTGAGCCTGATGCCGGAGGCATCGGCAATTGCATTTCGGATCGCAGGGGCAACGGCTATGATCGGTGTTTCACCTGCCCCCGAAGAAGGGGTGTCTTTCCGGTCTACCAGGACAATTTCCAGCGGCGGGATATCGGAAAACCGGGGAACCCGGTAACTGGCTAACCCCGGGTTCAGCACACGGCCGTCTTTGAAATCTATTTCCTCAAACAAGGCGCCGCCAAGCCCCTGCAGGACAGCGCCGATTACCTGGCTTTCCAAATGGACAGGATTGACAATGGCCCCGCAATCGTAAGCAGCCACCAGACGGACCACCCTCAGTTGCCCGGCCTCATTCGCCACTTCTGCACAGGTGGCAATATAGGAGTTCTTCAGGAAACCGCATGCGATGCCATAGCCATGTCCTGCCGGCTTTGCTGCATTCCAGCCAAACCGTTGTGCGGCGGCCTCCAGCACGGCTTTCATCCGTTTATCTGTAAGCTGGTTCAGGCGGAACCGGAGCGGATCGAGTTCCAGCTGCCTGGCCAGATCGTCCACCATACATTCGATGGCAAAGACATTCGCCGAGCCGGCCAGCGCCCGGTAAGACCCTTGCCTGAGCGGCGTCTTCGACGGGTGGTACCGGATATGCTTCGCACCGAGCTGATATAACGGTTCGATGCCTGCATTGCCTGAGTTATAATTGTGAAATTCCCAGGAGGAAATCGTCCCGTCTTTGTCTGCGGATGCGGCGACCTCAATCAAGCCTGCCGGCCTGAAATATGCCCACTTAAACTCTTCCTCCCTTGTCCATACCAGCTTAACGGGTTTGCCCACTGCTTTTGCCAAACGTGCCGCTTCTACGGCGGCCTCGCCCGTGTGTTTACCGCCATAGGCAGAACCGGTATCAGGCATTAGCACCCGGACCCGCTCTTTGGCAACGGAACATGCCTTGGCAAGCTCTGTCTGTACCCCAAACGGGCGCTGGGTACCTGTCCACACCGTTAATTCGTCTTCTTTCCATTCGGCTACTGCTGCACGCGGCTCCAGGGGAACGTGGGCGATGTACTGCACCTCCACCCGGTTTTCTACCCGGACCGAAGAGGCTTCCCGGACTTTGCGTGCTTCCGCCTGTGCGCTGTCCTGATCCGTGCCTGAGCCGGCGGCATTTGCTTTCAGGTACGTAAAGATATCTGCCTTTGACGGTTGTGCGGACGTTTGCCACCGGGGCTCCAGCCTGGCCAACGCATCGACGGCAGTTTGCGGATCGGCAGCCGTAACCCCGACAAAATCACCATCCACCACCACCTGCACCCCCGGAATACGCTTCGCTTTTTCCACATCTACGGAAACCAGCGATGCCCCGTAAGCCGGCGCCCGGAGGATTTTTCCGTATACCATACCGGGCAGGGAGATATCGGACGTGTATTGGTGCTTGCCGGTCACGAAATCCCTTCCGTTTACTTTGGGCACAGACGTACCTGCCGTGCGCCATTCCCCGGGAGGGATGAGCGCTACCTCCTTATTCACCGGAAGCAGCAGTTTCTTTCCCTGTGTCAATACACCATAGCTTACCTCCCGTCCGGACGTATTGTGGACGAGATTGCCGGCCGTGGCCTGTACCGATGCCGGCGGTACCTTCCACTGCGCCGCCGCCATTTCGGTCAGCGCTTCACGCAGGGAAGCGGCCGCTCTTCGCAGCCGTGGCCCCATAGTGGGGGTTGTGAGGCTTCCATAGGTACCGGCATCATAGGGAGTCAGCAGCGTATCCCCCATGATCATGCTGATGCGCTGTACAGGCACTGCCAACTCTTCCGCAACAACCTGGGCCAGCGAAGTGCGGATATTCTGTCCAACCTCAACCTTTCCCGTAAATACCGAAACCGAACCGTCTTCCTTTATATGGATCCAGGCAGCTATTGAATCTTCGTCCGGCAGGAAAGATGCGGCTGTTTGTGGGGATGGCGTTTGCTGTCCGTATACGTACGAAGGAGTAAGGGCAACCGCAATGCCGCCGCCCAGCAAACTGAAAAAATTACGTCTTGTGATGGCGCTGCCGTCAGGTTTCCCGGTAGTTTCCAAAAGCTGCGTTGTACTGACGTCGGTCTCTTTATCCATGACATTCCTTTTGAAGGTTATACTTTACTGATCGCTTTCACGATGCGGGGATAAATGCAGCAACGACAAACATTTACCTGCATGGCGTCTATGATTTCCTGCCGGCTTGGCCTGGGGTTTCTATTTTTCAGCGCCACGGCCGACATGATCATTCCTGGCGCACAATAGGCACACTGGAAAGCGTCTTCATCCAGGAATGCCTGCTGCACCGGATGCAGCTGCCCGTCTTTTTCCAATCCCTCAATGGTAAGCACTTCTTTATTCTGGACCGTGGTCACGGGTGTGACGCAGGACGCCACGGCATGTCCGTCTATAAGCACGCGACAAGCGCCGCATACGCCTTCTCCGCACCCATATTTGCTTCCGGTGAGGTTTAAATGTATCCTAAGCGTATCCAACAGACTGGTACCTGCCGGCACGTCTACATTATATTCCTTACCATTTACATGAAGTTTCATAAGCAGCTTTTAAAGTGGCATTCCATTGACAGGCACTATCAAATATACCATTAACAGCAATATTATGCAAATGGAGAGGCATTCATGTGTAGGTGCGTGTGCAAATGGGGGGATTTTTTTATTTACGATTTACGATTTACCGCCTCTGATAACCGATAGCTGATTTCCGATAGCCGATTGCTGACAACAACTTTTAGCCTATACCGCCGACTTGTGCCTTCTGTACCATTGAACTGTTCTAGCAAGCCGCTTTCAGGCCGGTATGGAAGTGGTCTGTGAAGACACGGACCACGGCGTCATCGCTGATTAACGAGGTACGATTTCCGAAGTACGATTTACCGCCTCTGATAACCGATAGCCGACAGCTGATTTCCGATAGCTGATAGCCGATTTCCGATAGCTGACAGCTGATTTCCGATAGCCGACAGCTGATTTCCGATAGCCGCAACTACTTTAAAACCACCCCTTCGATTTGGCAGTGGTTTTTTTTCCTGTCAGCATACCGAACACCCCCCGGACAATTTCTCTTCCTATTTGCCGGGTGATGGGTGCGGCGAGAACCTGTTCAAAGGCTGATTTCTGCGCTCTTGACGAACCGCCGCGCGACTTGGCTGCCGCGGTTACTTCCTTCTCTTTTTCGACTTCGCGGTTTTGTTCCTCTATTCTTCTGGTCAGGATTTCATAAGCACTTTCCGGGTCTACGGGGTCTTTGTATTTGCGGTAGGTGGCGGAATTACGGTAATGATTTTCGTAATCCGAGGTGGAAAGCGGACCCATTACCGAAGTAGGAGGGAGCAGATGAGTGGCTGCCACCTCTGTCGGAATTCCTTTTTCATTTAAGACCGTAACCATGGCCTGACCCGTTCCGAGGGTAGTCAGTACTTCATTGATCTGGTAAAAATCGGAACGCGGAAATGTTTTTACGGTCTTGCGCAGGTTATCCACATCATTGGGGGTAAACGTTCTGAGTACGTGCTGCACCCGGTTTCCCAACTGTGATAGCACCGTATCCGGAATGTCCTGTGCCATTTGAGAGCAGAAAAATACCCCAACCCCCTTCGAGCGTATCAACCGGATAATTTGCTCGATCTGGTCCAGGAAAACCTTAGGGGCATCCTTGAAGAGCAAATGCGCCTCATCCAGAAAGAAAACCAGCTTCGGTTTTTCGAGGTCACCGGCTTCCGGGAACGTGCTGTAGATTTCTACCAGCAGGCTAAGTAAAAAAGTAGAAAACAACGCCGGCTGATCCTGGACGTCCGATACATTCAGCAGGCTGATCACCCCTTTGCCATCGACCCGGTTCAGCAAATCGTCGATATCAAATGATTTTTCACCGAAGATATTGGCGACCCCCTGCTGCTCCAATGCGACGATTTTCCGTAAAATGGTGCTGGCGGTGCTGGTGGAAATACTGCCGTAATCCTTTTTTATTTCGGCAGCTCCTGCCCCTTCCGACAGGTACGATAGCGTGAGCTTCAGGTCATTCAGGTCGATCATTGGCAGCTGTTTATCATCGGCATATTTAAAGACGATCGCCAGAACACCGGTTTGAGTACTGTTAAGATCCAATATTTTGGAAAGCAGCGTCGGGCCGAATTCCAGCACAGTTGCCCGCATCTGGGCGCCCAGCCTGCCGCTGAGGGAATACAATTCAATCGGAAACTCCTGCGGCTCAAAAGGGACGTTCAACGCCTCGGACCGTTCTTCAATACTTTTATTGGAAGCGCCGGCTTCGGCAAAACCCGAGAGATCCCCTTTGATATCCGATAAAAATACCGGAACCCCTGCTTTCGACAACTGCTCGGCCAATACCTGTAACGTACGCGTTTTGCCGGATCCTGTTGCACCCGCTACCAGTCCGTGCCGGTTCATCATGCGCAAAGGGAGGCTGACCGCCGCATCTCCGATAATTTCCCCGTTTAAAATAGCAGACCCCAGCCGGATAGCAGGTTTGTCGGTCGTATAGGATTTTTGAATTGCTGCGATGAAATCTTCTTTTTGTGCCACTGGTTAAGAATTTGGTACGATGATGCCGGTAAATTTACTGTTTATTTGATTCCTGCTATAACGATCCCGTGGGAAAGTTTTGATTTAAGAGGAACCACACCCGCCGGTCCGGTCACCAGCTCTCTGAAAACGAATCCTTAACCGCCCGGTATTCAGCCCGCAGGCAAACATTTATAGGGCTTCGTAAGCGGTAATAGCGCTTTTTTTACTAAGTTGCAGCCGGTTCTTACAGATTTTCAATACCGTCAAATGCCCACTATTAAAGTTGCGGCCGGAGTGGTGAATCAAACCCCGATGGCCTGGGAATCCAATCAGGATCATATTATTCAGGCAATCCGGCTTGCGCGTAACGAGGGGGTGAGCATTTTATGCCTCCCCGAGCTTGCTGTTTCCGGTTATGGATGCGAAGATTACTTTTTTGCCGGTGACCTGGTGGTACAGGCTCAGGAAAGCCTGCTGCATATTGCCGGGCATTGTTCTGGAATGGTTGTTTCGGTGGGGCTGCCTGTCCTGTTTCAAAACCGTCTCTACAATGCTGCCTGCCTGATCGTCAATAAACAAATTGCCGGATTTTACTGTAAACAGCACCTGGCCAACAACGGATTGCATTACGAGAAACGGTGGTTTCATGCATGGCCCAAAGGTGTTGTCGAAACTATTTATATCCATGAAATTGCGTATCCGATCGGAGACATCGTGTTTGAACTCGGCTCGCGGGTATCGGGCAGGATCCGGCTGGCTTTTGAAATATGCGAAGATGCCTGGGTGGCCGACCGGCCTGGCAAGCGTCATTACGACCGGGGAGCGGACCTGATCCTGAACCCCAGCGCCAGTCATTTCGCCTTTCATAAATTCGAAACCCGGGAACGGCTGGTGGTGGAAGGTTCCCGCGCATTCAGCTGCAGCTATATTTATACCAACCTGCTGGGGAACGAAGCCGGCCAGGCCGTTTATGATGGGGATGCGATGGTGGCTGCTGCCGGCAATCTCCTGGCTTCCGGTCCCCGCTTCAGCTATGAAGACTACTTCATCGTACCGGCTACCATCGATACCGGATTGTCCCGTCTGCAGCAGGTGCAAAGCAGCGCTGTCATTCAGGGGGAAAAGAACTGGAAAGTGAGTGCCCATTTCGACTTTCCGGCGTTGCCGCCGCTGCCGGGCCAGCGGGCGGTCCAGGAAGCTTTCGAGACCGGCGGATTCCTGAAAGAGGAGGAATTTGCCCGGGCGGTCAGCTTGGCATTGTTTGATTACCTGCGGAAAAGCCGCTCCCGGGGATTTACCATTTCCCTTTCGGGAGGGGCGGATTCCTGTGCCTGCACGGCGCTCGCCGGACTGATGATCAGGCTGGCGGATGAGAGTATCGGCCTGGAACGGTTGAAGGATAAACTGGATTACATCCCCGCACTACGGGAGAAGACAACCATCGGAGAACTGGCCGGAGCGTTAATTCAAACCATTTACCAGGGAACCCGCAACAGTTCCACGGATACCCTCGATTCGGCGCAATCGCTGGCGGCGGCTATCGGCGCTACTTTTTACGAGGTGGACATCGATCCACTGGTGGCAAGCTACAGCGGGTTAATCGAGGCGCAATTGCAGCGGAAACTGACCTGGGAAACGGATGACGTCGCTTTGCAGAATATCCAGGCGCGCGTCCGTGCACCCGGCGCATGGATGCTGGCCAACATTTCGGGGAATCTCCTGTTGGCCACTTCCAACCGCTCGGAAGTAGCAGTAGGGTATGCCACCATGGATGGGGACACCGCAGGAAGCATCAGCCCGATAGCAGGTATTGATAAGTACTGGCTCCGGAAATGGCTCTTGTGGCTGGAAACGGTCGGGTGTGAGGTGAAAGGAAAACATATTCGCATAGAAGGCCTGAAACAAGTCAATCAACTGCAGCCCACGGCAGAATTACGGCCGCAGAGCCGGCGGCAGACGGATGAGGACGACCTGATGCCTTACGATGTACTGAACAGTTTGGAAAACGCTGCCATCCGGGATAAAAAAACACCGGTCGACTGCTACGAAGAACTGTCGGCCACTTATAAAGACCAATCAACAGAACAGTTGGTGCATTGGACGGAGCTTTTTTTTACACTATGGAGCCGAAATCAGTGGAAACGGGAGCGGTATGCACCTTCTTTTCACCTGGACGACCATAACCTCAACCCGAGAAGCTGGTGCCGTTTTCCGATTCTTTCCGGCGGTTTCAAAAAAGAATTACAGGAATTGCACCACCATGTTCATGGAAACCCAAAAAAACGCAGGCACGCAGGCATTGGTTTTTAGTCTACACGTTACGCGTACCGGAGTCTCTTGATATATAACCTTAACTCCTCAACTCCTCTATGGCGATACTGTTGGTATTGATGGTGGCGGTACTGCTTTTCGGGAATTTACTGCCGGAAAATCCCGGGAAAGAAGCGTTCACCGAAGTCCGTAAAAGCCTCCTGCAAACATTGGTCATACTGGCCGTGGCTGCCTGGGTGTATGCAGAGGGATTTTCCGGCTGGAATGCGATCCGGCCTGCGACGGCTACCGGGTTCTGGAGCGGGCTTCTGCTGGTAATGGGAGGGATTACCTATGCGCGTTTTGACCGCTTTCGAATGCGTTTCCGTGCCCTTGCGGACGGCTTACGGCTTGAAAGGTCGCATCGGCTGTTGCTGCTGTTTACCGGGCTCCTGCTGATCGTGCCCCTTTTTTTCCAGGCGGTTCTGGTGGCTCCCAACAATTATGATTCTCATCACTACCATTTAAACCGTTTGCTTTTCTGGACGGCTTACGGGAACCTGGACTATTTTCCGACACAGCATATCCAGCAGCTGTACCTGAATGTATTCGCCGAATACCTGACCCTGACCTGCTACCTGCTGACGGGCAGCGACCGGCTGGTGGGTATTGTGCAGTTTATGGCTTTCCTGGGGTCGCTGGCAGGGGTGGGGCTGCTTGCGAAGCAATTTGGCTTGCAACGGAATGGCCAGCTGCTGGCTACCGTACTGATGCTCACCTTGCCCATCGGGATCTTCGAAAGCACGTCTACTCAGGTCGATTATGTAGCCTGCTTTTTCTTTATCGCCTATCTTTATTTCGGCTATGAATTGCTGACGCGCCGCACCGGGCTGACGTTAGGGTTGTTTCTGCTGTCGCTCGTGCTGGCTGCCTTTACCAAATACTCCACACTGCTGTTTGCTTTTCCCTTTACACTTTATTTTGCCATCCGGATTCTCCGGCAGTATGGCTGGGGGTACGGGAGCAAGGTCCTTATACTTGCGCTCCTCTTTTTTACCGGCATATTTGCACCCTTTTGTGCCAGGAACTACGAACTTTTCGGGAACTTGCTGAGTCCTCCGGTAACATCGCGTTTTTTTTCGGAGAAAATACCCGTCGACAAGTATGGCATCACCTATACGTTGTCCGGAATCGTGAAAAATTCCGGCCTTCACCTGGGACTGCCTCACAACGGGTACAACCAGGCGATGGCCGCCGGTATTCGGAAGCTTCATGAGGCCCTGGGAGTGGATATGGATGATCTTGCCCTGCGGTTGGATCCCTTTTCGGTTCGTTTCTCCATTCAGGAAGATATGGTCCCGAATACCCTGCATTTCCTGCTCATGGGATTAGCCACGGTGGTGCTCCTAGGGACGAGAGGGCATCATAGAATCAAGGTTTTCTGGGGATTGGCTATCATAGGCTTTGTAATTTTCTGCACCCTGCTGAAATTCCAGTTATGGAGTACCCGTACCCATATGCCATTATTTGCCATGGGAGCGGTAGCAATCGCCTATGGCTACTGCCGGGTTAGCCGCCTGCCAATTAACGGGCTGGCCGTCCCGCTGTTGCTGCTGGCTGCGGTTTTCGTATTCGGCAATCCGAATAAGCCGCTCCTGACGCTTCCCTATACTACAAAAAAAATACTGGGACATATCCCGGTAGCGATCTGTGCAGACACTCCGGAACAAACAGCAGCCTTTGAAAGCGCTTTGAAAACGTATTATGATTTTTCGAACCCGCAGGAAAGCTGTTTTCCCGTGCGCCCCGGTCTTTCCCGTACGGAACGCCTTCAGGCATTTGCTCTCCTGGATCAATCGGGCTATTACGACGATGATAAGGAAACGATTCTGACCATGAACCGTTCCAAGGCTTATTTTCTCAGCCATCCGGATGATTACGAAAGCATATTTCCCTTGATCGCCGCCTTAAAGGGGGATTCCCTCCGGATCGGGATTTTATTTGAAGAACAGCACGGGTTTTATCATTTTTGGAAAGTAATTACGGATGAAACCCGGAAACCGACTTTTATGGACTATATTTATTTCAAGAAGGAATTTATGCAGCTGCCAAACGCCCGGAAGCCTTTCTGCTATGATTATCTGCTGGCCGATGATTTGTCATTGATCCGGACGCTTGTCCCGGCCGCAGCTATCGTCCGGATCGTCCCTTCTTCGAAACACTACCTGGTGGAACTGAATGCGCGGGCGTGCGAGCGGTATTTATTTTGAAAACAGGTGCGTACACTGCGTGGAGGCCCGGGACGGTGTGTGCTGTATCGCTCAGTTTTGTTTGTTAACATTTACTAATATTGTGCGCTGTATACTAATTCAGTCGAAACCAGGTTAAACTTAACGTATCATGCATTATCTAACCAGTATCATTTTTAAATTTCAGAACATAAACTTAACGCGGAAAGTCATGAAAAAATACATCGTTTTTGCCCTGTTTATCTGTGGAGCTGCAGGGATTTTACAAAGTTGCGGTTCGGAAGGTCCGGTTGGTCCCCAGGGGCCTGAAGGCGTTCCCGGCGCCGACGGCTTAATTGCCATGATTTTTGAAGGCAATGGAAATTTTACTGCCGCCAATGACTACAGCATCGGATATGACTTCCCGAATTCGGTCGAGGTACTGGAATCGGATGCCGTATTGATTTACCGTGCCTCCGGACAAGTACCTATCTCCGGTCAGGATCCGGCGATTCTCTGGCAGCCTTTACCACAGATCCGGACAATGGGCTCCGGGATTCTGCAGTACAATTTTGATCATACTTTTTTTGACGTATCCATTTTCCTGGACGGGAATGTCGACTTTGCTTCCCTTGGAGCCGAATGGACCCAAAACCAGTATTTCCGAATCGTTATCATTCCGGGCGATTACGTAAGTGCACGGAAAGCAACGGTTGATTTTAATAACTATGAAGAAGTCGCCAGGACCTTTGGCCTTGACGAAGCAAAGGTAGTTAAGCTGAACTAGCACTGCCTGGTCCGGCCTGCTCACCAGGAAGGGCCACGTGGGTGTCGTCATCTTGAGCTCGTCGTCGAAGCATGGTTGCATCACAGCAATCGTGCCCTTCGACGAGCCTCAGGGTGACGAACTAACAAACGGGGTCACCCTGAGCTTGTCGAAGGGCGATCAGGAAACTTCGGCGAATGCCGGAGTCAGCATGGAAAGCGCTTTCGCTTCCAGCAGCGATTCACCCATCAGGTATTTATCTACAGCCCTGGCTGCCTCCCGACCCTCACTGATGGCCCAAACCACCAGCGACTGTCCCCGGCGGCAATCTCCGGCAGCAAATACCTTTTCATTGCTGACACTCTGGTAGTCGTTAGCGCGGATATTGCCCCTTTCATCTACTTCAAGACCCAGTTGTCCGATGACCCCCTCTTGCTGCGGGTGCAGAAAGCCTGCTGCCAGCAAGGCCAGCTCGCATGGAATTTCAAGCTCCGATCCCGCTATTTCCTGCATGCTCATCCGACCTGTTTCCGGGTCATTCTGCCAATCCAGCTTTACAATCTGCAGCGCTTTGAGATGACCGTTTTCATCTCCTATAAAGGCTTTGGTATGGATCGACCACTCCCTTTCACAACCCTCCTCATGAGACGTCGACGTACGGAGCATCATCGGCCAGTTCGGCCATGGGGTACTGGCATCACGCGCTGCCGGAGGCATGGGCAGCAACTCAATCTGGGTAATGGAGGCAGCACCGTGCCGGTTGGAAGTACCGACACAATCGGAACCCGTATCACCGCCGCCTATGACAAACACATTTTTACGCGTTGCCAGGATCTCCCCGTTGGCGTATGCAATACCCCGGTGGTCATGCGTCAGCTCAACTCCGGCTACTCTTTTATTTTGCTGGCTGAGAAATTCCATCGCAGGATAGATCCCTTTCAGGTTCCTGCCGGGAATTTTTAAATCCCGGGGCACGGTCGAGCCCATGGTCAGGACTACGGCATCCATATCAGCAAGCAGGTCGTCGGCCGTAAGGTCCACACCAATGTGAACCCCTGTACGGAATTGCACGCCTTCTGCTTCCATAACCGCAATACGACGGTCGATAACACTTTTATCAAGTTTAAAATCAGGAATGCCGTACCGCAACAGCCCACCGATCCGGTCGGCCCGTTCGAATAACGTGACGGTATGTCCCGCCTGGTTAAGCTGTGCAGCCGCGGCCAGTCCGGCGGGGCCGGATCCTACCACGGCCACTTTTCTACCCGTTCTCTTAGCGGGTATTTTGGGCTGCACCAGTCCCAGCTCGTACGCCTTTTCAATGATTGCTTTTTCAATCAGTTCAATCGCTACCGGGGGCTTGTTGATTCCCAATACACAGGAAGTCTCACAGGGCGCCGGGCAGATTCTTCCGGTAAACTCGGGGAAATTGTTGGTAGAAGCCAATAATTCATAGGCCAACGCCCAGTTTTCTTCGTACACCGCATCGTTGAACTCCGGTATGATATTGCCCAGCGGACACCCGTTGTGACAGAACGGGATGCCGCAGTCCATACACCGTGCAGCCTGGGTGACAGACTGTTCAGTTGTTGGAATGGGTTCTATCTCCCGGTAATCTTTTACCCGTTCGGCAACACTTCTCTTTTTGGGTAATTCCCGATCAAACTCTAAAAAACCAGTTGGTTTTCCCATATTTTTAATTCTTGGTTGGAATGACTAACACCTACTTTAAACAGTCACAGACAGCCGGTGATCAATGAAGAACATCCACGACAATGTCTTTATACACTGTATTTTTATCGTTGATTTGCTGCGACAGCGAAATATTCCGGCTTTCCAGGGCGGCTTTAAAATCACGCGGGAGCACCTTCACAAAACGTCCTCTGCTGTTTTCCCAGTTCTGTAAAACCGCGAAAGCAACGTTGCTGGTGGTATACTGGAAGTGCTTTTCGATGAACGCCTTCAAAATGTCCTCGTCTTCCTCGTTAAGCGGCAGGAGGTCCACCATTTCGGTATTGACGTTTTGCGTAAAATCACCGTTTTTATCCAGGACATAGGCTACTCCGCCCGACATACCGGCCGCAAAATTACGGCCTGTTTCCCCCAGGATTACGGCGATCCCGCCCGTCATGTACTCCAATCCGTGATCTCCTACACCCTCTACCACCACCTGCGCACCCGAGTTCCGGACGCAGAAACGCTCTCCTGCAGTTCCCCGGATATACGCTTGTCCGGATGTCGCCCCATAAAAGGCCACATTTCCGATGATAATATTTTCTTCCGGCGCGAACTTGGCATCCCGGTCAGGGTAGGCAATCAATTCGGCGCCGCATAATCCTTTTCCGAAATAATCATTGGCATCGCCTTCCAGCTCGAGACGCAGCCCGGACGTATTAAAAGCGCCGAAACTTTGTCCTGCCGTACCGCGGAATTTAAAATGGATCATTCCCTTCGGCAAACCGGCGCCTCCGTGTGCTTTCGAAATTTCGTGGGAAAGCATATTTCCAACCGAACGGTTCAGGTTTTCAATAGGGAATTCTCCGTAAACCTCTTCCTTACGCAGCAAGGCAGGCTGCGCCAGCCCGATCAGCTTCCGGTCGAGCACCCGCTGGATGCCATGATCCTGCTCTTCCTGTTTAAACTGCGCGACATCAATACCCATCGCTTCTTTGTAGAGGATGGCGTCAAAGTTGAGGTTTTTATGTTTCCAGTGTTTCAGGTCATTTTTAAACTCGAGGTACTGTACCTGGCCTACCATTTCGTTGACAGAACGGAAGCCCAGCTGCGCCATGATTTCGCGGAGCTCCATGGCCATAAACGTAAACATATTGACCACGTGTTCCGGTTTTCCCGTAAACAGGGCGCGCAATTCTTTGCGTTGGGTAGCCACGCCCACGGGGCAGGTATTCAGATGGCATTTGCGCATCATGATACAGCCGGCAGCCACCAGGGCAGCAGTGGCAACACCCCATTCTTCGGCTCCCAGAAGGGCGGCTATGGCCAGGTCCCGCCCGGTGCGAAGCTGACCATCGGCCTGGAGGGTCACCCGGCCCCGGAGCTTATTTTTCACCAGGGTCTGATGGGCTTCCGCCAATCCCAGCTCCCAGGGTAAACCGGCATGCCGGATGGAGCTCAGCGGCGAAGCGCCTGTTCCGCCGTCGTACCCGGATATCAGGATATGATCGGCATGTGCTTTGGCTACCCCTGCAGCGATGGTTCCCACACCGGCTTCAGAAACCAGCTTTACGCTGATCCGCGCCTGTTCATTGGCATTTTTAAGGTCATAGATCAGCTGTGCCAGATCCTCAATAGAGTAAATATCATGGTGTGGCGGCGGTGAAATTAAGCCCACGCCGGGAGTGGAATGGCGCGTCCGGCCTATCCAGTCGTCTACCTTATGGCCGGGCAGCTGTCCTCCTTCACCGGGTTTGGCCCCCTGCGCCATTTTAATCTGGAGCTCCCGGGCATTGGCAAGATAATAGCTGGTGACGCCGAAACGTCCCGAAGCGACTTGCTTGATAGCGGAATTCAGATTATCGCCATTGGCCTTCGGGGTGTAGCGCAGCTCGTCTTCCCCTCCTTCGCCCGAGTTGGATTTTCCACCGATGCGGTTCATCGCAATGGCCAGCGTCGTGTGGGCTTCCCAGGAGATAGAGCCAAAGGACATGGCCCCGGTAGCAAACCGTTTGAAAATGCTTTCGATCGGCTCCACCTCTTCCAACGGGACCGGCGCCCCTTTTCGGAAACGGAGCAAGCCCCTCAGGGTAAGCGCTTTCTGGGTCTGGTCGTCAATCAGCTTTGAGTATTTCCTGAAGAGTCCATAGTCATTCGTTTGGGTGGAATGCTGCAGCAGATGGACGGTCTGCGGATTAAAGATATGTACTTCCCCCCGCTGTTTCCACTGGTAAAAACCTCCTACTTCCAGTTTTTGGTTCAATCCCGTCTTTTCGGGGTACGCCACTTTATGCCGGACAAGAATTTCCCGGGCAATTTCATTCAGGCCCAGTCCTCCGATCCGCGAAATGGTTCCTGTAAAATACTGATCGATTACCTCTTTGTTCAGTCCCAGGCATTCGAAAATCTGGGCGCCCTGATACGATTGCAGCGTCGATATTCCCATTTTGGAGAAAATCTTCAGCAATTCTTTATTAACGGCTTTAATGTAGTTATAATGCAGTTTGTCATCCGCAAACGTCCCCTCGATCATCCCTTTCCGGTTCATGTGGGAGATGGTTTCGAAAGCCATGTAGGGACACACCCCCGAAGCGCCGTAGCCGATCAGGGTTGCGAAATGGTGGGTCTCCCAGGCGTCGCCGGTTTCTACCAGCAGTCCGACTTTCCCTCTCAGACCGTTACGGATCAGGTGGTGGTGTACGGCGGCAGTAGCCAGTAAAGAGGGGATAGGCGCATGGTTGGAATCAATCGCCCGGTCGGACAGGATCAGGATTTCAAAGTCATCCTCGATAGCATCTTCAGCGTACCGGCAGATCCGCTCCAGCGCACGCGCGAGTCCTTTTCCGCCTTCATCCGAGCGAAAATAAGTATTAATCGTTTTTGCCTGAAAATGGCTTTTATCCACAAATCGTAATTTGTCGAACTCCGAAATCGTGAGAACCGGGTGCGGAATTTCGATCTGACGGCAATGCTTGGGGCCTTCTTCCAACAGGTTTTCACCGCCGCCGACAAACGAAATCAGGGACATAATAGCCCGTTCCCGGATGGAATCAATAGGCGGATTGGTCACCTGCGCAAACAGCTGCTTGAAATAATTGGACAGGTGCTGGCTTTGATCGGAAAGTATGGCCAGCGGCACATCGGTCCCCATGGAGCCGATCGCCTCAACACCTGACTGCGCCATAGGCGCCAGAATCATCCGGAGATCTTCGGAGCTGAACCCGAAGGCGATCTGGCGTTTCAGCAGCGACCGGTCATCATAGTTCCGGTACATGCGGATCGGGTGATCCAGGTCTTCAACCTTCAGCTTGTTTTCGGTCAGCCATTCATGGTACGGCTGGCGGGAGCAAATGGCGGATTTCAGTTCTTCGTCCGGAATAATCCGGCCCTCTTCCATGTCGACTACGAACATACGTCCGGGCTGCAGACGCCCTTTCAGCAACACTTTCGACTGGTCCACATTTTCAAGCACACCGGTTTCGGATGCCATAATAATGGTATCGTCGTTGAGTACCCAGTAACGGGACGGACGAAGCCCGTTTCGGTCGAGTGTTGCACCTACTATTTTTCCGTCTGTAAACGAGATCGAAGCCGGACCGTCCCACGGTTCCATAATGGCCGAATGGTATTCGTAAAAAGCTTTTCTCGCCGGATCCATCTGTTCGTTGCCGTCCCAGGCTTCGGGGATAAGCATCATCATTACATGGGGCAATGAGCGGCCGGTGAGATACAGCAATTCGATGGCATTGTCCAGGTTGGCCGAATCCGACTGGTCCTTGTCACAGATCGGCAGGATCATATCCATCTCTTCCTTGGAGAAATAGTCAGACTGGAAAGACTTCTCTCCGGCCCGGATCCAGTTGACATTTCCCTTTACAGTATTGATTTCTCCGTTATGGGCAATATAACGGAACGGCTGTGCCAGCTTCCAGGAAGGAAAGGTGTTGGTTGAGAAACGGGAGTGTACAACGGCAAGCGCCGATACTACGGATTCGTTTTCAAGGTCCGGGAAGTAGTATTTTAACTGTTCCGTGGTCAGCTGTCCTTTATAAACAATTGTACGGCTTGACAGGGTGGGCAAATAAAATGAATCCCTGGCGCCTTTTACAGTTTCATTGATTAAGCGGACGCTGGCTTGTTTTAAGACATACAGTTTCCGTTCAAAATCCAGGTCGTCCTCGAGCAGCGGTGGTTTTTTGATGAAAACCTGCTCTACGTACGGTTCCACGGAAAGTGATCCTTCACCGAGTGAATCGTTCAGGGTCGGTACTTTCCGGTATCCCAGTAAGGTCATTCCCAGCGCTTTGATTTTACGGTTAAGAATATTGCGGCTCTCTTCTCTCACCCGTTCTTCCCTCGGGAAGAAAATCATTCCTACGCCATATTCACCGGCCGCCGGCAACTGGAACCCGAGCCTGGTACATTCTTCCACAAAAAATTCATGCGGGATCTGGATCAGGATCCCGGCGCCATCCCCTGTATTGGGGTCACAGCCACATGCTCCCCTGTGATCCATACGTTCCAGCATATGAATGGCATCCGCAACAATCTGGTGCGACTTATGACCTTTCATGTGTGCCCGAAACCCGATTCCGCACGCGTCATGTTCAAATTCCGGGCGATAAAGTCCCCGGTGGTTCAATTGTTCTACTGACATCTATCTATATTAAAAGCATTAACTCCTCTCTTCGTATAAAAATCCCGTCACCTGAGCGGTAATTCTCCGATTACCCATACCAATACAGTTCAGATGATTTTAATTTTTCGGTTGGCAATTTAATAATAAACAAATTTTGTAAAACATGATTTTGTCGAAATTTAAATGAAGTATTATAGATTTATTGGCATAGGAAAATTTAGTATCAAAATATTTATAAAATTTTGCTAACTTATAATTAATACAAATAAAATACCGGCTTTAATCTATTCTTCAGGATATTGTTTGATAATGAATAAATAGGAAATTTCCACTGCCGGGACATTACTGTTCGCGGCAGGCTGCAGCTTCCATCCGGAAAAACAATCCTGTCGCACCGATGCGAATGCAGTGGATGCTGTTCCGTAAAAAAAGGGCCCGTATTACGGACCCTTCTTCGTATTAAATAACTGTTATTTTGACGCGAGCCTGGCGGTGGACTGTGGAGACACAGTCCACGGTCTGGAGACACCGTCCACGGGCGCTATTCCCGCTCAGTAGGTGATGCGGCGATCCCTGGCAGAGACCTTCCATTCGTCGGTAACTTCTCCATCCTCTACAATTACAGCGCTGGCATGAAGCGCTACTGTAGGGCAGATATGATAGGGTAGGGCATAAAGCGTATCCCCGATCAGAATATCGTTCCAGTTATCGACCTGCAGCACACTATGTTCTTCGCTTTGGCTTATGAGGGTATATTCCTTGAGGTTGAGGAAGCGAAGCCTCCGGTCGATCGGGTTTTCGGCGGCCACGGCTTTGTGTCCCAGGTCAACAGTGATCAAACCGGGGACAGGTTTTGAAATCACCCGGGTCAGTAACACGGCGGCATGCTGAAAAGGCTGCTCCTTATAGCGGTCACTATAGCCGTAATCCCACAGCACACAGGTTCCCGGGCTGCATAAGAATTCTCTGCGTCGGGCGTGCACCGTAAACGTCGGTGATCCGCCCGCAATGATCACCGGATCCGGCAGGCCGTTCACTTCAACAAAATGGAAGAGCTCATTCAAGGGTTCGAAAGCCGCGTCGGATTTTGTTTTCCGGTCTTTGAAAAACTGATCCCCGATATGGCCGTCGTAACAATGGAGCCCGGCCAGAAGCAGATTAGGCAGCCGGTAGATGTAATCGTACAAAAGCAGCAGTTCGGAATTAATCGGATGTCCGGTCCGGTTCATCCCCATATTGACATCGAGGAAAATCAGCAGGGATATTTTTTTTCCCTTGCACCGGTCGTTCATATACTTAGCAACCGCCCGGTTATCGATCAGGACCCCGAACTGGACATCGGGGTAGGCTGCAGCCAGTGCGAGCAGCCGGTCAATTTTGGGTCCCACGAGCTGGTAGGCAACCAATACCCATTTAGCGCCGGCTTCGGCCAGCATTTCCGCTTCGGAAATCGTAGCACATTTAAATTTACTGATGCCTGCTTCCAGCTGCATTTTGACGATCTCGCCCATTTTATGCGTTTTCACATGCGGCACCAGCCGCGTGCTATCACCACTCACTGTCCGGATCATGAAATTTATATTCTGCTCCACACGTGCTTTATATACGAGTAAGGCAGGGGAGTCTACCTGGTCAGGTTTGTTTAATTCGTACCAATTGGCCATCTGTATACGTTGACGTTTTAAAATTCATAGTGGTTTTATCGCTGAGCGATTTTTTTCAGTGAAGCTCGAACATCGCTTCAATTTCTACCGGTATTTTATCCGGCAGTGTTCCCATTCCCACAGCGCTCCGCACGCCAATTCCGTTATCCGGTCCCCAGACCGAAGCAAACAGTTCGCTACAGCCGTTTATAACATAGGGATGTTTCGTGAAATCAGACGAACAATAGACCATGCCCAGTACTTTCACCACCCGTTTTATCCGGTCAAGGGAGCCCGTTTGCGCGATAATAGTGGCCAGAATGGCCAATCCTACCTGACGTGCCGCCAGCTTGGCATCTTCGAGTTCGATTTCATCTCCCACACGGCCCTGGATAAGGGTGGCATCCTGCAATACAGGCCCGTGTCCGGACACATACAACCAGCGGTTATCGATCACCAGGGCGGGTTTGTAAACCCCCACAGGGCTTGGTGCCGGGGGAAGTTCTAAGCCCAACCTGCTAAAATTTTCTTCAGGAGTCATAAGACATCGAGTTACTGTTAAGATATATTAAGTATGGTTAAGTAGGATCGTCCGTTCAGGTAATCTCATGTAATTACCTGAATGGAAATCTATTCAAAATTAACGCATAGCCTTGAGATAACCAAAGGGAATGGTACCTGCCGCCCGAGGTCAAATCAATGCATCCAGCAGCAATACACCTGCCAACCCCACTACGGAGACAATGGTTTCCATTACGGACCAGGTCAGCAATGTTTCCTTGATACTGACGTTGAAGTATTCCTTAAACAGCCAGAAACCGCCGTCGTTTACATGCGAGAACATCAGGCTTCCGGCTCCGATGGCCAATACAGCAAGTTCGGGAGAAACCTCAAGTGTAAGCAGCATAGGCGCCAGCAGGCCCACTGTGGTGAGTCCGGCAACGGTTGCGGATCCGACGCAAATGCGGATCACCGCCGAGATGCCCCAGGCCAGCACCAGAGGGGGAACATCCATCCCCTTGAGAGCATTCCCGATGTACGCATTGACACCGCTGTCGGTCATAATTTGCTTGAATACGCCCGCCCCGGCGATGATCAGTAAAATAACCGCCACGCCTTTAAAAGCTTCCTCAAATAATTTTGTGATTTTGTGCATCGACTGTCCCCGGCGGATGCCCAGCGTGTAGGCGGCAAATAAAACAGAGACCAGCATTCCGAACCAGGGCTCAGCCATCAGTTCAAGCAGCGAAAATCCCGGGAAATGGCGGTTCAGCGGCGCCATCGAAATGAGTAAAAAAACCGGTAACAGTGCGGTAATAATGCTGATGACGAGTCCTGGCAGCTCATGAGCCGGGCGCGGGGTTGCATCGAACAGGTCCGTCAGCGGTTTCGGATGAAACTTGCCCAGCGTTCTGCCGAAAACGGGCCCGGCCAGGGCTATGGCGGGAATCGCCACTACAATACCGTAGAGCAATGTTTTTCCCAGATCGGCATTTAACTGAGCAGCAATGGCAGCCGGGGAAGGGTGGGGGGGGAGGTAACCATGCGCGACCGACAGGGCCGACAGCATCGGAATGGCCACCACCAGCATCGGCGTTTTGGTGGAGGCTGCAATCATGAAAATCAACGGGATGACGATGACAAAGCCGGCGTTGTAGAACAGCGGGATCCCGATCACAAAACCGGCAAGAGCGAGTCCCCAGAGCATGAATCTCCGGCCGAACAGCTGAATCAGAAAGTCTGTAATCCGCTGCGCTGCCCCGCTGTCGGCTACAATTTTCCCCAGCATCGCCCCGAATCCGACAATCATCACCAGGTCTCCCAACGTGCTGCCGATTCCTTTCTGGACGGCAATACCAATGTCGCCAACCGACATGCCGGCCGCTAATCCGAGTCCGATAGCGACGAGCAGAAAGGAAATAAATGTATCAAGCTTTACCCAGACAATAAGGAGGACCAGGCAAACGATAGACAAGAAAGTGAGTAAGAGCAGCACGATGATTGTTTTGTTTCTTTTCAGAAGCCGGAAATTGTTGATTTATAATGATCCGGATGGCAATTTTTATAGAATGCCCGTTAGGAAGCGTCACGACACGGGTCATATGGCGGTCGGACCTGCGTATCCGGGGAGCGTTACCAAATGGGTAATTTCGGGTACAATTTCCCCCGCTGCCGGCGGGCAGCGCAACAGATTATCCCTGGTAAAATCCGGAGGATCTTACCAGCAGCGGGACGATTTTCTTCACCCTGGCAGAATTATCCCCACACAGACGCTTTTTTTTGTTTAAACCAGCAATAATCCCGTAATTTGATACCTAATTGGCTTTATTCTTTTTAAGACAAAGATAAGGTCGGATCGTAAACAATTAAAATTACTGGTTCCAAAGCTTATTTATGGAAGAATCAACATCCGGACAAAACGTAATCCCCATTAATATTGAGGATGAAATGCGTGGAGCATATATCGATTACTCCATGTCCGTTATTATTTCACGTGCCCTGCCTGATGTCAGGGACGGATTAAAGCCGGTGCACCGCAGGGTTTTATTTGGAATGGAAGACCTGGGCGTTAAGTACAACCGGCCACATAAAAAATCAGCCCGTATAGTAGGGGAGGTGTTGGGAAAATACCACCCCCATGGAGATGCGTCTGTCTATGACACCATGGTTCGTATGGCACAGGAATGGTCCTTGCGGTACCTGTTGGTGGACGGGCAGGGTAACTTCGGGTCTGTAGATGGCGATTCTCCGGCGGCGATGCGGTATACGGAAGCGCGTCTGAAGCGCCTTTCGGATGAGTTGCTGAATGATATCGAAAAAGAAACAGTCGATTTCCAGCCCAACTTTGACGACTCCTTAAAAGAACCCACAGTCCTTCCGGCCAAATTCCCCAATCTGCTCGTTAACGGGTCGTCCGGGATTGCGGTAGGGATGGCAACCAATATGGCCCCGCATAATTTGTCGGAAGTCATCGACGGCACCATCGCCTATATTGAGAATCCTGAGATTACGATTGCCGAGCTGATGCAGTATATCAAAGCGCCTGATTTTCCGACCGGCGGGACGATATACGGTTACCAGGGAGTACGTGCTGCGTTCGAAACAGGAAGAGGGCGGGTGATGGTCCGGGGGAAATCGCATTTTGAGGTGACGAAAACCGGGAAGGAACAGATTATTTTTACAGAAATTCCCTATATGACCAATAAGGCCATGATGATTGAGAAAATCGCCGGCCTTATCAATGACAAAAAACTGGATGGTATTTCCGATATCCGTGATGAATCGGACCGTGACGGGATGCGTGTGGTTTTCGACCTGAAAAAAGACGCGATTCCCAATATCGTACTCAACCATCTTTATAAGTACACGCCGCTTCAGTCGTCTTTCAGCGTTAATAATGTAGCGCTGGTGAAAGGCAGGCCCTTGTTGCTTAATCTGAAGGAGCTCATCAAGTATTACGTGGAGCACCGGTTGGAAGTGATCACCAGGCGGGCGCAGTTTGAGTTGCGCGAGGCTGAAAAACGGGCGCATATTCTGGAAGGATTGCTGATTGCGCTCGACAATCTCGATGCGGTCATCAACCTGATCCGTAATTCCAGAGACCCGGAAGCTGCCAAAACCGGTTTGATAACCGAATTCAGCCTTTCGGAAATACAGGCCAAAGCCATTTTGGAAATGCGCCTGCAACGCCTTACCGGTCTGGAGCGGGAAAAAATTGTGCAGGAATACGAGGAGATCATGAAACTCATTACCGACTTGCGGGATATTCTTGCCAATGAGCACCGGAAATATGAGATTATCAAAACCGAGCTGGGCGAGATCAAGGAACGTTACGGAGATCAGCGTCGTACCGAAATAGAATACGCAGCGGAGGAATTCAGCGATGAAGATATGATTGCCGATGAGGAAATGCTGATAACGATTTCTCACAGCGGTTATATTAAAAGAACCCCCCTTCATGAATACCGCACCCAAAGCAGGGGTGGGGTAGGTGCCCGCGGTGTCAAAACCAAGGACGAAGACTTCACCGAGCACCTGTTTTCGGCCACGATGCTTAATTACCTGCTCTTTTTTACGGAGTTTGGTAAATTGTACTGGCTGAAGGTATACGAAGTGCCGGAAGGCCAGAAGAGCGCGAAGGGCCGGCCTATCCAGAATATTATCAGCATCGAGTCCGGAGATAAGATCCGTTCCGTCATCAACGTGAAAACGCTCAGTGATGCCGATTATATCAACAACAATTACATCATTATGTGTACGCAGCAAGGGACGATCAAAAAAACCTTGCTGGAAGCTTATTCAAGACCCCGCCAGAATGGAATTATTGCAATATCCATTCATGAGGGCGACCGGCTGCTGAACGTAGCGCTTACCAGTGGTGACAATGATATCGTCATCGCATCCAGTGTGGGACGGGCCGTTCGGTTCAATGAAAAAACAGTACGTCCGATGGGGCGGACCGCTGCGGGTGTGAAAGGGATTAACCTTGATACCCCTGAAGGCGATAATAAGGTGATCGGAATGGTCTGTATTTCCAGGGAAGATGTGCAATTGCTGGTTGTTTCGGAAAATGGTTTCGGTAAACGTTCCTCAATCGAGGATTACCGGATTACGAACCGGGGCGGAAAGGGAGTAACCACCCTGAAAGCTACTGAGAAAGTGGGGAAACTGGTTTCGATCGAACAGGTGACGGAATCGGATGATCTGATGATCATCACTAAAAATGGTATTGCGATCCGGATGGATGTGGAAGATATACGCCTGGCAGGTCGTAACACCCAGGGAGTCAAGCTGATCAAGCTACAGGCATCCGATGAAATATCTTCCGTAACCCGATTGGCCAAAGAAGAGGAAGAGGAGCCAGAGGACAGCGTCCTGCCGGAAGGCCCGGCGGATGAAGCTGCTACCGCAGTATCTTCGGAAAACGATGAACCAACCGAATAATATATCTCAACTTAAATCATCATTAGTAATCTATGAAAAAAGTCCTAATTTTTTCTATCCTGGGCCTGTTTTGCGCGCCGGCCTTTTCCCAGGACGCATTAGAAGCCGCTTTAACGAGCCAGTATAAGAAAGACAAACAAAAATCGGATAGCAAAATCCAGGATCCTAAAGCCAATACGAAAGCGAGCACCTGGCAGGAACGGGCTAAAATATATGAAGGAATAGCCTCCTCCAGGGATACTACGGATATTATTGATGCCGAAGCCGCCGAGAAAGCGCTGGAAGCTTACAAAAAAGTAGTCGAGCTGGATATTACTAAAAAGGGAGAGCCTGGTAAACTTGCAAAGGAAGCGCAGCAGATCCTGGAAGCGGAGACGCCGTCGGAACTGTACAACGGTTTTATCAATCAGGGAGTGAAGCGTTTTCAGGCAAAAGACCTGGAAGCTGCATTGAAGCATTTCAACAGCGCGCAGGAACTGTTTAAGAAAGACACCACCGGGGCCTTATTTGGCGGAATTGCTGCACAGCAGATTGAAAATTCCGAAGCAGCTATTACCAATTACGAAAATTTCACCAAAAACGGGGGAAAGGATCCGAGTGTATTTTACGGCTTATCGCAACTCTACAAAGCAGAGAAGCAGTATGATAAGGCACGTGATGCTTTGAAGAGAGGATTGGAAGTGAACCCGGGCAACAAAGACCTGCATTCGGAGATAGTCAACATCCTGCTGGTATCCGGAAAAGAAGATGACGCGGTAAAGGAGTTAACCGAATTGGTGGAAAAAGATCCTACCAACATCATCAACCTGACCAACCTCGGGATTTTGTACGACAACAGCCATTCTACCTACGCACGTAAAGTACGGGAACTGGAGGATCAACTGGGAGCTGCGAGCAGCCAAAAGGATAAAATAGCCGACCAGATAGAAGAAGAAAAATCGAAGGCGGAAGTGTATGAAGCAGAAGTAAAACGCCTGGAAGCGCGTATCAAGGCGCAGCCCCGGAATGCCGAACTGAAACGCCAGCTGAGCGACGTCGTTACCTCAAAAGGTCAGACCACCGAAGCGATAGCCAAATTGGAAGCTGATTTACAGGCGCTGGAAGCGGCTAATCAGGGAGTTGACAAGGATGCTCTTCAGAAGGAGCTGACGGAAGCCCGCGCAAAGCAAACAGAGGCGAAGGCTAATGCAACGGCTACTTACGAAAAGGCACTGGCGGTGGATGGCAACAATTATGATGCATTATTCGGCCTCGGGGCAATTTACTACAATGAAGCCGTTGAGCTGAAGCGCGAGGTCGACAACATGAACATGCAGGAATATCAGCAGCGCGGTAAAGAAGTAGAAAGCAAGGTATGCGGTCGGTTCAAAAAATCACGGCCGTATTTCGAAAAGGCAACTGCTGTGAAGCCTGATTCCGATGCCAAGGATACATTGGAAAATATCAATAATATTATCACGCAGGTAGAAGGAAAGAATATTCCCTGTGCGGAATAATTTCACCGACGTTCAAAGGCTCTCCATGGAAGATGGGGAGCCTTTTTTTATGGGTCAGGGTGAGGGATGGTTATCTTTATTTAACATAATATAAATTATACAACAAACAGATAACCAGAAATCACACGGGATTATCATAGATTAGTTCAGTCATTTCATCTGTGAGAAGCTGCGTAAATTGTTTTGTTTGTTTTTATTGAATAGATTGAGCTACTTTTCTCTGATTAGTATATTCTTTTTTCATCTGTGAAAACCTGAGTAATCCGTGGTGAATATGCAGCGACTTATTTTTCTTGTGCTGGCGGCTCTGGCCATCTCATTAACCGGTTGCCGGAAAAAACGGGTAGAACCGGTAGTCCCCGAGCCGTTTGTAGAAGCTGCGCCCCGGGCGGGCCCGGGATTTTCCTGGCAGCTGGAAACTACAGCCTATAGCACTCCGACAGAGTATTACAGCTCAGGTTTCAGCCGGCAATACTTCCTGAAAGGCTCCGATCAATACGTCCGGTCAGTCACGCTGAAAGTGACCAAAACCGGTGCGTCCAATGTAATTCCCCGGTTCCATATCTACAAAGAGGCGTATAGCTGTCTTGCATTTTCGGATCCTGTAGCGGTTTCTTCGGGCTTCTATGAGCCTGTTTCGTGGCGGAGATATGCCTGGGATGATTCCTGGAAGGATCTGAACGGCTATGCCTGGACACCCCTGCTGGATGCTGACAGCGCCGTTGGTTCCGTGGCTACATTTACCTTAAACGTGTATCCGGCACGCAACGGCTGCCTGCAAGGCGCGGTCATGGCGGCAATGGATACTCCCGTTGCGATTCCTTCGGTAAACAACTTCACGGACGGCGATTATCTGGAATTCGTGGTCGACACTTCGCTTTAGTTTTGTCCGCATTGAACAACCCTTTATATGTTTATAAAATCACTCGTTGCATTCATTATTCTTTTTTCGATTGCTGAGATAAGTTACGCTCAGAAAAAATGGCAGGATCTGCAGTCTGTAGAGGATCTCTGTGAGGCCTATCCGGAAAAAATGAAAACGATGATCACGCAATTCGATCTGGACCAACCAGGTTTGGAAAAAGTGAGGGCCTCCTACCAGAGGGGCGATCTGGTGGAAACATGTAAGCAACTACTTTCTTATTATCAAACGGGCAATACCGCTGCTTTCCTTAGAAAGCCATTACCGCCGGCAACGGCAGCCACTGTACCCGCAGCCGACACTATTCTGAAGAATGTATACGTGGTACAAAATGTTCGCGGCGAGGTACCCTACCTGCCGGACGGTCATCGCGACTGGTACTATAAAGGACCGAATGATGATAAGGAATGGGCATGGTTATCCAATAGGCATACTCAGCTGGGGACGGTGTTCAATGCCTATATGCAAACAGGGAATCTCCGGTATGTTGAATTCATTGATCTGTTTTTCAAGGATTTTATCTTAAAAAGTATGCCTTATCCTGCGGCAAAGAGTAGTACTTCAGTCTGGCGCGGCCTTGAAGTGGCCGCCAGGATAAAGGTGTGGTCCCGCCTGTTTTACGGCTTGCAGGAAAGCCCTTATTTGTCTCCGGCAACCCGGCTGTTGATCTTGAGCAGTCTTCCCGATCATGCCCATTATAGCAGGAACTTCCACGGGGGCAACAACTGGCTGACTATGGAAATATCGGCTTTGGCAACCGCGGCGACCAATTTTCCTGAGTATAAGAACTCGGATGAATGGCTGACCTATGCAATTGGCGCGATGACAGAAAGCATGAAAGGGCAAGTATATCCGGATGGCGTCCAAACAGAACTGACCTCCCATTACCACAATGTGTCATTGGCTAATTTCGAATTGTTTAAAGAGATCTGCGATCGGGCAAATCGCCCCCTTCCGCCCTATTTTAGTCAGACCATCGTCAGTATGTATGACTATATTGCCAGGGCCGTTCGCCCGGATGGTTTTCGCATCTTGAACAATGATGGCGATCGCGGCAGTGACAGAAACTTACTCCTGGCGGCTGCACAACGCTATAAGCAACCGGAATGGGCTTATATTGCATCCAATGGAAAAACGGGGCAAAAACCCGATGCAGGTCCTTCCTATGTGTTTCCTTGGGCAGGGCAACTTATTTCCAGAAGTGGCTATGATGCGCAGGCGCATTGGTCTTTCTTTGATATTGGTCCGTGGGGAAGCGGCCATCAGCATAATGATAAGCTGCATATTTCCATTTCAGCCTACGGCCGCGATTTGCTCGTGGATGCGGGTCGGTTTGCTTATACGGGTGAAGTTGCCCAAAAATTCGGCGCCTACGCGAGAGGCAGTGAAAGCCACAATTTGGTTTTGATTGACGGAAAGGGACAAAACCCCGGTCCGATATTGGCGACAGCGCCATTAAGTGAAAACCACACCCGGATAACACCGGTGTTTGACTATGCCTCCAACTCCTTTAGTTCTTTTAAAAATGTGGACGGCATGGCGAGCCATACCCGGGCAATGCTTTATGTACGAGGAGAATTCTGGATCATTGCGGATCGTATCGAGACTGACAAACCCCGTCAGATAGAAACCCTATGGCACTGGCATCCTGATTGTAAGGTGAAACAGGACGGGCCCGTTGTCAGGACCGATAACGCTGCAGGTAACCTGGCCGTGATACCGGTTGGAGACATCGAGATGGACATCCATAGTAGTAAAGGACAGGAACAACCTGCGTTACAAGGCTGGTACAGTCCTGAATACAATGTTTACATGCCGAATACAGCAACGTCCTATCGATCGGAAATTAAAGGCGCTCAGACCTATGTATGGCTCTTACTTCCATCAGCAGGAAAAACCCCTTCTGTAAAGGCGGCCATTATTGCTGAAACTGAAACGTCTGTTGAAGTGCAGGTAACCCTAAAAGGCAAAACATGGCAATTGACCATACCTTACTACAACAGTCAAATGGCAGCGGTAAAAGGCAGCTGATTGCCATCTGATCAGAGATCGCCTTTTCCCTAAAACCTAAAACCTACTGAAATTCCTGGAATGTCCCGTCTTTATAAAAGACCATTATCTTTTCTATCCGTTTATCGTCCGGCTTGAGAATTGGCTGTACGGTACCGGTATCGTGAGAGACTTGGTCAAACAAATCTAACGGCCTGCCTGCAGCCCTTTTTTGCCCCTTCTGAACGTCATATTCCACTGTTTCTCTTACACTTACAGGTCCGTCTATCGCAGTGATGTCCTGGCCGTCCAAAATCCAGTTCACACCCAATTCCGGGTACCGTTTGTTAATCTTCAGGATCAGCTCCAGGCTGGGACGGTTTCTGCCCGCCAGTATGTGCGAAATGGCCGATCGGGGGACCCCTATCTCATCGGCGAAATGAGACGACGAGTTACTTTTGTTATCAATGATCCATTTAATTTTTTCGCTCAATACCATCGTGTTACACATTAGTAAACCCCTGCAATGAGGTCGTATTCTCCACAAAGAACGCATTTTTTCGGGAATTATAAATAATTAACATTTGTGAAAAATATAAGATTCACATAGACGAACGAAGATAGTTACGTATGTCAACACAGATAGTATTATTGTGAACTAACCAGTTGCTAATGTGAACGATAGGATTCAACATCCTAAACAAAAAAAGACTCGCCAATTGAATACGGACAGTACCGTTACCTGTTTTTCTCCGTGCCACCTCCGTGTTTTTCTCTCTGTGCCCTCAGTGTTACCCTTTCGCCGGGTCCGCAGCACAAAAAAAAGGGTGTCCCTAAGAACACCCTTCAAATAAACCTTCCTATCGGATTCTAAACTAGACGCTCACATTATTTTCCCGCAACGCATCGTTCAAGGAAGTCTTCAGATCGGTACTGGCTTTCCGCTTTCCGATAATTAATGCACAAGGAACCTGGTAGGTTCCTGACGGAAATTCCTTGGGCACGGTTCCGGGGATTACCACGCAGTTTTCGGGAACATAGCCTTTATATTCAACGGGTTCACTCCCGGTGACATCGATAATTTTAGAACTGCCTGTGATGGTCACTCCCGCACCTAAAACGGCTCTTTTCCCCACACGTGCGCCCTCTACCACGATACAACGGGAGCCTATGAAGGCGCCGTCTTCGATAATAACCGGAGCGGCTTGTACGGGCTCCAGCACCCCGCCGATTCCAACCCCGCCGCTAAGGTGGACATCCTTCCCGATCTGGGCACAGCTGCCCACCGTCGCCCAGGTATCGACCATGGTACCGGAATCAATATAGGCACCGATATTCACATAAGAAGGCATCAGGATCACTCCCCTGGCAATATACGCGCCGTAACGCGCTGTCGCCGGCGGCACCACCCGGACCCCGAGCTCCTGGTAACCCGTCTTTAGCAACATCTTGTCATGGTACTCAAAAATACTAACTTTGCTAATTTCCATCTGCTGGATCGGGAAGTAAAGAATGATCGCTTTCTTCACCCATTCGTTAACCTGCCAGCTTCCATCCGCCGCAGGTTCGGCGACACGCAGCCGGCCTTTGTCCACCTCTTCTACAATATTCCGGATCAGGGAAACGGTACTTTCTTCCTTTAACAGCTCCCGGTTCGTCCACGCCTGTTCTATTTCTAATGCAAAATCCATAATAAACTTTTAATTTAATTAAACTATAATAATTACTTCTAAATGAGTGACTTAAATTACATTTAAAAACGAAAATTTGGTTTTGTTCTCTGTGAAAAACGCTATGATACAACTGTAGTTGCCCGATCTCCCCTACCCTTTTCAGGCCCAAAAATACCGTTATCCTTTATGCTAATCAACCGTGTGGGAAGAATATATTTTAGCGGCCCGCAACGCCGGTTGCCGCAGGGATACGATGCTGAATACCTGGATTAGTATTATTACTAAAGTAGTGATTTACTAAACAACTGTACCGGTAACGCGTCCAAATCCGGCAGTTAACGGAATTTGATTAAAAACAGCCGCCCCAACCGCCCGGTAGCTCCCGGAAACGCGGATTACGGCTATTTTCTGAGATAAATCCTATTGCTGTTTTTATTCTCCTGTCATTTTCACTAATATTGCTTTCGAAAACATCTAACAATTCATCAAATCATGGCACAAATTAAAGTAGCTATTAATGGCTTTGGAAGGATAGGCCGGCTCGTTTTTCGTCAAATTTACAATAAAGAGGGGATTGATGTGGTGGCCATCAATGACCTTACCAGCCCATCGGTACTGGCTCACCTGTTAAAGTATGATACGGCACAGGGCCGCTTTGGCCAGGACGTAACCCATACGGATAATTCAATCATTGTCAATGGAGAAGAAATCAATATTTACGCTCAACGTGACCCGTCGCAGATTCCCTGGGGCGCGCACGATGTAGACGTTGTACTGGAATGTACCGGTTTCTTTGCGGATAAAACCAAAGCAGAAGCCCATTTGACGGCCGGCGCTAAAAAAGTGGTCATCTCTGCTCCCGCTACAGGCGATCTGAAAACCGTTGTGTATAATGTGAACCACGATATCCTGGACGGAAGCGAGACTATTATCAGCTGTGCCTCCTGTACCACGAATTGCCTGGCTCCCGTGGCGCAGTTCCTCGACAAGGAGTTCGGAATCGTCAACGGCCTGATGACGACCATTCATGCCTATACCAACGATCAGAATACACAGGATGCGCCGCATCCGAAAGGAGACCTGCGCAGGGCCCGTGCTGCAGCCCAGAACATTGTGCCCAACAGTACAGGCGCCGCCAAGGCAATCGGACTGGTATTACCCCAGTTGAAAGGAAAACTGGACGGAAGCGCCCAGCGGGTACCGACCATCACCGGTTCACTGACGGAAATTACGGCTATCGTCGGGAAAGAAACTTCGGTTGAAGCAATAAATGCTGCCGCCAAAGCCGCTTCAGACGAAAGCTTCGGGTATACAGAAGACCTGATCGTCAGCAGTGACGTGATCGGGATTTCCTATGGCTCCCTGTTTGACGCCACCCAGACGCGCGTGCAGAAAATCGGGGATACGCAATTGATCCGTGTGGTCAGCTGGTACGATAATGAAAGTTCGTATGTCGCGCAGCTGGTGCGTACCGTTGCGTATTTCGCTACCTTGATCAGCAAGTAATCCCAGGGGCATAAAATCACCGGAAATAGTTGAACGAAAGAGGGATAACACTCTGTAGTTCAGCTATTTTTGTTAAGAACCCTGGCTTTAATATAATTAATGGTAAAGCCCTTCGCAACGAACAGTTTTTCGTAATGGGTCTCTATCCCGTGGTGCGCCTCCAGCTGCGGGGATTCGTAAAGATTATCAGTATGCTCCAGCACGCTATACGCGGGTAAATTCTGCAAGGTTTCCAGGCTGTACTGATACAAAAACGGGTTGTCTGTTTTTAAATGGAACAATCCGCCTTCTTTCAGGTAAGTAGCGTATAGTCCTAAAAAAAACGGGTTGGTAAGCCGCTTTTTCTCGTCCTTATCTTTGGGTTGCGGATCGGGATGAACCAGCCAGATTTCATCCACTTCGTCCGGCAGAAAGAATTCATCCATATACTGAATTCCTGTACGCAGAAAAGCCACATTGTCCAGCCGGGCCTGCAATGCCTGCCGGCTTCCCCGGGCTATCCGTTCTCCCTTGATATCAATGCCTATGAAATTCTTTTCCGGGAACAATTGTCCGAGCCCGACGGTGTATTCTCCTTTCCCGCAGGCCAGCTCCAGGACAATCGGATTTGTATTGTTGAAATAAACCTCGCGCCACTTGCCCTTAATCGCCGTGTAAAGAGGCTTTCCTTTTTCAATTACATTTTCAGCCAGTGCATTCTGCGCGAATCGCTGCCTTTTTTGTCGTGCCATGCGTAACTTAAAACTATTTAACGTAACCGGTCCAGGTCAGCCACGACGAACGTGCTGCCCCCGACATAAATCGTATCCAAACGGTTTGCCTCTTTTAAAGCGGCCTCCAGGGCGTTGTTTGCATCAGGGTGGACACTTCCCCGCAGCCCGTACGATCGTGCCTGCTGCTGCAATTCTGACGCCGCCAGCGCCCGCGCATTGGAAGGCTGACAGAAATAATAACGGGCGTCCCGGGGAAACAGCGGGAGGATCCCTGAAATATCCTTATCGTTTACAAAACCCAGTACAAAATGCCGCTGCTGTGCCGGGAGGCTGAGAAACTGCCGGATGACCGCAGTCAGTCCGGCGACATTATGCGCCGTATCGCAAACGACCAGCGGATCGGCCTGAAGCAGGGTCCAGCGTCCTTTAAAGCCTGTCAGCGCAGTGACCTGTCTCAACGCTTCGCCGGTCACGTGCCGGCTGATTTCCCAACCCGATGCACGCAGCACCTCAATAGCAGACAGCACACCGGCAATATTCTTTTTCTGATAACTCCCGCATAAATCCAGGGACAATTTAATGGTGTTACTTTTGTTAACATCGTTAAGTTTTACGACTTCCAGCTCATAAAGGCCATTTACCAGGGCATCCGACGGGATCAGCCACTCATCGGCAGCAACCGTCAGAGGCGCTTGCTGCTGCAGGGCTCTCTGCTCAAAAACCGCCATTACATCCTGTTCCTGGCGCTCGCTGATCACCACAGGAACCCCCGTTTTTATAATGCCGGCTTTTTCGAACGCAATCTTCGGAAGCGAATTTCCCAGCTGCTTTACATGATCCCAGCTGATGTTGGTAATGACGGAAAGGACGGGCGTGATGATGTTGGTGGAGTCAAGCCTCCCTCCCATCCCCACTTCAATAACGGCGATATCCACTTCGGCAAGGGCAAAGTAATACAAGGCCATCGCCACCGTTACTTCGAAAAAGGAAGGGTTGATGGATTCGATCAGCGTACGGTTCGCGGCAACAAAGTCGGCCACGAACTGTTCGCTGGCCGGTTGGCCATCGACTTTTATACGTTCGGTGAATGATTTGAGATGTGGAGAGGTATACAGTCCTGTTTTATACCCCGCTTGCTGCAGCACGGCAGCAAGCATATGGGAAGTACTCCCCTTTCCATTCGTTCCCGCCACATGAACCGTCGGATACTTCAACTGGGGGTTTCCCAGTGCTTCGCACAAAGCGATGGTCGTCTGAAGTCCTGGTTGATAGGCCCGGGCGCCTATGTTGTGGAATACCGGTAACCGGGTATACAGATACCCGACAGCGTCCTCGAAGGTCATGGATTTACTTGGCCCGGATTTTAAAGGTAATGGTACCGGTAGATTCGTCCGGTACATTGGAAGATTCGGGAATAAAGGTCAGCACCCGTACGGCATTTTTATATTGATTGACGACTGCATAGTCCGTCACTGTAGTACTTTGTGTGATCACATTTTTAATCCGCCCGTTCCGGTCGACTACAATTTTGAAGACAATGTCACCCGTTGCGTCCGATTTATCGTTTACCTGGGGCTGCTGTTTCCACCGCCATCCCTTGAGATTATAGCCGACATTGGTTCCGCCGCCGCCGCCGGTCCCTTTGTAGCTCTTGGCATACAAACTACCTTCTTTCGACCCTTTGTCCCCTACTCCACTCGCATCGTCTCCATTATTGTTACCGCCTATGCCGCTGGTAGTACCGGTTGTGCCGTTGCTTCCCGAAGCGCCTCCCTTCGATTTCGCGAACAAGGCGTCCTGGTTGATAGCCTTTTCAGGCACTTTGGCAGCGGTAGCCGGTGTATTGGCGGCGCTGGCCGTTTCTGCCTGTTTCGTAGCGGGAACAGGCTTCTCCTCTACCGGGCTTTCCACTTTTGACGTAATGACGGGTTTTTCAACTGCCTTGGTAACAGGCGCTTTTTTGACAACCTCTGTTTTAGGGGTCGGAGGAACCGGCTTGGGAGTGCTCACGGCTTTTACTTCCTTTTCCACCGGTTCGGGCCGCATATTTTCGGCAACTTTGGAGTCGCTCGGCTTATTGAATGTCTGGATATTACCGGATCCGATGGGATCGGTGCCATAGTTTACTTCCACAAACAACTCCAACGGGGTGTCAGGCGGTGTGGAGCGGGTTAATTTAACAAATGCAAAAGACATCAATAGCACCGTTGTAAGCGACACGGCGAGTGTCCAGGACTTGGCAATTCGTTGACGGTCTTCGGCAGTGATGAGTATCATGGTGATCGGTGTTTTCGACTAAACGACGAAATTACTAAAATATTCTCTTTTACAGGTAACGTAACGTCTGCTTTCTTGGACTGCATCCGACCGGAAAGGTTTAACAACCGGGGATGCTATTTTGGGTTATCCACAATTTACCTTGAGTTATCCACATCCGAAAGCAGCACCTCCATAAGCAGCGCTGCCGGGCAAAGGTTTACCGGACTTTATAGATCCAGGCGCCTTTGGCGACATGCTTTTTCAGCTTGGGTAAATCCTTTGAAGCCTCGCTCCAAGACGGATAACCTGCCGCGGAAAGGAGGTACCGGCCCTTTACCTGCAAGGTGGAGATATCGTTGAATCCATGCTGTTTTAGGGCATTTTCTACTTCATTACCGTATTTTTCGAGCAAACTTTCCGATTCATATACAGAAGTTATAATATAAAACCGGTTACTCGCAGCCGGATGCTCGGAAGGTTCAGGAAGGGTTGCTTCGGGGAGCGTGTTCTCCACTTCCAGGTTCTCAACAACAGCTTCCGGGGATGCCGGCACTTCGGGTTGTACGGCATTCGCCGCCGCGTACGTCCGTGATTTATCCACAACCTCCAGTGTTTGTTCCCGCTCCTCGTCTGCGGGCTGGAACAGGCTGATGACGGCAGTAAACGGATTCATTGAACTGGTCGTATCGATCGTCCCCGGTTTTTGGGAAAGCACGGCGCTCACATAAACCACCAGGCCCGCTATCACGGCAGCGCTGGCCCAATTCAGCCAGCCGCCGGATGTTTTCGTCAGGGGCTGCACGAGGAGCTGTTCCTCTTCCAGCGGTTCGGCTGCTCTATAGCTTTTCCGGGTGTTCCCTGTGGCCACTGCTTTCAGGGCATTCAATCCATAAAACTCGGTATGGAAATTGCGTGTCAGTTCCGGTTCGAATACCAGGCGGCCTTCTTCGTTCAGGTGAAAATTCCCGACACCGATCAGGGTAATGACCTTGTTTTTCCGGATAAGGGAAAGGGCCGTCACCACAAAATCATGAATGCACTGCTGCGCCTGCTCCCGGGAGATTCCTTCATTTAACGAGATGTACTGGGCCAGGAGGCCGTCGTCCATTTTAAGAACTTCATTAAAAGCAACGTTCCTGCTGGAAGGAACATATTTCTGGGATACCTCCTCATATCCCGCAGGCGTATAGTGAGTTAACAAACCACCAAAATCAGGAATGATCACACAATCCTGTTCATAAAGGAGTTTCCGGATATATTTATCAACTTCTACCATACGTATTGCTTTCAGATCTGTCTTACGAAGTTAGAAAGAAAAGGATAAACCTCCAATAAAATTTAATCCTTGCTGCCGGTAATTCATATAACGCTCGTATTCTTTCCCTAAAATATTATTAATCGTTACAAAGGCGGAAAAATTGGTGGTCAGCAGATAATCTATTTTCAGGTTCAGATCGGTGATCGTTTTCAGCTTCCGCACCTCACCTGATCTGAAATTCATACCTTTCATGCCGCTGAGGGTATACAGCTCGGTGGTGATAAACAGTTTTTTACTGATTGTCAAGGCATTAAACCAGTTCAGTGTAAAATTAGGACGGTGCCATGCTTCCTGAAGATCGCCCAGGCCATAGTCAAAGAAATTGGTTTTCAAGGAGGTTTTGAACAGCTCGCTGAAGGTGTAGCCGGCCTCTGCGGAGAGGGTCAGCACATTGGTTTTGTTGGGGTCGTACAAAGCCGCAAAGCGGGTGGTATCCAGGAGCGTGTTATTGAACGTGTAAAAGTTCCGGTAACGGGCAAACGAAACCTTTCCTTCGTAATTAAACCCTTCCATTTCCCCTTTTACGCCCGCATAAATGTCCGAATTTTTAACGGTGTTCGCCACGATGAGGTTCGGACCCAGCCACTGGTTCTCGCTCAGCATCGACCGGAGGGTATTCCGTACAATGTCGCCATTCCAGCCGGCCGTTACATGAAGACCCGGCATCGGCACCACGTCCAGTGCAATCACCGGAAAGGCCTTGGTCCGGTTGATGTCAAGCCCTTTATCTGTTTCGTTCACTACATTGAGACCAGCGGAAAGGGAAAACAGCTCGTCCACGTATTTAAAGGTAGGCTGCACCCGGAACAGGTTCCGGTCGAAGGTATTTCCTTCGTCCACCCGCTGGGAAACGTATGCATCTGCATTAAACAGGGCGTATACTTTGTCCGATACCGGAAGGGAAGTTTCCAGGTTGGTCCCCCAATCGATTTCGGAAGCGCTGTAACGATCTTTGATCGTGTTCAGCCGGGTGACAACTGCGTAGTCAATGAGGGTATTGGGCTGGGTGTTTTCAAGACTCAGTTTAATGCCGAATTGATTCAGGCGCTGGCGAATGGTATCCCGGTCGACTACAACGCCATCAGGATGGGGCTGGTATCCATAGAAAAAGTACCCTTTCCGTTCGTATTCGGCACTTCCCTCGACCTTGTAGGAGGCGCCCAGGTATTTGGCCCCCGCCCGCAGGAGGGTATTGGAATTGGCAGAATTTTTCCCGTCCACCGGCCCCGTACCGGCAGATAAATGCTTTACTTCGCCGGATACCACCAGGTCCTCGCTGGAGCGGGAGCTGATAAAGGCTTCTCCCAGAAACCGCGAATAGTTGCCGGCGCCCAGCTTGATGTAATTGTTCAGCGGTGCGGGCATATTCCTGCGCTCCTGCTCATCCGAGGAGGTCAGTACCGCCGGCATGATGCGGGGCCCTGAAAATTGCAGTTTCGGGTCAGTGAACTGGTAGTTTACTTTACTTTCCTCCGTCTTTGACTGCGCCGGCTGTACCTTGTCGAACAAACGATCGGCTTTCGGGAATTCGATATTCTTTTCTTTAACGATTTCATAGGTCTGACTTTCTATTTCACCCCGTTGTGCCCAGGCATAATTTCCAAGGAGCATTGCCAGTACCACCAGCCTTTCTGTTCTCATAAACCCTTTCTTATGGACGATTTTCATCAATTTCGCTTAGTTTTTTTCTAATACAGACAATTTCTCCTTGGCAGTTATAACCGCAGCTTCATCGTCCGAGTTTTCTATAATGGAATTTAAAGTAGCTTTCGCCTGGGCAATTTCATCGGTGTTTGCATAAACATCCGCCAGCAGCAGAAACGATTTTACCCGCCAGACGTCATAGCCCTCAAATTCTTTACTCAGCTCAAAAATGACGGTTTCAGCCTCTTTGTATTTTTTTTGCTGATACCAGGCCATGGCCTGCAGATACTTTGCTTCGGCCCCGAACTCATCTTTGAAATCGGTTGCGATACGCTTAAACTCCGTTTCCGCCTGTGTGTAATTTCCTTGTTCATAGGGAATTTTTCCGAGGTACAGCTGCGCTTTCCCGACACCTCCTTCCACAACATTGCCCATCGTAATCACTTCGCGCGCATGTACCAGCGTCGAATCATAGTTTTTCAGGGTATAATACGTATCCATCAAGCCGATCCGGGCGATCGCCTGTTCCTTTTTATTCTCAGCGTTCCGAAGCAGAATCCGGTAATTGGAAACGGCCCTGGAGTAATTTCCGCGGTCAATTTCGAGTTCGGCCGACCGTTGCGCCGCCATGGCAACATGCACCGAACGGTTTTCCTGGACTACCTGGTTATAGGTTTCAAGGGCTTTGCCGATATCATTCAGCTTTTCATAGGAGGCCCCTAAAAAGTACCGTACATCGTAGAGGTGCCGGCTTGCCGGGTAGTTCTTCACAAAGGAATTCAACGCCTCGACCGCTGCCGTATATTTTTCTGCCAGGTACAGGTTCTGGGCATTTTCAAATTCAACGTCTTCCAGTTTGGCATTGCCCGGGTTGTTTTTCCGGACCACACTCAGTACCTGGTTAAACTCTTCGGGCCTTCCAACCGCGTTGTAGCTTTCCTGGATTCCTTCCAGGGCGCTGCTGGCCGACGGAGAAGAGGGATACTCACTCAGAATCCGTTTGAAATCCGTAATGGCATGCTCATATACCTGGATATTATAATACGACTGCGCCCTTCTCAACAGGCCTGCAGGCACCATGTAGCTTTTAGGCTGTTCATTGACCAACCGGGTGAAGCCCTTGATAGCCGGGGAATAATTGGCCTGCTGAAAATCGATATCCGCTATCTGGAACAATGCATCGTCCACATAAGGAGAAGACCGGTACTGACTGATCAGTAATTCAAACTGGCGCTTGGCTTCCATTTCGCGGTTCATATACACGTAAGCCCTGGCCTTCTGGAACAGTGCATAGTCCTGGTCCACCTTCCCTTCACTGGTCACCCGGTCGTAGGTCTGAATCGCTTCCGAATAGTTCTTTTCCGCCAGGTAGCAGTCGGCCAGCCGGTTGCATGCATCTATATACACCTGGTTTTCAACGCCTTCCGGCTTGCTGGTGAAGTCCTTGAAGTAGCCCAGCGCTTTGGAATACTCCTTCCGGTTATAGTAGATATAGCCCAGCGCATATAAACTTTTTCGGGCATAATTCCCTGCCTGGGGATTGCGCGACAATTCACTATATAGCGCCACGGCCCGCTCGGGCTGGTTCATAGCCGAATAGGATTCGGCTTTCAGATAAGCGGCTGCGAGGTAGAGTTCTTCTTCCACGGGGAATTTCTGCGACTTATCGAGGTTCACCACCGCTTTTTGAAAGGCTTTCTGATTAAAATCTGCCACTCCCTGATTGTAGGTAAGCCGCTGATAGGTAGCATTGAGCTGCGGGGTCCGCTTTTTCAAACCTTCTATATAGGTGATTGCTCCGGCGTTGTTACTGGCTTTTGAATAGGTATCGGCAATCAGGCCGGTCACTTCTTCCTCATGCTTACTGGCCGGAAACTTAGCGGTAAAATCCTGCAATTCCTTCAGCGCCTCGTTATGGCTCCCCAGCTCTATCAGCACTTTTGCTTTGTTGAAGGATGCTTCTTCCTGTATGGTTTTATTAAAATCCAGACGGGAAGCATTCTCAAAAGCGGTCTGCGCAAACCGGGGGTTTCCTTCCTGCAAATAACTGATCCCGGTCAGATAGGCAGCATATTGAGCGGTTGAGTCTTTCCCGGTCGCGACATTTTTCAGGACATCAATAGCTCCTTTGTAGTTATCGTTTCGAAAATGGGAATGCCCGTAATGCAGGGCTATTAACGGATCCAGCGCTTTCTTCTGCATCTTCTGATAACGTTCATAAGCAGCCGCGGCTTCCGGGTACTTTTCCTGCTGGTAATGGACTTCGGCCACATACAGGGCTACTTCGGCCAGGTTCGCGCCGGTAGACTGTTTCAGGATCCTTTCTCCGTACGTCACCAGCTCGTCGTACCGGTTGAGCTGATACAGGGAGGAAATAATCCAGTTGGGTACCTGGTCCTTATAATGGGGATGATTTTCGATGCGCTGGAAATCCTGGTAGGCTTCAGCAAAATTCTTCTTATCGTAAGCGATCACCCCGGCGTAATACGAAGCATCCCCGGCGTAGGCAAAGGAGGCGTCTTTCTTGACGAGATTGAAGAGCGGCAGTGCCTTGTCCTGTTCTTTGTTATTATAATAAGACATGGCCAGCCGGTAAGTATTTTCCATTTTGGATGCCGTGCTTCCGGCATACTTTACCGCTTTCTCCAGGTAGCCGATGGCCTTGTCGTATTCTTTATTCTCATAAAAATGCTGGCCCAGGTCGCCATAAATCATCTGGGCCTTCGGGTGCTCCGCATGATTGCGGACAAACCGGTCGACCTGCATTTCGGCTTCCGGATAATCGAGGTAAAGTCCGGTGACGGCGATGTAATACTGTGCGGAGACAGCATTATAGTTGCTTGTACTGAGTAGATGGCTGTTGCTTTTTAAATATTCTGCAAATTCCTGCCTGGCAGCCAGAAAATTAGATTTCTCAAAGAATTCCAGCCCGTTGCGGTAGCGCGCCTCTGGTTCGGAATAACCAAGCGTATTTTGAGCAAAAATTGGACTCATACTCGTGAGAGTACACAATCCGGTAATGACGATACTGCGTTTGAATACCATGGAGTAGTGGCTATCTGTATACTGTTTGACTGGTTTAAAGGAAATGTTACTGACTTTCTCCTTTTAAAACGGCATAATTACAATTGAAAACGAAAGTAGTACAAAAACCGTATAAGGACAGGCCTTTCCCTCAAAAATAATGAGAATAAAGTCGTATATTTTAGTTATTCCTGCAGAACCCGATTGGTTTTCTGTTCTTTCCTGAAAATGCGGGATTCCCGGGCGGTCAGAACAGGAGCTCATTGCGACGGAGGGAATCATAAAAATCCTGGTGCATCTGCCTGAACCGGTCTACCGCCTGGTTCAGGAATGCCTCGTCAAGGATCCGGTCTATTTCTTCCTCCGAACCAATTTCAGTCTGATCCAGCTTATAGATCTGTTCGTACATCCCGCCGGCTTCTAATTTGATCAGATATTTTCCATTCCACTGATAAAGGCTAATTTTGTGGGAAGGGTGCGGGATATCCCGGATGTATCGCATGGCTTCAGAATTAAATAAAAATGCTGCTATTGTCGGCAGCAAAATTAATGAACCGTAATCATCCATGAAAATAAAAGTAATAATTGCAGGAATAGCGATAATGTTGGCTGGAACAGCCTGTTCTAATCAGGATAAAGCAGATGCTTCCAATTTTTTTCTGAAAGGGAATACACAATTTGCAGACCGTAACTATAAAGAAGCTATACGTTATTACGAGGAAGCGATCGGTAAATATCCTGATTTTCCGGACCCGTACTTAAACAAGGGCCTTGCACTGCTGCAGCTGGAAAAACCCGGCGATGCGCTGACAGCACTTTCGACGGCACTGGAGAAGGACAATGGGTTCCATGAAGCCCGCCTGGCCCGTGCCGAAACGGCTTTACGTATCGGCAGACTGACTATGGCGGGGAAAGATCTTGACCTTTTGACCAGTATTTACAAGGACTCCACGCATTACCACCTGGTAAAAGGAAACCTGGAAATGAGCCTGGGAAACCCGTCGGCCGCTATGGCTGCCTATGACAGGGCAGTAATACTTTCGGACCGGAACGTGGAAGCGCTGGTCAACAGGGGCGTGTTGTTTTTTCAGGAGCAGCATTATGAGCTCGCCAGGAGCGACTTTCAAAAGGCCCTGCAGCTGAATCCCTCCCAAAAGGAAGCGCTTAACAACCTCGGATTGGTTGCCATGAAAATGAACGGATTGGAAGAAGCGGCCGGTTATTTCGACCGGGCGCTGAACATTTCTCCGGACGATCCGTATGCACTCAATAACAAAGGCTACTACCTGCTGGAAACAGGAAAAGCCGGGGAGGCGCTCCCCTACCTGGAAAAGTCGCTCCTGCATCAACCGGACAATGGCTATGTGCTTCGGAATCTCGGGCTGTATTATTCCCGTAAAGGCGATTATAAACAGGCTATTACGTATTTTGATCAGGCCATTGCACTCAGCCAACCGGTGGACCTTCTCTACGGATATGCCGGAGAAGCCTATTTCAGCAGCTCGGATCCGGGCAAAGCCTGCCAGCTGTGGAAACAAGGAATCGTGCTGGGTGATTCCCTTTCCAAAGGACTGGCAGCCCGACATTGCCCTTAGCCGCCCTGTTCCTCCAGGGTTTGTAATAACTTGCGGTAGTGCGTCTGGTTTACCACCGGGTCGGTGAAGGCTTCCAGTAAGGCGATCCCCGGGTGCCCGACAAATGCACGGAGGGTCTCCTCCAGCTTTTCAAATTCCTGTACGACAAAGTAAGAAAGACCGCTGTCAGCGGCGGCGCTTTTAGCCGAATAGGAATGCTTTGTTTCGAAATACCTTTCCAGCTCGGGCTGCCGGTCAGGCCCCGGGAGCAGGCGGAAGATGTTGCCGCCCCCGTTGTTGATGACGACAATTTTGAGGTTCCCGGGAAGGGATTCGAGGAGCAGTCCGTTCCGGTCGTAAAGAAACGTCACGTCGCCTACCAGGAGGTAAACAGGTTCGGCGGAGACCAGGGCAGCCCCTACCGCGGTACTGACACAACCGTCGATACCGCTGGTTCCCCGGTTGGCATAAACCGCATGCACCTGTTGATGCGGCCGCCCGATCAGGTTGGCGTACCGGACAGGCATACTGTTCCCCAAATGGACCTGAGCCCCGTCAGGAAGAAGGGAAAGCAATTTTTCTACCAGTGTTAAATCATTTAACACTGGCATTTTCTGAAGACAGTCATGAAAAAGGCGCAGGGCGCGCCGCTCGGCCCCTAACCAGTTTTCCTTGTAGACCGGGGAGGGGCTCTCTTCGTCATTTTCCAGAAACCGCTTATAGTCAATATCCTCGAGCAGTTTGTTGAAAAAATAGACCGGGGACACCGGGATTATATGCGTCAGCGACTGAAATGTATCGACCAGGTGCGTTCCTTCCCCGATATGCCAGTGCATACGGGGTGGGTTATTCCGCAGAAAGAGCTTGAGCGGTTTGGAAAGAAACGATTGCCCGAACGTAAGCAGCAGGTCAGGTTTTAAGCCGGCGGAAGTGCCTGACCGGAGAAATAAATCATGACGGGTAATGAATTCCGGGTTCCCCTGCAGGTTACTCGTAATGTCCCCCAGCACCGGAATTCCCCACTCTTCGGTGATCTGACCGAGCACCTTGTTAAGCGCCGGTATACAGGGATGCTGCCCGCCTGCAATGAGAATCGTTCCGGCATCCTCCCACTCGTCCTGCAATTGGTGCCATACCGGCACCGGCAAGCCGGGTTCTGCTGCGATCCGCTCGATTTTCCGTACGGAGGCCGAAGGCATAAAGGATTCCGCTGTCCCGGGATAAAAGGGTTCACGGATGGGGATATTGAGGTGAACCGGCCCTTTGGGGATCCTGTCGGCGGTCAGTATGATGTCGTTGACGATACGGTTGGCATGCCATACCTCGTCCGCGTGCGAACTTCCGGCCGGAAACGTTTCATGCTTTTTTACGTGAGGACCGTAGATCCCGGTTTGGTAGAGGGTCTGTCCGTCTTGCTGATGGATCCATTCTGCAGGCCGGTCGGCTGTCAGCACCAATAGCGGGATTTGCTGGAAGAATGCCTCTGTTACCGCCGGCGCGAAATTATAGGCTGCCGTTCCTGAAGTGCAGACCAAGGCTACGGGCCGATCCAGTTGCTGCGCCATTCCCAGGGCTATATAGCCGCCCGCCCGTTCGTCCATAACGACTGTATTGTTCATCCTGGAATTCCGTGCAAAAGCCAATGTAATGGCAGCGCTCCTGGAGCCGGGACATATCACCGCATGGGTAATGCCGTGTGCTTCTGCGAGGGCAACCAGATCGATAAGTGGTTGGATAACAGCCATTTTATAAGGTTTAGATGCATTAAAAAGGCCCCTTTTCGTAAAAAGAGGCCTTTCATCAGTACTATCCGGGTTGCTTACCCTAAATATGTTTTCAACGCTTTGCTGCGCGAAGCATGCCGTAAACGGCGGATGGCTTTTTCCTTAATCTGACGTACCCTTTCACGGGTAAGGTTGAACTTTTCACCGATTTCTTCCAGGGTCATGGCATGTTCTCCGTTCAATCCGAAATAAAGCGCGATCACGTCTGCCTCCCGTTGGGTAAGTGTCGACAAAGCCCGTTGCACCTCCTTCCGGAGCGACTCATTGACCAGACCGCTGTCGGGTTTATCATCGGTATCATTTTCCAGCACATCCAGCAGGCTGTTTTCTTCTCCCTGAACAAACGGAGCGTCCATGGAAACGTGGCGGCCTGAAATTTTCATGGTATCGACCACTTCCGAGGAAGAAATTTCCAGGACTTCCGCAAGCTCTTCCGGCGAGGGTTCTCTTTCAAACTTCTGTTCCAGTTCCGAGAAGGTTTTGGAAATTTTGTTCAACGAGCCGACGCGGTTCAGCGGCAGGCGTACAATCCGTGATTGCTCGGCCAGCGCCTGCAGGATCGATTGCCGGATCCACCATACTGCATAAGATATAAACTTAAAACCACGCGTTTCATCGAACCGCTGCGCCGCTTTGATCAATCCCAGGTTTCCTTCATTAATCAGATCGCCCAGAGAAAGCCCCTGGTTTTGATATTGCTTTGCTACCGAAACTACAAATCTTAAATTCGCTTTTGTCAGCCGCTCAAGTGAAAGCTGATCACCGTCCCGTATTTTTTGCGCCAGAATGACCTCCTCATCCGGTGTCAATAAGTCTACTTTGCCTATTTCCTGCAGATACTTATCGAGTGACTGGCTCTCACGGTTGGTAATCTGTTTGCTTATCTTTAGCTGTCTCATCTATTCTAAATAATTACAATACGTGAACATAACGAAATTCACAACAATCCATTATCTACCTGAAAACATGAAATTACTTATTTTTGTTCTCAGGCTTCGGCAAAAGTGCTTTTCTGGATAAGCGGAATTTTCCTGTTTTTTTATCCACTTCCACCAGCTTAACCTGCACGTTTTCACCTACCTGCAACGTACCGTCCATGGATTCCAGGCGTTCCCAGGTAATCTCGGAAATGTGCAAAAGTCCGTCTTTTCCTGGCATGAATTCCACAAAGGCGCCAAACGGCATAATCGTTTTCACGGTCCCGCTGTATACTTCTCCTACTTCGGGTACGGAAACAATTCCCTTCACCCGGGCAACCGCTTTGTCCATAGAGGCCTTATCGGCAGAGAAAATACTCACAAAGCCGGCATTATCTTTTTCTTCAATGTTGACGGTGGCTCCGGAATCTTTCTGGATTTCCTGAACGACCTTCCCGCCGGGCCCGATAACGGCGCCGATCTGATCCTTGTCAATTTTGATCACGACGGCACGCGGCGTATGAGGTTTTAATTCCGGACGACTGGCCGTAAGTGTTTTGTTCATTTCGCCCAGAATGTGCAACCTTCCGGCTTTAGCCTGGTTTAGGGCTTCTCTGAGCACATCAAATGACAAGCCATCGACTTTGATATCCATCTGGCAGGCTGTAATCCCCTTTGCCGTACCTGTTACTTTAAAGTCCATGTCCCCCAGGTGATCTTCATCTCCGAGGATATCCGAAAGGATAGCATACTTTCCGGTTTCGGCATCGGAAATCATCCCCATAGCAATTCCGGATACGGGGGCTTTGATCGGCAGGCCGGAGTCCATCAATGCGAGTGAACCCGCACAAACGGTTGCCATGGAAGAAGAACCGTTCGACTCCAGGATATCGGAAACGATACGGATTGTATACGGGTTGTCTTCTCCAACCGGAAGCACTTTTTTCAAGGCGCGCAACGCAAGGTTACCGTGCCCTACTTCTCTCCTGCCCGGTCCGCGGTTTGGTTTTACTTCTCCGGTTGAAAATCCGGGGAAATTATAATGCAGCAGGAACTTATTGTAGCCATAATACATGGCCGTGTCAATGATTTGTTCATCCAGTTTGGTACCCAGGGTAACGGTAGTCAACGATTGCGTCTCCCCTCTGGTAAACAGGGCAGAACCATGCGCGCTGGGTAGAAAGTCTACCTCGCTCGCAATCGGACGTACTTCATCCAGTTTCCTGCCATCCAGGCGCTTTCTTTCATCCAACACCAGCCGGCGGGCCGCTTCCCATTCCAGGTCGTGCAAATAACGGCTGATGAGCTCGGCGCTGAGTTCCTCTTCTTCCCCTTTTTCCGCTTCAAGCAGCGCTATTAATTCTTCTTTAATGGCTTGGTTCCCCTCTTTACGGGCCTGCTTTCCGGAACCCGACTGGGCTACGGCATAAATCCGGTTATAGGCAAATGCCCGGATTTTCGCTTTTAAGGCTTCATCCTCAGCATCGCCGACATACTCCCGTTTGGTTTGTTTTCCGCAAGCCTCTTCAAACTCTTTCAACGCAAGACATTGTATCTTGATCGCTTCATGGGCAACCTGAATGGCTTCGATGACCTCTTCTTCCGACACTTCGTCGAGCTCTCCTTCGACCATGGTGATGTCGTTGTAGGTCGCTCCTACCAACAGGTCAATCGTCGCTTCCTTCAATGCCGTACTCGTCGGGTTGATTACATACTCCCCTTTTATCTTGGCTACCCGCGCTTCTGAAACAGGCTTATAAAAAGGAATATCCGACGCCATCAGGGCTGCAGTTGCCGCCAGGGAAGCCAGCGCGTCCGGCAACGCATCCGGATCGGCAGAGATCAGGAAAATATTGATCTGCACTTCTGCATGATAATCTTCCGGAAATAAGGGGCGGATCGCACGGTCAACCAGCCGGCAAATCAGTACTTCGTGATCGGAAAGCTTTCCTTCACGGCGCATAAAGCTGCCCGGGATACGACCGGCCGAAGCAAATTTTTCCTGGTAATCAACAGACAGTGGCAAAAAATCAACGCCTGGGCGGATCTCTTTATTGGCTACTACGGTAGCAAGAAGCATGGTGTTACCCATTCTTACCAGCACAGATCCATCCGCTTGTTTGGCTAATTTTCCGGTTTCAAGGGTGATGGTACGACCGTCAGGTAACGTGATGGTTTTTGAAATGATATTAAATTGCATATTTTTTTTATAGACAAGAACCGCTTATAACCACCTTAATACATCACGACAGTTATTTATTTTAGTGTTAAAAGATTCCAGGATGAAATTTATATTGATAAATCTTAATTATTTTTTCTAACCGGCTGGGGGTATTAACTTTATACAAAAATCAGGGAACTTACCGGTAGCAAATTCCCTGATTTGTTAAAGTAGTTACTTACGCAATCCTAGTTCTGCAATGATGGCACGATAGCGGTCGATATTGTTCTTGTGCAAATAATCCAATAATCTTCTACGCTTACCTACCAGCTTTAATAAACCCTGACGCGAGCCGGTATCCTTGCGATGAATCTTAAGGTGTTCGGTCAAATGATTAATCCTGTAAGTAAAAAGGGCAATTTGAGACTCAGGAGAGCCCGTGTCTGCTTCAGATCTGCTAAAGCCTTTGGTTCCGAAGATTTCTTTCTTCTTTTCCGTGGTTAAATACATAATTGTAACAACAGATAGTTAATTTTTAAAACAGCCGCAAAATTAGATGGTTTCTTCGTAAAATACAAGCTTTGACTCCCTATAGACGAAATAAATACCGGGAGGTCACAAGGCTCCGCTTTACCCGGTTACTCTCCTGCCTGCAACTGCACCGATCCAGGTGACGAGCCGGTGGCGCCATTTATCTATAAAAATCAGGTAAACATCTTTATCAAACAGCCGGGAGTCATTTTTAGCACGGCCGGTAAAATAGATCCCGAACAACAGCAGGACCACATTGGAGAGCCATGAACCTATGGTGACACTCAACACTCCTTCTTTTACATATTTCTCTCCCTGGATGTTCAGCACATACATCAGGATATAAAAAACAATGGATATCAGGACCGGCACGCCAAAGCCTCCCTTTTTAATAATTGCCCCCAACGGAGCGCCAATCAGGCACAGAATCAGGCACGACAGAGCCGCGGCAAACTTCTGCTGCTTTTCGAGTGCATAGGTATTGCCATCCTTTATTTTTGTTTTCAGGTAAGACGTATTGGTAGAGGCAAAGCCTGCCAGACTGGAAGCCGCATTTTTCGCAGTCGTCAGGACCACTTTCTGAAGGCTGTCCGAAAGCGGGACAGCCAGCAGGGAATCTACCCAGGTCCCCGGTGTAACCGTTCGGAAGTACGTAGAGTCTTCTGTTTTAAAATTATAGGAATAATATTGCTTGCTGTTGGGAACCAGGTTCTGCCGGGTGGCATCATAATCCCGCTTCACTGAATCCGCTGCTTGCGTCAGTTCGGTGATGTTCTTCATATAGGCATGGTATTTGAACTGCTCCTCATCGGTTCGTTTCATGCCAAATGAAGACAGGCTGATCACCAGCTTGTAGCTATCGAAGCGGTTGCGCATAAATTTAGCCAGGTCCTGCGGTTTGTTGGTAGCGGAAACATTGGAATAGGAAACCCTGCTGCCCGACAACCCGTCCACGACTTCCTGGTAATCGTTTCCGTTAAAGAGTTCAAATACCAGGTAACTGTTATTGTTAATCGTATACATCCTGCCCGAGTCTGCCAGGATGATCTGGGTATTGCCTCTTTCATAGGCCCTTGGATCATGTTTGTAGATGACCATTCCCAGCATGGTCTTCCCGTCGGGCAGTTTTTTATCTACCTTGATGCTGTACCCTGGAAGGTCGTTGTAAAAAATCCCCTCCTTGATCTTCATGGTAGCCTTGGTGGTTTTGATATCATACAGCAGACTGTATGCCTTCAGGTTTGCCCAAGGCGCTACCCTGTCGTTGAAAAAAAAGGAAACGATACTGATAAAAAACGCCATTACAAAGAGAGGGGCCATCACCCGGATCATCGAAACGCCGGCTCCTTTAATGGCCGTCAGCTCAAAAAACTCTCCCAGGTTGCCATATGCCATCAGCGAGGCCAGCAACAGGGCCAGCGGGAGCGCCTTCGGGATGGTCCCCAGTGCAAAAAAAGTGAACAACCTGGCGTAATCCATCAACCCGATGTCCTTGGAGACAAAATCGTCGATATAAAAAATCATCACCTTCATCAGGAAAATGAAGACAACCACCGACAGGGTTACAAAAAAGGGTCCCCAAAAGGACAGTAATACCAGCTTATCCAGCTTTCTCATTCAACTTCCAACAATATCTTTCAGACGATCTATAAAACCGTTCCATAGCGAAATCAGTTCCTGTTCATCGGAGTTCAGCGAGTAATCGATGATTTTCAGATAGGTAGACTGTGTCAGGTCACTTACTTCCAGCTTAAATTCAATATAGGCCGGGTCGGTATCTTCCGTTGCCGGCTCAAATTCATACTTCACCGCTTTGTTTAACCGGTGTGAAACCATGCGCGCGATATGACTATCTCCGTCCCATTGAATATCGAAGCGCTGATCCGGCAAAATCACTACTTTTTCGGCAAACCATTGCTCCAGTCCGGAAGCGGTACTGATATACGGAAATAACACTTTGGGAGAGGATCTTAATTCGTATTCAGTAACAAATTTGTATTTTTCCATAGTCTATCTGATTTAATGTATGGGTCGGTGCGGTCAAAGTAGTAAAAACATTTTTAACATCCAATTTATTCCCGGAATGTTTAGAGAAGGGTGCAGCCGGGGAATCAGCTCTCCGGAGAATGCCGCCCGGGGATCGCGTGGATCAAAAAAAACCTTGTTTTTGGCGCTAAGTAGTTGCTTCCTATAAAACAACTACTTATTTTTGCACTCCGATTCAAACGGCGGGGTAGCTCAGATGGTTAGAGCGCAGGATTCATAACCCTGAGGTCG
>JBEBSD010000041.1:0-54395 GCA_040394475.1 Telluribacter humicola | reverse complement strand
CACGGAGAAAACGCAGAGAAAATGGTTTAATAAACTCAGTTAGGTACTTCGGCACCCATTCTCCCCAAAAAACTCTGTGAAACTCCGTGTAAAGCCTCTGCGTACCTCCGTGCTACATTACGGATTGTTTTAAAAAGTACCCTCCAAAAAATAGCAGGAAGTAAAGGAACGAAAGGGCGAATGATTTAGTTAATAGATATATCGGGAAAAGCCGATGTGTTAATATAATTTTGCCAATGGATCATCTGGAAATTTTCAAAGCGCTCTCCAATAAAACCAGGCTGGACATCCTGAACTGGCTCAAAGAACCGGAAGCCAATTTTCCGGGACAGGAGGCCGAGGGCTTTCAGCATGGTGTGTGTGTCGGGCAGATTTGGCAAAAGGCCGGGCTGACGCAATCCACCGTGTCGGAATACCTGTCGATCCTGCAGCGGGCTGGACTGGTGAAATCAACCCGTGTGGGACAATGGACTTATTATCAGCGTAACGAAGAAACCTTTCAGGTTCTGAGCCGGCTTGTTCAATCAGAAATTTAATTAAAATCATCTATCTCTCTTATGGAAACAAACACGCTGTTCAGGCCGTTCAGCCTGAAATCGCTGAATACGAAGAATCGTATTGTAATGGCGCCGATGACGCGCTCTTTTTCACCGCAAGGTGTCCCCACCGACACGGTAGCCAGTTATTATGCCGGGCGGGCGCACGGCGAGGTCGGTCTTATCCTTTCCGAAGGTACTGTGATCGATCGCGTATCCTCTTCCAACGACCCCAATGTTCCGCATTTTTACGGAACGGAGGCGCTGACAGGATGGCAGAACGTGGTTAACCGGGTACATGCGGCCGGAGGAAAAATGGGCCCGCAGCTCTGGCACATGGGCGTGATGGATAACCACCGTTCCGGCTGGGTGCCGTCGGAGCCATTTGAAGGACCGTCGGGAATGGGAAGACCGGGTTTTGTAAACGGCAGAGCCATGACCGACAGCGACATTGCCGATACCATCGCTGCCTTCGGCCGCGCAGCGGTGGCCGCCAAAAGGCTGGGTTTTGATACGCTGGAGCTGCATGGCGCACACGGCTATCTCATCGACCAGTTCTTCTGGGAGGCGACCAACAACCGTTCCGATATTTTTGGAGGAAAAACACTGCCCGAACGCAGTCGCTTTGCAATCGAAGTGATCAGGGAAGTGCGCCGGCAGGTAGGGGAGGACTTCGTGGTAATCCTTCGTCTGTCCCAGTTTAAGCCTTCTGTCTATGACAATAAGCTGGCAGGAACTCCCGGGGAAATGGAGGCATGGCTCAATCCGCTGGCCGATGCGGGCGTCGATATTTTCCATTGCTCGCAGCGCCGGTTCTGGGAGGCTGAGTTTGAAGATTCCGATCTTAACTTCGCCGGTTGGGCCAAAAAGCTGACGGGCAAATCTACCATCACGGTGGGTTCGGTGGGACTGACCGGGGAATTCACGGCTGCGTTTAGAGGTGAAAGTTCGAAGCCCAGTTCACTGGATGAGCTTGTAAGACGCCTGGATCGCGGTGATTTTGACCTGGTGGCAGTCGGAAGGCCCTTGCTGGCCGATCCGTCGTGGCCGCAAAAGATTCGGGAGCAGCGGGTCGGAGAACTGAAAGGTTTCAGTGCGGAGGCGCTTGGCCAACTCGTACTGCAGTAGTCGTTTGCGCTGTTGAAAGGATGCCACCCCGAACTGTCAGTCTTATAGCCTGCAGTCCGGGGTGGTAATCAGGTGAACGATGTTCGGTTGCCATCAAAAATCGGCGATCACTTCTCTCATCCGCTTCAGTCTTCCCAGCCATATCCTGGATAAAGCGGTGATCTGTACCAGAACCAACACCACCACGACAGCCAGCAGCCAGTACCGGTGTGCATCGAACGTTACGACAGACATAAAGAAAAACCACAGACAGGCAGCTGCCAGCACACGGAGTGCGACAGACACGATGGCGTAGGTCTTCATATCGCCCAGGCGATCTTCCAGTGATTGTCGGATCGTATTGCCTTTGATTCCGCGCCTGGTGAGTAGATACCCTGCGATATTATGCGCCATCACCAGGAGCATGGCACTCACCAGCAGCATGTTCGCGTAGAGCGGTTTGCGGTCGCCGTCGAAGAAGTCGTAATACACCAAAAGAAAGGCGGTGAAGCCTACCAGTTCGATCAGCAGCTGCCGGCGGATGCCCTTCAATACCGGATGGGCGCTTTCGTGCAGGATCGACTTTAATTCGGGGTTGCTTTTCTGCGGGGTAGGGAGGTCCTGCCAGGCAGACTTTAATGCATCATTTTCCATTTATCCGTTTTTTAAAAGTTGCTGAATTTTGTGTTTGATCCGGTTCAGTTTCACGCCTACGTTGTTTTCACTGATACCGGAAATCCTGGCGATTTCCTGGTAAGACAGGTTTTCCAGGTAGAGCGTAATGAGCGCTTTATCCGCATCGCTCAACTTCCGGAGCGCCTCAAACAAACGCTCTCGTTGTTCATCATGCTCGTGTGATTCCGCCAGTTCGTCGGGTAATGACGCCGTATACCGGATATCCGGCCGCTGCTTCCGGAAAGCGGAGATGGCCGTGCTGAGCGCTATCCGGTACATCCAGGTACTGAAGGTGGCTTTCTCCTGAAAAGCAGGAAGGGATTTCCACAGCTGGAACACGATTTCCTGGAACAGGTCCTCCCGGTCCTCTCTGGAATCCCGGTAAAGCCTGCATATCTTATGAATAATCCCCTGATGGGCATCGAGCAGGTCTAAAAACTGCGATTCATTCATGGCCATTTTTGTTTACCGTGGACTGTATCCCCACAGTCCACTTTGCGATGTCCAGATAAAAATATCGTTGACACGATACTAAGCGGCATCGGTTTATTGTAATCCTGTGCATACGTTAGTTGTTTACGAAGTTAGTTGCAAAGGAAGGAGAGAACTTACAAACGGGAAGGGATTTTTGTCGGAATGTCAAAAGAGAGGTAGCCTATCCATCACACAAACCCCGGAGAGGCAGCATTTCCCGATCGTACTATTCACAAAATACCACGTACGCTTTAGGTTTGGCGGCATACGATTCCGGACGTATCTTCGTTAAAATTTAAACAAAGTGCCGGAAAAAATCTTTAGCTATGCGATTCATTCATTTACTTTTGGTCTTCTTCTTATTTTCTACAGTAATTTCCTGCCGGAAACAAAACGAACCGGACCGAGCGCCGTCTCCGACGTTCATCCTGATGGAAGCGGAAGGAGGCGAGGAGGTAATTGACCTGGGCAGCGAGGGATGGCAGATAGTCAGTGTAGTGAATAAAAATGGCGATCTCCGGATTTTCGGGGATATTTATACGGCAGACGGACAGATGGTCCGGGAAAACAGCCTGTTGGAACTGGAGGGGCCGGGGCGTCTTGATGGAACGGGTTTTAACAGGGGATTCGATATTGTGTATGACCACGATCAGATTCATGTCGCACTGGTCGAAAACGGCACGGACGATGTGTTCCGTTTCGCTATTGTCCTGAAAAAAGGAGACGAGATCAGGGAGATCGTTATAGAGCAGAAGGTTTCGGAGGGATATACGTTCCAGGAGATAACGTATGCCCTGGACGAAGGCGACGGGGATTCGCTTTATAGGAAAACAGGGAGCCGGTATCAATTCAACCTGGTTACCCCGCAGCAGGTTTCAGTAAGCCCGTACGGCGGAGTGGATGTGCTGAGATCCGCCTCTTTCGAAAGCGGGGACCGTGATGCATTTGTGTGGATCCGGAAGGATTCTGTAAGGGTACCGGTGCCCCTGGAGATCAGAGACGGGGGTATTGGGCTTTCCGGACCCAAGGATGTGTACGGGGCCGTTACCCGGGAGCCTTTCCATGCTGCCGGCGCAGTTGCTTTTATTGACGTTCCCGCAGGAGGAGCCCATTTTTCGACAACATTGGAGTGGCGCCGGCGCCGTCTTTCCTATAAGCTGACGCTGAAAAACAACCGGACAGCGCAGCTGAAGGAAGTCACGGGCAAATGGGTGGAGGAGTCTCCGACCGGTAAGTATGTAATTCAGAAAGATTTCTGAGTTGTATGATCCGGGAGGCTGCCAAAAGCACGCCCCGCTGTGAATGACTACCCGGTTCCGGCTACGTCGCTCGGGGGAATTCCGAAGTATTTTTTAAATGCGATACTAAAGTTGGCCTGGTGTTTGAAGCCTGTCAGCAGCGCCGTTTCGTAGATGGTCTTCCCGTCGTCAAGCAGTAATTTTTTGGCCAGCTCCATTCGCAGCCTGGTGACGTAATCATAAATGGTTGTCGCAAAGTATTCCTTGAAGCCTCTTCTCAGTTTAGACTCGTTGAGCGTTACTTCCAGGGCCAGTTCGCGTTGGTTGGGAGGATCCACAAAACGGCTTTCCAGGATCGCGCGGGCCATTTCAAGTTTCTCCACATCGGATTCCTTCAACACCCTGCTCTCTCCTGCATGCTCACTGCTGAGCTGCTCTATCTGGTAAATCAGTAATTCCAGGACCTTCGCTTCGGTATGCAGCCGCCTGAGTTCGCCGCTTTTTTTGATATCCCGTATTTCCTGTATGATGCGCAGCATTTCGGGTGTCACCTGCATATCACTGGTCCCGTAGGACACCAGCAGTCCCTTTTCGATTTCAAGCACAAAGTCTTCGTGCAAAGAGGAATGACGATCGATTAGTTTATAATAGTATTCCTTCGAAAGCACCATCAGAAAATATGAATAGTCAATCCCGGCTTTCAGTTCGTAAGTAGCGCTGGTAGAGGGGACAAACCGGATATTGTGCCTGCTGGCGCCATTCAGCCTCACTTTGCCGTTGGCTACCGGGTAATAGAAGATAAACTGGCTGGTGATCGTCTCTCCTTCAATGCCGGTGTATATACGTACCGGGTCGGTGAACTTCATTTCCGAATGCATGATAAACAGTCCGCCGCAGGAGAGCTGATGGTTGGTCATACGGATCGGCGTGCGCTCAATGGTCACTTTCTTTTCGCTGATCGTCGTATTTCCCGGGCTGAACCGGTCAGGGATCTCCTCTATAAAAAGCCATTCACTTAATCCTTCTATTTTACTTTTAACAATCATTTTATCGGTATAAAGCGTTATCGGCTGTCAGCTATCGGCTATCGGTTGTCAGCTATCGGCTGTCGGCGGCTATTTACGACAAATGTACTAGAAAGCCCGGTATTATTTATAATAGTTATAAATAATAATAGTTGCCGGCAGGAATCAGGGAAGGCTGCTCCTGCTCATTGCAAGATGTATCTCCCGCCAGGCAGGTAATTCCGGATGCCCGGGTTTGCGTTTTCCGAAAACCTGAACGATCAGTTCACCCGCGGTGTCAAACAGTTCGAGTGAATGAATGTCCCCATCAGTAGAGGGCTTCACTACTTTCCAGACACTTGCTATTGATTTGATGTCCAGGCTGAGACTGAACTGCGAATTCATCATCTGGTAGCTGTTGCCCGTATCGATGAGGTTTTTCACTTCGCCGGTGTGGATCTGAATGCATCCGTGATTACCGACAAAGGCCATCAACGGGATAACCTGCCGGGAACAATGCGCCATCATGTCCTGGAAAATCTCAAAGGAAATTTGCTCCGCACGATTTTCGGGAGCCAGCCGGAGCGCCTGTGTGCGCGTCACCTTAAACCGGCGTAGTAACCCGAAGAATTCGTGGCTGTCGGTAAGCGCTTCCCAGGCTGTCTGAAGGCCTTGAACATCTATTTCATAATCAGTCAGCCCGGTGCTTGCGGCCGCGGTCTTCCGTTCTACGGATACCGGCCCCTGATGATCGGACCGGAACCGTTTGACCAGGTTTTCGTAGGCACCGGTCACGCTGGATCCGGTCAGGAAAATTTTATGCAGGGTCGTGCCGCTGCGGTCAAAAAACTGAAGACTCTGTCGGCCGTTGTCATCTACGGCGAAAGCCATCGCCCAATGTTGCGGGAAAATTCTTATATCCATTTCACCCAAAAACAATACTGCATGCGGCGTAACGGAAAAATCACGGTACGTTCCATGTGCCTCCATCACGCAATGTCCGTTTTGCGTGATGCCCGTTACCTGTCCCAGCGCTTTCACGTTCTCCAGGATGGCTTCCGTCTCGGTACGCAGCCGGATGACGTGCCCCTCCAGGCCGGTCATGAGCAGTTCGGCTTCGGATACCTTCAGCGCTTCGGCGGCATTCCTGATACTTTTGTCAGGGTGCTGCATTTTAAAATCAGTGTATTTTTCCAGTAAGTTCATTGGATAGTGAGGGTTGGAAATGCTTGAATTGAAATGAGCGGCATTCAGCCTGATTTCTTTGGGCAGCAGGTAGGGGGTAAGGGTTTTTCGATTCATAACCACCTCGGTTTCAAGGCCGAAAACGTGGTAGATGTCGTTCGTATTCAGGACCTGCGCCGGTGTTCCGTCCTTCCAGCGTCTGCCATCCTTCATCATCAGGATGCGATCTGCGTATTGTGCCGCAAGGTTGAGGTCGTGGAGTACGGCAATGACCAGGTACCCCTGCTTAACAAAAGCCCTGGCGACTGCCAGTGTCTGTTGCTGATAGCGTAAATCAAGGCTCGAAACCGGTTCATCAAGCAGCAACAGTCCTCCCGGGCAATCCCAAAGCTGCGCCAGCACTCTCGCGAGCTGCACACGCTGCTGCTCCCCGCCCGACATGGTCAGGAAAGAACGTTCGGCAAGGGAGGCTGTTCCGCTGATTTCCATGGCCTCTGCCACCGCCTGGTAATCGGCCGGTCGGGGTGTTCCCCTGAAGTGGGGATAGCGCCCCATCATGACAATCTCTTCTGCGGAAAAAGCCATGTTGACGTTGTTGGATTGACCCAATGTCGCCCGCTTCAGGGCCAGTTCTTCGGGTTGATAGGCGCTGACGGGCCTGTTGTTCAGTAGAATTTTCCCTTCCGTCGGCCGGTTTTCGCCGTTGATGAGACTGATCAGGGTCGATTTCCCTGCACCATTTGCCCCTACCACAGCGAGCAGTTCTCCCTGGCGCAGTGAAAAAGTCACCCCCTTCAGCAGTGTCCGGTTTTGCATGCGGTATGAAACAGCTTCAACTTTAAGCATCAGTTTCCATCGTTTATTATCCGTTCAACAATTTCTTTTTGTCCCTGACAAGGATATACAGGAATATCGGTGAGCCGATCAGTGCTGTAATGACGCCGATCGGCTGCTCCACCGGAGCGCTGATGATCCGCGCAATCAGATCAGCGACACAAAGCACCAATGCGCCTGCCAGCGCAGAGGCGGGTAACACATAACGATTGTCGACCCCGCCTGCCAGTCTCACCAGGTGCGGGATCAGCAAACCGACAAAGCCGATGATGCCGGAGACGGACACAGCCGCGCCGACCGCCATGGTAGCTGATACGATTACCTTGATTTTGATCCTGGAAGTCCGCATCCCCAACTGGTCGGCCTGCTTTTCTCCCAGAACAAACGCGTTGAGCCCCCTGCCTTCCCGCGGGAGGAGGAGAACCGGGATTAAAATGAGCGGAAGCGCGGCCAGGACCGTTTGCCAGGTAGCCCCTGCCAGACTTCCCAGCATCCAGAAGGTAATCGTGCGGAGCTGATGTTCTTCTGAGTTGGCGGTAATCAGTCCTGTAAAAGCGCCGGCCATGGCGCTGATAGCAATTCCCGCGAGGAGCATCGTCATCATATGGGACCGGCCCTCATTTCGTGACAGCTGATACACGAGCAGGGCCGTCACCATGGCGCCGATAAATGCTCCTACGGCTACGAGATAGTACCCGATAAGGCCGGTCAGTGCCGCAAACACGGTTGTCTCCAATACGATCATAAGCACCGCCATAAGCGATGCGCCGGCTGAAATGCCGATCAAACCCGGCTCGGCAAGCGGGTTTCGGAAAATGGCCTGAACAGCGGCACCCGAAATACCCAGTCCGGCGCCTACCAGCAGCCCGAGGGCGATCCGGGGCAGGCGCACGAGATAGAGAACGGTCTCGAATTGTCCCGGAATGGCGGCAGTGTCGGTCAATCCCAGCCTGGCGCCGCATAGTATCAGCAGGTCTTTCACCGGAATGTGCATGGCCCCGACAGCGGCAGACAAAACAGCGGAGAAAATCAGTCCAGTCACAAGCGTCAGGTAGGTGTATTTTCGGTTCATTCGGGAGCTGATCAGTTGTATAATCTGGAATGAAGTGCCTCTATGGCTTCAGGCAGGCGGGTGCTGAAATTGATCAGCAGCTGACCATTCATGGCGACAATCCGTTTGTTCCTTCCGGCGTTGGTCCCGCCCACACCGGGAAGTTCCATGATACCGTTTGCGCCGCCCAGGCTGTTCATCCCGAAATCAAACAGTAAGATCACATCGGGATTGGATTTTACCATTGTTTCTGTGCTGTAAGGCTTAAAATCATTGAACTCCCTGACGGCATTCAGCCCTCCTGCAAGCCCGATGATAGCGTCCAGGCTGCTGCCTCGTCCTGCCACATTCATCGTACCGGCTCCCCGGGCGTAAATGAACAATACCTTGCAGGGTTTCTTTTTCTGAAGTCTGACGCGGGCCAATACCTGTTCCGTGCGTATTTTGGTTTCCGCAGCCAGCTGTTCTGCTTTGGCCTGATTGCCGATCGCTTTCCCCACCTGCACGATGAAGTCCAGCGCGCCTTTGACCGAATATTCTTGTTTAAAGGTCACCAGTCGAATTCCGGCAGCCTTAAGCTGGTACCGTATTTCCTTTGTAATGTCAACCTCCGGCGCCAGTACCAGGTCGGGCGTCAGGGCCAGTAGTCCTTCCGGTGAAAGTTGCCGGTTACGGCTGACCTTCGGCAGTTTGCCGGCAAAAGCCGGATAGATGCTCGTTACGTCCGTTGCCACGATCTGGTTTCCGTAACCCAGTGCGGCCACGGTTTCCGTTAAAGCCCCGCTCAACGTGATGATCCGCCTGGACTGCCCGGCTACAGTGGTGTGCAAGCCCAGGCTGAGGGTGATCAGCAGCAGCGGAAACCTCAGCTTATTCCCCTTATTTTCTTGGTGTCGTCCCATATCGTAGCTGCAAAGCAAGCATTAATTGCTTTTGCTGCAGCGGTAATGAAAGGCCGATATGGAATCCGGATTCGAGGCGGCATTCGTCATAAAGCCCGTTAGATAATAGTCAGTAAGTTGATTTTCAATACCTTAAAAGTTAACCGATTCAACTACTCCGGGTGTTTCTCTTCTTAAACTGATCGGTTTGCATACAAAAAAGACCGGATCGCATACACGATAAATTGCATTGCATACGCCGAATTCCTCAAAGTATTCGAACATTTGCACAGTGTTTATTTAGATTTGTTAAAAATAAAATGGGGTCGATTGGGTTAAGCCGGTTTCTTGTACTCTTTTGCCTCTTTGTTCCGGGTCGCCAGTTAATCGCGGCAGGGCAATTGCAGGGAAAAGTTTCGGATAGCAAGGGAGACTTTCTCGCGGGCGCCACGGTGCGGCTGGAACCCGATGCACACGTCCGGGTAACCGATAAGGACGGAGGTTATGTGTTCCGGGAGATCTTCCCCGGCAGGTATGCCATCGTCGTTTCGCTTATGGGGTACAGGACGGTATCCGGGACTGTGCTCGTCGGAAAAGACACTACTGTTTACTACGACGTCCAATTGGAGGAGGCTTTGCTGGAAGAGGTCCATGTGACGGGTAAAAGAACGAATGTCGATAACATTTTAGGGGCTTCCGAAAGTGCACAGATCGTTAAGAGCATCTCCAAAGAAACCATCGCTGCTATGGGCAGCCGGCGCCTGGACGAGGTGCTCCGGGAGCAGACCGGCATGGCGGTGGTCAGCGACCTGGGCAGCGGGAACCGGGCGGTGGGATTGCAGATGCAGGGTTTCAGCTCGGAATACATAACGATCCTGATCAACGGCCAGCCGATGGGCGGCAGGCACGGCGGCAATTTTGACCTGAGCAGGATCAGTGTAAATGATATCGAAAGGATCGAGGTAATCAAGGGGGCTTCCTGCAGCTTTTATGGCAGCGAAGCGCTGGGGGGGACCATCAATATCATCACCAGGCAAACCATAACCGCTCCGCAGGCTGCTGTCGGTATTACACAGGGAACCTATGCCACCACCGATGCAAATCTAAGTGGTGAAACACCTTTCGCATCCGGCAATGGCTTTGTGTCTGTATCGGGTAATTATTACCGAACCGCCGGTTTCAACGTAAATCCTTACCTGGAAAATGGCAAGACAGCTCCTCCGTACGCCAGTTTTGGCCTGAACAGCCGCGCCCGGTGGCAGCTTACAAAAAATGGCTTTCTGAATTTCAGTTCCCGGTTTGCGGCGCGGAATAGCAACATGGAACGAAACTACGGCGCATTGCCGACCGCCGACCGGCTGAAGGAAAGAGACCTGAATGCTATGGTGGCCTGGGATCAGTACCTGGCAGGCAGCAGCAGATGGATGAGCCGGTATTATTTTACCCGGTACGCCGGCGAACAGGAGATCAGGCTGACCGGGACCGGCGGGCTTTTGCAGCAAAGCGATTTTATCGAATACCTCCACCGGTTCGAAGAACAATACAGCCTTTCGCTGTCTGACCAACGTCTCAAAATCAGTTCCGGTGCGGGAGTGGACTATCAGCGGACCCAAAGTAAAACAGGCGGGGCTGAGGGCGACATGCTGAATTACTTCGCCTACACGCAAACCAATTTTGAACCGGTCTCCAGCCTCAGTATTGTCGCGGGCCTGCGATACGATGGAAATGCCCGGTACGGTGGCCGGCTGAACCCGACGGCGGGTATCAATTTTAAGCCGACCGGATGGTTAGGGGTCAATGTCTCGCTGGGAAGCGGTTTTAAAACGCCTTCCTACCGGCAGCGCTACCAGCGTTTTACCAACCTGGGACAGGGGTATACGGTACTGGGCACGTCCGGCATCGATGCAGCGCTGGCCGGGATGAAGGAAACCGGGGACCTGCAGCAGGTATGGGCAATAGCGGCCCGGGTGAAGGACTTGCAGGCTGAAAGCTCCACCTCATGGAATGTACAGCTGCATGTACGGCCTCACAAAAACCTGCTGATTGACGTCAACGGCTTCTACAACCGTATCCGCAACCTGATCGTCTCTCAGCAGATCGGTATCAAATCAAACGGGGCGCAGCTTTTCTCCTGGTTCAATATTGAAGGGATGTACGCCACCGGGCTGGAAGGAAACCTTCAATGGCGGGCAGGCGGCGGAATAACGCTATCGGCGGGCTACCAGTTACTCGACATGCGGGACCGTGCGGTGCTGGATTCCATCCGGAACGCGACCGGGGATTATGGGTTTGTACGGGCTGAGTCCGGTATCCGGAAGGCAAAGGTTTCCGACTACTCCGGACTTCCCAACCGCAGCCGGCATAGCGGGATGGTGCAGGCCGGTTATTTTATCAAACCCTGGAAGGTCAATATCTCTCTGAGAACGCAGCTGCGCGGAAAATACGGCTTCCTGGATATTGATAACAACGGCTACATCGACCGGTACGATGTATTCGTCAGAGGGTATGTGCTTTTCAACGCCTCTGTTCAGAAGAAACTGATCCGGAACAGGCTGGCAGTGCAGCTGACGGCCGACAATCTCGGCAATTATACCGATTACCTGATGCCGGGGCAGCCGGGTAGAATGGTGCTGCTCAGCGCCAACTGGACGTTTACCGGTAAAAAGAAGGAATGAGGAAAAGCGATAAGCCGCCGGTAGGCAAACCGGGATGAATGAAGCAATATAAGTATTTGAAAATTAGTTAGTTGATAATTTTGTATAGATGAAGCAATTAGTTTACACCCGTTGCCTGCTGATGCTGGGGCTTGCGGCTGCCGCGACCGGTTGTAAAGACCAGGACGACCGGATCGGGCCGGACACCAGGAGTACGCAGGTACATGATTTGCCCGGCGACACCGAAGCCTCGATAGGAGAGGTGCAGCGGCCTTTTTACCCCTTGATTTTCCGTTTTGACGACGGCAGCCACCAGTTGATCCGCAGCGGGGCCGACTCGTTGACCTACCTTCAAAGCAATCAATGGGATATCGCATTTACAGGAAATTATAACAGTGAGCTGTTTATCAACAACGGAACCCAGCGCGGCAATCCGGGTTTCGGCGGCCCGGTGTCAGGAACAGCCATTGTCATGTTCGAAAAAGCCTACGACAGGGTGACGGAGGCCCCGGCCGACCAGGAATTTGACGCAAGTACCATTACGAGTGTCGGATGGGCGTCCGGCAGCGGCTCACCCGGCTGGTTCTTTTACAGCCTGGACAATCACATCTCTGTTCCGATCAAAAACCGCAGTTATGTGCTCAGGCTCCCCGACGGAAAATACGCCAAGCTGGAAATACAGAATATCTACAAAAACAACCCACCGGTAGTGACAGACCTGTACTGGCCCGCGCCGTTCCTGAATTTCAGGTATTACGTGCAGCAGGACGGAAGCAAAAACCTGGATACGCGCTGAATTAAGAAAGTCAATCGAGCATCATGAATTTCAGAACGATAGTTTTACTCTTTTTTACCAGTAGTTCCCTTGTCTCCTGCGGCGAGATCTATGACCTGAACGGTTTCGACTGGCAACCCGATGTGCCGCCCAGCGATTCGGTGTTCAGCAGGGAAATACTCGTAAAAAACCTTGGGGATAACCTTCCGGAGGGACATGTTCCTCTGGATGGCTCTGATCCCTTGTATTTCAGTCTTGAGAAGTTCTCGTCGGTACACGTTGCCTACAGAACCACCACACGCTGGGACCTGGCATTCTATGGTAATTCCCGGAGCGAAGTATCAGGAAACAACGGCCGCGCCACCGGGTTCGGGTACGGGTCAGCGGCCGTCGGCGGTATAATGGTGACCGATTCCGCCTACGCCAGCGTTACGTCCATTCCAGATGACAGCCAGTTTCAGGCCCCGGGCAGGTCGGGGCTGGATGAAATAGGCTTTTTCGGAGGGCCCATGGGGCATGTAGCCTATACATTCTTCGGTAATCTGTTCCGTCCGGATAAAGTCGTGGGCTATCTCGATAGCACCTACGACCCGGCTGTACAGGCTGAAGCGGCCAGCTACGCGCATATGATGTATGCACTATCAGAAGATTTTGTCAAAGTATTTCCGGTTACAAGCGATGGGGATTCCACGAAATGCAGGACACTCCTGGTAAAGACCGCGGCCGGTAATTATGCCAAGGTAGAAATACTGAGCTATTACAGAAACACGCTCGACCCTTTAGAAATGAACAGAGGGAAAGGCTATGCCATCAGTTTCCGGTATATGGTCGTGAAAGCAGCCGAAAAACGTTTCGGCTTCACTCCCCGCCGGAAGCCGATGATCGTCAACAAAACTACCGGCCGGGTGGAAGTAGAACCTTAAAATCAATTAAAAAAGTTAAATGATGAATAAATTAAACAAAGTCGCCGTGCGGCGTATGATGACATTTGCCATTGTGATGGCAGCCCTGATCGGTTCCTGTACCGAAACCGAGATTATTCCCTTTGAAAAGGGACCGGCCAACCGGATTACAACGTACAAAGTAACGAATGCGACGGAAGTGTTGTACGGCGTAGTGGATGACATTGACAATACGATTACGGTGTCAGTTCCCTATTATTTAGGCATTAATTTCATTGTCCCGGAAATAACACTCGAAGAAGGGGCCGCGCTGATTGACACGCAGGGGAACCCGATCGACATCCGGGAAGACCTGGAACCTGTTCCCTTCGATAGCGACGGCTATACGTACCGGGTAAAGGACAGCGGAAACACCGTACGCGAGTATACGCTGATTACCAGGATCCTGCCGCACAAAGACCCGCTGAAAATGGGCTATACCATCAGGTATACGGACGGTATCCCTACGGTCGATGATACGGCACGCAAGGAAGCGCTTATCAACGCTCGTATAGCCATCTATGGAAACCTCGAATCAAGCAGTATGAATGCCCGGCTTACTTTGATCGACAGACAGACAAATCCCATCGTCCCCAATGGGCTCCAATTGAATAATGTCGCCAGCGGCGCCGATTTTTACACGGTGAGGATGGATGTGTCACCGGAAGTCGACGCAGGCGATTATGAGATCGTGATCCAACACCAGGGAAGAACCGATACGTTACCTCCAATCCAACTGAACTACAAAAAGCCCTATTTCGGACAGCTGCCCAAAGTGGTTGCCCACGGAGATACGATCACCATGCCGGTCAGCGGCCCGAATTCAAACGGAGAAGTCTATAGCGGCGTCAATACAGGTGTAACCCGCGCTTACCTGCTGCTGGACAAAGAGCTTCTTCCAATACGTCCCGGGAATTTTCCCGACGCGCTTTCCGGTCAGCCCGTTGAGCTGGAAATCCTCAGCCAGAATCGTACGGAAATTAAATTCCGGTTTCCCGACGTGATACCGGCAGGAATCTATGTCTCCAACCAGAGTTTAGGTGCAAGTACCTATGAAGGTTATGGTATCGGTTATACCGGGTTCGGCGTCTATTTCGACTTTGAAGACGAAGCCTGGGGCAAGGACAATCTGCTGGGGACAACACCTTATCTGAATTTCGAAGTCAAGACAAAACAATAATCAGCCATCACGGATATTCTTCAAAATATGAACAAGCTATTCACTGGCATTCCTGTTATCCTGGCGGTGATCGGAATGAGCCTGCAATCCTGCGAAAAAACAGAAGTGGAATACGAGAAAAGTCCGCTCAACAGTATCAAAAGATTCACCGTTTTAGGCAGTGAGGGCGATTCGACCCGGTGCCTGATCAACGGCGACAGCATTACGGTGTACTGGAACCCGGATGTCGAGCTGCCGGTAAGTATTACCCCTGCCATTATTGTCGAAGAAGGCGCCACGGTCTATCCGGCGTCCGGGGAACCTGTTCCTTTCAATACCGCAACTATTTACACCATAACCGCGCAAAACGGAGCCACCAGAACCTACTGGCTGAATCCGTCGCAAAATGTTCCGTTTCCGGTGATTTCCAGTGTCAATTCCTCCGTTGCGTGGCTAAGTACCACCCGGATGAACATTAACGGGGAGTATTTCCTGGCCAATGCCGATACTTCGGAAATAACGGTCTATATGCAGCGGGTAGCAGACGGATTCGAATTTCCGCTCGAGCTTATAAAAAACCTTACCACCAATTATGCCATACGGGCTAACCTCCCGGCCTTTTCGGAAGAACACGATATCGGCCCGCATCGCCTGTTTGTGAAAACGGGAGACAGAACTGCACGTCCCGTCACGATTGACATGCTGATACCCGCCATTAGTCACGTTACCCGGGAATCTGACCTGCTGGAGAAAGGAGAAGCTATTCATCCGGGAGACACCCTGACGATTCATTATACGTCCAGCGATAACTACAACGGGAAAATAGCCAATTATTACAGTGCCGGCAACGTGCAGACCATCCTGCTGTATATCTCCTATGACCTGATGATCCCTGTAACCGATTTCACGGTTTCGGACAGCACCATTAAGGTAATACTACCTGATTCCATCGCCGAACATGCCGGAGAACTCGTAAGTCAGTGCAGGCTCCTGTTCAATTCAGTACCGCAGGACCAGGTTACGTCAACGGTCTACCGCCACGATGTGTCGTTTTTTGAAACGCCTTGTACGATAGTAGCCGAATAACCTATTGCCCGGATTAAAAAAAACGGCAGCGGAGGTCCCTGATTCCGGGGATTTCCGCCGCGTTGCCAAACCAATGGACAAGATCGTAAAGCAGCTGTTTTTTTGTGGTCTCCTGTGCGCACTGGTAAGCGCTTGCTACCAGCTGGAAGACCCGACGCCGAATTTTGAAGACGGCGTTAGTACGGTGGTATACGACCTGCCCGGGGATACACTTGCTACCGATGGGTGGGATGACAACTTCGAGGCAGGCGACCTTTACCTGCGGCAGCGGTACTATACTTCCAAATGGACGGATTCCATCCGGTTTGTTCCGCGGGACGGGGAAGTCATCAATGCATCCCTTGGGGTCAACAACAGTTCCGAGGCAACGATACGCTGGCTTGAAGCGGCAAATGATCATCCCGCCAAACCCGGCGAGAACGATGCTTACCGCAATGCCGACGGCTACCGGTATATTTTCAGGGGCAATGCCTGGTACCAGATGGAGATCGACGGTCACCGGGGCATTGCGGAGAAAGACAGCATTTTTGTCAACTGGAGAGGCTTCGTGTCCGCACCGCCGCCCAACCCGGAATCTGGCTGGGCCTACTGCGACAATGACAATAACCGGGTCTACCGGTACAACGGGAAGGCATGGGAGCTGATGGTCAATGACGCCAACTACAACCAGAACCTCAATTTTGTACAGGTGGAATACAGTAAAAGCGGTAAGGAGGCCGGTCGGTACAGCATTTTCCTGTACCGTTTCCGTGATGGCTGGCAACAGTTCATCCGCGATGCCGCCGATTCCGCCCGCTACCTGAAAACGGCCGACTGGGACATCGCGTTCACGGGTGATAGGAACAGCACGATCTGGCTTAACAACGGTAAATCAAAGGTAGGCCCCGCGACCGGCAGCCCGGTTACGAAATCATCGCTGATCCTGTATGAATACGGGTACGACTTTATGGACGAAGCGCCGGAAGATGTCTTTTTCGATTCCCGGCCTGCTGACAACCAGCAGATCGGCTACAATTCCCAGTATGGTCCGGGTCAGAATCCCTGGTACGAATTCGGCACGACCGGGATTGCCAAACCATACCCTTACCGGGCCTATTACCTGCGGTTGCAACACCTGAACCCGGAGACGGGTCAAAGTTCGTATCGCTACGGAAAGCTCCAGCTCATCAGCATGTACAAGGGCGCCCCGGAAGTAATTACCGACCGCAACTGGCCCTCGCCCTACCTGACTTTTCGCTACTTTATCCGGGAGGACGGAAGCCGTAACCTCAAAACAAAATAGCAGGGCTGCAAACAAAAATAATTATGAGCATAAGACTTTACATGGCCCTGGCGCTGTTTTGCAAGTGTATCATCCCGGCAAATGCCCAAAAACTGATCCTGCAGGGACATATTACAGATAGTAAAGGCGGCGCTGTTCCGGGAGCAGTCATCACCCTGAGTCCGTCGGGGAAAGTTACAACCAGTGACGACCGGGGAAAGTACCTTTTCGAGGGGCTATTACCCGGTCTGATCGCGATAAAGGCGCACAGTGTTGGTTTCAGGGAGTTTCAGGACAGCCTCCGCCTTGAAGCCGGACTGATAAAGGACATCCGGTTGGAAGACGCGGTAAATGCGCTGGAAAATGTTTGGGTCATGGGGAGAAAGCAGGGCAATGAAAATACTGAAACACTCATCAAGGTGCAGAACAGCATTATGCCGGTCACCATCGTCGACCGCCGGACCATCGAACTGATGGGGAGCCGCCGGCTCGATGAAGTGCTGAAAGAGCAAACCGGGATTGCCATCGTCAGCGACATTGCCGGCGGCTCCCGTTCGGTCGGGGTTCAGATGCAGGGATTCGGCAGTGAATACGTGCTGGTGCTGCTTGACGGGCAGCCGATGGTAGGAAGAAACGGCGGTAACTTCGACCTGTCGCGCATCAGTGTATCCAACATAGAACGTGTGGAAATAACCAAGGGGGCCGCATCCAACCTGTACGGCGGCGATGCCCTCGGCGGGACGATCAATATCATTACCCGTCATGAGATAACGAACCCCCAGGCCATGCTAACGGTGTCCTACGGGAGCAATGAAACCGTTGACCTATCGGTGGAAGGAAAAACACCGGTGATGAACAAAAAAGGCAGCGTCTGGCTGAGTTCCAACTATTACCACACCGGCGGATTTAACACCAGCCAGGGCGCTATCAAAGGCACGACAGCGCCGCCGTATGACAACTATGCCGGTCAGGGGCGTTTCCGGTACCGGTTTGACGATAGCAACCTGCTCTCGGTTGCGGCCCGGTACGGGCTGAGACGCAGCTTTATGGTCAGGGATTATGGCGTCAGTTACGTGACCGAAGACGAGCTCGACGAGCAGGATCTGAACCTGTCGGCTAATTTCGATCATCGCTTCGGCAGCAAATGGAGAAGCATGACACGCTACTATTTTTCCCGGTACGGGGCCGATATGAGTCTCACGCTGACGCAGGGCGACAGTCTCAGCCAGACAACATTCGGGCAGACCCTTCACCGCCTCGAACAACAATTTTCCTACATAGCCGGCGATCGTCTGGAAGTGATCGGCGGCCTGGGCGGCACCGTTGAAAACATCGACGAAAACATCCTGTCGGATGTCAGTGAGATCAGGTCCGGCTTTGTATATGCGCAGGCGAACTGGCGTATCCTCTCAAAATTAACCTACACGTTAGGATTGCGCTATGATCACATAGTCGATTACGGCTGGCGCCTGGATCCCAGTATGGCGCTCGAATACAAGGTACTTCCGACCCTGAGTATGAAAGCAGCATATGGTACCGCTTTCAAAGCGCCGGATATGAAAAAACTTTATCAGGTATTTTACAACCCTTCCGCCAACTACTTCATGGTCGGAAGCTCGGTATTGCGGAATATTATCAACCAGATGCTGGAGGCCGGGCAGGTAAGCCAGTATGAGCTGGAAGAGGTTTACAATGAGATTAAAGGCAAAATGCTGAATGCGGAGATGAGCAAATCCTACAACCTGAGCCTTGTCTGGGAAGCAGGGAACAAGCGTATCAGGGCGGAGGGAAGTGTTTTCCATCATGACATCCGCAACCAGATCAACCCTGTTCTGATCGGTACGGATATTGACCGGCGCATGATCTACTCTTACCGCAATAATGCGAAAGCGTACTACCAGGGGATAGAACTTTCACTCGGTTTCAGTCCTTTCGACAACCTGACCGTAAGCGGCGGATACCAATACCTGCGCGCAAGGGACCGGACCGTTGAAGAAGAGATCCGTGAAGGCGGCAAGTTTTATTCCCCGCTCTTCGACCCGACAACCGGCTATGTGAACTACACGCCTGCCGGCAACGATTACTGGGGAATAGAGAACCGGTCCCGGCATATGATTAATGCAAAGGTATTTTACATTTACCGGCCGTGGGACGTGAGAACCAGTTTCAGGGTTGCTTACAGGGGAACCTATCCCTTTAGCGATAAAAACAACAATGGCTATATGGATCGTTTCGATACCTTCGTCAAGGGGCATTACCTGCTGAACGCCGGAGTCGAGAAAAGACTTTTCGGAGGACGGGTCTCGCTCCGTTTAAACGCTGAAAACCTCCTGAACTTTGTTGACCCCAAAGTGCCGTCGCAACCGGGACGAGTTGTTTTTGCCGGTATTTCCGGTAATTTCGTGAAATAGCGTTTGTCCGGAACGGGTATTCTTTGAGCAGCGATGTGATTTCGGTAGCTTCCTACCGGGTCGTATTTTCCAACACTACTACAGAGGGTCCTGCAGTCATCCATTTTTTACCAAGACCGGTGGTATCGCCGGCCGGTATGAAATACACAAAAGAACCCAAAACGAGGTCCATATCGCCGTCGCCGTCCATATCGCCTGCGTCCATTACCACCCATCTTCCTTTCGGGGCTTCAGGGAAGGAATAATCCTCAAATTTCAAATTCCCTTTATTTTCCAGGTAGATAAAGCTCTCTTCCGGGTAGCGGATATAGTCGGGGAAAAAGGATATGGCTGCTATATCAAGGTCGCCGTCCAGGTCGTAATCCCGTACCATCGCCTTGTAAGCGCCATTCATCTGGTAAAAATAGGCTTGCTTAAAGTTGGATTCCCCGTCATTAAGAAAAATATAAATACCATGATAGTGCTTCAGGATCGGGGTCTTGTCGGCATTGTCCCCGCAAACATATACGATATCATCGAAGCCATCTTTATTGAAATCCGCCAATTCAATGTACTGCGAGCCGTTGAGCGGCGAAAAGGATAACAATCGTTTTTCCAGAAATTCACCCGATCCCTGGTTTTCATAAAGAAAAACACCCTCGTCACCCTGCGACATCAGTACATAAATATCGGGCAGCCCGTCATTGTTGGCATCCTTAATAACAGCCTTGATGGCGCCGGGCTTCTCCTGCAGGACCCGCTTGTCGTAGCCCCCTCTTCCGTTATTCGCGTACCAGGCCAGCTCTCCGGTATGGTTGCCAAACGCACAGACCACAATATCTTCCAGTCCGTCATCATTCAAATCTCCGTATTCCATACAAACCGGTCGCCGCAGACCCGGGATCACGATAGCGCCCGGTTTATATTCCGCCCCGCTTTTGACCAGCCGCTCCAGTGTACCGTTGGGAGCATCGGTCGGGAAAACGCCTTTTCCGATAGTGGTGAGGTAGAGCGCATCGGGTGTTTCATAAAACTGAACGGGCGTTGACTGCAGCGGTATACTATAATGCTCCTTAAGATCCGGGGTCAGAAACGTCAGAATACTTCGTTTGCCGTCACTGTACGCGATACCCCGCTTATCAGGAAGGATTTTGACCATCGCGGTCAATGCCGGGCGGTTGGAAAAGGAGGTTTCTCTGTAGGTGAAATGCTTAAGTCCCATCCGGATCTTACTTTCGCGAATGGGAGGCGGGATCGTATCCGGCGCATGTTCAACATAATAGCGTACAATTTTATGCCAGTCCTCTTTTGCCAGCACCGGGTGTTCCGGAAAGATAGCTGCGTTACGTACCGTCAAGCCGCTTACACCGGGATCGAACAAGCTGTCGGGCCTGAATCCGCCGCTGTATATGCCCATCCTGTGCCCCATCGCCGGCAGCACGTCTTCCCGCCAAATGGCTTTCGGCAGTAACTCCGGTGGCACATAGGCATGACAGCGGCTGCAATGAGCCATTGACAGCGCCTGGCCTGAAAGTTCTGAAACGGCTATATCGTTAAACTCCGTTTTATCATTTTGCTTTTTAGCTGAACACGAGAAAAACAGGTATGACAGCAGGCAAAATACGATTGGTCGTTTCATGTGAATTAAAAGCTATCAGCTTTCGGCAGTCAGCTATCAGCGGGGCCGCCCAGGTGGGGCCGCCCAGGTGGGGCCGCCCAGGTGGGGCCGCCCAGGCGCTTATTCATCGACGGGGTTTGCAATCCATTTTCTGATGGCTGATTGCTTATGGCTATTTCATGTGAATAAAAGGTTATCAGCTTTCGGCAGTCAGCTTTCAGCGGGGCCGCCCAGGCATTTATTCATCGACGGCGGGCGGCGCACCGCTTTTTGTGCAATCCATTTTCTGATAGCTGATTTCTGATTGCTCATGGCTATTTCATCTTAATTAAAATGGCAAATCCGGCAGCCTGCAAGTTACAATAATTTACGGAGGTACCGGTTGCTAAGGGTATGCCACCCGCCACAGGCTATTTCCCGAATCGTCGCTAATCAGCAGCGAGCCGTCGGTCATTACGGTTACCCCCACCGGACGCCCGTATACTTTTTCCCCGCTTTCTATAAAACCGGTCAAAAAATCTTCCGGTTCCCCCGCAGGCTTCCCGTTTTTGAACGGGACAAACAACACTTTGTATCCCGATAACTCCGAACGGTTCCAGGACCCGTGCTGCCCGATAAACGCCCCGTTATGATACCTGGCCGGAAACTGTGTCTTATCATAAAAGGCAAGTCCCAGCGAGGCCGTATGCGAACCAACCGGCACATCGGGAACGAGCGCCTTCGCCAGCAGCTCAGGGTTTTCTCCCTTTCGCCGCGGATCTTCATGCTGCCCGAAATAGGCGTATGGCCAGCCGTAAAACCCGCCTTCTCTGACACTCGTGATATAGTCCGGAACGAGTTCATCGCCCAGTTCATCGCGCTCGTTTACGGCCGTCCACAAGATATCGGTGCCCGGCGCCCAGGCCATTCCTACCGGGTTTCTCAATCCGCTTGCAAAGGTTTTCTCACCGCTGCCGTCCGGGTTGATCTGTAAAATACAGGCGCGTCGCTGTTCCTCATCCATGCCGTGCTCGGCCACATTACTGGCAGAACCCACGGAAACGTATATCTTGGATCCTTTCGCGTCGGCCAGCAGGTTACGCGTCCAGTGGTTGTTGTATCCGCCGGCCGGCAGTTCGAGGATTTTTTCGCCCTTGCCCGCCAGTTTCGTATCTCCGCTTTTATAAGGATACCGGTACACGCCATCGGTGTTGGCTATATAGAAATAGTTATCCAGGATCAGCATGCCGAACGGTTGGTTGAGCTTGTCAATGAAAACCTCCCTGAACTCGGGCACACCATCTTTGTCGGCATCCCTGAGAAGCGTGATCCTGTCGGCACTTCTCCTGGTGGCGGATTCTGCCACGAATATATCTCCGTTGGACGCGATATAGGTCCAACGGGGGTTGTCGAGTTCACCGGCGTATTTAGAAACGCGGAAGCCTTCCGGTGCTTTCGGGGTCTTGTCTTCGGGCCAGCCGGCTTCTTTCGGCCGGTTCACAACCGATTGGGTAGCATAGGGTGCGGGTAACACCAGGTTACCGTCCGTGGCCGTTTGAACAGAATCAGGTCCGGAACCGGTTGCTTCTTTTTTACCAGGGTTGGTACAGCCGGTAAGAAGGCCTGCTGCCAACAGGTATGCAACAACTGTGGGATTCCTTTTCATAACGTTAGTAGTTGGTTAAAAAAACAGGTAGCCGTTTTACTACCAGCTAGTTACTTTAAAAAAATGGTGCCACGACTTGCGTCCCGCAGACTGCGTCGTCCCGGGACGAAGGAGAAGGAATGGCGATCCATCGCGTGGGCGGCGTACCGGACGGTCCGCCACCCGTGAATGAAGCTAATTGGTGCATCCGTGGCTGCCTTATCGTAATTGCCGGCAGCCTTCTACCCGGCCAGTACGGACGGTGCATAGCCGAATTGCTTTTTAAAAGCATACGAAAAGTGCGACAGGTTCTCAAATCCTGTTTCGTAACAAACCTCAACCGGTTTTCTCTTTTGTTCGGCAAGTTGATAGTGGGCCAGTTCCAACCGCTTTTGGGTCAGCCATCTTTGCGGGGTACTGCTGAACGCCTTTTTGAAGTCGCGCTTGAAGGTGGTAAGACTTCTCCCCGTTAAATAGCTGAATTTCTCTAACGGCATGTTGAACATATAGTTCTTCTCCATAAAACTGATCAGGTTGACCTTGTACGGGTCGTCGAAATTGGCCAGCACGCGGTCAATACCGGGGTCGATTATCCGCAGTATGCTGATGGCTTCTGTAATTTTCAGCGACGCCAGCTGTTCAGGCAAAGCCTCCTTCAGGTCGAAGTAGGGTAGTAGGGAGGCAAGGCAGCTTTCAAGCAAAGGATGGTGGCCGAAGCTGTGAATTTTTGGAACCGGTGTAACGTTGACGGTTACTTCTATGTTGTCGTAATAGTTCCGCAGTATTTTTTCCGTTAGAAGCATTACCACCGTTTTGTGCGGCAAACCATCCTTCGGATAATTAATCACGGTCGCCGGCTGATTCCTGGGAATCAGGAAAATGTCGCCCGTCGTGAACGTATGGGTGGCTTCTGCCTGCACAATTTTTGTTTCACCCGAAATGAACCAGATGAGCATGTGCTGGTCAAATACTATTTCTGTCCTGGAAAATTTGTCCTCGTAGCACGAGAGTTTTATTTCAGGCGTCAGGTAGTGCGATAGGGGTTCCATTTTCTGATTTCAGTTGAATAATTCCGGCCGGTCAAATTTACGGTATTTAGTGTTCAGAAGCGCTGAAACCTGACACCGGTCAGCTCTTCACTTAATTTCCACAAACGCTTTGCATGAGCTTCGTCCAATGAATAAGGCTGTACGCTTCCGGGAGTCGGTACAGCATCCGGGGCCAGTTCAGCAATGTCTGCATCTGCGCAGTACACGCCTCCTATAGTATCGAGCATCGGGCTGGCGGCGCACCATACCGTTGTGGCAGCGCCTTGCGGGATGGTTTTCAGCGATGCGACCACCTCGGGCAGCATGTTCCCCTCCGAATCACAGAAGCCCATTTGGTGAAATAATTCCAACGGCGCTTCCCGGCCTAATTCCGTTCCGCCAATGGCACCCGGATGCAACGAATAGGCCCTTACGTTAAAGGATCTGCCACGCTGGTCCAGCTCCAGGGCAAACAGGTTGCAGGCGGTTTTGGATTGGCCGTAACCCAGTAATGTTTCGTATTCCCTGTGCAGAAAGTTGGGGTCGTCGAAATCGAAAGGCGAGAACTGATGTCCGTCAGACGACACACTCACTACCCTGGCGCCGCCGGCCTTTTCAAGAGCGGCCCATAGTTTCGCCGTAAGCCGAAACTGTGCCAGGTAGTTAGTCGCCAGCTGCGATTCGATCCCACGGCTGTCCCGGCGCAGCGGCACCCACATGATGCCTGCATTGTGGATGAGCAAATGAAGCGGCCGGCCCGAGGCCAGGAAATTTTCTGCAAATGCGTCAATGGATGCGGGATCCATCAAATCCATTGGTTCCAGTTCCACACGGGCAATGCCTTCCAGGTTTCGCCGGGCTTTGCTAGTGTCCCGCGCAGGAACGATGACGGTAGTGCCCGCCGCTGCAAGCGTCTTGACAGTTTCCAGGCCGATGCCTGTGTTGCCGCCTGTGACGATGGCGATTTTTCCGGTAAGGTCTATCCCGGCGATGACCTCGCCGGCTGTTGACCGGGCGTTAAATCCCGAACCGATTGGTTGCTGTAACGCTCCCTGATAATTGTGCTGTCCCATTGTTTAGTTGTTTTTGGTTAGGACAAAGGTAGATAGCCTTTCTTCCGGCGACTTTGTTTAAACGTCTGAATATGCTTTGTTTAAAGGGCCATTTTTATCGCTGTGCGTTTACAAAGCGTAGGGGGCGGGTTCCGGAGCATGAACAAACCGGGTATGGGGGTGACAGGTTTCACGGTAGTCCGGCGCATAGCAATAAAAATCCCGCTTTCCGGGTAAATTTCACGGTAATTGTCTTTTTGTTGGAGGGAACTTACTCTATATACTGGTCTTTTTGAGTTGAAATTCAGTTAAAAGTGAAAAACCATGACAAAACTTTCAAGACGTACTTTCCTGAGGCAGGCTTCAGCGGGTGTCCTCACGTCAGTTGCCCTTCCCGGGATCTCCCTGATGTCCGCAAAAAACCCGGTGGGCGCTCATTTGTGGGTATATGCCTCCGCTTATCCCCCTGATTGGGATTGTACCCCGAAGCTCGATGAGATTTTTGCCGATATGCGCTATGCGGGAATCGAGGGCCTGGAAGTCATGGATGTACTTTTGCGCCGGAAGGACAACCCGGCAAGACTCAATGAGTTAAGTGAAAAACACCGGGTGAAGGTAATGGGTACTTCCTACAGCGCCAATATCTGGGATCCAACCCAACGGACAAAGATCCTGGATGATGTTGCCTTCGTAGCGGCGCAACTACAGGAGTGCGGCGGAAAGACATTCGGAATATCGGTAGGGACGCCCGGCCGCAAAAAGACGGAAGATGAATTAGATGCGCAGGCGGCAACCCTGAAAGAAATTTACGGCATTTGCAGCAAACACGCTATTGTACCCAATCTTCACAACCATACTTACGAAGTTGAAAACAACCTCCACGATCTTTCAGGAACGCTGGAACGTCTTCCTGAAAGCAACCTGGGACCTGATCTGGCGTGGCTTGTCAGGGCAGGAGTGGATCCGGTGGCATTTATCAGAAAATACAGCCGGAACCTGGTGTATATCCATCTTCGCGACCAGGATGCGTCCGCCAACTGGACCGAGGCGATGGGTGAAGGAAACATCGACTTTGATGCGATCGCGAAGGCATTACATGCCATTGATTACACCGGACCCGCCACCATAGAACTCGCCTTCCCAAGGGACTTCACTCCTACAAGACCGATCAGAGAAAGCTGGAAAATCAGCAGGGAGCTGGTAAAGCAAAAATTCGGTTGGTAGGGTGACAGGAAAGATCCCTCCCTATGCTAAGTATGCTTTATTGGAACCCCTCAAGGCTATGATCGGATTGGCAGTAAAAATCAAACGACTAAAAACAAGCGGCCCATAGGGGGCTTGGCTGTCTGACACACCTATTAATAAAAAGACAGGAATTCTAATGAAAACAGGGATTCCCGGGGAGATCTTTCAGAAAAGATGACCTTGTCATATAACAACACCGGAATTTTCGTTCTACTATAGAACACCACATCGTTCAGGAGCCCATTGGACGGGGCTCGTTTCCTCACCGGCGAAAATGACAATATAAAAAGATAGATTAGGTTGACTTGTCTTTGTTTTTATGCTTAAGTTTATCTGTATACACAAAAGGAGCGTTGAACATTTAAACCACTTTTAAACACCGCCTGCCGTTTTCCGGGCACACTTAAAAGGGCTTTCCGGCAGGATAATGCTAAATAACCGGCAGTTTCCGTTGCCGGACAGGCTTGGCAGCGAAGAGGCAAATTTCGCCGACCCCGGGGGAGCTGGAGAACCGCCGCACCAACCGCATTTCACACAAACAAAAACCTAAAATGACAAAATCATGAGCACAGAAAATCTTCATCACCAGGAAGCCATCGAAAAGTTGAAAGAGATGGTCGATAAAATCGATATCGGCATGCTGTGTACCCCTGTAGCAGGAGACGGCCATGTCCACGCAGTGCCGATGAGCAGGCAGGAGGTAGACGAAGCGGGCAACATCTGGTTCCTGTTTTCGGCCGAGAGCGAAACCCATCGGAACCTGCTCCAAAACGACAAGCTGAGCCTTCTCTATGCCGACGCGGGGAATTACAATTTCCTGAGCATCAACGGCACCGGTGAAATCTCGCGCGACAGCGACCGGATTAAAAAATACTGGAATAAGATGGTGGAAGCGTGGTTTGAAAAAGGGATCGACGACCCGCGGGTAAGGGTCTTAAAAGTGATTCCTTCCGAAGCGCATTACTGGGATAACAAAACCAACAAATTGGTTACCTTCTTCAAAGTGGTTGTCAGCGCCGCATCCGGCGGGAAGCTGGACATCGGGAGAGAAGGAGATCTGAATTTGGGATGATGATACTAGTGGTCTGTGAAGACACAGAAGTCAGAAATCAGCTATCGGCTATCAGCTATCAGCGTGGCCGCCCAGAAACACACAAACCGAACGATGAATAAGCGGCTGAAAGCCGACCACCGGTCACTTTTTTCCCTAATACCTAATACCTCAAACCTTAAACCTAATACCTCAAACCTAACACCTCAAACCTTTTTACCCCGATGAAAGAAAACAAATTGCTGCAAATGAACAACATCGGCATCGTGGTAGAATCTCTCGATGCCGTCATTGCTTTTTTTACGGAGCTGGGAATGAAACTTGAAGGACGCGCTACGATTGAGGGGGAATGGGCAGGACGTGTTACAGGGCTGGGTTCTCAAAACGTGGAGATTGCGATGATGGTTACACCGGATGGGCACAGCAGAATAGAACTGTCCCGGTTCCTCCATCCCGAAACTGTCGCAGACCACCGGACAGCCCCGGTAAATTCGCTCGGTTATCTTCGTATGATGTTCGCAGTGGAAAACCTTGATGAAATGGTGACCAGGCTTTGCAACCACGGAGCACAGCTTGTCGGCGAAGTAGTGCAGTACGAGAATGCCTACAGGCTCTGCTACATCCGGGGCGCCGAAGGGATACTCATCGGACTGGCAGAACCACTGGGCGACAGCTGATACAAGTAACGCAATGAACAAAGCCATCGCGACAATAGTAAAAGCAGGCATCATCGCCGGTAGCCTCGACATCGTACTGGCATTTGTAAATGCCTGGTTCAGTTCAGGTGTTTCCCCGATACGTGTTTTGCAGTTTATTGCAAGCGGGCTATTGGGTGGAAGAGCGTTTTAACATTCCTACAGCATTGCCTTCCTGGGTTTAGCGATCCATTTTTTCATCGCCTTTTGCTGGACGCTGTTGTTTTTCCTCCTCTATCGCCCCTATAGAAAAATAGTACGGACACCATTTCTGCAAGGCATTTTTTTCGGGATTTTCATTTGGTTGGTCATGAACGTTTTGGTTTTACCGCTTACCCATGTGCCCAAATCCGATTTTCACTGGCTGGACACCACAAAAGGGATTGTGATACTGGTAATCGCTATGGGATTGCCGTTGGCCTGTTTTGCCCGGAAGCATTATCATGAAAAATCGTATGGCAGGCAAACAAATCACGGTTCAAACAACTAAATTAGCATATGGACAAAAGAGAAATTACGAGAGAAAATGTTGTTGAAGCAGAGAACAAACTTTTTTCGGCTCAACTTGTAAGTAACGTGGCCATTCTTGACCAACTATTGCACGATGACCTGATTGCAGTTGCACCGACAGGGCAAATTGTAACGAAAGAAATGGACTTAAACTCCCATAGAGCGAAAACAATGATTATTGAAGACGCTTCAACAGAAATTGACGACATTAAAATAACGGGCGACACTGCACTTTCCATCGTTACGATGACAGCGAAAGGAAAAATGATGGGAACGCCGTTAGAAGGAAAATTTCGCTATTTCAGGGTTTGGAAACGCTTTGACGACAACTTGAAAGTGATTGGTGCAAGTTTTATGCAGCTACCCTAGAATTTGCCGGCCACCGGAACCGGTTGAAGGGAAGGTCGCCGCGCATGCACAACTAAGGTAATTCACGGTCCCGCTGCGGCGTACCAACCGCGCGGTGAATTCGTGGCTGAAATTCCTACCGGGTCGCGTAGACCGCGTCTCGCAGACCGGGTCGCGTAGACCGGGTCGCGCAGACCGGGTCGCGCAGACCCGATATCCCTTTCCATCGTCAGACGAGGGAGAGCAGCGCGGCGAAGTACACCCATTGAGGCGAAGTACACCCATTGATCAGTTAAACGTTTGCCGGAATACCAATGGCGACATTTTCGCTTTCTTTTTGAAAAGCGTACTAAAAGATTGCGCATGTTCAAAGCCCAGCGTGTAAGCAATTTCGCTAACCGATAAGTTTGTGGCGGAGAGTTTTTCTTTGGCTTTTTGAATCAGCTTGTCATGGATATGCTGTTGGGTGCTCTGACCGGTATGCAAACGCAACAGATCACTCAGGTAGCTGGGCGACAAGTTCATCAGCCCCGCAATCCGTTGTACCGTCAGCAGTCCCTGGTGAGCGGCATTGTCATTTTCAAAATAATGATCCACCAATTGTTCAAACTTGACAAGGAGCTGGTGGTGGTTGTTTTTTCGCGTGATGAATTGGCGCTCATAAAAACGCCTGGAGTAGTTGAGCAGCAGCTCAATATGCGATAGGACGATCTCCTGGGTATGCCTGTCAATATGTACGCATTCCTGGTCAATTTTCGCCAGTATGGTAATAAGGTCGTCCTCTTCCTGAGCAGAGAGATGTAATGCTTCATTTACTGCATAAGAGAAGAATCCATAGGTGTGAATAGTGGTTGCCAGGGAATGCTTAAGTAAAAAGTCAGGATGGAAGATCAGCAGGTAGCCCGCTCCGCATTCGACGGTTTGTAAATCCAGGTACTGTACCTGGTTGGGAGCCGTAAAGCTCAGTACGCCCTTATCATAGTCATAATGCTGCTGCCCATACCTCACCTTACCCTTCGCGTCTCTTTTTAAGGCAACGCAGTAAAACCGGTTTACAAAACCTTTCCAGACATCATCTTCCAGGAAAACACTTTCAGCGAGGTTAATAACGCTCACCAGCGGATGTCTGGGCTCGGGCAGGGATAACAGGCGGTGGAATTCCGAAACAGATCTGATGGTGTTCATAACATAGGAATAAAAATAAAAGTCATTAATATAACGGCTGCACCCCAAAAAAATGCAGCCGTTGATAAAACTAATCAATAAGCCCCATGCTAAACTCGTCGTATGGATTTCCGGTATCCGTACCCAACGGCACAATACTTTCCAGTTTCGACAGGTCAGCCTCGTTTAATGGGATGGAAGCGGCCGCTATGTTCTGCTCCAGGTATTTTCTCCGTTTGGTCCCGGGGATCGGTACAATGTCCTTGCTTATCATCCAGGCCAGTGCCAATTGGGAAGAGGTGACGTTTTTCGCTGTCGCCAATGTTTCAATCGCCTTAACCAATTCGATGTTTTTGTAGAAATGGGCCTCCTGAAAGCGGGGTATCGCCCGTCGGAAGTCGTTCTCAGGTAAATCATCAATTGTACGGATTTGCCCTGACAGGAACCCGCGGCCCAGCGGAGAGTAGGCCACGAAGCCAATACCCAGCTCATTTAACGTTTGCAGTATGCCCCGTTCTTCCACAGTCCGCTCAAACAGGGAGTACTCGCTTTGTACTGCGGTAACCGGGTGCACGGCATGAGCTCTTTTTACCGTTTCCGACGATACTTCCGATAAGCCGATGTAGCGCACCTTTCCTTCTTTCACCAGGTCACTCATCGCCTGGACCGTTTCTTCAACAGGTGTACTTTTATCAAGGCGGTGCATGTAGTACAAGTCGATGTAATCGGTTTGAAGGTTTTTCAGGGAGCGCTCCAATGCCTTTTTTACATATTCCTTTTTGCCGTTAATCGCCCAGGTCACCTTGTTGGCGTCATCAATTTCCCAGCCGAATTTGGTAGCGATGATATATTGGTCACGATCATTGCCGACCGCTTTCGCAATAAGCTGCTCGTTTTTTAGCGGGCCATACAGGTCTGCCGTGTCCAGAAAGTTACCACCCAATTCAAGTGACCGGTGAATGGTCGCGATCGCTTCCGTTTCATCGGCTTCACCGTACATGTTTCCTTCTTCAAAGCCGGTCATACCCATACAACCCAGGCCAATGGCTGGTACAACCAAGCCCTGGCTTCCCAATGCAATTTTCTTCATTTCCATCATACATAAGTTTGAAAGCTCAAAGTTCGGAAGGATGCCATACACGGCTGTATGCAAAGTCCTGAAGGTTGTATGCAAACCGGGGATTTGGTAAACAAAAGGGAGCAATATCTCATCTTACTTTGAGGAGAGCCCGGTATGCTTGCTGTGCATTGAGGAAAGTGGGAAAAAGCAGGTTTATAGGGTATTAACGCCTTGATACCCTGTCTCTGAATGATGAATGCGTGAATGCCACGGAAAGCCTCCCGAATGAACCTTTGGTTATTTGAAAATGTTATCTTCTGAGGTAACTTTGCTGCATGGCCAGAAAAATTATCTTCTATGAGAAGTACTTTATTGAATTCTACCGGATCCAGGACGACAAGGTTAAAGAGAAAATTCAATATGTCCTTGAGTTGATTAAACAGGTTGACAAGGTGCCAGAAAAGTTCTTGAAGCATCTGACCGGAACGGACGGGATTTATGAAATCCGGATTGAATACAGGTCGGATATCTACCGGGTTTTCTGCTGTTTTGATGAAGGGCGTCTTGTAGTACTTTTCAACGGGTTTCAAAAAAAGACCCAAAAAACACCGCAAAACGAGATCGATAAAGCGGTACGATTGATGAAGGAGTATTTCGACAGTAAAAAAAGGGAATCATGAAAAACTATCAGAACATACAGACATTCGACGAACTGATCGAGCTCGAACACGGAAAAATCGGGACAGAAAGCCGGAATAAATACGAGGAATCCGCACAAATGTTCATTGTTAGCGAAATGTTGAAAGCGGCCCGGAAGGAAGCCAACCTGACGCAGCAACAACTGGCTGAAAAAGCAGGCACCAAAAAGAGCTACATTTCCAAGCTCGAAAACGGGAAAGTAAACATTCAGCTCTCGACTTTAATCCGGATTTTTGAGCAAGGTCTGAACAAGCGAATAGGGCTGACGTTCTTGTGATTCCAATCGCCACAGGTCGGCCGCTCTTTCGCTCCTTTCCCACTGGATAGATTTGCCTGTAAACTATTATTCCGATGCTATTGTTCCGTTTTCTTATCTTAGAAACTCAAGCTAAAGCCAGGATTAGTCAATACCTGTTGTGTTTCACAATTGTGGTTGTGTCACTAACCGCTAAAGCACAGAGCACCGCTTTCGAACCATGTGCGTCAAAGCTGTATGAATCGTTTCAGCAGCTATACGAAAGCAATTCTTCCAGAAAGTTGGGTTTGAATTACTTGTCTAATTCCAGTCGTTCAAAAATTCAGATCGTATACGATGAATGGGCGGAATGTATAAAAGGACAATCAATTCCAAGGTTGGATTTTACGACCCTTAACGGGGATGGGTGTAATGATCCGGACTTACGGGGAAAAGTACTCGTGCTTAATTTCTGGTTCAAAAGCTGTGCTCCCTGTGTCGCTGAGATGCCCGCTCTGAATAAGCTATACAATGAATTTAAAGGCAGGGATGTACTGTTTATCGGGTTTGCCAGTGATAGCGAACAAGCTTTGAAGCCCACGTACCTGAACACAGGTAAATTCCTGTTCGATATTGTCCCGAATTCGGGAAACATTGCGAAAGAATTTAAATTCGCGGGGTATCCTACCACCTATATTGTAGATCAGCAGGGAAAAGTTGTGAAAGCCTGGACGGGCTATACGAAAGATCCCTACGATACCGCCAAACCCATCATTGACCGGTTATTATCCCATCGGTGAGAGGAAGGGCTCTGAAATTATGAATTCGTGGCTTAACATCCGCATGCCTTCGACAGCAGTACCCCGACTATAACCCGGCAGTTCCTGCAGCGGGGTGGCAGGATTCAGACATTTTCACTAAATTTGGGATCGCCTCTATGATTTGTTATGAGAAAATCCTTTATCACGGTTTTAGTGACCTTTGCCTCCTGCTTTTCCCTGTTTGCCCAAGCTCCTTCGATTGCCATTACCTATCCTGAAACAGCCTGTCTGAACGCAGTTCAAAAGATCCAGGTCACTATTAACGGTACGTATAATGCGGACAATAAATTTGCGGTACAGATAAGGAAAGGAGAAAACCTGCCTGTCGTTTCCGAAATTCCGGCAGAGCTGGTGGATGGTAAAATCGAAGTGATCCATGCCGATTCCAGCCTGTCGATACCGCCTTATGTCCAAATACGGATCGTGACGACGTCGCCGAAAACGGAGAGCAACTGGTACAATGTAATTATCCATACAAAGGGGATCGTCAGCCTTGCCCTTGCCGATTCCGATACGATCAATGCCGGTGAAGATTTGCTGCTCAGGTTCACGGCATTCAGCTCGAGTACAGCCACGGTTACCCTCAACGACAGCTCCTACGTTACGTTGTCGTCGGCGGCAGGCGGCTATTTTAATAATTACATTCGTAAGGGCGTTAATGTAACCACGCCCTTTTACATTGCACATGCGAACAACGTCTGCGGCGCCATGCAGGTAAGCGGCCAGGTGAGCGCTACGATCAATACTACCGCGTTGAGAACCCTATCCGTATCGCCTGCGGCCGCCTGCGAAGGCAGTGAGATCAGAGTGAGCTTTGCTACCTCCGGTCCGGCGTTACCTGCAGGAACCCGGTACCGGTTGCGAATTGCGGTGTACCAGGGCGACCGGTTGAACGCGAAAACGGTGGAGGTGCCGGCCCGGCTGGAAGATAACGTGCTGGTAGCCAATTTCCCGATGACGTTCAATCTCACCAACAGAAGCGAATACAAGCTGCGGATTGTCACGGAAAGCCCTGCGCTCCTGGGCACCGATTCGGATTTCAGTTTTGTTGTTTATCCGTGGTCCGGCGCCACCCTTAATACGCCTAGCAGAACGATCGGGATAGGAGAAACACTGCCGGTAGGGATTACTTTTTCGGGAATTGCACCTTACTCGGCCACCTTGCAGGACGGTACGGTGATATCTTCGACGCAGATCAATGTCGAGGCACAGCTGCGCCCGGAGAAAACGACCTCGTATACGGTCAAAAGTGTGGCCACCGGCTGTGGCACACAGGATGCGGCATCCGGTCCTGTGATGGTGGTGACAGTGAAACCCGGCATCGCCCTGGACCCGGTCGGAGGGGACGGCAATATTTTCTGTGCAGGTTCACAGGCGAGGGTTAAAATGCTTTCGAATGTCGAATTCAACGCAGCGACTACTTTTAATGTGAATGCGATCATCAACAATGAAACTGCCTATTCATTCCCCGCTAAAAAATCAGGTGATTACCTGGAATTCGACATCCCGGTATTACCCGAAAATGTCGATTACTCTCTCAGCTACGATAAAATTTCCGCGTTTTATATTTCCACCACGAATCCTACTTATCAGTCGGCCGCTGTTTCTTATTATTATGTTATCAGCAGCATGCCGGAGATGGTGGTCCTTCCGCAATCGGTTTTAACATACAACGCACCGTCGACGGTAAGTTTGAGTTATGAATTGCGTGGAAGGGGCCCCTTTGAGATAGAAGATACTGCCGGTCGTATCTACGAGATCGGGGGAGGGGGAACAGCGTGGCATCCCGGTTTTTACGTCGACAAGAGCCAGGATTTCAAACTGAAGTCGATCCGCAATACTTGCTTTAAAAATGAAAAGCTCCCTGAGGTGCACATCACGTTCGATACCGTGAGCGCTCCGCCGGGAATTTATATGCAGCCGCTGGACAAGGTTATCTGCAGGCAAGACAGCGTCGAGATCACGTTTATGAAAACCGGGACCTTCCACCCGGATAATGAGTTCCACATAGAAGGCTATGCCGATTGCTGCACGTTCCAGAAATTAGCCACGGTAAGCAAGGACGGCACTTACAAAGTCAAGGTGCCTACTGGCCAGCCCCATGTGGCCTATTTCAAATTCAGGATCACTTCCACAAGCCCCGAACTTGCCACTTATCCGTTTGAAATACAAATGCAGACCCCGCCCTCCGGTTTGGAAATCATCCCGGCGGGGACTCCCGATTCACCTGTCGAATACCTGCAGGGGCAACGCGTAACCTTGCGGGTTTCATCCCGGGAAGGGGGAATTTCCCACCTGGTTTATTCCGATGGTGTTACCGATCACACGCACGAGCTGGCTGCTACCGGTTATGATGTGCCCCTGAATCCACCCGTCGGGACCGTCACGGCCTATACAGTGAAATCGGTCCGCAACCAGTGTGGGAGTTTTCCTGCCAACCTGACGACCTATATCCGTGTACTGCCTTACCGGATCGCCATCTCCAGGGGAGAAAGCGGGTTCCCCCTGTCGGCATGCCAGGGCGGCAGCCTTACCGTACCCTTTGTTATTCTTGGCGGAGATGCTTCGAACGCGACATTTACTTTGCAAATCGCCCGGGACGGGACATCCGAATTTACCGACCTGGCACAAAACACCGCGTCAGGCGCCTTCACGGTTACTGTACCGGCCCATACAACTACGGGGCGTTACCAGATGCGCGTCGTATCGTCGGAAGGAAGCGTTTCCAACAGCGTGGATCTCGTGATCGGCGCTTCGCCCTCGGCTGTTATTACCTCTTCCGAAAAAGAACCCATTATCCTCAACCCCGGCCAGTCAATCTCCGCTTCTGTCAGCTTCACCGGGACGGCTCCGTGGACGATGATCTACGAAGACAGCGGGAAGGAGACGACCGACAACAACCCCTACGTGCGCTATATTTCGGCTACGCAGCAAAAGGATTTCTCGCTGATTTCGGTTTATAACCGTTGCGGCTATGGCCCGGTGTCGGGTAAGGTTTCGGTCAAAGTCAATCCTGTGCTGAGCGCATGGCACGATGCGCAGGAGGCTTGTGCGGGGACCGATATGAGCGTCCGATACCAGCTGCAGGGTGACGCTACGCTGGAAAACGACTACATTGTTTTTCAGCTTGTGGACACGCAAAGCGGGAAAGTCACCGGCCTCGATTCTACCCGCCTCAGAGCAGGCGCTATTCGATTGAAAATACCTGCAAGTCTCAGCGGCGATTTTTACAAGGTACGCTGTGTTGTCAGGAGTCATGCGCTTTCCACAACGCTTCCCGTGACGATCAAAAACAAGGTCGATGTTTCGATTACGGGCAATACCACCATTAACCCTGGGGAAAGCGCCCGATTGCTGATCCGGAGCAACAAACCGGTGAACGAGGCCATCCACTACCGGCTATCCGATGGGCAGACCGGCACATTTTACGGAGGCAGCGGCAATTCGGAATTTTATGTAAAAGTCAGTCCCGCCCAAACGACCACCTATTCGCTCGTATCGGCAGATAACGGTTGCGGCGAAGGCAAAAAATCGGGAAGCGCCACGGTGGAGGTCAACCCGGTGAGCGAACGCACGGTAGCCGTTACCAAGTGGGAGCCATTTGAAAATTCTGCCTTCTGCCTGGGCGACGCGATCCTGGTGTACTATGACCAGACGGGCAGCTTTTCGGCCGGCAACACCATGACGGTGCAATTTTCGGATACCACCGGGCGGAATTTTGAGTCGGTTACGACGACCGGCACTACCTCGCCATTGAAAGCAGGCATTCCCGGTGATTTCTTTCCAGGGAAACCATATAGGGTACGGGTAGTGGCCTCCGACCCGGGAACGGGCAGCGGCGCCTACGAATACCCGTTGTCGCCCGGCGCCAAAGCTACCGCAAGGTTTGCGTCGGAATCGCTCCTGCAGGACGAGGCCAATACGTATAAGCTGGTGGTCGCGCTCACCGGCACCGGGCCGTGGGAATACGATATCGGCAGTACGATCGGCACAGAAAGCTACTATACAGGCACAGCCATCGATACGGTTTACCTTAGGGAAACAACGCCTGCCCGGTATTATAAGCTCCTCCGTGTGGCCAACCGGTGCGGCACGGGCGCGGTCGAAAAGCCGGACATAGTGACTGTAGAAGTAATAACCGGGAACCCCGAACAGCCTGCCTTGCAGGTGATCGTCGCGCCCAATCCTGCAGAAGGCCATTTGAAAGTCACCTTCCCGGATACCTCCCGGAAAACGATCAGGCTTCTCAATGCAGCGGGTATTCCTGTGCTGGAAAAACTTTCATTTCTGAAAGAGGAAGAGCTGACGATCGCTCCGTTCGCTTCCGGTATTTATATCCTGAGTATTGAAAGCAGCCATTTCAACTCTGTACATAAAATCATCAAACGATAGCTGTTGCGTCCATTCTCCTTACCCGTCACATTTAACCCGATGAAGCCTGTACTATACGGAATCCTCCTCCTCCTGATCTTCCTATCGTTTCCCGCCGGTGCTCAAACCCCGTCGGTCACGGTTCATTACCGCTACGAGCCCGCCTGCCTGGACAACCTGCACCGGATCCCCGTGACGATTACCGGCAGCTTCGGTACGGATAACAGTTTTTCAGTGGAGGTGAGAGAGGAAGGGAACCCTTCCATCCTGGCGACGGTTCCGGCGACTTTGAAAGGAGAGAACCTGGAAGTGGTTTACCGGGATTCGACGCTGTCCTTTCCCTCAAGGCTGCAATTCCGGGTGGTTTCTACTTCACCCCAAACAGAAAGCGGCTGGACCAGTTTCAGAGTACACACCAAAGGCATTGTCAGGCTCAGCGCGGCCATTTCCGATACCGTAAATCTTGGTGAAGAGCTGTTGCTGAAGTTTGCCACACTCAGCTCCACCGAAGTGGATATCACCCTTAATGATGGCTCGCAACTGGAAATATCGCCGTATTCACAGTCGGAGATCAACTATTACCACACCATCAGCGCCCATACGACCGACCCGTTCTATATCCGTACCGCTACCAATTCATGCGGTGCGATGCTGACCAGCGGGGAGGTCAGGCCGGTGACCAACCGCACCTCGGTCCGGACAAAGTCAGCCGATGCCCTGAATGTCTGTGAAAACAGCGAGATCAGGATTTCTCTCGCGACAATTGGGCCGCCGCTGGAGCCGGGCCTTAAATACCGGGTGAGATTCCGTTCTGTCCTGATCGGGTCTGTAGGAGAAGTACAAACGATGGAGGCCCCTGCTGACCTGAAAGACGGATGGATCGTCACCCGCGTTCCCGACCATCTGAGGTTGAAGGATAAACAAAATTTCAGACTGATTGTCCTGGCCGATGAGCAGGGTATTGTCGGAGCGCCGGGAAATTTTGTACTTACCGTCTATCCCAAACCTACGGTTAGCTTTTATACGCCGGATGTCGGTATCGATATTGGCGAAGAAACCCGAGTGGGCGTTATTTTCAAAGGTGTTCCGCCGTTTTCCGCACAGCTCGGCGACGGATCCTTCATTACAGCGAATTATTCCGGGGAGGTATACCTGAATAAAAGTCCGGGCGAAACCACTACCTACAGTATTAGAACCCTATCGTCCGGATGCGGCGTCACCGACCTCCCCGCGCCGCAAAACATGATAGTGCGCGTGAACCAGGGTATTGCGCTCGTTCAGGAAACGTATCCAGACATCCTTTGCGCGGGTACGAAAGTCAGGGTAAAGATCCGGTCCAACGGCAATTTCAGCGCGGCAACTTCCTATACGGTCCACGCCTATTACTCCAACCACAAGTCGAGGTCGTTTCCTGCTACCCGCAACGGTGATTACCTGGAATTTATGATCCCTGAATTGCCCGCAGACACCGACCCTTCCGGGCTTTACGACCAGCTCTATCATCTGTCTGTCACGTCACAAAATCCCTCCCTGCAATCCAAGCCTTCGTATACCTACATCATCCAGAGCAGACCGCAGATGGTACCCGATGCCGTCGACTACACATTCGACGAACCCGATCTGGTGAGGCTTCGCTACCAGCTTTACGGGAAATGGCCCTTCACCATAGAAGATGAAGCCGGGAACAAAACGGTGGTAAAGGGCGGCTGGTGGATGCCGCAGGTATACCTCGACCAGACGAAAGATTTCAGGATCAAATCGATCAGCAATTCGTGCTTCAAAACAGAAAACCTACCCGCCACACGCCTTACGCTTACCAACCAGGAAGCGCCGGGTGTTTATATCGAGCCCGTGCCTTCCCAAGTGTGCGTCAATGACAGCCTGGAAGTGAAGATACTTGCACCGGGTAAATTCAGTGAAGACAACGAGTTCCAGATCCAGGCCCTCAGTTGCTGTAATTTTACGACGTTGAAAGCGGTACGCTCGGCAGGGACCTACAAGATAAAAATACCGGAAAGCCCGGATAACAGGTCCGTCTATCCCGTATCCGTCAGGGTGGTATCGACCCATCCGTTCCTGACGAGCGAAGCGCACCAGTTCTATGCGGAAGCACCTTTGAAGGATTTCGCGGTTGCTCCATCAGGCACCGCGGCGCAGCCTGCTTTGCTGTCTGACACCGGCGACCATATCCTTTATTTTTCGGCAAGCGGCGCCTGGCCGCAATCGATGGTTTACTCGGATGGCGTTGTGGAAAGGAATGTAATTTTTGAAGAACCCGGCATAACCAGCATCCCGGTCACGCCCGCGCCGGGTCAAACGACGGTCTACACGCTCAAATCAATGACCAACAGCTGCGGTACCCAGGCAGCCAACCTGTCTACTTACGTCACGGTACAGCCCTATGAGATCAGGATCGCCGATTTTGATTTTACCGTCAATAAATTCTGTGCCGGTAACCCGATCCAGGTGCCGATTGCCATTCTCAACGGCACTGCCGGTAACGCGACATTCGGGCTTGAACTATCGCGTGCGGATGAGACGAGCTACCGCACGATTGCAAGCGGCGAGCGCTCTGCTATCGTCAAAGCGACCCTTCCTGCCGACCTTTCGGAAGGGAATTACAAGATCCGCGTGGTATCGTCCGATGGCGTGGCCTCCAACACGGCCCGTTTTTTTGCCGGCGTCCTGCCAGGCGCTACGATTTCCAGCAATTTGCCTCAGCCGATCACGATGTCAAGCGGTGGTGTTCTGGAGCTCGATCTGCAATTCACAGGCACTTCTCCGTGGACAGCAGTTTTCGAAGACAACACTAACCTCACCAGTACTCACCCCGTCTCGCGGTGGGTGTACCCGAAGATTGGGCAGGTTTTCGAGCTCAGAACAGTGTATAACCAATGCGGCTACGGTACGGTTTCCGGCAGGGTCGAAGTGAAAGTCACCGCACACCTGGCAGCTTCCGCCGACAGCTATGCCGCCTGCAACGGAAAAATTTTCACCGTCCGCTATGAGCTCCACGGCGACGCCGATCTTACCGCTGACTACATCCGTTTCGAGCTGATCGATCTCCAGGGATCCAAGACTATTCCGCTGGACTCCACCAGGACCAGGAGCGGTACGATTGATCTGAAAATGCCGTCCGACCTCACCGGCAGCAGCTACCAGCTTCGATGCACGCTCAAAAAGGCAGGGCTGAGCACTGAATTTGGTATTCGCATCACCCGGCCGGTGGAAGTGACGCTCAGCGGGAGCACCGTGATCAACAGCGGCGACCAGACCATGCTGCTGGTACGGACGGATAATACCGTCCCGGAAAAGATCAGTTACCGGCTATCCGATGGGACGGAGGGAAGCTTCTACGGAGGCTCGGGCGACAGCTATATCGCCGTAAGCCCCGGCGAAACCACGACCTACACCCTGACTTCCGTTTCCAATAGCTGCGGCGCCGGGACCGCGGTGGGCAGCGCTACGGTGGAGGTGAATCCGCCGGCGGAGCGGACGGTCAGCGTGATGAGCTTCGGGCCTGTTGGCTTCGGTTTCTGCACCGGGGATTCCATCAGGGTATACTATTCGCAGGCCGGGACATTTACAGAGGGCAACGTGATGACAGTACAGCTTTTGGATGCGACCGGGGGAAATTTTACGCCGATCCCGACGGCCGGAAAAACCTCGCCGCTGCGTGCCTTGCTCCCGTCTGACCTACTGCCCGGGAAGACCTACCGCATCCGCGTCGCAGCCTCCGATCCCGGCACTGCAAGCGGCGCATACAGCGCACCGTTGTTTACCGGGGAAAAAGCCGGTGCAAGGTTTGAATCGGACATCGTTGTTTACCAGGAGGGCAGCGATCCGTTGGCGGTAATAATACTATCGGGCAGCGGCCCCTGGCAGTACGACCTCGTGCTGAATGATAGAAGGCAAACCATTTCCACCTCCAGCGCCGTCGATTCGGTATACCTGCAGCAGGCATTGCCCGGCCAGGTATACCGGTTGGAGCATGTTTACGGTCAATGCGGCGCGGGTACGCTCCTGGCGCCGGCCACGATTACGGTAACCTCCATCCTGGGAAGGCCCGAACTTGCAGGCTCACGGGTAGTGATTGCGCCCAACCCGGCGTATGATCACCTGCAAATGAAGTTTGAAACGGCTTCCGCCAGGACCCTCACCCTGGTCGACAGCAGGGGCATCACCGTCCGGACCGAACAGGTTCATACGCAGGAAGCAAGCCTGAAGATCCGCAGCCTGCCATCGGGCGTGTACCTGCTGTGTATCGAAGAAAACGGTAGGAGGGAGGTGTGTAGGGTGGTGAAGTATTGAGAGTTTCTTGTTGACCTACCTCGATATCACCTGCACGCTGACAGACCGGGCCCACCGGGTAGGCAGCAACGGGTTTGCTTTGAAGAAGGGCTTTTGGGAGTTCTTAGGTGGGACGGTGTTATGGAAGGGTAGGAATGAATGCTTTTTGGCTAGCTTGCTCCGAGTTAGCCTGTCCCGAGCTTGGCCGAGGGATCGAGGAGAAGGAGGTTCCTGAGCTTACCGAATGCGGTCCCTGAGTTTATCGAAGGGGACCGTTTACTCAAAATATGAGACGTATCTTAGAAAATATTTGATTATTTGGTATATTGGGAATTTGGAATAATCCTCTATCGTGATGACTCCTCTAGAATCCTATAATGTGCTTTTCTATAAACCGCTCCTGGAAATGTGCCGAACGGAGGCGTTTTTAGTTGGTTGTGTTGTTGGTAACGAAAGCTTCCCGTACCTGGCTTGTCGTTTTGTTCAGCTCCTTCCGCCTCTTTAAACTCATAGACCCCGTCAAAAGCCACTTTGGCCTCATTGACCGGTATTACCGTAAGCGACAAGTTGTGCGTCATTCTATAGCGACATCCTAATACTTCAAAAGACCATTAAACCAATCATCACCAAAAAATGGAAGAATTAAACTCGACAGGTATTCAATCTGAACTTGAAGAAGCCAGGGAGCAGCAACGACTAAATATTCCAGCGAAAAGACTTTTAGAAAAACTTGTACCAATACCTAGTAACGTACAAGACTTACAGAGAAGATGGTTTTGGGAGTTACTACAAAATGCAAGTGATTACAACGACACAGTTGATGTGGTTCTCGAACTATATACTGACAGAGTAATTTTTAGACATAACGGGAATCCATTTCGTCCAATTGATACAGAGAACTTGATTGCACCCGATTCAGGAAAAGACTCTGAAGAGTTAAAGGACAAAGACATGATTGGGCAGTTTGGAACAGGTTTTATTTCTACTCATGTTTTGTCCGGAAAAATTAAAGTTGAAGGCGTAATTAAATCAGAACGGCAGGAAAATTCATATTCAAAGTTTGCTTTTTTTCTAGATAGAATAAAATATGACGATAAGGAGGAGTTGAAAAAATCAATACATTATTCATCTCGAGAATTGAGCCAAAACATAGAGTCAATTGAATATAATCCTAATGATTTTAACACAGTATTCATTTACGACTTAACTACTCCACTGCCGAATATCAATACTAAGGAGGTTGTTATTAAAGGTCTAGAATATGTTGCAGATGTGCTCCCTTATACACTTGCTTTCATGCCAAAAGTAAAATCAGTTAAATTCATCAATAAATCAACTGAATACTTCTCCTCAAAATCAAAAACATTTTCCGTTACAAAAAGAAGCACAAGCGAAATTTTTGTATCAATTTCTTCTGAAATAGAGAAGGATAGTAAGGTTCAACATTTCAAACTCTTCAAGGAGGAAGGTGCTGAACTAATCATTCCTATTCAAGACAAAGCTGTTATTTCCTACCCTAAATACATTACAAAATTATTCTGTTCTTTGCCGATGATTGGAACAGAAGATTTTTGTTTTCCTGTTATATTAAACGCTAAAAAATTCCTTCCAAAAAATGAAAGAGATGGGATTAATCTCAGTAGTAATGATATTCAGAACAGAAAATTGTTAAATAATGCTGTAGTCGCTTTCTCGAAATTACTCAATTTTTTGGAAACAGAAAATATAAACGACTGCTATCACCTTTTTGACTGGTCGTCAATCCATTTAAAAAATGAAATTGATAAAAAGTGGTACAAAGACAATATTATTGACAAAATACGAGACATTCTCCTGAACTCAAAAATTGTACAAAGTGATATTGATAGAATTCTATTGAAGGAAACACTACTTCCATTTATTCCAGTTGACGAGACAACAAAAAAAATGATTACTCGAAACTATTACAAACGTTTTATGACATTGTAGCGAAGTTCAAGCACAACAAAACTCCTGAGAGTAAATCATTTATCGAATGGTACAATCATATTGATTTCTCAATTTTCCCTAAAAACAAGTTCACTGTTGAAATGCTATTGGATGAAGTTAGCAAATTGGGAAACCTTGCGGCTTTATCTAAAGTTGTTAATGAACACACTAAGTGGCTGAATAACTTAATCACCTTTGTTTTAGACTATGATAACAACCTGCTTGATAAATATAAAATCATACCAAATCAACTGGATACACTCTTACATCGGAAAGATGAAATTTATTGGGACGATAATATTGATGATTCACTATTTGAAATCTACCGTCTCATTACGGAAAAGGATTATAAGGATATTCTTTTGCATAAGTCCTATGTAGAAAATAAAACCTTATTGCCAAAAGAAAGAACTAAAACTAGTAAGAGTATCGCCAAAGAAATTGATGATAATTTTAGCGAATATTCTGGTAGTCGTGAATCCAAAAACTATTTATCAGCATTACGTCTAACTTTCAAATGGTTTAATGATTCAGGCCTGTCGATTGAAGAGTTAAAGGATATGTTCAAATGGTTTGCAAGCCATCGACCTCAATTATTCTTAGAAACATTTGATGATGAAAAAAGAGATCAGGCGTTTGTAATTGTTCAAAGTGGTAAGCTTCAATCATTAGCGAGATTAGCAGAATCCTCTTTAACAGAAAGTGAAATCAATGCTATTACAAATAATGTTAAGTCAATGAAAGAATTGGTGGACATAGTCAATCAAATAGGTACAATGAAAGATATTCTAGGCCATGCAAGGGAGCTATTGGAAGATAAATTACATTTCGATTATTTAAGAAGTATTGGCGAGAATGTAGAACTTGTGTTTAAAGAAACTTTGCTACAAGAGGGGATTACTGCAAAAATTATTCATCAAGGTTGGGGGTCGCACGACTTTGAGATAAAGAATACCGCTAACAATAAGTCAATGTTCGTTGAGTTAAAGTCATATTTGAATGGTTCTATCGAACCATTTAAATTTGCAATAAGTCAAGCTCAAAAAGCTGTCAATACTCCGCTGAAGCTTGCCGTATGTATTCTCGAAAGACCAGAATATGATGTTCCTGTAACTCCAGCCTTTATTAAAGAGCAATTAAAATATAAACAAAACATAACGCCACATTTCATTAATGGATTAAATGACAATAGTGTTTTAGAAAAAATTCGGCACAAAACAGATCCTGTAAAACTATATCTTAATTTTAGAGAGGAGGTGAGAATTTCAATATCAAAAAATATTGTTCTTGACAATACCAATTCATTCAAGGATTTAATCAGTAATATTAAAACAGAAATATCGTAAAACTTAAATTCAAAACCACGAACGCACAATAAGGTATTTGTAATAGGCGACTTGATGTCAAATGCTCAACTTTGTGCTACTATTAAACTTTTGTACTAAATTCGGTGGATGGATTTCTATTTTCGCCACATCGAAAATGCCTAATTCGTTAGTAGCAATTATAAAACTCTATGAGCAGCATCAGTTATCACTGGAAAAACCGAACTAATGCAAGTAAAATAGTTGCTCTCCCTCAAATCTAGACGTAAACATAGGCAAAGGCGAACTAGGAAAGGATTTTAAAAGACTCTTTTATAGCCTTTGCTATCATTTTTAACTATTTCAAAGCAGCCGAACATGACTATTAACGATAGAGAAATATTAATAATAAAGTATACGACTCAGGAAAATTGGTTTAGCGATATCCCCAATTCAAATTGGACTTGTTTACTTGTGGATAATGATCGACAAAGAAATTATTTAGAGGAAGTTGTCTCGAAAATAATTGGCAATGATGTCTGCTATGTGTGTACTATCGGGTTCAGTTGCGAAAAGACACATGACTTAATTGACGAAGAAATTGTGTTTAGAGAAGTTGATACTGAAAATATATATTTACCCAAGCATCATATTATGACAACATGGCACACCGATTTTGAAGAAGGGGTATGGTTCGCAGTCTTTGGTGCCCACCATGACGAAATTAAAATTGACAAAGTAGTGGTTTTAGATATGACTGAAGGCAAAGAGCTTACCAGAATTAATATGATTCTTGCTGACTTAAAAGAGGCGGAAATGAAAAACGATATGTAGACGAGGTACGGATTACCTCCCACTCAACAACCCCTTCATCACCGCCACCATCTCATCCTTCTCCTTTATCATCCGCTCATAAAGCGCGATCTTTTGATCATGCAACTCAATGATCTTCTCTATAGGATGAAAGTGTACAGAGCCAAAGTTAGGAGAGTTCATTAAAAACGCATGATTCCCAAACGTATTGGCAATCACATTCACCGCATTTTCCTCATCAAAATTCTTAATAGCTTCCACGGGGATCTTCAATATTTGGGACACCTGTCGTAGTATGGCCTCGTCGATGGCTTCTTTCTGCTCAAGGAGGGATACCTTCTGCTGGTTCCACTCTTCTCCTAATTCCCAGGCGAGGGCGTCTTGCTTGAGGTTCAGCATTTCCCGGAAACGTTTGATGTTGCGGCTTTCGTGTACTTTCTTCCGGTCAGACATAGCGGTAGGTTTCATGATTGACAAATATAGTATTCCCTGAGTTCATCGAAGGGTGCTTCCTGAGCTCGCCGAAGGAGTGATAGGGCTAAGATAGGGACTCCGGAGGAGAAAACCAGGGGAAGGGTTACCTCAATTGGCTTCGACAGGCCACCGCGCGGTTCCTGAGCTAGCTTTCCCTGAGCGGAGTCGAAGGGAGGTAGCCACGAATGCACTAATTATTTTTATTCGTGAATTCGTGGCTCAAACTCCTCACGTATCCGTGCTACGTATTCGGAAGAAACTTCCAGAACTTTAGAAATCAGTTCTGTAGGCAATCCCTCACGGATCATATTGCGAATGACCTTTTCGGCGTTTTCTCTCTTACCTTTTTCAACAAAAATATCCAGCGTGTTCATCACAGTGTCTTTTATGTTTACGGGTACATCTTCCATAATCCTAATAATTCCATCCTCCTTCAGACCGCTTACTCCAAAGGTATAAACTATAATTTTTTGTTCCAAGTTCTGGCCTGCGCCCATAGCGAGCGAAAGTATCGTCGGGATCCACTTCACCAACTCGGTTTTTAACTGGCTGTATTTCAACCATCTTTCCTTTCCATGATAGAGCAAAATTGGAATGATGGGTGATAGCCGGCGCTTCTTACCCTTCCTTCCCCGGCTTCAGCGTCACCAGGTGTTCGGCAAGTGAAACGGGCGTGTCCAGGCCCAGCTTTTTCCGGATGCGGTAGCGGTGGATCTCAACCCCGCGTACCGTAATGTTGAGCTGCTGGGCAATTTCCTTCGAGGACAAATCGAGGCGCAGGTACGCGCAAATCCGTAATTCAGCTCTCGATAAAGCCGGGCATATCTCACGCAGGTAGTTCAGAAACCCGTTGTTCAGCTCGTCGAAATGAGCTTCAAACTGCTCCCATCCTTCGTTGTTTTTTTCGGCCGACCTCAGTAAAGCGGTAATCCGCCGCAGGTTTTCCTGGTGGTCGGCATCTGTCGTGAGCTTGTTTAGCTCGTATTTTATCTTTTCGAGCGTGCTCACATTCCCCGCCAGGTGCATACTGGTGTTGGCAAGTTCTTTCTTTTTCAGCAGCACTTCGTTTTCCAGCTTTTCGTTTTGCAGCTTGATGATCTCTTTTTCGCTCTTTTCCAGTTCGAGCTCGTAGATATACTGCATCTGCTTCTGCTCTTCATCAAATCTTAACTGGCGGCGGCGGTCTCTGTTTTGCTGCCACCTGACGAATAGGTACCATAATGCGACGGCCAGCAGCGCATAGACAGCCTTTGCCCAGATCGTTTTATACCATGGAGGCAGGATACGGATTTCATACGTGACGGCCGGTGATTCATTACCGAGGTTGTCTCTCGCTTTTATTTTAAAGACATAGTCGCCGTCCGACAGGTTGGTGTAGTCTTTTTCGGGACGGGTGCCCCACGACGACCATTCGGGGTCATACCCCACCAGCCGGTAGCTATACTCGAGGTTGCCCGCCATGCCGTAAACCGGTGCGCTGAATTCAAAATGGAAAGCCTTGTAAGCCGATGAAAGGGCAGGGGCCTCGCTGTGATCGTTTAACCGGCTTTGGGAGAGGTGGCCGCCATATAGCACCGTATCCTGTTGACTGATGGCCCTGACTTCGGTCAGGATCACCTTCAGGTCTACCGGTTTGGCAACATACCGGCCGTAGTCGAGGTGGATGACGCCTCTTTCCGATCCTATGAAAACGTTCCGCCTGTTGTAGGGGTAAATGTTATCAAGTCCCCTCAGAAAAGTATCGGTCAGCTCCGGGAAGTAGGTGATGCTGAAATCTTCGCCGTTACCGGGTTTGGAAAAATCGACTACCCCGATTTTCTCCCGGTTGGTAAACCAGATATTGCCTTCCGGGTCTTCGGCCATGTACCTGATCTCGGTTTCGCCGAACAAAGGTTCGAAGTAAGCGGACCTGGCAAACCTGTTTTGTTTGGGATCATACTCGTAAACTCCTTTGATGGTGGCGAATACGATGCGGTTCCGGATCTTGAAAACATAGTTGTTGAGGTCGGAAGGAAGTCCGTCCCTGCTCGTGTAAAGCGTGGTGGAATAGCTTTTGTTATCAGGCGCCAATACCATTTTGTAGATCCCCCGGTAAGGATGCGACGCCCAGATGTTCTGTTGGCTGTCGCGCTGCAGGAAACGGAAAGAATCCTGCAGCCCCGCTAAGCTCCCGCCGCTCCTGAAGCTTCCGCCGCTGTAGCTGAGCAGCTCCAGGCCGTTGTAGGTGCCTGCCAGAATGGCCGGGGCCAGAAACCCGGCGGTAGTGGGAAGCAGCGTCCAGGTACCGGTACCCAGCGAAACCGGGACCGCTTCCGTGCCTTTTACCTGGTAGACTCCGTTGTTATGGGCCAGGAGGAGCTGCTGGTTGACTTCCTCTATTTTTCGCGCTTCGCCGCCGTCGCTGTTCCTGACGAGCGAGAAATCGTTGGCAATATGCAATAACCCGGACGCCTGGGCGGCTACCGGGGCCATATACAAGCCGTTGGAAGTCGAAATGTACAGCGAATTGTTAAAAACCAGGCTCGAAAAGCCTTCGACATCGTTGACCCTGTTGGGACGAAGGTACTTGACCGGCGAATTGTAGTTGATAAAGCAGATCCCGTTGTCGATGCCCACCCATATATCGGAATTCCTGTCGACAAATACACTGCTTACATTATTTCCCTGCAGCCCGTCGCTGGCGGCGATCTGCTGGATGACCTGCTGATGTTTATCCAGGATCACGCAGCCCCTGGTGGAGGTGGCGGCAACAATCAGAGAGTCGTTCAGCTTCGAAAACGAAGGCGTGTAAAGCGTTTCACGCTGCTTTTGCGCCGGGGGATGCATCACGCGGTCGTGTACTGGGAAATACTGGTTGTCGAGCGTGGCAGCCAGTAGCTCGTTTTGCTTCATAGGGACAACGTCAGAAACGATGCGCGACCCAAGCAGTGACTGACTGCCCGAAACCGGCTGCCAGCGCCCCGCCGAGAACTCGAGCAGGCCATTGTTTTTATCCTGCGCAAATACCCTGTTGGCGGCTTCCCCCAGGAATTGCCATTCGTTAGCGGGCAGGTGTACCTCTATCGAATGATGGGTGAGCTGAAAGATATAGCGTTCGGTCCTGAAAAAAACAGATTCTCCCTGGGGCGCGATATTCCACACATCGGCGAACTGGGCATATTGATCCGGGATTTTGTCACTCAGGGAAGTGAAACGCAGTACGCCGTTGCGATCCGGCTCGAAATAACCCACTTCACCCTGACCGCCGACATAGATACGGTCGTCGGGATCAACGTAGATCGAGCGAAGCAGGGTGCCGTTCGGAAGGCTGTAGCTTTTCCAGAAGCTCCCGTTAAAGGTGAGCAGGCCCGACGAGTTAGCGAAATACATCACACCCCGGCTATCCTGTTTGATGTCCCAGGTATGACTCCCGCCATGAAAGTCGGCTTTGGTATAAATCAACGGTTTGCTTACCGGGCTCTGCGCTTCGGAAGGTCGGCCTGTCAACAGGGAAATCAGGAAGACCACAAGGATGAAAGCCGGCATCGCGCAGGAGGCAAAATGTTGCTTGATGTGGTTTTGATGTAGTGAAAACATGGCAAAATATCAATATTTCAATTGTTGATGTAGTGTATATGTAGTAACCCGACAACCAAGTTACTACAACCGCCGGTACATTTGCAATAGTATTTTATTGATTCAAATTATAATTTATTCCAAAATGCAGGATGTATATGACAAAAAACTATTTCAAAACACTGATGATATTGTTCTTTTTGACGACGATCGCCGGGATTACAGCGTTTTCCCAGGGATTTGTTGTGAACGGAACAGTCAAGGATGAGAGCGGGGAGTCGGTGCCGGGTACTACGGTACTTGTAAAAGGGACCTCCAACGGTACGTCGACTGATGCAGACGGTGCGTTTAGCATAAGAGTGCCCGACGGCGAGGCTATCCTGGTGTTTTCTTCTATCGGGTTTGCCACGCAGGAAATTGTAGCCGGTAACCGGACCCGGCTTGACGTGGTCCTGGCAGCGGAGGCGACGCAGCTATCGGATGTGATCGTCATCGGCTACGGCACGCAGAAGAAAGGCGACCTGACGGCGCCCGTTACGACGATCAATACGGAGGATATGCTGAAGCGTACCACCTCTACTCCCATGGAAGCATTGCAAGGCACTGTTCCCGGTGTGCAGGTGGTGGCAGGCGGTTCTCCGGGCGCTTCACCCAGCGTGCGGATCCGGGGGATCGGGTCGTTCAACAATTCGAACCCGCTTTATGTGGTCGACGGGATGTTTGTCGACAACATCGATTTCCTCAACCCCAACGACATCGCGGATATGTCGATCCTGAAGGATGCTTCCGGCGCCGCTATCTACGGTGTCCGCGCCGCCAACGGGGTGGTGATCATCACCACCAAGAAAGGAACGAAAAACATGAAGACCCGCGTAACCTATAATGGGTTCGTCGGATTGCAGACGCCGGTAAATGTGCCGAGAATGGCGAGCGGCGAGCAGTTTGCCGCCTATGCCCTCGAATGGCGCACACCGGCCGATTCCGGGTCGGTAAGGGAATCGGTCAACCGCTATGGAGGCGACGGGCTGCGGCCTGCGACCAGCACCGACTGGTACGACGCCCTTTTGCGGAAGCGGGCGCTGATGACCAACCAGGGGATCGATCTACAGGGCGGGAGCGACAAGGTGACGTATACGGTCGGTTTCAACCACACCTACCAGAATGGAACGATGGATGCCAAAAACGATTTTCAGCGCTATAACGTGCGTCTCCAGATGGAGGCCAGCCCGTATAAATGGCTGAAGCTCGGCTTTACTTCGATCCTCAACAATTCTACGACGCATTTCCCCAATAACAATGCGTTCCTGGCCGCCTATACGGCTTCTCCGCTGGTGCCGGTTTATGACGAAGATAACGTCAATGCCTTTCCGGTAAAGTTTTCGAACAGCGGCCTTATCGGCCGGAACGACCCGAACGCGGTAGCGGATGCGTATTATAATTTCAACCGCCTGAAGCAGTTCCAGCTTTTGCCGTCGGTATACGCGGAAGCCAGCTTCTGGGACAACCGCTTTACGTTCCGCTCGCAGCTCAGCCAGCTTTACGCATCGGGGCTCAGGGCGAACTACGTGCCGCAGCGGTCGCTTGGGCCTGCCACACTGGTGTCTCACCTGGTATCGGGCCAGGAACGGACCACCAATTACATTCTCGACAACCTGATGACGTATCGCGACAGTAAAGGCGCTCACAACTGGTCGGTGCTATTGGGGCAGTCTTCACGGCAGGAACAATGGCGTTTGACGCGCGTCGAGGCCGACAATGTGCCCCCTGAAGAAGAATTCTGGTATTCCCGGCAGGGGACGCCCGACCAGGCCTACTACGACGAAGACGGCTACCGCAACCGGGGGTTGTCGTATTTCACCCGGGGCACCTACGACTACGACGGAAAATACCTGCTTACGGCTACTTTCAGAGCCGACGGCAGTTCCAAATACCAGTCCAAATGGGGCTACTTCCCTTCAGTCGGCCTGGGGTGGGTGCTGAGCCGTGAGGACTTTATGGCCGGTCAGCAGGTCTTCGATTTCCTGAAGCTCCGCGGAAGCTGGGGTAAGCTGGGCAACGACGGTATCCGGCCCAACTCAGGGTATGCCGTGGTGACGCTCGGGAACCCGTCGTCCGCAATTTTCGGCGCGGTCGGCAACACGCCGGGCCAGTACATACCCGGCTATACGGTCAACAACTTCTTTGCCAACATTACCTGGGAAGTGGTAACCGAATGGGACTTTGGGGTAGACTTTGAACTCTTCAACAACAGGTTAAAGGGATCGGTTGACTATTTCGACCGCAGCACCGCCGACGTGGCGCTCGACAGGGCGTTCCCTTTCGGGGCTCCGAATATCTATGGCAACTGGGCGTCGATGGCCAACTGCGGGTTTGATGTGGGCCTTAGCTGGAACGGCCAGGCCGGAAAGTTCGGCTATCAGCTTGGAGGCAACTTCTCTACGCTCCGGAACAGGGTGACCAGTATAGGGTCTCTTCCCAATATCCCGGGGGGCTTCTCTGAGTGGATGGCCGAGTTTCCTAACCGGATCGAGGTCGGCAAACCGATGCAGTATTTCTATGGCTACGAAGTGGAAGGCATTTATCAGAACCAGCAGGAAATCGACGCAGATCCGGTGGCAGTCGCCGCCAATGCTGCGGTGCCCGGTACCGTACAACCCGGGTTTTTCAAGTACCGCGACCTGAACGGAAACGGGATCAAAGATGATAACGACCGGACTAACCTGGGCTCTTACCTTCCCACGCTGACATACGGTTTCAATGCCGCGCTCACCTATGGTAATTTCGACTTCAGCGTGGTGTTCCAGGGCGTGGCCGGCAACAAGATCATGAACCTCAACCGTGGGCGGTACGTAAAAGGGCAGTCGTCGCTGAACCTGGATGCGGACTTCTATGAAAACCTCTGGACAGGCCCCGGCTCTACCAATTCCTACCCGTCGGCATTTGCGTTGTCCAGGTCGTGGAACCGTCCGCAGGGCGCTTCCTTCTTCGTAGAAAGCGGGGCCTACCTGCGGGTGCAGAACGTTCAGCTGGGATACAACTTCAAGATCGGGAACGAGGCCCCGGTGTCGATGCGGGTGTTTGCTACTGCCGACAGGCCGTTGATCTTTACCCGGTATTCCGGCTTTACGCCCGAGATTTCCGGGATCGGCTACGATGCCAACGTATACCCGATATCGTCGACCTACAGCGTAGGCGTAAGGGCGTCTTTTTAACAGCATTTGTCTTACAGATAACCTGATCTGCAATGAAGAAAATAACTTATAAAAACCAGATTTATAAAGTAGCTGTGCTGGCGTCGGTGCTGCTGGGCGGCTGCTCGGATTTCCTCGATAATCCGCTCGAAAATCAGACCCCGTCGGTTCAGATCGACTATACCGACCTGAACCGTATGTATCAACCCGTTTCGGGCGTCTACTCTTCGGTAACGAAAGGCGGGTTTGCGTCGTGGGTCCATACGTTTCTTAAAACTTCCCAAAGCGAGGACATCGATCCGCGGACGGGCTACAGCGAGGTGAACGAGCTGGTTCACAATTACAAGAGCGGCGCGGTTATTAAAGGCTTCTGGGCGCTTGACGATCTGTGGAGCCGGTATTACGGGTCGGTTCTGGCCTGCAACAGCGCCCTGGTAGAGCTCGATAAATTTGCCGCCAATATCAGCGACGGCGACCAGGCCAACAAGCAGCTGCTGGCACGGTACCAGGCCGAAGTCCGTTTCTTTCGCGCGCTGCTCCACTATTACATAGCGCGTTCGTTTGGCGATGTCCCGGTGCTTGGCGTAGAGAGCGTCGACCCGGCCTATCTCGGTACGGTCGGCAAAACGCCGGTGGCAGACGTACGCCAGCACGTGATCAGTGAAATGGATTTCTGCATTGCCAACCTGGAAGATGCCCGTCCCAACCAGGCTGCTCACCTGGGAGGGGTAACGAAATATGCCGCCCTCTTCCTGAAAGCCAAAGCCGCGATGGACCTCGCCGGAAATGACAACGGCAGCCCCCATTGGGACGTAGTGCTGGAGGCGACCGACCAGCTCATCAACAGCAATCGCTTTTCGCTTTTTGAAGACTATTACCAGCTCTGGAAAAAGCCGGGCAAGATGTGCGATGAGTCGATCCTGGAGCTGCAATACAGCGATTTCGGGAATCCGACCGGCGACGTCGTGATGTCGGGTGGCCAGGTGTGGGATAACCTGTTCCTTTTCCAGGCGCCGCAAAATACCTACGGCGCGCCGATCAACGGCGATGGCTGGCTGATCCCTTCCGACGAGGCCGTCAGCTTCCTGACTGTGCGGAAGGACGACATCCGCCTGAAAACAGCCGTGCAGCATTGCGGCATCGACGGCCGTCCGGGTACTTTTTCGGTAACCCCCGACGGCGACACCATTTCGGGCAATACCGCGGGCAAGAAGTATTTCAACGGCAAGGCCTACTTCCCGAAATCCCAGATGACGCCGGGCCGGGTCGATTGGTACGGGGCCAACAATAACGTGCGCGTGTTCCGCTATGCCGAAGCGCTGCTTATGAACTCGGAGGCGAGGATCCGCAAAGGACAAAACGGCGATGCGCCCCTTAACCTGGTCAGGACGAGGGTAGGGCTTGCGCCGCTTGTCAATGCGACCATTCAGCAACTGATGGAGGAGCGCCGGGCCGAGTTTATCTGCGAATGGTGGGGCGAGCGGTTCAACGACCTGGTCAGGACCGATCAGGCGGCCACCTTGCTAAGCGGGTTTGTGAAGGGAGAAAGCGAGTTTTTCCCGATCCCGCAAGCCCAGGAAGACCGCAATACGAATCTTAAAGATTAAGATACTCTGGAAGGGGTGGGCCACGAATGCACGAATTTATATGCGCGTATTCGTGGTGCCACGCTTGCGGGCCGCTCACGGAGCTTATAGAAGTGAGCCGGGCTCCGTTTGTCCAGGTAACCTAATACCTAATACCTAGTACCTGATACCTAACACCTAAAACCTAATACCTAGTACCTGATACCTAACACCTAATGCTAACTCCTGTTATCTACAAAATCAATGATCTCAAAATGAAGAAATATATCGTAACCGCGTTGTCCTTACTTGGTATCCTGGTAATAAACGCTTGTGTGCAAAAAGCCGACCACGGGCAAGAGGACGACTGGAACCTGGTATGGGCGGATGAATTTGACTACGATGGCCTGCCCGACGACACCAAATGGTCGTATGATGTCGGCAGCCACGGTTGGGGGAACCG
>JBEBSD010000040.1:0-54397 GCA_040394475.1 Telluribacter humicola | reverse complement strand
ATCGGCTATCAGCGCAAAACCGGGGTTCGACTCCGCTCACCCGCCGGTACGCCATCGCCCATTCCCCTCAATCTCTGTCAGCTATCCGGCAACTATTACAGTCCTGCACCGGGTTGCACGGCCTGATTCTGACAATATGACATACCCGTTCCGCCGATTTTCCAATGGTACGGGCTTTTTAGTAAGAAAAATAAAAGTTTAGCATTAAGTAAACGACAACTAAATAAAACAATGGGAAAAATTATTGGCATTGACTTAGGAACAACCAACTCCTGCGTATCTGTCATGGAAGGTAATGAACCTGTCGTCATATCGAACAGTGAAGGTGCACGCACCACTCCTTCTGTGGTAGCTTTTATGGACAATGGAAACGGTGAGCGAAAAGTTGGCGCGCCGGCTAAACGTCAGGCGATTACCAACCCCAAACATACCATCAGCTCCATCAAACGTTTTATGGGAAAACGCTATGATGAGACCAGCAATGAAATTAAAACCTCGGCCTACGATGTAGAAAAAGGACCGAATAATACTCCTCGGGTAAGAATCGGGGACCGTCAATATACACCGCAGGAAATTTCAGCCTTCATCCTTCAGAAAATGAAGCAGACCGCTGAAGATTACCTGGGACAAGAAGTGAAAGAAGCGGTCATTACAGTCCCGGCTTACTTCAACGATGCAGAACGGCAGGCCACCAAAGAGGCCGGTCAAATTGCAGGATTGGATGTTAAACGGATCATCAACGAACCGACAGCCGCTGCCCTGGCCTATGGACTTGACAAGCTGAATAAAGATGTAAGGGTAGCTGTCTTCGACCTTGGGGGAGGAACCTTCGATATTTCTATCCTGGAACTGGGAGACGGGGTCTTTGAAGTAAAATCCACCGATGGTGATACTCATCTGGGAGGTGACGACTTTGACCAGGTTATTATTGACTGGCTGGCGAATGAGTTCAAAACAGACGAAGGTGTGGACCTTCGGGAGGACCCCATGGCGCTGCAACGGTTGAAAGAGGCTGCGGAAAAGGCAAAAGTAGAAATTTCCAGCTCCACACAGACTGAAATCAACCTGCCATACATCTTCCCGATCAACGGGATCCCCAAACACCTGGTCCGGACACTGACCAAAGCCAAATTCGAACAACTGGCCGACCCGTTGTTCAACCGGATGATGCAGCCGGTGAAACGGGCCCTGCAGAACTCCGGGTTCTCCGTCAGCCAGATTGATGACATCATTCTTGTAGGGGGTTCTACACGGATCCCAAGGGTGCAGGAAGAAGTAGAAAAATTCTTCGGCAAAAAACCGTCCAAGGCTGTCAACCCTGATGAAGCTGTTGCCATTGGGGCGGCCATCCAGGGGGGAGTCCTGACCGGAGAAGTAAAAGATGTGTTGCTGCTGGACGTTATTCCGCTGTCGCTGGGGATCGAAACGCTGGGCGGAGTATTCACCAAGCTGATCGAGTCCAATACGACCATCCCGAGCAGAAAAACAGAAGTATTCTCGACCGCTGCCGACAATCAGCCTTCCGTTGAGATTCATGTATTGCAGGGAGAGCGGCCTACCGCGACCCACAACCGTACCCTGGGACGATTCCACCTGGACGGAATCCCGGCAGCACAGCGAGGTATCCCTCAGATCGAGGTGACCTTCGACGTCGATGCCAACGGTATCCTGAGCGTATCCGCCAAAGATAAGGGTACAGGGAAAGAGCAGAAAATTCGTATCGAGGCTTCCAGCGGTCTTACCGATGACGAAATCAAGCGGATGCGTGACGAAGCCAAAGCCAATGAAGACGCTGATAAAGCCGAGAAAGAACGCATCGACAAAATTAATGCAGCCGACTCGATGATCTTCAGCACTGAAAAACAGTTGAAAGATTACGGCGACAAACTTTCTGCAGGCAATAAAGGGGCGATCGAAAGCGCGCTGGCTGAACTGAGAACCGCTCATCAAACTAAAGATGTGGCAGGTATCGACGGCGGTCTGGCGAAACTGAACGCTGCGTGGGAAGCCGCATCACAGGAAATCTACGCTGCCAGCAACAACGCCGAGGCCAATCCTGCCGATCAGGCGGCCGGTAGCCAACCCAATCAAAGCGGAGCCGGCGACGATAGCGAAGTAACGGATGTGAACTTTGAAGAAGTAAAATAATCACCTATAAAACAACTAAAAAACCCAGCCCGGAAATCCAGGCTGGGTTTTTTAGTTGTTCCCGGAAAGCTACTCCATCGCCTCTCCGATTATCCGCAGCCCGTCAAGGGTCAGGGTGCGGTCTATTTCCACAAATTCTTCTTTCAATGTTTCAATAATGGACGAAAGGCCTCCGGTCCCCACCGCTATGCAATCTCCTTGCAGTTCTGCTTTTACCCGCTCAATCATACTTTTCACCAATCCCTCGTATCCATACAAAATACCGGCCTGAATGGCGTGGGTAGTATTTTTACCAATAGCGGACGCCGGTAATTCCAAAGGCACCTCCGGCAATTGGGCCGTGTTGGCAAACAAGGCTTTCACGGCTGTTTTAAGTCCCGGAACAATCGCGACTCCCAACACCCTGCCATCCCCGCTTACGGTAGTAAACGTCAGCGCTGTTCCAAAGTCTACTACCACGCAGTTTCGTTTGTACCGGTGGTAAACCGCCACCGCATTGGCGATCAGATCCGATCCCAGTTCATACGGATAATCGATTGCCAGCCGCAACGGCGGATAACTCTCCGGACCTACTACGGCCGGAACCGTATCCGTAAGTTTTTCCAGGACATCCGAAAGGGCCGGAGTAAGCACCGGGACCACACTACTGATCACTATCCTACGGACGCTACCCGCAGACAGCCCTGCTTCCAGGAACTGTAATTTGAGAAAAGCCCGGTAATGCAATGCCGGTTCCCGCGATAAGGTGGGGGTTCTCCAGATATGCAGCCATTGCTGATCCTGATACAGTCCGAAAACCACATCCGTATTTCCGATGTCTACGGCTAGCAACATATCTGAACGATTAAAGACTTCCCGTGGTCACTCCCTTATCGATTCTTTTAATCATTCCCTGCAGTGCATTCCCCGCCCCACATTCCAGGAAATGTCCCGCCCCGTCGGTTATCATCTGCTGTACGGATTGTGTCCATAACACCGGAGCCGTCAGCTGTGCAATCAGGTTTTCCTTGATGGCAGCAATATCCGTAGTAGGCCGGGCATTCACATTTTGGTAGATCGGACAAACGGGGACAGTAAAGTCCGTTGCGGCAATCGCTGCGGCCAGCTCCTCGCGGGCAGGTTCCATCAGCGGGGAATGGAAAGCGCCGCCAACCGGCAGCAGCTTTGCGATTTTGGCGCCGGCAGCCTTCAAAGCTTCACAGGCAGCCGCAACCGCCCCGGTAGTTCCCGAAATCACCAGCTGGCCCGGCGCGTTATAATTTGCCGGCACAACCAGCGCATCTTCCGTACTGATCTCTTTGCACACCGCTTCTATCACGTCATCGGCAAGCCCGATGATCACCGCCATCGCCGACGGGTTCAGATCGCAAGCCTTTTGCATGGCCACTGCCCGCTGTGACACCAGCCGCAACCCATTCTCGAAAGAAAGTCCCCCGGCAGCTACCAGCGCCGAAAACTCTCCCAGCGAATGGCCCGCGACCATATCCGGGGCAAAGTCTTCCGAGACGGCGGCTACGGCAATGGCATGCAAAAACATCGCCGGCTGTGTTCTGTTGGTTTGCATCAACTCTTCGCCCGGCCCTTCAAACATAATCCGCCGGATGTCAAACCCCAGAATAGCATTGGCTGTATCAAACAGCTCCCGGGCCTTATCCGATGACTGGTACAACTCCGCTCCCATTCCAACAAACTGGGACCCCTGTCCGGGGAAAACGTATGCTCTTTTCAATGTAAAATAGATTCAGATGGTAGACTAACTTTCATTCCGGCAATAAAAACCGGCCTGTAAAGAAAACAAAAATACTTCAAAACGGAGTGCTTTTACGACGAATCCTGTCATTGCTTCTGATCACCCCTTTTCCCAGCCGCCGCCGCAACGGTCGCGTAGGCGCATCTTACTCCCGCCGGTATAGCCAGGAAGGCCACCCGAATGAGTGGCCTTCCTGACGGTATACTGCTATTTTCTTTCAGAAACTGTAACGAACCCCCACCTGCATACTCCACGTTGCAGCGGTGCTGGTCTCGTACCGGAACGGCGTGGTCGGCAATACGGTTTTATTATCGACCGAAACCGTGTTCATCGTAAAGGTAGGCACTCCTTCACCAGATACACTTGCCCTTCTCAACACGTTATTGGCACCAGCAATCAGCGTTTGCTGCACACCCCAGTTTTTATTCAGCAGGTTCCCGATATTGAGCACATCGACGCTCAGCTGAAGGGTATGCCGGTTCTTGCCGATATTGGTAAAGATATCCTGTAGCAAGCGGAAATCGAAACGGTTCAGCCAGGGCCCCAGGCCGGCATTTCTTCCTACATAACCTCCGCGGGCATCGTTCAACACCTTTACACCCGAAACATATGCTTCAAAAGCCGCCAGTTGTTCTGCTGCCGTGAAGATCACATTGCCATCCGTGACAATATCCGTAAAGTTCAATTCAGACGCCTCTTCCGGCACGTACAGCAAATCGGCTGCTATCCCGTCCCCGTTGAGGTCCCCGTTATAGGTATACGAAAAACGTCCCCTGTTGGCGCCGTTATAGAAGATAGAGACGGTCGTTCCGAAATTCCTGGCCCAATCTTTGGTATAGGACACGGACCCCACAACACGATGCGGCAGGACGTCCGTTGCATTATGCAGCAACAGGTCATTCGGATTATTAACCGTCGGGCTGTTCCCCCAGGCGGAAATTGCATTGGAACCAGGGTTATCCGAAATAGCTTTTCCATGGGTGGTCGAATAGAACAGCGAGCCCGAAAACCCGTTTACCGGCCGCATCGTCACGCCAGCGCTTGCATTCACAGTATACCCTGAAGAAGTGTTTGTCAGGATACTCAAACTATTGCCACCGATCTGATCATTATAGGTATAACTGTCCGAATTCGGATAAAACTCGCGGTCATCCCCGGCATAATTCATACGCTGCACAGCCGGTTTACGGTTTGCTCCGAACTGATAAACCGCCTGGATATCTTTGGTATAGAGCACATCGGCCGTGATGGTCAACGGCGTGTTTTTAATTTTGTGGTCTATCCCGATACTGGTGCGCCATACCTGGGGCATTTTAAATTCCTTGTCAACCAACGCCACTGTAGAAGGCACCCCGCCGGTCGGGCTTTTCAGAAATACATTCTGTGCGCTGGCCGGTGTGTTGTTCAGCCAATAAAGCGGATCCGGGTTAAACCGGATATCGCCAATCCAGGGGGCCGATTCACTGTAGCCACCTGGTTCGATGGTATTCTGGATCACACCGGAAAGGCTGGGTTGATTCGTTAGCCATACAAACGGGACCCTGCCAGCAAAAATCCCGGTTCCTCCCCTCAGGATGGTGGAACGGTCACCATTTACATCGTAACGGAAGCCGATCCGCGGCGACAGCATCACACGGGTATCCGGCCATGCCCCTGAATCGTACCGGCGTACATTGCCATTGACATCCAGCAAATCCAGCTGGTTGACTTCGTTATTGGGTGTCAGTGTATTCAGGAACATGGGAATCTCCGCACGAAGCCCGGCAGTTACCGTAAGCCGGTCGCTCACTTCCATTTTGTCCTGTATATAAATAGCCGGCAAGCCGTACTTGGCAGGCGCATAAGGGTCTTCGCCTGCATACGGATACGTTAACCCAAACTGAATCGGCGCGACTTCCTCACTGGTTCCGGTTTTCAGAAAATCCGCGACCGAAGCATACCGGTAGTAGGAAGTTCCCATCCGTTGATAGCTATTTCCGAATTTCTGGTATTCAAAGCTGACCCCTCCCGTAAGCGTATGTTTCCCCAGGGCGAGCGTCAGGTTGTTGGTTACCACCACGTTATCATTGATTACACCGTTGTTCCTGGAAAACAATTCGTATCCGGCAGTGATATAGTTCTGATAAACCGTGTTGGTTCCCTGGCCGTCCCCGATATCAATCATCGGAAAAATGCTGCTGTTGGTGGACCGCCCTGCAAATATGTAGGAGTAGGTCGCCAGGAACTGGTTGGAAAGTTTCGGTGTAATTTCACTGTTCAATTCGGCTGTTACCGACCGGACCAGGTTCTTGGTAAAGTACATCGTATTCTCAAAAGCCATCGAGTTCTGACTCACCCGCGCATACGCACCGGCGGCCCTTGGATTGGGACCGGAGGTTGGGTTGACCAGCGACGGACTATTACTTTCCGTCTGGTTATAGCGAAGGGCCAGCCGGTTGCGATCATTGATGTTCCAGTCGATACGGGCAAGGAATGAAAGAGTTTTATTCTCTGCTTTGTTCGCATACCCCTCATAGGCGCCCGGATCGTAGTTCCACGTATTGCGTAAATGCTCGCCTACCGCCTCCATGTCCGAACGCCTGACCCGGGTGATAAAATTATCGGCATCTGCCTCACCCGATCCTTCATTGGCTCTCCATAGGTTCACTGCACCGGCAGAAGCGCCCGTATTTACAATTTGTTCAGCATTTACAAAAAAGAACAATTTGTTTTTAATCAACGGTCCTCCGAGGCGAAAACCAATGGTTTTGGCAGCGGCATCAGGCCGGGCCGCTTTAAAATCCCTGGCCCTCACCCCTTGAAGATCCTGATTCCGTAAGAATCCATATACGGAGCCATGAAAGGTATTTGTCCCCGACCGGGTCACAGCATTGATGGCCGCCCCGGAGAACCCGCTTTGCCGTACGTCAAACGGCGCAATGTTCACCTGGATCTCTTCAATAGCATCGATCGACAAGCCGCCGCCGCCGGGCAAAGGATCATCATTCAATCCGAACCCGTTGTTAAAATTGGCGCCGTCTACCTGGAAATTATTATACCGGCCGTCGCGACCGCCAAAGCTATTTCCGTTCGACTGCGGTGTCAGCCGGGTGAAGTCCGTAATGCTCCGGCTCACGGTGGGCATATTCCGTAACGTGGTGGCATTAATAGCGGTGGCGGCGCCGGTACGTTCCCCGGCAAACCCGCTGGCAGCGGCCGACACCAGTACCTCCTGCAGGGCGGTGTTATCGTCTCTGAGGACAATGTTCACCGCGGTGGGGGTTCCCAGCTCGGCAATAATGCCTGTCTGCGTAAATTCCGCAAAACCAATATAGGAAACAGTAATCTTGTAAGGCCCGCCTACGCGAACATTCGGAAAAACATAGTTTCCCGTTTCGGTAGAGGCTGTTCCGTACCGCGTACCACTTGGCTCGTGCGTCGCGTAAACGGTGGCTCCGGGTAATTCTTCCCCCTTACTGTCTGTAATTTTCCCGTTGATTGATGAAGTGGTAACCTGCGCATGAAGCTGCAACCCGAAAAACGATAAAAGCACTACCAGCAAGAGCGGAGCCCCTGCCCTGAAAAGTAAACCTTTGCAACGCATTGGATTTTGTGTTTTGGTTAGAGATATTTGATGGTATTATACTGGTAATACGATAAGTTTAATTACAAATAACGCCTTTTTTTTGAATCTCATCAACCTGTTACCCCGGCACCCTGTCAAACTAAATGTCTTAAACTCTTTACATTATGCCATCAACCCTACATTTTATTGAAATAACACCTGACTCTTTAAGGAATTATTCTATTATTGCGGGTTGTTAATTTTATGTTAATTATCGGTTTGTGAATTTTTCATGAGCGGCGATCGGAGGTCGGCTTTCGGAAGTCAGCTATCGGAAATCAGCTTTCGGAGGTCGGCTATCGGAGGTCAGCTTTCGGAGGTCAGCTTTCGGAGATCGGAGATCAGAGATCGGCCTTCGGAGGTCGGATTGCATATAGGGCAATATGGTCCGGCGGGATCCCGTCCGGTCGACGAATTAAGAAGCGGTCAGCCGCGCGGCCAATCGTTGACAGCTGATCACTGACAGCCGATCACTGATAGCTGAAATCTGACAGCTGACAGCCGATCACTGACAGCCGATCACTGATAGCTGAAATCTGACAGCCGATCACTGACAGCCGACAGCCGATTGCTGAGAGCCGATAGCCGATTGCCGACAGCCAATAACCTTTTATACCAATGAAGCTTAATTACAAAAAAATAGGAGACGCGTCTCCGGCGGTCCTGATCCTGCACGGTGTTTTCGGATCGCTGGACAACTGGATGACACTCGGCAGACAAATTGCCGGCCACGGGTTTTCAGTCTACCTGATCGACCAGCGGAATCATGGCCGTTCCCCTCATGCCGATCCGCTTGACTATGCGTCGATGGCTGCTGATCTGAAGGAATTCATTACGGATCATCAGCTCGAATCCCCCCTCCTCATCGGGCATTCGATGGGAGGGAAAACGGTGATGCAATATACTGTTAGCTGGCCCGATACTGTGGGGAAACTCGTTGTAGTAGACATTAGTCCGCGGGCCTATCCCCTGCACCATCAGCAACTGCTGAAGGGGATGAACGGCATGCAGCTTGATGCCATTCAAAACAGGCAGGAAGCGGATGCGCTGATGACTGCCTTCGAACCCTCGCCCGGTGTTCGTCAGTTTCTGATGAAAAACCTGTACCGGGATGAAGACGGACACTTTGCCTGGCGTTTTAACCTGCCGGTCCTGACACGTGATATGCCTGCGCTCGGCAAAGCAATCGCGGCATCCGGTCCGGTACCCGTGCCGGCGCTTTTTATCCGGGGCGGGGAATCGGACTACCTGCCGGACAGCGGCTGGGATGCCGTCAAATCCATTTTTCCCAAAGCGACCCTGGAAACCATTCCGGGCGCCGGGCACTGGGTTCATGCCGAGCAACCTGCCTTGTTCCTCGAGGCCGTGCTGCCTTTTCTTCAACACACTCAAGCTCCCTGAGCCGGTTATGCAACGCCCACCCATTCATTTATACTTGCTTCCCACAGTATTGGCAGCAGATACCGCAGCCGCGGTGCTCCCCGCTTCCCTGGTCACGACCATCGGGAAACTGGATATTTTTTTTGTAGAAAATCTCCGTACTGCCCGGCGGTTCATCAGCGGCCTGCAGCTTGGTAAAGCAATTGACCAGCTAACATTCTATGAACTTAACAAAGACACTCCGGAGGAGGTAACGAAAGCGCAGCTGCAGTCCCTCACTGCCAATGCCGGAATCCTTTCGGAAGCAGGTTGTCCGGGAGTAGCCGACCCGGGGGCCGTCGCCGTTAAACTGGCACATTCGCTGCAATACAAAGTCATCCCTCTGGTGGGGCCTTCGGCTATCCTGCTTGCCTTAATGGCCTCCGGCATGAGCGGCCAGTCGTTTGTTTTCCATGGGTACCTTCCCATCGACAAGGCGCTGCGGCGAAAAGCTATTCAGCAGATGGAGCGTACGGTCCTTCATACCGGGCAGACGCAGCTCTTCATGGAAACGCCCTTCCGGAATAATCAGTTATTGCAAACCCTGCTGGAAACCTGCGCACCGGCGACCCTTTTATGCATTGCCACCCAACTGACAGCGCCGGAGGAGCAGGTGCTTACACGGCCCGTAAGCCATTGGAGAAAAGCGGTACCGGACCTTCATAAACAACCCACTATTTTTCTGATCGGGAGCTGAAGAGCCCCAATAAAAAGGACCTGCCTCACAGCGAGACAGGTCCTTTTACAATCATTGAAGCGCATTCTTTACGCTGCCTTTTCGTCTCTCTTCGCTGCGAGGCGTGCTTTGTTAGCCACTTTCACGATAAGGAACACGACCCAGGCGATGATCAGGAACTGGATGACTACATTCAGAAAGTTACCATACCGGATAGCCACTTCCGCGGTTTCTCCTTCGGCAGCTTTCAGCACGACTTTGAGCTGGTCAAAATTCACTCCGCCGATCAGCAATCCCAATACGGGATTAATAATGTCGTCCACGAGGGAAGTAGTTATTTTACCAAAAGCCGCACCGATGATCACACCGACAGCTAAATCCAGTACACTTCCCTGGGCAATAAACGTTTTAAACTCCTGTAACATGTCCTTATAAAGTTTAGATTAAAAGTTACGGAACTGACTTAAAAAGCATATAAAAAACCTACTGACAATGCCTGGGCGAACTGAACCTTACTTATCTGATCGTCGTCATAGATCAGAATTGCGCCAAGGTTTACATTAAAATATTTGTGGATTTTCGCAGTGATGGAAGCATCCAGCCGGTGGTCGGTCGTAAAAGGAGTTGCCCGGCCTTTCTTGTCTATCGCAGCGAACAGCTGATAGCGCCATTTCAAATTAATATCCTTGGCGATATCCTTATCAAAATTGGCAATTAACTGCATAAGTGCAACCTCATTCCGCACGATTTTATTGATGGGTACCCCATAATTCCGCTCATCCGGAGTATAGCGGTACAATTCCTTGTCCACTACAAATGTCTGGCGCAACGCTCCGGGTGAAAAGGTAGCATAAAAGTAGGGCACCGGATTGTACTGAAGCCCGATCGCCTCCGTCAGATAGGCCGGCGACAAGAGGCCGGACGATCTGTGCTTGATCTCCTTTCCGTCGGCGCCTGTTTCATACACATAGCCCGGGGCAAACTGCGTGAGGAAGTTTACATTGCCTACCAGGCTCCAGTTCTTGCCGATTTCATACCCGTATTTCGAATCAAAAAACAGTCTGTCGAAGCTTTTCCGGGCAGTACTTCCCTGGTTTCGTACAATTCCATATTGTGTCTGCAGGTCATTCCTCCAGGTATGTTTGTCTTTTTTATATTCCCTTAAGGCATTAAAAAAAACGCCCAGCGATATGGAATTCACGCCTCCTCCCGTCCAGGCGTCATTAAAGGCCCCCTGATTAAAATTCGCTCCAAACTCCGTTTTACTTTTCCATGTAGTATCCTTTATGGCCGTTGTCAGGGCTACAATATCCTGCGACCATGCATTGTTCATCCCCAGAAAGCCTGCCAGCAACAGGCTGATTTTTACTTTTCTCATATGTTTAAAAATTGGTTATTTTCGTTATTCCAACGCCCAAAAAGGACAGACCCTCTATTAACCTAAAACCTAACCCCTAAAACCTATCACCTAACCCCTAAAACCTATCACCTAAAACCTAATACCTATCACCTATTCAATTAAAAATCTCTACCTTCCCCGACTGCAATAATTTCAGCGGCACCACTACTTCCGATTCTTCCGTTTTGATAACGATAGCGATATTGTCGATTTTGATAATCTGCCCTTTTATCCCTGCCACCTTTACCACCTGCCCGATCTGATACTTTCCCCGGCTATAGAAAGAAGAAATCAGGTTGGCCATAATATCACGGGAGGCAATTCCGTAGCCCAGGGCGAACGCCACCACAATGCCGCCGATGAGCAGGATAAAACTCGACTCGAGCAGCGCTGTATTGATACCGATCTGCGCCAGCGACGAAATAAAGGTAATGAGGAGAAAAAAAACAAAAACCAGGTTTCCGATGAGTTTAGCAGAAGGGATATTGAATGATTTGCATAACGAGACCACCCCGTTTTTAATCACATCCGAAATCATAATCCCTACCTGAAGCATAATAGCGCCGGCGATTAACTGGGGAATAAAATTGACTACCGAAAGCACCATACTGGTAATGGCCTGGATGCCAAGCACCTCGGTAGCTGCCGTTAAAAACATCAGGATAATGAAAAAATACAGGGCTTTGGAAACAATCCAGCTCAGCTTGATTTCCGTATTCATCTGCCGGATGAAGCCGATTTCATTGAGTTTTTCCCCGATTTTATCAAATCCGATCCGGGCCAGCACATTTTTTACAATAACCGCCGTAAACCTGGCGACCAGATACCCGATCAACAGGATCACCAGACATCCGATGATGCGCGGGACAAAGTCCACAAACTGCGATACAAGCGCATTAAACGTATTTTTCAGGATATCGGCAATGTTGTAAACATTATTCATCTGTTGGTACATTTAAAGGTTACATAGAATCCGCCTCATTCTCCTCCTGGTCGTCAGGCGTAAGTGTGACAAGCGCCTTCCGGGCCGTGTCAAAAAAAACACCGCCAAAGAGCGACACGACCTGCAGGATATCCCGTATGAAATCAATTTCTGAAGTCAGTGCCCCTTTCAAATAGGCGGGCACCTCTCCTTCTTCTTCGAGTTGATTAAGCACATTATCGAATGGTTCTGCCATTTTGCTTAAAATTTAGTCAGTACCTCTGAAACCAGTTTTGCCAGGAATGCTATCAGTAACACAACGATTTCCAGGTACTTTTTCCGCAAACTTTCCCGTGACCGCAACAACCGCATTTTCACGGCGCTTTCGGTCACCCGGAAGACAGACGCAATATCGCGGATACTGAGATCATCCAGGTATTTCATCATCAAGATACTGCGTTCTTCTGTATTCAGATGGTCTATAGCCCGCTGCAATCTTTTGGAATCAAGGTCTTTTTCTTCCATCAGTGTTTCGATGTCTATGTCCTCATCTATCAGTTCCAGTTCGTCGTCCAGGTTGGTTTCTCCCCGTTTTTTATAAATACGGAGCTGGTCCATACAATAGTTATAGGTAATGGAGTACAACCAGGTTGAGAACCGCGCCTCTTCTTTAAAACTTCCCAGTTTCACGATAAGTTTTAAAAAAATGTCATGCGTAAAATCTTCCGCTTTCCCGGCGTCCTTCACCAAAGAAAGGCACTTTCTATACACCTTATCGGCGTAGCGTTCGTACAGCTTCTCAAAGAAAACATTATGTTGTGTCTCTACAAAAAGCTCCACCAACTCTTCGTCAGTACGCAATGCTTGGTTTACTACAGACATATATTAATATAAAAAGTCACTGAACAACCGTACCTTTTTTACAGAAACCAAACCTATACAGGCTGACTTTTTTGTAAAAAAACGCCTTACTTTTCATAGAAGCAAGGCGTTCTTAATATTTGTACAAGATTATTGTCCGGGATAAACCGTTGAACCCGGTTTCATACTTTCCCGTATCTAATCCGCTTTTTACTTCCAGCAGGAGCCTTAAGCACCAATACCGATACGCGTGAACGACGTAACGGTCAGTCCTTTTGCAGTTTTCTCCAGCAGCTGGCGGATCGTCAGCGACGAGTCCTTGACAAACTCCTGGTTCAGGAGGGTATTATCCTTGTAGAATTTCTGCAATTTTCCCTGGGCAATTCTTTCCAGCATCGCTTCCGGCTTGCCGTCTGCGCGGGCCTGTTCCTTACCGATTTCAATTTCGCGCTCCACCAGGGCAGCATCCACACCGTCTTTGTCCAGCGCTACCGGGCGCATGGCGGCGATCTGCATGGCCACATCCCTGCCTACTTCCGAAAGGTCGGTTCCATTGACACCTTCAAACGCCACGAGCACTCCAAGCTTACCGTTCGAATGGATATAAGGCACCACTTGTTCGGCGACAACGCTCTGGAAGCCTACCAGGTCGATTTTTTCACCCAGTTTACCCGTCAGGTCCACGATGCGGTCCTGTACAGTGGTTCCGTCGGCCAGGGTCGAAGCAATCAGGCTCTCCTTGTCTGTATAATCCTTGGCGACCGCCTCGTCCAGCAACAGCTTTGCCAGGTTTTTAAAATCTTCCACGTTGGCGACCGGTTCTGTTTCACAGGCCAGGGCGACCAGCTTTCCTTTGGTGCCGTCCTCGCTGATGTTCACCAGCACGACTCCCTCGGAAGTTGCGTTATCTGCCCTTTTGGCAGCCACTTTCTGACCCTGTTTACGCAGGATATCAATTGCCTTATCGAAATCCCCTTCTGCTTCCGTGAGCGCCTTTTTACAGTCCATCATCCCCGCACCTGTTAGCTGGCGGAGCTTATTTACATCCTGAGCAGTAATTGCCATGACCTATTTACGAATGTTATTGTTAGAAAATATTTTTAACTCAATGCCGGTACGTAATATCCCGACAGCAGCAAAAAGCCCATAGCTAACAAGCTACAGGCTTTTTCCTATGAATACCCAAAGTCCCGAATACAAAGATGGCGGCTCATGGGGCTGTATTACTTGTGCAATTAGTTTATTCCGGACTTCCCTCTTCCGCTACACTGCCGGCAGCTGCTGCCGGTTCCTCGGCTTTCGCTACCTCCTGCTTCGCTTCTTCCTCCTCAGCCAGTCGTTGTTCGTCCTTATCCTGCTTGCGTTCCAGCAGTCCTTCTTCTACTGCCTTTCCAATCGCCAGTGTAATCAGCGAAATGGATTTGTAGGCATCGTCATTTCCGGGGATGATAAAATCAACTACATCCGGGTTGGAGTTCGTGTCGCAAATAGCAATGACGGGAATCCCCAGGCGCTTTGCTTCCGAAATCGCAATATGTTCGCGTTTCACATCCACCACAAAAAGCGCCGCCGGCAAACGTGTCAGGTCCGCTACCCCCCCTAACACTTTTTCCAGTTTCTCTTTTTCACGCGAGATGGTCAACCGTTCACGCTTCGCAATGTTTTTAACTGTTGTTTCATCCTTGAGCATTTTCTCAAGGGTCTGCATTTTCTTCAATGACTTACGCATGGTGCCGAAGTTGGTCAGCATTCCTCCCAGCCAGCGCTCCGTAACAAAGGGCATCTTCAGTCTTCTCGCTTCTTCTGTCACGATTTCCTGCGCCTGTTTTTTGGTCGCAACAAACATGATTTTCCTTCCGGAACGGACAATGGATTTCACCGTTGCCTGGGCCTGCTCAAGGCATCCCTGCGTTTTATTCAGGTCAATGATATGGATGCCGTTTTTCTCCATAAAGATATACGGAGCCATACGGGGATCCCATTTACGGGTAAGGTGACCAAAGTGCACCCCCGCATCCAACAGTTGTTTATATTCTACTTGTGCCATTTTATAGACGATATTTAAATTAATTTCAGCAGCTCAATGCACCGGACACAGTAAGCATCGACTGGACAAAACCAAATGAACGGAAAAGGGCATTCCTTCTCCAAATGAGATTAACGTTTCGAGAACTGGAACTTCTTACGTGCTTTCCGGCGTCCTGGCTTCTTACGTTCCACCATGCGGGGATCACGCGTCAGGTACCCTTCTTTCTTAAGCGCCGGACGGTTCTCACCGTCGTATTCGACCAATGCACGCGAAATTGCCATGCGGGCGGCTTCTGCCTGTCCCCTCACACCGCCTCCGGCCACATTGATTTTAACATCATAGCTCTCTCCTGCATTCAGCAGGGTGAAAGGCTGCTGCACCAGGATCTGATGCACTTCGAAGGGGAAGTACTCCTTGAAATCACGGCCATTCACACTAATATCTCCCTTACCAGGGGCCAGGTAAATACGCGCAACTGCGGTCTTTCTTCTACCTATTGTATTTATATATGCCATTTATAATGCGATTATATCTTGATTTCTTTCGGTTGTTGTGCAGCATGAGGGTGTTCGCTGCCGGCATATACAAACAGGTTGGTAAACAACCTGCGTCCCAGCCGGTTCTTAGGCAGCATACCTCTTACCGCTTTTTCCAGAACGCGTTCCGGATGCTTGTCCAGCAACTCCCGGGGTGTCTGAAAGCGCTGTCCTCCCGGATGGCCCGTATGGCGAACGTACACTTTGTCGGTCAATTTCTTACCGGTCAGACGAATTTTGTCGGCATTGATAATGATCACATTATCACCACAGTCAACATGGGGGGTAAAGTTGGTTTTATCCTTGCCTCGGATAATCCGGGCTACCTGGCTCGCAAAACGACCTAAAATGGCATTATTTGCATCTACCACTACCCAACCTTTGTTCACTGTGTTTTTGTTTGCCGAGATGGTTTTGTAGCTTAACGTATCCACGATTAACAAAAAAATGATTACAGATTGATTTTCAAAAATTTATAACTATAAAATACCCCACCTGAAAATGGGACTGCAAAGATAGGGGCTTTCTCTTATAATAACAAGGTCGGCTTTCAAAATTAAATAAACCCTGTTTATGTGCTTTCCAGAAACGTCTCCATGACCGTTTCCAGGTCATACGTCCCTTCAAAAAAGGAGACAAGCCGCAACAGGATCTCTTCAACGGTTGCATCCGGGCACGAAGCCCCGGAAGTCAGCAAAATAACTGTCTGCTCCCGTTCGGGAAGATAATCCGCTGTGATCACTTCGGTTTTCAGGTGCAGGTCGAAATGACTGATCCGGTTCCGGTCAAGGATTTTTCCGGCAGCTGCTATGAAGTACGTCGGGTAGCGCTCCGCACAAAGCTCGACCAGGTGCGAAGTATTGGAACTGTTATACCCGCCGGCTACCACTACCAGGTCGGCCGCGTGCCGGAGCAGCGCATAAGTAGCGTCCTGATTGTCATTGGTGGCATAACATAACGTGTCCCGGGTATTGGCGAAGCGTTCCTCCACGTTTTCCGGGGCCAGCCCGTAGTGGGTGATCATCATGGTCCGGAGGTAATCGGCTATACCCTGGGTATCCGAGGCCAGCATAGTCGTCTGGTTCACGACCCCAATCCGCTGCAAATCTCTTTCCACGACGAACCCTTCCGAATATTGCCCTGCAAACTCCTGATAAAACTGGTCCGCCGGCAGGGTTCCCGTCATGAACAATGCCAGCCGTCTGGTTTGTTCCATGTCTCTGACAATGACGGCAGGCGCATTCTCCTTGCTATGCGAGAAGGTCGCCCGGGTTTCTTCATGCTGGGGTTTTCCGTGAATCACGATCGTATACGCCTTTCCCCCGATCTGCGCGGCCCGGTTCCATACTTTTTCTACAAACGGGCAGGTAGTATCGTACAAATGCACATTTACGCCCCGGCCGGCCAGCTGTTCCTGTATCTCGAGAGTCGTTCCGAACGCCGGCACGATGACGATGGCATCCGGAGTGAGTTCCTCCCAGTCGAGCAGGCGGTTCCCTTTCGTATCCATCAGGAACCGCACCCCCCGTTCGGTCAGGTCGGCATTGACGCCCGGGTTGTGGATCATCTCACTCAGGAGGTAAATCGGCTTGCCAGGGTTTTCTTCAATGGCCCGGTAAGCGATTTCAATAGCATTTTCCACGCCATAGCAAAACCCGAAATGCCTTGCTATCAGGAATTTCACCGGACCGAAATCCAGCACACTGGGACTGTAGTCCCTTTTTAACTTATCTTTTTTCCGACGGAATTCTTTAAGCGGGGTAATGATCCGGCTTTTGTAAAATTCCGGTATATTAAACACTTTCATAGCACACTGATGCCATCATCCGATAGCGGTTACGGGGCAATCGCCCGGGAAACGGCGCTTCCCGTCAGGATTGGCCCGGCCAGGATTGCCCGGCCGGGAGCCCCGACCCTGTTTTCTGCAAAGTTGGCATTTTAAAACGGATTCAACCGCTTGTCCCAAAATATTTTAACATCCCATGCAACATTCTTATTTTCCGGCAGACTTTAGTTCAGAACGTTCAAACCTAACCTTCTTTTTTGGAGACGAAATTATATAGTGATCCCCACGCAGAACTGGTAGAGCGATGCAAGCTCGGCGAGCGAAGCGCACAATATGAGTTGTACAAACTTTATTCCAAGGCGATGTACAATGTCTGCCTGCGTATGCTCAACCATTCTGCCGAAGCGGAAGACGTTTTACAGGAAGCCTTTGTGGATGCATTTGCACATTTACATCAGTTTCGGCAGCAGTCCACTTTCGGCGCCTGGTTTAAACAGATCGTGGTCAACAAGGCCATCACCCAGTTGCGCTCCAGGAAGGTACAGTGGGTCGAAATCGAGAGCTGGCAGTCTGCCAACGGGCATTCCGAGCCGGCAGAAGAGATGGGGATTTTAAACGATGACTGCCATTATGATGTCGAACGACTGCGACATGGTTTACAACGATTGCCGGATGGCTACCGGATTGTACTCAGCCTGTACCTGTTTGAGGGGTATGATCATGAGGAGATCAGTGAAGTACTCGGCATTTCCGAAAGCACTTCCCGGACGCAGTACATGCGGGCCAAACAGAAACTGGTAGAGATTGTCAAAAAAACGCCTTAGGAACCGATATATTCAAGCTTAACAACTATAATATGCTCCTACATTCTACTAAAAGTATCCAATCGAGTAACTTACCATGAAAAAATCATTTGACAGGAAAGATAAGTTAGAGCGGTTCGTCAGGGATAACCGGGGCCGTTTTGATAGTGAGGTACCCGGTGATTTTATATGGTCCAAGATCGAATCCCGGCTCGCGCCTCCGGCGCCGCAGCAGCCGCCAAAATCAAATCCCAATCGTTGGAAAGGCCAGATTGCTTTCGACTGGCGGGTAGCCGCCGGGATCATCCTGGCCATGGGAATGGGTTTGCTGTATTACCTGAACAATGTATACGGGGTGTCCCGCGATCCGCAAATGGCGCTGAAAGCGCCGACTTACGCTCGTGAATTCAACCAGTATGCAGCTATAATCGGGGCAAAAAGAAATGAGTTGATCCGGCTTACCAATGACAAACCCGAACTTTATAAGGAGTTTGCCACCGATCTCGAACGGCTCGAAAATGCCTACCTGAAGTTACGCTCCGATCTCCCGGAAGCTCCTAACCAGGAAGCGCTGCTCCATGCCATGGTGCAAAACCTTCAGTGGCAAATCGATTTGCTGAATCAACAACTTATTATTCTGGAAAAAATCAAACAAGTTGGTCAAAATGAAGATGCTTCGCAACACACTAATACTATATAGTCTGGCCCTGGTGCAGCTATATGCCGGTTATACGCCGGTGACAGGCGAGATCAATTCTTTCGTCGAAAAGAAAAAAACGATTGTAAAGGTCTTTGAGGTCGGTCCGCATACTCAGCTCAACATCGATAATCAGTTTGGGGATGTTAAGATCAACCTGTGGAATAAGCGGGAAATCCGTGTGGATATTGTTATTTCCGCCAATGCTTCCAACGAAGCAAAGGCCCTGGAATACCTGAATAACGTCACAATCGAAGAAAAAAAGGAAACCAATGGGGTGCATTTGACGACAGCCATTTCCAGAAGACCTTCCGGAGCAACCTTCTGGGGCAACCGGCAGGAAGATAATTCATTACGGATCGACTACCAAGTCAGTATGCCCAGCAGTAACCCGCTGCATGTGAAAAACAAATTCGGGAATACGGATATCCCGTTGTTCAGCGCCCCGCTGACGGTAGAAGCGTTGCACGGGAATTTCAATGCGAGAGACCTGGAAAACATTCATAACACGATCACCGTGATGTACGGAGACGCCGCCATCGGGAAAATGGGCGGCGGCAAAGTAGATGCCAAATACTCCAAACTGGACCTGAGCCAGGTGAAGTCGCTGATACTTTCCAACAAATTCGGGAAGCTGACGATCGGGGAAGTGGAATCCCTTAATGCCGACATCGATTATTCAGGGGCCAAGGTCGGCACACTGACGGGATCCGGTACGGTCAAGCTCTCCTATTCCAACGGATTTACCCTTAACGAATGTACGGCCGACAATATCAGTATCCAGGCTGATTACTCATCAGTGGTGCTTCCGGCCGACGCCAGCCGTTTTGATGTTACCGTCACCTACGGCAGTTTCCAATACCCGCCCAAGTCACAGGTATCCTTCACCAACTATCCCGATAAAAATATCAACCCCGGCAAAACGCGGCAATACGAAGGAGTCGTGAGTGGATCGGGAAATAAAATCTCCAATATCAAAGTCGTTTCGAAATACAGCAGTGTCCGCTTAAAAGAATAGATCCCGCCGGCAGCGCCTTGCCGGCTCCCTCCGCACCGTTTCAAATTTGCAATCCATTTGCATCGCCTCCCCGGCTATCTTTGCGGTACGATGAACGTATGGATTTATTGCTTATCGGCTTATATGTTGTTCCTGTCAGGCTACCCCTGTCAGGATGATGTGATGCATCAGGCTCCTGATCAGGCAATCGCCATGACGGCCGAACCGGACCACCATCCTGATCATTGTTCTCCGTTTTGCGCCTGCACCTGCTGTTCGACCCATCCGATAGCCTATCCACTCACCTCTTTACTTCCGCCGCCTTCCTGCGGCCTTATTCCCGGTACGCACTATCATTATTCTTTTTTTCTCCCCAGTCAGAACACCGCAACCATCTGGCAGCCTCCCAGGAGTTAAGTACGACGTCATTTTCCCTTTAAAAAGCACGGTCAACAGAGCGTGCTGAGGTCTTACTTTTCCCTGAAATAATTATGCTTGCCAGGATCATCCATTTTGCTATCCATCACAAACTGGTTATCGGGCTATTGACGATCGCGCTCATTATATGGGGGCTGTTTTCACTCAGCCGGTTACCCATAGATGCCGTTCCCGATATCACGAACAATCAGGTACAGGTCATCACCACGAGTCCCGCCCTTGCCGCCCCCGAAGTAGAGCGGCTGATTACTTTTCCGATTGAAACGGCCATGGCCACGCTCCCCGGGCTCAGTGAAATCCGTTCAATTTCACGGTTTGGTCTTTCCGTTATTACACTGGTATTCCCTGATGCCGCCGACAGCCATCAGGCGCGGCAGCAAATCGCGGAACGGCTGGGCGCTATCCGGACAGTGATTCCGCCGGAGCTGGGTATTCCCGAACTGGCGCCCATGTCGACCGGTCTGGGAGAAATCTACCAGTACATCCTCCATCCCCGGGAAGGGTTTGAATCCGAATTTTCCCCTACCGAACTGCGGAGCCTCCAGGACTGGCTCGTGCGGCGGCAATTGCTGGGATTACCGGGGGTTGCCGACGTCAGCAGCTTTGGGGGATTTGTCAAACAATACGAAGTGGCTGTTGCCCCCGACAAGCTGAGAAGCCTCAACATTTCCCTTGAGGAAGTCTTTAAAGCGCTGGAAAGCAACAATCAGAACACCGGCGGCGCCTATATCGACAAACGGCCCAATACCTGGTTCATCCGTTCGGAAGGCCTCATCAACAGCCTGGAAGACCTGAAAAAAATCCCTGTGAAAACAGTATCCGGCAAGGCTCCGATCCTGATCCGGGATGTAGGCGAGGTAGGATACGGCCACGCCGTCAGGTACGGCGCTCTTACCTATAACGACCAGGGAGAAGCGGTGGGCGGAATCGTCATGATGCTCAAGGGCGCCAATTCCAGCCAGGTGATTGACCGGGTAAAAGAGCGAATGGAACAGATCCGAAAAACCCTCCCGCCAGGGGTTGAAATCGAAGCCTTTCTCGATCGCTCCACGCTGGTGAACCAAACGATCCGAACCGTTTCCACCAACCTGATCGAAGGCGCGCTGATTGTCATCTTCGTTCTGGTACTCTTGCTGGGCAACTGGCGCGCAGGACTGATCGTCGCATCCGTCATCCCGCTTTCCATGCTTTTCGCCATCTCTATGATGCACCTGTTCGGCGTATCCGGAAACCTGATGAGCCTGGGAGCCATTGACTTCGGCCTGATTGTGGACGGGTCCGTCATCATTGTGGAAGCCACCCTCCATCACCTCCACCTGGCCGGACGCGGACGCAGCTTTTCCCGGGAAGAAATAAACCATGAAGTATTTGAAGCGTCATCCAAAATCAGGAAGTCAGCCGCTTTTGGGGAGATCATTATCTTAATTGTCTACCTGCCGCTGCTTACCCTCAGCGGGATTGAGGGCAAAATGTTCAAGCCGATGGCACAAACTGTTTCATTTGCCATTCTGGGAGCCTTTATTTTGTCGCTGACCTATGTTCCAATGATGTCGGCGCTGTTATTGCGCCAGACCAGGCAATCCGCTTCCGGTCTTTCCGATCGCCTCATGGCCTATCTCCAGAGCATCTGCACACGGGCACTTCAAACCTCCCTTCGGCATTCCGGGAAAATTCTGGCCGTCGTTGTCCTTTTCGTAGGTCTCTGTCTTTTTCTTTTTGCCCGGCTGGGGGGTGAATTCATCCCCCAGTTGGATGAGGGTGATTTTGCAGTCGAAACCCGTGTATTAGCCGGCAGTTCGCTGGCTGAAACGGTGCAGGCCTCCCGGGACGCCGCTGCTACCCTGCTGCGCCATTTTCCGGATGAAACAAAAGAAGTCATCGGTAAAATCGGAAGTGCGGAAATCCCGACCGATCCTATGCCGATCGAAGCCTCCGATCTGATGGTGATCCTGCACCCGAAGGGCCAGTGGACCCAGGCCCGGTCGCGGGAAGAACTAGCCGGCAAGATGCAGGAAAAACTGCAGGAAGAGGTTCCTGGCGTTGCTTTTGGCTTCCAGCAACCTATTCAAATGCGTTTCAATGAACTGATGACGGGGATTCGTCAGGATGTCGGCATCAAAATTTACGGGGAAGACCTGACCATCCTCACCGACCAGGCCCGGAAGATCAGCCAGATTGCCGCTACAGTGCCCGGAGCAGCCGATATTTATACCGAAACGATTCTGGGGCTGCCGCAGATTGTGGTACAGTATAACCGGGACCTCCTTGCCCAACATGCTGTTTCGATCGAAACCGCCAACCGGATCCTGCAAACGGCATTTGCCGGGGGGGTTGCGGGCTATGTCTACGAAGGGGAAAAGCGTTTTGAGCTGGTGCTCCGCCTGGCCCCCGATTTCCGGCAGGACATCGCGTCGGTACAAAACCTGCAGGTTCCCAATGCCCATGGAGAGCCGGTCCCTTTGCAGCAAATTGCAGACATTGCGCTGAAACCCGGCATTAACCAGATCCAGCGGGATGATGCCAAACGCCGGGCGGTGGTCGCTTTCAATGTCCGCGGCCGCGATGTGGAACGAACCGTACACGAGCTCAGGGAAAAAATAGAAAGCGGGATTACCCTTCCGACCGGTTACTACATTACTTACGGCGGACAGTTCCAAAACCTGGAAGAGGCCCGCGAAAGGCTTGCCTGGGCCGTTCCGATTGCGCTGGGGCTGATTCTGGCATTGCTCTATTTTACGTTCCACTCCCTGCGCCAGAGTTTACTGATCTTCACGGCCGTTCCATTGGCTGCTACCGGGGGAATACTGGCGCTTGTCCTGAGGGATATGCCTTTCAGCATCTCTGCGGGAGTGGGCTTCATCGCTCTCTCCGGGGTAGCTGTCTTAAACGGCATCGTATTACTGGCTGAATTTAATTCTCTGCGGCAACAAGGGATTACGGATCTGCGGACCGTGGTGATCCGCGGCACCCAGACAAGGCTTCGTCCGGTGCTGATGACCGCCCTGGTCGCCTCTCTCGGATTTTTGCCCATGGCGCTCTCCCAGAGCGCCGGGGCCGAAGTGCAGCGACCGCTTGCCACCGTGGTGATAGGCGGTATTTTGACGGCTACCTTATTAACGCTTTTAATTCTTCCTATTCTCTACATCCGTATGGAAACCTATCGCTTAAAGCGGAAACCACTACTGCCGTTCCTGCTGGTACTGGTCGGTTACCTGACCGTTTCGGGAGCAAATGCGCAGCCGGTTCCGCTGGCCCTTGAAGAAGCCATACACTACGCCAAGACACATAACCTGAACCTGAGCGTCCTGCAGCAGCAGACCAACCGGGCGGCACTCCTGCAACAAACATCCCGGGAAATCAGTCCGCTCACGGTCAGCCTGGGCGCAGGTCAGTATGATTCGTACCGCGTCGATCACCAGCTTGTAATCGGACAAGCCTTTCCCAATCCTGCTGTTTTCAAACAGCAGGCAGGTTTACTGGAAGCCCGGACCCAGGTACAGGAGGCGCTGCAGACCGTCGGCGCCAACCAGTTGATCCGGATGGTGAAACAAAGTTTCTATGACTGGTATTACCTGGAAGCCCTCCAGGAACTACAGAAGGAACAAATCGGGCACCTGGAAGCATTTGCACAGGCAGCGGAAACCCGCCTCAAAGCCGGTGACGCTCCTGCCCTGGGGGTGATCACTGCCCGCAGCCGTTTATCGGAACTGCAAAGTCTGGCAGCCGGAACCCGAAATGATCAAAAAAATCTGTCACTGGAGCTACAGGGACTGCTCCAGTACGATACACCGGTTATTCCAGCCCGGGGAGAGCCTGCCCGCCGCGAAATCCAACGGGATACCACTACTCCCGCTTTCACGCCTCTCCTGGTGTATCGCGACCGGCTGCTGACTGAACAAAAGGCAGCCACGGCACTCCGTAAGTCTGAACGCCTGCCAGGCTTTTCACTTACTTATGGCAACCACACCCTGATTGGCAGTGAACAGCGAAATGGCCGCATTATGGGGGCGTACAACCGCTTTCATACGGTGGAGGCAGGGCTATCGATCCCGGTTTTTTCCCGCGCTTACCGGTCCCGCATAGCAGCGGGTAAATTATCGGAAAAAATTGCGGAGACCGAGCTCAAAGCGGAACAGGTGCAGCTCTATAGTGAATGGGCCCAGGCCCGGAACCGGCTGCAGACAAGCCGCGAAAACCTGGCCAATTACGAAGCCACTACGCTGGCGATGGGGGGAACTCTTCTGGAACAAGCTGATAAGGCGTACCGGTTGGGTGAAATCGGTTATGTGGAGTACATGCAGGCCGTAGAGCAGCAGTTTCAGATTAAAAGTAACTACCTCCGTCTGCTTAATCTGTATAATCAGGCGGTCATTACGCTGGAATTCCTGGCGGGAGGAAGATGAGTTCGGAGTTATGAGTTATGAGTTATGAGTTGTTGGCCATTCGCCTTGAGGCAAATTAGTAAAACAAAAAAAATTAAATCGTGTACGTCATGAAATCTTTCTTATTGATACTACTTGTTCTGGTCGTGCTGCAGGGTTGCGGGAGCGATACGGCTTCTCATGATGAACCGCATGCACACGACATGGAGCATAGCGTTCATCTGACCGCCGCGCAGTACAAAACGGCAGGGATACAGCTGGGGGGCCTGGAGCGGCGTAACCTCGGCAGTACGTTGCAGGTCTCCGGTAAAATAGACACACCTCCCTATAACCTGGTCAGTATAACGGCCATAATGGGAGGGTTTCTACGCGCCACGCAGATTATTGAAGGAACACGTGTCAAAAAGGGCCAGGTACTGGCGACCCTCGAAAACCCGGAGTTTATCCAGATGCAGCAGGACTTCCTGGATATCTCCAGTCAGCTGGACTATGCAGCGCTGGAACTTGAGCGCCAGGAATCCCTTCAGAAAGAGCAGATAAGTGCCCTGAAAACCTTTCAACGGGCGCGCTCCGAGGTCGGTTCACTCCAAGCAAAGCGGGCCGGGCTGGAGCAGCGCCTCGCCGCCATCGGTCTTTCGGAAGCTCAGGTAAAAAAGGGAATTACCCGGTTTGTAACACTTACCAGTCCTATCAACGGAACGGTTACCACAGTCAATGTGAACCTCGGCAAATACGTCAATCCTGTGGATGTTTTGTTTGAAATTGTCGACGATAGCCATCTCCATGTGGAATTATCGGTCTTTGAATCGGATCTCCCGGCCGTCCGGCCCGGTCAGCATGTCCGGTTTTACCTGTCCAACGACCCCACCCGGGAAATGCTGGCCGAAGTGCATCTGATCAATGCCCGGATTGACGAAGACCGCACGGTGCGGGTCCATTGCCATCTGCAGGAAAAATACTCCGGTCTGCTCCCCGAAAATTATGTCAGGGCTGTCATTGAAACGGGTAGGGACACCGTTGCAGCACTACCCGAGCAAGCCGTCGTTACTTTCGACGGCAAGACCTATATTTTTGTCTACAAAGGCCAGGAAAAAGACGAGGATCACGGCCCAGCGGAAGAGCACTTTGAAATGGTCGAAATAAAAGCCGGGATAACCGAAAACGGCTTTACTCAAGTGGAAGGTGACGATTTCCTTACTTCGGACCAGTTTGCCATTACCGGGACACATACCTTACTTGCCTTACTGAAAAACAAGGAAGGTGATGGACATGCCCATTAAAACGTACAGGAAGTTTGGTGGATTGCCGGTTGGCAATCCACCAAACTTATTGCTTCAAATTCGCCAGAAATTCTACTACATCCCGGATTTCATGCCGGCTCATGATAGCACCCATCGGCGGCATACTGGACGGCACTTCATCCCGTTTTGCAATCCGTGCCCTGGCAATACGGAGCGGTTCTGCTTCGGCAGTTTTAAGGATCAGTTCCTCTGTGTCTTCTGCTGTCAGAATACCGGCCACCGATGTGCCGTCCTTCAGGTTTAATACAACCATTCCAAAACCGGGGGAAATCCGGGCACTGGGCTCCAGCAGGGCCTGCACCAGTTGTTCGCGGCTCAACGCATTTCCGATATCCGATAAATCCGGCCCTACTTCCCCACCCTTTCCGTTTACTACATGACAACGCGAGCATTCGCCGGCACTGTTCGTCAGAAAATACTGCCGCCCCCGTTGCCGGTCTCCGCCGAACAACAAATCGGCATCTTCCGCCTGCTCCTTTCCATCCTTCTGAAAATCATTCCATACAGCTGCCAGGCGGGAAGAACCCGAGGCCGTTACGGCCTCTCCCAACTCCAGGCGGATACCCGGATTAAGTTCCTTCCGCTTCATCCGGGCGATCAGGCCATCCAGGATTGCTTCCGTCTTGCCCGCTCCGAAACCTGCTAACAGTTTAAGCAACTGCTGCTGTTCAATCAGCGTACCCGATTCAAATACCAATCCGGTTATAGTACCAAGCGCCTCCACCGACAAGTCAGTTCCTTCCAATACCTGGAGCGCAGCGGCACGGACCTGTTCATCGGCATCCTGCATCGCTTCTTTAATAAGTGACTCCATCCCCGGATACTTCACTTTTTTCAATGTTTTCAGGGCCTCGACCCGTACATTTCCGGCCCTGCTCTTCCGCAGCAGCGCCACCAGCTGGTCGTTTCCTTCCTGCAAGCCGTATTCGCCGATCACCGCACACGCGGCCACGAGCACCTCCGGGTTATCATCCCTGAGAAATTCATTTATATGCGGCTTCAGGAGGTTAGCGACGGCAGTTTCATCCCTCTTTATTGCTCCCCGGTTGCGCCCGTCAACCCGGTCAAGTACAGAAGGGTTGGCCCAGGTCGATAAGGTAGCGAGGGCTTCTGCCCGCAGTATTTTATCGGCATCCTTTCGTTTGGCATAAGCGATCACAAGCTGCATTTGCTCCGGCGTCCCCACGCGAAGTGCGGCATTAATAGCCCTTCTGACGAGCGGTTCAGCCGTAAAACGTGTTTGTTTCAAGGTCGCTGCCAAAGCGGGCAATGCGCCAGGGATAGACAAATCGTCATTAATAGCCCGGGCTGCTTCCGTTACAATCAATTCGTCCTGGTCCTGTAAGAAGACGGCAATCTGTTCGCTTTTCAGCCGTCGCAGCGCCAGTACCGCTGCCATTCGCAACGACCGGTCCGCATTTCCTGACAAGGCAACCAATGCCTCCACATTCCCAATCCGTGACAATGCCAGTACGCCCGCATGCCGCAGGTAAGCATCTTTGTCATTATTTTCCCGGAGCATCGTCAGGAGGGGCTGCACGCCTTCCCTGTACCCGACCCTGCCCAGCGCCTGGGCGCCATAAAAGCGGATTCTAGGAGCCGGGTCCTTCAGCAGCGCGACAAGCTGGCTCCCTGTATTTTCGATTCGCTCATCTCCGATTACCCGGGCGGCCTGTGCCCTGATTTCCCCGTCATTGTCTGTCAGCAAGGGGACCAGCGACTTCCCATAGGTGCGGTCCTGACGGGTAAGCTGTCCCATCCCCCAGACACCGTGCACGCGGGCCAGTTGATTATCCCGTTGCGCAATGGCCTTTTCAAACTCCACAGCCCCTTTGGTTCCTCGTTTAACCAGCTCAAACTGCGCCTTCTGGCGAATGCGCATATCGCTGTAAAACAACAATTTGTAGAGAGCAGCCTCATTTTGTGAAGTATAGTCGAGCTGCATCAGGCGTTTCGTTTCGGCACGCTCTGCTTTCAGGTCATTTTCGGCAGCGGTCACGTCCAGTTTCCAAATCCTCCCGTAACTTTTCGTTGCCCAGCCATTGATCCAGTCGGCCACGTACAGGGCTCCATCCGGACCGAACCGGATTCCCGTCGGCAGAATTCCGCCCAGTATTTTTTCTTCTCCGTCCAGCTCAAAGGAAGCTCCCTTCGGTTTCAAACCAAAGGCCCATATCGGTGAACGGGCCGGATTCCCGACGAATTCTACCAGGAAAAACTTATTCCGCCACTTCGAGCCTAACGCGGTTCCCGGATTGTACTGCATTCCTGTCGGACCGTTGTGATAGTTCATGATGGGAGGAAGGATATACGCCGCCTGCCCCTCCCATCTCGGTACTGAAAGCCGCTCGTCCATCCAAACTTTGTAACTATTGTTTCTGGGATCCGTATATTTCCCAAACTGCCAGTTGGTCCGCCAGCCGGCATCCATTCCGTCTACCACATGCACAAGCCGTTCCTGCTCTCCCGGATGATCCCCGTCGTTATCCGAACTGATCAGGTTGCCATATTCATCAAATACAAATTCATGGGTATTCCGCAGGCCTCCGGCAAACACTTCGAAGCCCGTTCCATCGGGATTGATCCGTGAAATCGTCCCTTCATTCGATCGTTCATGGTCGACGCCGTCTTTGGTTACAAAAGATCCGATGTCCCCGATGTTCCAGTATATTTTCCCATCGGGCCCTTCAATCGGGTTCGACATTCCGTGCCCGCTGAAACCGATGTGGACCCCATAACCATTTACCAGGGCCGTTTTTTTATCCCACACGCCGTCGCCATTGGTGTCTTCCAGCTTCCAGAGATGCGGGGCTACCGTCATAAATGCGTCCTTTGCCCGCACCAGTATCCCATGACCGACGTCCGTTATTTCTTCGAAAAAATCATTCAGTACCTGCTTGGCAAAATCTGCAAACCCATCGCCATCCGTATCTTCCAGCCGCCACACTTCCTCCCGCTGCACCGCCAGATCCCGCCAGTCGTGGATGCCATCTTCATTCATATCTTTCAACCATTCGTTTTCCTTGCTTTTCTCGGTGGCAAATGTTTCCCTGAGAAAAGCCCGGCGGTCTTCCGGCGTACGGAACGAAATCGACTGGGTCATCCAGTTGCGGTGCCCCCGGATGTCAAACTCCGAACTCTTCTGCCGATTCGTCTTGTTGTAATAAATCCTCCCCTGCTCGTCGACATGGATAGCGACCGGATCGGCCACCAGCGAATCGGAAGCCCATAAATCCAACGTTAAACCCGGCGCCAGCTCCACTCCGGATTTCTCTCGTAGGTCCTTTGCCCTGGCCGCAATCGTCGCCTGATCTTCCCGGAGGGTCACTACTGATGCTTCCTGGCCTTTCTTAACCGTTTGCTTACATCCACCGGCCAACAGTACCGAAAGTGCTAAAACTAAAACAGAATACTTCATACAATTTTTTGTCCCTATACAATATATTACGTAACCGATAGCTTTTAAAGCAGTAAAAGTACTGGTAAAAAACAATAAAATCACAAAGATGGGTTTGATCTTGAGTTAGGAGTTATGAATTATGAGTTATGAGTTATGAGTTGGGCTATCTGAGATGCTGACCTGCCAATGCTCTCCCTCGCCTCCTGACGATGGGAGGGTGAAAGCAGGTCTCGGACCTGCGTAAGGAATGCGGTTTGCTCGTGGGATACGCTGACGCGATTTGACAGTCAACGTGACCCGGTCCCAGACAGGTAGGAGCAGATGCCCCGGGAAAGCGCCATTCGGGCGACGTTTGGCAGGCTGTTTGCGCTAGTGTACCAGGCAATTTTTGAACAAAAAAAACACGGTTTGGAAGGTAAGCCGACTTCTGAGTGATGCACAGCATTAGTGGTCAGTTACTGCTGTTTGACACTTTTAAATTTGTAGATGTAACCAAGTAAAAAATATTGCTTCAGCGTATTAGACGTACTATATGATACATTATTGCTGTTGGTATTCCAATAATTATTATTGTTCTGGTTCAGCATATCAAATCCTGTCAACTTGAGTTGCGAATTATTCTTTAACGTATAGTAAAGCGATGTATTCAGGATGTGGTAGTTTTGCCTTTCCCGCAGGCCACTGGCTCTGTTTTCGAGGGTATAGCTTGTTTCCATCGAGAACCGCTTGACGGGATTGATATTCAGGCCGATTCCAACACTATGGGTCTTGTAAGTGGCTTCGGAAAAATCACTGTTATTTTGAATGGTATTCAAATTCCGGTTCCATCTAAGTTCGTATTTGGGAACGATCCCGACCAGATTATTCCAGTTAAGGGAGAATTCCTGCGTAAAGAAGGTCCCCAAGACGGTTACCTTGTTGTGGTTATCATTCAAGACCCGATAGTATTGAAAGGTATAGCTATTGACATCGGAAGAGGTATAATACGTCCATTTCCCTTTTTTCTCAAAATGGTATCGGAACATGACGGATCCATTATAATTGGTAACAGGTCCGCTTTGATACGTTTGCGATGTTTCGTGCCCTGTATCCGTGTTTCTCCAATTTTGATATCCGATACTTCTATCTTTGTTATCAATCGTTAAAAAAGCTGAAAACTGATATTTTTGCTGGTATTTACGATACTCTATTCTGGCGTGCCGGGTGACAATGTTATCCGTAACGAATGACTGCAGCCGGGTATACAAGGGTTCCGACTGATCTGTCTGCACCTGGATACCCTCCGTTGCGGCGGATTCCACCTTTTCGGACCAACTGATCGTGAAATCTTTATAGCGAACCGTCAGGCTGGGCAACCAATAGCCCTGTGCATTGCTGAACGATTGATGGCTACCCGGGAAATCAAAATGATTAGCCTTCAGCTGGTAGGCTGTACCGAAAGTAACTGCTATTTTCTCCTTTGGTTTCCAATATAATTCTATCTCTGCTGTATAATCCTGGTACCGATGTTCAAAACTATTTTCAAATTGCGCGGTTCGGATGACACCGGTATTGTTCCGGTTAATAAAGAGCCGATCAACGGGCTTCACACCATTGTCGGCAAAGGTCATATTCACATCGAAACTAAGTTTGTCCGATAATTCATTCCCATAGTATCCATTTAGCAGCATTTGGGTGCTTTTATTATCGGTCAATCTGTTTTTCCACAACGCTGTCGCTACCATTTCCGGGTGATAGATGAGCGTTCCCTGATCACTTAAATTATCTGCCGCCCCGCTATTTAAGGCTATCGTATTTCGGAGTGATACTACCTGTTTTTTACTGACCTGTTTTTCAATGTAGAAATCATGATGATACTTCCAGTTTTTAGTGGCATTTCCAAAAACGCTCCACGGCACATACAGTTCGCAACCCGGCATTGTGTGCATGACCTGACATTAGCACCTTTAGGGAAGCCCTACAGTGGTTACAGGCCGATATTGCCATTATGTTAGGAGTTTTCCCGGTTATTTTTATACATTTGAAACCCGATATCAGCACACGGTACTCCCTGAATCGGTTGAGTTATGAAACGGAGAGGATTTTTCAAAAAAACGATTGCGGCCACACTGGCCGGCGACCTGCTTTCTTCCTATGTATTCGGGCAAAATGCTCCCGCAGGCTATGTTCCACTTCCCTTTGGAGAACAAGATGCCCTGAAAGGAAAACATAAAGACATGCTAGTCCTGGGCGACCGCCCCTGGAACGTCGAAACGCCCGTACACCTGCTGGACGATGAAGTGACACCGGTCAGTAACATGTTTATCCGCAATAACGGCCTGATCCCCGAAAAGGTCGACACGGCCGGCTGGACCCTTACCATCAACGGGGAATCGGCTAAAACGGTCAGAACCTATACCCTGGATGACCTTCGGATGAAATTCCGGGAACACACCTATCAACTCGTACTGGAGTGCGGGGGGAACGGCCGTTCGGGATACGATCCCCCGGGATCCGGAAATCCATGGGGGCAAGGCGCCGTCCATTGCGCCCGCTGGACGGGCGTACGGTTGAAAGATATCCTGCAGGACGCAGGGATTAAGGATGACGCCGTCTATATCGGTTACTACGGGAAAGATCTCCACCTCAGCCGGGACGCAGACAAATCGTCCATTTCCCGCGGTGTACCTATCCGCAAAGCGTTGGAAGACCAAACACTGGTGGCCTGGGCTGTCAACGGGCAACCCATTCCGGAATTCCATGGATTTCCGTTACGCCTCGTCATCGGGGGATGGCCGGCTTCTGTCTCGGGGAAGTGGCTGCATACCATCGCTATCCGGAACAAGGTGCATGACGGCGCCAAAATGGACGGGCACAGTTATAAAATCCCGAAAGAGCCCGGCATTCCGGGCGTAGAAGTACCCGTAACAGACGACAATTACCGGATTATCGAATCCATGCCCGTCAAATCGCTGATCACCTACCCCAAAAGCGGGGCGATTTTTAACCGGCAGGAACCGCTGTCACTCCGGGGACACGCCTGGGCAGGCGACCGGAAAGTAAAGGAAGTACACCTCTCCATCGACTTTGGCGCGACCTGGCAGCCCTGTGAGCTTACGGAACCCGTCAACCCGTTGGCCTGGCAACACTGGAAGGCCCGTTTGAATTTTCCGGTAAAAGGCTACTACGAAGTCTGGGTACGGGCCACCGATGAAAAAGGGGTTAGCCAGCCCATGCTGACACCCGCCTGGAATCCCGGCGGCTACCTGAACAATGCCTGTGAACGAATCGCGGTAAAGGCCGAATAAGTATGTGGAAACCGCTTTTAATCCTGATCAGCCTGACGGGGGGCCTTGCCGTTCTGCCCGACACCCCCGCACCTTCCGCAGCGGGTGGTCCCCGCGCCGATACCCTGCTTCTTAATCCCGAGACCGGCCTGGTGGAAAACGAGGTCCACTACCTGGTCAAGGCCCAGTGCGCCACGGTTTGCCATTCGTCCCAGCTCATCCTGAACAACCGGTTTACGCGGGACGGGTGGAAGCAGAAAATCAGATGGATGCAGGCCACACAGAATTTATGGGACCTGGGCGAAACAGAAGATCCGATCCTTGATTACCTGGAAAAATACTATGCTCCCACTACTCGGGTCTCAAGGCGCAAGCCCGTGGGACCTATCGAATGGTACCGGTTGCCCTAGGCTCCTGCCGCTTCTTTCCGGTAATACAGGGTCGAACAATTTTCCGGACGCAGTATTTCCCGGGCAGCCTCATGGATTGAATCCGTGGTTACCGCCCGCATCAGCGCGGCATCCGCGTTGACCCATTCCGCATTCCCGGCATTGGCCGCATAGCCCAGGTTCATGGCCCGGTTCAATAAATCCACCTCCGAAAACACGAGCGTTGATTCGGATTGATTCTTCACTTTTACCAACTCCGCTTCCGTAACCCCCGAGGTCACTACAGCGGCCATTACCGCTTCTATGGCAGCATCTGCCTCTTCCAGGCTCACACCCGGATTCAGGAAACCCCTGACGATCAGCAATCCCGGATCCAGCGACGACGTAATACTGGACTGGATTGAATTGAACAGCCCTTCTTTCTTCAACAGTTGGTGATAGAGCCGCGACGATTTCCCTCTTCCCAGCAGATCACTTAGCAAATCACCGTCAAAAAAGCCGGCATCGTAACGCCCCGGCATGTGCCAGGTTTTAACAAGCGCATCCAGCGGTACGGCCGCGGAGGCAGTCTCCAGCCGCGGAGCTTCCTGCCGCGCCTCGACAGGGAGATTCCGGACATAGCCAGGTCCCGGCGGGATTTCCCCGAACCATTTTTCCACCAGCTTCCGCACCTCATTGAACCGGACGCCGCCGCCGACGACCAGCACAGCATTGTCCGGACAATAAAATTGCTCATAAAATGCGATGACCTGCTCCATCGTGGCATTCTCAATATGCGCAATGTCTTTTCCGATCGTTGCCCAGCGATAGGGATGCTCCCGATACGATAACGGCAATGTTTTTAACCAGATATCACCGTAGGGCTGATTGAGGTAACGCTGCTTGTATTCTTCAATGACCACCTTTTGCTGCACCTCCAGCACCCCCGGGTCAAACGAAAGCCCCAGCATCCGGTCAGATTCCAGCCAGAGGGCCGTTTCGATATTCGGCGCCGGGAGCGTTATATAATAATTGGTAATATCCGGCGAGGTAAAGGCATTATTCTCTCCACCGACATTCTGAACGGGTTCATCGTACGACGGAATATTCCGGGAGCCCCCAAACATCAAATGTTCAAAAAGATGGGCAAATCCGGTGTAATGCTCACTTTCGTCCCGGGAGCCAACGTTATAGGTGAGATTGACCACTGCCATCGGCGTGGTGGGGTCTTCATGCACATATACCTGAAGCCCGTTGGACAGTCTGAATTCCTGAAATCCGATCATATTAAATCCCGAAGAGTTTGGTATATTAGTAAGGTTTTAACGCAATAGAGAATGAGCAACGGAAAACGGGATGATTACACATGAATGGGAAGACAAATTAGACACTGGAAATCAATTCGTTACAAATTCCATAATACTAAAAGATGTTTCTTAAAAAATGTTAGCGGCAAAGCTAACCGTTGTCTGCCAATCCGCCCAATGAAATTCGTACATTTTCACCTGCAAATCAGCTATTACCTCCCATTGCCTATTCCCCATTGCTCATTCCCCAACTCCAACCCAATGCCTGCCCCCCCCTTACGCGTTGCCCTTTTCACCTTCCTGTTATGCTTTATTTTTTCCTTCCCGAAAGCCCAGTTGCTGGAAGATAAAGAAGGAATGCAGTGGGTGCGTTCAGGTATCCACCATATTTACAATTTCGAATTCACCGAAGCAGAAGCCGAGGCGGCCCGTATCCGGGCCCGGTATCCCAGCCACCCGGTCACCTATTTGCTAAAAGCCTTTCAGATGTACTGGCAATACCTTCCGCTGCATGAAAAGCCCGGGCACATCCCGGAATACCGGAAGCTGCTGAATGAATGCCTCCAGGCGACGGAGCGCCAGTACGGAGCAAACAGTACCGACCCGGAAGCGGTATTTTTCACCATGGCTTCTCACGGCTATCTGGCTATTCTCTACAACTACCAGAGTGACTACTTCAAAGCGGTTGGAGAAGCCCGGAAAGCCTATAAATCCCTCCTGGAGGGCATGAAACTGACAGCGGTAAACCCCGATTTCCTTTTCCCTTCCGGCATGTATAATTACTACGTGATTGCTTATCCCGAAACAACGCCGCTGGTCAAACCGCTGATGGTATTTTTTAAAAACGGCAACAAAGCCACGGGCCTTCAGCAACTGGAAGCCGGTACCCGGAAAGGCGTCATTACCCAGGCAGAGGCCTGTTTTTACCTGGCACATATCTATATGGAGCAGGAATCCAGGCCCGACAAAGCCCTGGCCTACACGACCAGGCTCCGAAAACAATATCCTGCCAACCCGGTTTTTCACATGCGCTATATTGAAACCCTGTTGTTCAATGCGCGCTATAAAGAAGCAGCCACAGAAAACACGCTGTTCGGCCGCTATGCCGATGACTTTTATCTCAGCGCTTATCAGTGCTTCCGGGGTATCCTCTCCGAGCACGCCAACGACGACACTGCCGCAGAACGATACTACCGGCAGGCATTGGGCGCGCGCCCTGACCCCCAGTATACGCGGGAGTATCATGCGATGGCCTATGCCGGGCTCGCCCGCATTTCCCTTAGAACGGGAAACAAAAAAGCGGCCCGGACTCTTTATAAAAAATGCCTGGAACATGCACAATACCAGTTTCTGATCCGGGAAGCGAAGGCAGGGGGGTAGCGGGTGCCTAGCGGGGTTTAAGAGGCCGGAGGTGCGGGGACTGGTTTTCTCAGGCGATGCGCTTACTGGCTGGGCGGCGCAGGTCCGGCTGGTATCCAAAATGGTCCGGCTGGCATCCAAAATGGTCTGTGGGACACAGACCATGGATGGATTCGCCTGTCGCAGCTGATCTCTGAAAGCCGATTTCCAATAGCCGATAGCCGACTGCTGATAGCCGATTTCCGACACCTCCTACAACAGCTGCTCATGTTGCGTCAGCAGAGCTCTTCCCGTACAATATAACCCCAGCGCTTTGAGATAATGCGTGGCATCCACCGGGTGCATGAATCCTTCAAACAGCTGTGTTTTCAACGAAAATGCGAGGCACATCAATGCCAGGACCATCCAGAACCCGCTCCGCTGCCTCCTGGCCATCCCGAACACTGCGATCAACATGGCCACAATCAGGCAGAACGACTGGATCACCGGGTGCAACAATCGCCAGTCCGGGGCCCACGTAAAATAAAAAAGTGCACCTCCGAGACCTATCGTCCCGATAAACAACCAGGGCTGCAGGTCGGTCAGCGACACCAGTCCCCAGCAAAGCACGACCAGGAAAAGGTAGCCGGCTGTAATTTCTATCCCCCGAAAAAAATCCAGAACCGGGCGGCCCCACCCCGCTCCCAGGAAATAGAACAGTCCTGAAAGCGCCGTGATCCCGAAAATCCCGATAAGCAATACCCAGAGCCACCTGCGGTAAAGTGGCTGTACTCCGAAAAATTTAAACCCAACCCATACCGAAGTGATACTTAGAATAAAAGAAGAAAAAATATGGGTAAGCATAAAAAGCATGATAATCGCCTCCGCAGGCTATCGTGAAAATCCAAAAAAGCAAGTTACAAATTCCCGTTTACATTTTGCTACTTAAACCATTTCGTTCTACTTTTACCGAAAAAACAGATTCCTGCTCATGAGTGTATTAGTAAATAAAAATTCAAAAATTATTGTACAAGGTTTTACGGGCTCTGAAGGTTCTTTTCACGCAAGTCAGATGATCGAATACGGGACACAGGTAGTGGGAGGTGTTACGCCCGGAAAGGGCGGACAGTCTCATTTGCAGCGTCCGGTCTTTAACTCTGTAGAACAGGCAGTCCGGGAAACCGGAGCAGATGTCTCTATTATTTTTGTTCCCCCGGCATTTGCAGCCGATGCAATTATGGAAGCCGCTGACGCAGGGGTACGGGTGATTGTATGCATCACCGAGGGAATTCCTGTCAAAGATATGACCATTGCCAAAGAATACATAGCAGGAAGAAATACCCGTCTGATTGGCCCCAACTGTCCCGGAATCATTACTGCCGAGGAGTGTAAAGTGGGGATCATGCCCGGCTTCATCTTTAAGAAAGGGACCATCGGCCTGGTTTCCAAATCGGGCACGCTTACCTATGAAGCCGTGGATCAGCTGACCCGGGTCGGATTAGGCCAGACAACCGCCATTGGTATCGGCGGCGACCCTATTATCGGGACCACCACCAAGGAGGCTGTCGAACTGCTCATTGACGACCCTGAAACAGAAGCCATTGTAATGATCGGTGAAATCGGGGGAGGAATGGAGGCTGAAGCCGCCCGTTTTATCAAAGCTTCCGGCACCACCAAACCCGTAGTTGGCTTTATTGCAGGGGCTACCGCTCCCAAAGGACGCCGTATGGGACATGCCGGGGCAATTATCGGCGGCGCGGAGGACACGGCAGAAGCCAAGATCCGGATTCTGAAAGAAAACGGCATTTATGTCGCCGAATCACCGGCCGTAATCGGCGAGACCATGCTGGCCGCGCTGGGGAGGAACTGAAGCCGCGGGGAGCGGACGGACGATTCGATCTCCTGAACATGACACAACTTAACAAAGGGCAGAGGTAACTCCGCCCTTTCTTGCTAAAGAAATGAACCCCGGCGCCACTCTTGCACGAATCCTGCTGCTTTCCGCTTTGCTGCTGCGCGGACTGCTCTCGTACGGCGTGGACTTAAGCGGACCGGAAGATCAGTATTACGTGGTGCACGATTACCACAATGACTGGCTGGTGTACAGCGAGGATTATGATAATTATGTGCCATATACCCGTTCGCTGCATGAAACAAAGACGTCGGTTAGCCTGCTGCTGCACCTCCTTCAAAGCAGGCATTATACGCTGTTGCTTCATTCCCGGACGGAAAGCTACCTGTTTGTGGGCGGGCGCCTGCAGCGGAAAATCCTCCCCAACCAGTGGCTGGCCCTTTCGTGCGACAGTCTTTACCAGCAACACCAGGAGGCGGATCTGCTGCTGACGTTGTACGGTACACAAGGAATTGACGGACTTACGGCCTATATGGCCTTCCCCAAAAAGGAGGCCGACCAACAGGCCCCGGCCTCCCTGGTCAGCATCAGACCCCGGCCCGCCGCCACGTTTCAGGACTTTTCCATTCTGGTATCCCTTCTCATCACGGCGCTTGCGGCCGCAGGGTTTTCAATCGCTCCTGCTATCAGCGGCAAACTCGCCAACCCGCTGGAGTTTTTCAACCGCGACTACCGCTCGGAACTCTATTACCATCACCGCCCCTACAGTCCGGTGATTATACTGGGGGAACTACTGCTCAGCCTGCTCATAGCGTTGTTCCTGATCACCCTTGACCACATGGGTATCACGCTGTTACCCACCCGGCTGATGCCCGATGACACCCCCCTCCTGCCCGACCTCTTACTCGTTTATTTTAAGCTTACCGGTCTCTGTTTCCTGCTGTGCTACCTGAAGTACCTGCTGATCTCGGCAACCGACGGCATCTTGAAATTTTCGAATGTAGCCGATTTCCATTTTATCAAATCCGTGCAGTCCTCCCTCCTCTTTTATGCGTTCCTGACAGTCTGTTTTGCCTTGCTTGCCCGCAACCTTCCCCACCTGCTGGACCGCTACCGGGAGTACCTGCTTTTGCCCGTTTTTTGCTACTACGGTATTCGCTTTCTGCTCCTTTATGTATTGATCAATCGCTCCAAACGATTTATTAATCTCTATTTATTTTCGTACCTTTGCGTCGTTGAAATTATCCCCCTGATAATTGGAGTAAAATTTGCTCTGTAGTTTTCAAACAGACCAGAGCCGGAAATCGTAGAGTTAAATGAGTGAAACGTTGAACATCCAATCAGACCGATTAACCCACGTAGGAAGCCTTTTAGTAAGCCAGTCAAGGCCTGCCGATGAGAATTCTCCCTACTTTCATTTGGCTGAAAAATACAACATTACAGTCGATTTCAGGGCATTCATTCAGGTGGATGGAGTCTCATACAAAGACTTCAGAAAGCAGAAAGTGAATATCCTGGACCACACAGCGGTCATTTTTACCAGCCGTAATGCCATCGATCATTTTTTCCGCATCTGTGCGGAAGCCAAAATTGAGATGCCGGCCAGCATGAAGTATTTTTGCATTTCGGAATTAACCGCCAATTACCTGCAGAAATACATCGTCATCCGGAAACGGAAAATCTTTAACGGAACGAAGACCGCAGCCGAACTGATTGATCTGATCCGTAAACACAAGGGAGAAAAATTCCTTTACCCCTGTTCGGATGTCCGGCGAAATGATATCCCCGAATTTGCGGATACCGAAGATCTCCATTTTACGGAAGCCACCATGTACCAGACCGTTTCCGCAGATCTTTCGGACCTGGAAAACGTCTATTATGATATTATTGCCTTTTTCAGTCCTTCCGGCATCAAATCCCTGTTTGACAATTTTCCGGATTTCAAGCAAAACAATACCCGGATCGCAGCATTTGGTCCTACCACGGCCAAGGCCGTTCTTGACGCCGGGCTGATCCTTGACATTGAAGCGCCGCTTCCCAACGCTCCTTCCATGACGGGCGCTCTGGAACTTTATATACAGAAAGTCAACAAAGCCAGCTAATCGTGCGTACGATATGACAACAGTAAGGCCGGAGACTAATCTTCGGCCTTTTTTTCAATTTTTTTTTGCGTTTTCCGTTATCCTGATACCAAAATAGTTCCTAAATTGCCTATGAAATTTCAAGATTATGGTCGCTACCTGTATAAAAAGTTTTTTCAAGCCTACCCTCATCCTGCTTTATTTACTCCCCATGCTGCAGGCCCGTGCACAAAAGGACGTACAGTTCAGCCAGTTTTCCCTCAACCAGGTCTATTATAATCCCGCTGCGGCAGGCGCTGAGGGGGTCGCCCGTTTTGCGGTGATGCACCGGACTCAGTATGTCGGCTACCAACCCACGATACTGGATAAGGACGGCGCTCCGTCTTCCCAGATTATTACGGCCAGTGTTCCCTTCAAAAACCTGGGAATCGGTTTTTATGCCCTGAATGATCGGACGGGACCTTTATCGCAACAGGACATCCAGCTTTCGGCAGCCTATAAGTTTGAGGTGTCAGGAGGTTTTTTTTCGGCCGGTGTGAGAGCAGGAATTAACCGCCAGGCCCTGGATTACGATCAGCTGCGCCCGGGCGATCCGACGATAGACGACCCGTTGATTCCTACCGGGACTGCATCCGAAATTCAACCGGACGTCGCTGTAGGGATCCGTTACGAAAACAACCTGTTTTATGCAGGGCTATCGGCTGTCCATTTATTGTCGTCCAACTATGCGCTTGGCACCGAAATCGGCACCAATCCCCTGGGGCGGGCCTATTATTTCAATGCCGGCGTTTTTATTTCGGCGGGTTACCAGTTTGAGGTGCAGCCTATTGTACTGGTAAAAGCCACTTCCGGAACGATGGCAGCCGAAGGCGGCATACTAGTTACCTATAACGAGCGTTATTTCGGAGGAATCACCTACCGTCATGAAGATGCCTTTGCCATCATCCATGCGGGGGCCAGTTTACTGAGTGACCGATCGCTGCGGATTTCGGGCGCCTATGATTTGGTAAAAGGAGGTAACACCATCAAATCTCCGAGTTCTTATGAAGTCATGTTGTCCTATGCCCTGCCCCTTCAAAAAGCCGGCAGGAAAACGATCATCCGGACCCCGAGGTTCCGGTATTAGCGCTCCGGTTCAGTTTTTTTCGGAGGATTTTTAAAAAAGATAGCTAAATACAAGACCATATTTTATCTTTGGCGTCCAATTCTGTACACATAGAAGTGAACGTATTTAAGGTTTCAGACCAGCTTTCAACTCCCGGGCGGACTTTCAAGCGGTCTTATAGGAATAAAATTTTAAACCTGACAGCTAACAGTATACATACTAAAGCAGATACAGGGCTCGTTTTTAGTACTGATTTATCTTAATAGCAAAAAACAATATGAAGCTTAACGTGTTATTCCGGAGAGGAGTTCAGAGCATCTTTATTCTTACGGCGGTAATCTCCTTCCAAAGCTGCGGTTTTATTAAGAATAAGTTCGGGGGCGGAGGAAATGACGACAATGGAGTAAGTAACGGCGAAATCACCGCCACTGCCCGGAAAGGATACCGGCAAACTACTCCTGCGGGAATGGTCCCTATTCCATCAGGTTCCTTTGTGATGGGGCAAACCGACGAGGATATTGCGGCTACAATGTCCAATATGAATAAAAGGGTGACGATCAGTGCCTTTTATATGGATGACACGGAAATTACCAACCACGAATACCGCCAGTTCGTGAATGCCCTGCTGACAGACTCTATTGCTGTCCTGGGTGAAGATATCATTATGAAGGAGTATTACCCGGACACCACTGTATGGACCCGGGATTTCACCTACACCAACGGGGATCCCATGGTGGAATATTATTTTCTGCACCCGGCTTTTGATACCTATCCTGTTGTCGGCGTCAGCTGGATTGCTGCCAATTATTTCAGCAAATGGCGTTCCAACCTTTACAACGACTTCCGGATGAAAGAGGGGCTGATGCCTTCTCCCGAGTTTAAGTTACCGACAGAGGCCGAATGGGAATGGGCGGCCAGAGGAGGCAGGGCAGGCGCCAAGTACCCATGGGGAAATCCCTATGCCATCAACGCAAAGGGCTGTTATCTTGCAAATTTCAAACCGCAGCGCGGTAACTACGACGCCGATGGTTATCCCTATACAGCTCCGGCCAACGCCTATAACCCTAACGATTTCGGTCTGTACAACATGGCCGGGAACGTGGCGGAATGGACCCTGGATGCCTATGCCGACAATGCCTATGCCGTTACCTGGGATATGAACCCGAACCATACGAATCCCAACGAACCGCGTAAAGTCATCAAGGGCGGGTCCTGGAAAGATGTCGCTTACTTCCTGCAAAGCGGCACGAGAAGCTTTGAATTTGAGCATGAACGGAGGGCCTATATCGGTTTCCGGAACGTCATGCTGAATATTGAAGGCCGTAAAGGAAACAGCCGTCGTTAAGACCAACTGCTATATTTCGGAAGCAGCCGTACGTTGCTTCCTTTTTAAGTATAAATCGATTAAACCCAATTTTTTCCACTGTTAACTATTAATATGTATGGCTCAGAGTAGCGGCTCCAGTTTCTTTTTTGATAGAGTATTACCAGTTGCATATAGTGTCGGTGCTGCAGTCGTAATTGTCGGCGCCTTGTTTAAAATACAACACTGGGATGGTGGTAGCGAAATGCTGACCATAGGACTAGGTACCGAAGCGTTTATCTTTTTGATGTATGCACTTGCGGAAGCAGTTCAGAAAAAAGCCAAAGACCCGGATTGGGAAAGGGTGTATCCGGAACTTGCCGATAATTATACAGGCCCGAAAGCATCCCGCGAACTCAACACCGGCGCCGGGCTGACCGCAGGACTGGACAAGGCCCTTGCCAATGCTAAAGTAACCCCCGAAATTTTCGAAAACCTCGGCAAAGGCTTCCGGAACCTGACCGAAACGGTGGGCCAGATCAATACCCTGACCAGCGCTACAGTAGCCACCGAAGAGTATGCCGCTAACGTCAGGAATGCTTCAGCCGCCATCGGCGATATGAATAAATCATACGGAATTGCCATTTCCGCTATGTCTTCCATGACCGATGCCACCAAAGATGCCCAGGCCTACCGGGAGCAATTCCAGGCAGTTACCAAAAATATGGGTGCACTGAATGCCGTTTACGAGCTTGAGTTACAGGATACGCAGAAGCACCTGAAAGCCGTGAATGCCTTCTACTCCAGTCTGACAGCCGCCATGGAGAATATTACTGACGCCTCCAAAGAATCGCAGACCTTTAAAAGTGAGATGAACAAGCTTACCGGTAACATCACCTCACTGAATACAGTTTATGGTAACATGTTAACCGCAATGCGAGGCAATGCCTAAGTCAATTTCTTTAATTATTCCTTCACAGAAAATTTATCACTGAACCATATGGCAGGTGGAAAAGAAACACCCCGTCAGAAGATGATCGGGATGATGTATCTGGTATTAACGGCAATGCTTGCATTACAGGTTAGTTCAGCTATTATAGAAAAATTTATCCTCCTTAATAATTCACTGGAACTCTCTTCCGGAGCGGTCAATTTACAAAATCAGGAAACACAGCTGAAAATAAAGGCTGCCGTGGAGAAATCAGGCAACCGTGCAGCTGACGTCGCCATCCTCAACCAGGCCAATGAAGTCAGGGAAGCCACAGCCGCTGTTATCAATGAATTAGAGGTACTTAAAAAAGAAATCATTGACGAAGCCGGTAGCGGGCTCAAGGAAGACGGCACCATCAAAAATCCTCAGGAAGAAGCAAAAGTAGGGCAACTGATGATCGGCGGCAACCGCAACGGAAAGGCCTATCCCTTAAAAGATCGTCTGAATGCATTTGTAACTACCCTGGAGAAATATTCCAGCAGCAAATACGCCCCTCTGGCACAAGATGGGAAAGACGATCCTATTGCCAAAAACAGCGCAGATCAGCGTAGAAAAGATTTTGCACAGCTTAATTTCGGAGAAACACCCGTAGCCGCCGCACTTGCGGTTCTTAGTCAGAAACAAACCGATATCCGGCGCATGGAAAGTGATGTGCTGAACCAGCTGGCCAGCAAAGTAGGGGCAGCGGATATCAAATTCGATCGTGTCCTGGCCATGATGAGTGCAGAATCCAAAATAGTAGCGGCCGGCACCAAGTTTAAAGGACAGATGTTCATTGCCGCCTCTGCTTCCGGCCTTACGCCCCGTATGAGCCTGAACGGTTCTCCGCTGCAGGTAGAGAATGGTGTAGGACTCATTGAATTCACCGCACAGGGAGGCGGGTATGACGCAGAAGGACTTGCCCGTAAAATCTTACAGGGAACGATCACCATCCCTACCCCTTCCGGCCGCGATACTACGTACCGTCTTGAGGAAGAATATTTCGTCGCCCGCCCTACTTACCAGATCGAGACAGGTACTATGCCGCCGCTGTACTTCGGCTGTGCCAACAAACTGAGTATCCAGAGCCCTGCGCTCGGCGCATTGTGGGCGCCTAATTTTTCTGCCGACGGCGCTGAAATTATCAGTACCGGTAAAGGCAAGATTACGGTTGTTCCTAACAAAGCCCAGGTAAGTTTATCGATCAGCAACCAGGGCAATTTATTAGGTACCGAACCGTTTAAAGTCAACCGGGTACCGAAGCCAAGCCTGGAAGTGCGTGTCGGAGGTCGCCCGATAAACGTAAAAGCAGGGGAATCGGCCTCTTCGGTAAGGAGCATCCAAGTGGTAGCCATCCCTGACGAAGGGTTTAAGAATTATTCACCGGATGATGCCAACTTCCGGGTTTCTGAAATTGAAGTCTCCCTGGCCAGAGGCACACGCCGGGTTGCAGGCCCCCTGACGCTTTCAGGCGGCGGCGGCTCGATCGCCAGCCTTGCAGCCTCCGCACAGCCCGGTGACCGGTATGTCATTGAAATTAAAGGTGTTCAACGCAGAAATTTCAAAGGAGATATCAGCACGGTGGATGTTGGAAATCCACATGAGATTATCATTTTAAACTGATTTGTATAGTTTCGTCGTTATATAGTCGTTATATAGAGGACCATCAAAATTTTGTGAGGTATGAAAATGAAACAACACCTGGTAGCCGGCTTTTCTCTCTTTGCCCTGGCAGCGATTCCCTCGCTGGTGCTTGCGCAGGAGCGGGTGGATTCGACGGACAATGCGTTTTCAGCGCACCCGATTCCCGATAGTGATGTGTTGATGAAAAAAACCTTGTGGAGACGGGTCGATTTGAAAGAGAAGCAGAATTTACCCATGTTCTCTGTTAACAATGAAATAACCCGTTACCTGCTGGATGCCGCAAAAGCGGGATTGCTGGATGCCTATACCAATGACTCCTGTAAAACCAAACTGGACACCGAAGGACTTCGCCACAACCTGATCATCCCGAACCAGGGCGGCGGCTTGTCTGCGGATGAAATCGCGGCAGGATTCGGACAGACTACCAACGACGGGTGGGGAAGCACCGACAAAACCGCAGCTCAACCTGCGGACGATGGATGGGGGAATCCTGCCACTCCGCAAAAACCGAAGGAAAGCGAAGATGACGGTTGGGGAACCCCTGTCCAAAAGAAAACACCTGCCGAAAACGTAGCGGCAGCTGACACAGGAGCTGCTGCGCCCGCAGATGCGTTTCAGCAACAGGCGCTGGCCCCGACAGAAGATGAATATTTCCCGAATCAGTTGAGTATCCTCGAACTGAAAGAGAACTGGGTATTTGATAAAAAGCGCTCCCGGCTGTATATGGATATTCAGACCATTACCATTTACCTGCCGGCCGATCAGAATGACCTGGGAATCGAGAAGCCCGTCGCGTCGTTCCGTTATAAAGACGTCGAGCGCCTGTTCCGGAGCGATTCCAAACGGTATATCTGGTACAATGCGCAAAATGACGCCCAACATAAAAACCTGGCAGATGCCTTTGATAACCGCTTGTTCTGGGGAAGAATCACCAAGTACTCCAACCCGGAAGACAAAGGATTCCTGGATTTATATAAAGGGGGGAAAGAAGGCTTACTCAAATCCCTGCAATTCGAGCAGGAATTAATGGAAAAAGAACACGGGTTATGGGAATATTAAGAAGCTCATCCCTTTTACAGACGAAAAGCCGGTCGCTCCCAAGCGCCGGCTTTTCGTCTGTAAAAGGCCGCCATCCCCCGCGTTCGACTCCTTGGGTTCGACTCCTGGGTTCGACTCCGCTCACCCACCGCACCCACCGCACCCACCGCACCCACCGCCACCTATTACCTAATACCTATTCCCTAATGCCTAATACCTATTCCCTAATACCTATTCCCTAATACCTAATACCTATTCCCCCCTCTCCAAATATTTTTTATAATACAACTATATTATTGTTCCCAAATAAAAGGTAAGTTTACATTCTAGTATATATACCCCTAATAGTAATTTCTATGGCACAAGCAACGGATAAAGATAATAAGCTGAAAGCGCTTCAGATCACACTCGAAAAATTGGACAAGGCCTTCGGTAAAGGTTCCGTCATGCGTCTGAGCGACAGCAAGGTACTCGACGTTCCTGTGATCTCTACAGGCTCTCTCGGGCTCGACCTTGCCCTCGGAATAGGCGGCGTTCCTCGGGGGCGTGTAGTGGAAGTATATGGGCCTGAATCTTCAGGAAAAACCACCCTGGCGATGCATTGCATTGCAGAAGCCCAGAAAAACGGCGGACTGGCGGCTATCGTGGATGCAGAGCATGCCTTTGACCGCACCTATGCCGAAAAGCTCGGAATCGACACCCAGAACCTGCTGATATCGCAGCCCGACAGCGGCGAGCAGGCGCTGGAAATTGCCGAACACCTGATCAGCAGCGGCGCCATCGACATTATTGTAATCGATTCCGTCGCAGCACTGGTTCCCCGCGCGGAGTTGGAAGGCGAAATGGGCGAAAGTAAAATGGGGCTTCAGGCCCGGTTAATGTCGCAAGCTTTGCGGAAACTGACCGGGGTGATCAGCAAGACCGGTTGCTGCTGTATTTTCATCAACCAGCTGCGCGATAAGATCGGCGTCATGTTCGGCAGCCCCGAAACCACAACGGGCGGTAACGCGCTTAAATACTATGCTTCTGTGCGCCTCGACATACGCCGTGTCGGGCAGATCAAAGAAAGCAGCGACAATATCCTTGGAAACCGGACCCGGGTAAAAGTGGTCAAAAATAAGCTGGCCCCGCCCTTTAAGGTAATTGAGTTTGATATCATGTACGGAGAAGGGATTTCCAAAGTGGGAGAAATCCTTGACCTGGCAGTAGAATTGGAAATTGTCAAGAAATCGGGTTCCTGGTTCAGCTACGAAGGCAACCGTCTGGGACAGGGCCGCGATTCAGTGAAAGACCTGCTAAAGGACAATCCTGAGCTGGCGGATGAACTGGAGGCCAAAATCAGGGGCAAGGTGAATCAGGATGCAGATGCCCTGGTCGACACCAGCGAGCCTAACGTAGCGGGCGAGGATTGAGTCCGTGGTCTGTGTCCCCACAGACCACTTTACCTTTCCAGCCGGTACCCCCACCGTGGTCTGTGTCCTCACAGACCACTTCGCTTTCCAGCTGGTCCCCCACCGTGGTCTGTGTCCTCACAGACCACTTTACTTTCCAGCCGGTACCCCCCCCGTGGTCTGTGTCCCCACAGACCACTTCGCTTTCCAGCCGGTCCCCCACCGTGGTCTGTGTCCTCACAGACCACTTTACTTTCCAGCCGGTACCCCCCGTGGTCTGTGTCCTCACAGACCACTTCGCTTTCCAGCCGGTATCCAAAATGGTCTGTGGGACACAGACCATGGGAACTTCCTAAAATTGCGGATTCTGAGGAGGATCGTCATCCATAAAATCGTCCATATCCTCTCCTTCCTCATTGAGGAACATACTGTCCAGCAAATCTTTAAAATCGACGCGGTTATCCAGCACTTTCCTCCCTATACGGGAGAATTCCGCCAGCCCGTGCAAGGCAAATTCCATTCTGAAAAAATGCTCCTCCGGGCTCAGGTCCTTAGAATACCGGTCCACATAACTGTCGAGCCCGTCAATGGTTTTCAGACGCGCCCGGTAGTCCTTATCCGAAAGACCGCTATAAAACGTCATCTCATTGCCGGCTCCGAACCAATTGCTGATGGCTTGCACAGCCGCGTTGTCCGCTACTGATTTCCGCTGCTTCTCAGGATCCGGAAAATAGTGGAGAAACTGCTTACGGATCGCCTTCCCGATCAGGTTTTGCGCGACAATTACAGGCCCTTCCACCTCTCCCTCATATACCAGCTCGACCTTTCCGCATATCGCCGGAACGGTATTGTACAAATCCGAAATTCGGACATACGTATGCGGCTCCTCATTTTCCAGGGCACGGCGTTCGGCGGCACTGATAAGGCATTCCAACGCCGAAATAGTCATCCGGGCCGACACCCCGCTTTTCCCATCCACGTATTCACTTGCCCGGGCCTCAACCGCAACCTGCTCAATGAGATCCCGAGCAAGTTCATTGACGCGCACCAGCGCCTCCTGGTCCGGTTTCACGACCGCCTCCTGGCTGGTAATCCGTTTTCCTACATCGATGCTCAGCGGGTAATGTGTAACGATCTGGCTGCCAATGCGGTCTTTCAAAGGTGTCACAATGCTCCCCCGGTTAGTATAATCTTCCGGATTTGCCGTAAAAACAAACTGTATATCCAGTGGCAGCCGCAATTTAAACCCCCGGATCTGGATATCCCCTTCCTGCAGGATATTGAAGAGGGCCACCTGTATCCGCGCCTGTAAATCAGGCAGTTCATTAATCACAAAAATGCCCCGGTGCGCCCTGGGGATCAGGCCGTAGTGAATGACACGTTCGTCGGAATACGACAATTTCAGTGCCGCCGCCCGGATCGGGTCAACATCGCCTATAAGATCGGCAACAGAAACATCCGGTGTCGCCAGTTTTTCGGTGTAGCGTTCGTCACGGTGCAGCCAGGCTACAGGAGTGGCATCACCAGCCTGGAGGATCTGTTCCTTTACGTGGCGGGTCAACGGCTGCAGGGGATCTTCATTCAGCTGACTCCCTTCCACCACCGGTATATATTCTTCCAGCAAGGACACCAGCAAACGCGCCATCCGGGTTTTAGCCTGCCCCCGCAACCCCAGAAAATTAATATGGTGCATGGACAGAATGGCCCGCTCAACGTCGGGCACTACTGTATTTTCGTAACCCCATATGCCCTGGAAAACCGGCTCTTTCCGCTGGATTTTCGCGATCAGGCTGGCCCTTAACTCCTCTTTGACCGAACGCGGGCGATAACCTGATGCTTTCAGCTCACCCAGTGTCCGGATTTCCAGAAGCTGACTGGTACTCAGATCTTTAAATCCCATGATTCTAATCCCTCTTATCTAGCGTAAGCCACCGAGCGCATTTCGCGGATGACCGTAATTTTAATCTGCCCGGGATACTGCATTTCCTTTTCAATCTTCTGCGAAATATCGAATGACAGTACACTGGCTCTTTCATCATTTACATTATCTGCGTTGACAATTACGCGCAATTCCCGGCCTGCCTGGATCGCATAGCATTTTTCGACGCCGTCAAATGAAAGGGCAAGGTTTTCCATATCCTTCAGCCGCTGAATATACGACTCCATCATCTCCCGGCGGGCGCCCGGACGCGAACCGGATATGGCATCGCAAACCTGGATGATAGGCGAGATCATACTGGTCATCTCAATTTCATCATGGTGGGCACCGATTGCATTGCATACTTCCGGATGTTCCTTGAATTTCTTGGCGATTTCCATGCCGAGCACGGCATGCGGCATTTCCGACTCTTCATGCCAGACCTTACCGATATCATGCAGCAATCCGGCCCGTTTAGCCAGTTTGGTATTGAGGCCGAGTTCGGCTGCCATACTGGCACAAAGCTTAGCTACCTCACGGGAATGCTGCAGCAGATTTTGTCCGTAGGAAGACCGGAACCGCATACGTCCGATCATCTTGACGAGCTCCGGATGAAGGCCATGAATCCCCATGTCAATCACTGTACGCTCCCCAATCTCCACGATTTCGTCTTCGATATTTTTTCGTGTTTTGGCGACTACTTCCTCAATTCTGGCCGGGTGAATCCGCCCGTCCTGTACCAGCCTGTGCATCGACAAGCGGGCTATTTCCCTTCTTACGGGATCAAACCCGGAGATAACAATGGCTTCGGGCGTATCATCCACGATGATTTCCACCCCTGTGGCTGCCTCCAGTGCGCGGATATTCCGACCTTCCCGCCCGATAATCTTCCCTTTGATATCATCGTTCTCAATATTGAACACCGACACACAGTTTTCAATAGCATTTTCGGCTGCTGTGCGCTGGATGGTTTCGATAACGATTTTCTTCGCCTCCTTGGTAGCAGTCAGGCGCGATTCTTCCATCACGCTTTTGATATAGGAAGCCGCCCTCGAATCGGCCTCTGCCTTCAGGGCATCCATCAGCTGCTCCCGTGCCTGGTCGGCCGTAAGGTTGGCGATTTTCTCCAGCTGTTCTACCTGCAATTTACGATGCTTTTCAGCCTCTTCACGACGCTTACCCGCCACTTCCAGCTGCTGGGAAAGATTGGTTTTCAGGTTATCCAGCTCACTTTCCTTTCGTTTGGACTGCTCGATACTCTGCGATAATGCCTGCTCCCGCTGCCGCAGCTTCTGCTCATTCGACTGGAGAATACCGCGTTTTTTATTCGCATCTTCTTCAAATTCCGATTTCAGCTTCAGAAACTTTTCCTTCGCTTCCAGAATACGGTCTCTCTTGATATTCTCGGCAGTCACCTCTGCATTTTTCAGCAGCTCCTGCACCCGCTCATGCGCCTCTTCTTCCTTCTTTTTAAAGGACCGCCGGAAGATAAACCTTCCGACTAATATTCCCGCCATCAATGCAACGATATCGGAAAGTAATAACATAGAAAAATCTGACATTGTTTTACCTGTTAATTGAAATAGGGTTGTGACAACCACTGATTCCGACAGGTGTATTTCCAGACAACCGCTCCTGGCTAACCCTTCATTAACGCCTTCTCCATTTTCAGGTTCCAGTCGTCCATCCGTTTCTCCAAAAGTGCTCTCTGCTCATCCAACTGCTCGTAACTTCGCTGTAACGCGACAATACAATCAATCGAAGTAAGCGCGATTGCCTCTATCTCATCATGATTCCGCTCTTTATACTTGTTAACGATGCGCTTAAAATATTCGTAACCTTTACGATAATATTTTTCCTGCTCGATAGGAACACTCAAATTGAAGCCCCTATCCATTATTTTCAAGAAAACCGTTACATCCTGAGAGCGTTTTTCATCTTTCATATGGTCTCTTTTAATTTAATAATGCAGGCATCAATATCTTGTATATAGCCGTCTATCAATTCTTTTAATTCAGAAATACCACCTGTTGGTGTCAGTTTATTGGCTACAATTTTAGCGAAATATCTGGATTTATTAAAATCTCTTTGTAATTGCTTGTACTTTTTCTTTATCTCTTTGTTCTCTTCCTCTATCTTCAGGTTTCTTTCCCGCACGTTTTGATGCTCTTTTTTCAATTGCGAAAGCTCCCATTGCAACTTGGCCTGTGAGGCCAGTAACAGGCTCAGCCGCTGCTCAAATTCATTGATGCTTTGATCAAAACGACGCTGGGAATTCTGCATCATACGCTTTCATTTTTATTTACGGATCACCGCCTGCAATTCTTGTTCGTAAGCGTCCATCAGCCGCTGCATCACCCGGTCAATCTCTTTGTCGGTTAATGTCTGCTTCTCATCCTGTAAAATAAAACTCAGGGTATAGGCCTTTTTCCCCTGCAGGTTATTACCCTCATACACATCCACCGCATGGACGCTCCGCAGCAGTTTCCGTTCTGTCCGGTAGGCCAGCTGCTCCAGCTGGTCAAATGTAACGGCTTTTTCAATAACCAGCGACAAGTCCCGGCGTACTTCAGGAAAACGGGGAACCTCCTGATAGGCTACTGCAGGCTTGTACTGCCGCAACAGGGCGTCCCAATCCAGTTCAGCATAGAATACCCCTACTTTTACGTCGGCCATTTGGGCCACCCCCGGCAAAACCTGTCCCAACCTGGCCACCTCCCGTCCCCCGACCGACCAGGTTACTCCCTGTACGAAGGTCCGGCTTTCCAGGCTGCTCACCACCGGCTTTCCGGTACGCATCAGCGTCAGCACCTTCATGACTGCCCCGGCGAGGTCATGAAACTGTACATCCCTGGAAACAGCCGACCAGCTTTCGGCCTGTACCTGCCCCGCCAATACGATCGACAACCGGTTTTTCTCCCCATATTTCCCCTCCTTACGGTGGTAGATTTTCCCGAATTCGAACAATTTCAGGCTTTTCTGCCGGCGGTTGGAATTATAAGCCACCGTATGCAGGGCCGAGAACAGCAGTGTTTGCCGTAATACGGAAAGGTCTTCACTCAGGTAATTCAGGATTCTCACATCTTCTCCGGGCAGGTCGCTTCCCAGAACAGCCTGCGTTTCGGGCTTCACCAGCGGGTTGTTAATGGTTTCAAAAAAACCGTTGGCCGCAAGCAGGCCGCCCGCACGTAACCGCAGCTCATCCGGATCCTTTTCCGGAAATGAAGACAGGTAATCGCTCCGGAGCGTATCCGAAAGTCCTACCTTATCGAACCCGTAAATCCGCAGGATCTCCTCGATAATATCGGCTTCCCGCTGAACATCTACCCGGTAGGGCGGAACAACGGCAAGAAAGCCCGCTTCGGTTTCCTTTTCAAACCGTATATCCAGGTTAAACAGGATTTTATGGATCAGGTAACGGTCAATTTTCTTCCCGATCAACCGGTCGATATGCTTGTATTGAACCGAAACCCGGAAATTGGCAATGGGGTTCGGGTAATGGTCGGTCACCCCTGAAGACACTTCACCTCCGGCCAGTTCCTGAATGAGCAGGGCCGCTCTTTTCAGCGCTGTCACCGGCATGTTCGGGTCGGTACCTCTTTCAAACCGGAAAGAAGCGTCGGTCTTCAATCCGTGATGCTGCGCGGATTTACGTACCCAGACAGGCGAAAAATAGGCAGATTCCAGAAAGATAGCGGTGGTAGCTTCGGTCACTCCGGAGGTAATCCCACCGAAAACCCCTGCCATGCAAAGCGGCTTTTCGGCATCATTGATCATCAGGTCATACGACGTCAGCTTACGTTCCTGACCGTCGAGCGTCACAAACGACGTCCCTTCGGGGCAGGTGTCCACAATAATTTTCCGTCCGGAAATCCTGGCGACATCGAATGCATGCAAGGGTTGCCCGAGTTCATGGCAGACATAATTGGTCACGTCCACCACATTGTTGACCGGCCGTACGCCGATTACTTCCAGGCGGCGCTTCAGCCAATCCGGCGATTCCTTTACTGTGATATCTGAAAGTGTTACGCCGGCGTAGCGGGGGGCCGCTTCTGTATTCCGGACAATCACTTCAACCGGCAAATCCTCGTTTGCCACTTCAAAGTGCTCTGCCAAAGGCAGCTGGATCGGATGGTTCAGGACTGCTTTCAGATCCCTGGCAACCCCGTAATGAGACGCGGCATCTGCGCGGTTAGGGGTCAGTCCGATTTCAATCCGGTAATCCGGGTGACGGTTAAAATACTGTGCGGCGGGTGTTCCGTTGGGCAGTTCCGTATCCAGTACCAGGATCCCCGCATGGGAAGTCCCCAGGCCCAGCTCGTCTTCCGCACAGATCATTCCTTCGGAAACAGCTCCCCTGATCTTTGCCTTTTTAATAGAAAGAGGCTCTTCACTGTCCTGCGGATACAAGACTGCCCCCACCTTGGCCACTACCACCTTCTGTCCTGCCGCTACATTGGGAGCGCCGCATACAATCGGCAGCAAGCCATCCTGCCCGACGTCTACGGTGGTCAGGTGCAGCCGGTCGGCTTCGGGATGTTTTTCGCAGGTGACTACTTGCCCTATCACCACTTCCTTTAACCCGCCTCTAATGGCCGCTACTTCCTCAATACTTTCTACTTCAAGACCCGTAGCGGTTAACAGTTTTCCAATCTCCTCAGGGGTTTCTTCGAACTCAATCAGTTCCCTGAGCCAGTTATACGATATTTTCACTTGACTTATATAAATGTTTAATTCCTGCAAAATCAGGGAAATGCCGACCGCTTGTCATCCCTTCCCTGCTTTGCCAATACCGGCAATTCCTTTTCCGGCACTACTGCCAAAGCGCGAAAATACTACTTTTCTGCCGTATATTTTTCCCCTGCCGGTATAGATTCCTTCAACGTATTTTCTGCGGGAGGCAACGGGCAGGCATAAGCGGGGTTAAAGGCGCAGTACGGATTGTAGGCCTTATTGAAATCCAGGACTATGAATCCATGCTTCACATCGGTCGTCGTAAAATCAAGGTATCTCCCGCCCCCGTAACTGGTTGTGCCGCTGGTCCCGTCGCGCCACATCAGCGAAAGCACCCCTTCATGCTTGAGCAGCAACAAGGTTTGAGGCGTCCCGTTCAATTCAAAATCCAGGTAGGCATAGCGTTCATAGGTATCCTGCGTCCCGTCGGTATAGGCCACTTCAAACACTTTGTCTGCTCCCTGGTAGGGTCGTACTTTGGCCACAACCCGGTAGCTGAGATCAATCCCGAAAAATTCCAGTCCTTCAAAACCGTCTTTATTCAACACAGGCGAGTCGTCAGAGGTCCGGTACCAGTTTTGGGATTCGGCCCGCTCATCCTGTAGCAGGCGGGTGTAGGTTTCCCGATTCAGCGATTCCGTAGGTTCAATACCGGGGATATCGGAGGGGGGCATAAATGTTTCAATTGCAAAATAAGCCAGAATAGCCACGATCATGGCCACTGTACTGTAACGGATAATTTTATTTTTAAACATGCCGGTAGCTTTCAGGTAATACAGCGATTCTGCAAAGATAGGAATCCCTGAGGAACTTCACTCGCTGCGGGAAATGGGGCCGGGGATTTGGGGGAATGGGCAACGGGCGGAGGGCCTTGCTGGTTATGGGGTACTGATGGTGGGAAATGAGGGACCGGACCGGAGATTTGGGGGAATGG
>JBEBSD010000039.1:0-54584 GCA_040394475.1 Telluribacter humicola | reverse complement strand
CACTAGGTTTTCAAGATAGTACCTCAGACGAGCGGAGGAGTGAAAGCAGGTCTCCGACCTGCGTGATTAAGAAGACTATTCACGAGTTCAGACGCGGGTCTCAGACCCGCCTTTGCGCTTTCACCGTCAACGTGACCCGGTCCGAGAGACGGGAAAGAGCGGTTGTTCGCTTATAAGCGGTCTCCTTTTACCCTTTTTCGTGTTTACGAAAATCGGCAAAAATATATTTTACACCGAAGGGACCTTTACAGCCGTTCCTTAAAACGTCAAACCTCTTTGGTCGGACGAAAAGCAAATGCGTAAAAAAGCCCGGATCTCCTTTCCGGAGCCGGGCTTTTTAGTTTAGAATTTACCTGGGGATGGCTTACATCATGCCACCCATTCCACCACCACCGTGCGGCATCGCAGGAGCCGGGTTTTCTTCCGGTTCGTCAGCAATCACACACTCGGTTGTCAGCAACAAGCCAGAGATGGAAGCGGCGTTTTCAAGCGCCAGACGGGTTACTTTCTTCGGATCGATAATCCCGGATGCCAACAAATCTTCATAGATATTGTCTTTAGCATTGTATCCGAAACCACCTTCTCCTTCTTTCACCTTCTGTACCACTACGGAACCTTCACCGCCCGCATTGGCTACGATACAACGAAGGGGTGATTCCAGTGCAGCTTTAATGATATTGATACCAGTCGTTTCATCTTCGTTGGAACCTTTCATTCCTTCGAGGGCAGCAGCAGCACGGATAAGCGCAACGCCGCCACCGGCAACGATCCCTTCTTCTACGGCAGCACGGGTAGCATGCAGCGCATCGTCTACGCGGTCTTTTTTCTCTTTCATTTCTACTTCAGTAGCGGCTCCGATGTACAGGATAGCCACACCACCCGACAATTTAGCCAGACGTTCCTGAAGTTTTTCACGATCGTAATCAGAGGTTGTATTTTCGATCTGGGATTTGATCTGGTTGATACGGCCCTGGATAGCTTCTGATTCACCATTTCCGTTAACAATAGTAGTATTGTCTTTGTCGATGAGTATTTTCTCGCTTTGACCAAGGTATTCCAGGGATGCATTTTCCAGTTTGAAACCACGCTCCTCACTGATCACCGTACCACCTGTCAGGATAGCGATATCTTCCAGCATTGCTTTCCGGCGGTCTCCGAAACCTGGCGCTTTCACAGCGGCCACTTTCAAAGCGCCACGGATTTTATTAACAACCAGCGTAGCCAGCGCTTCTCCGTCCACATCTTCTGCGATGATGATCAACGGGCGGCCGGTTTGCGCAACTGCTTCCAGAACCGGGAGCAGCTCTTTCATAGAAGAGACTTTCTTTTCAGAGATCAGGATGTACGGACGCTCCGCCTCCACTTCCATTTTCTCGGTATTGGTCACGAAGTAAGGAGAAAGATAGCCGCGGTCGAACTGCATCCCTTCTACTGTTTTCACTTCTGTTTCGGTACCACGGGCTTCTTCTACCGTAATGACACCTTCTTTCCCTACTTTCTCCATCGCTTCGGCAATCATTTTACCGATTTCCTCGTCATGGTTAGCCGAAATAGTCGCTACCTGAGCGATTTCTTTCGAAGTAGAGATATTTTTCCGTTGTGTTTCCAGATTGGCAACTACTGCAAGAACCGCCTTCTCGATTCCTCTTTTCAGATCCATCGGATTCGCACCGGCCGCTACGTTCTTCGCGCCGATCGTATAAATAGCTTGCGCCAGAACAGTAGCAGTAGTCGTACCGTCTCCGGCCGAATCAGCAGTTTTGGAAGCTACTTCTTTCACAAGTTGCGCCCCCATGTTTTCCATGGCATCTTTCAATTCAATTTCCTTCGCTACCGTAACCCCATCTTTTGTAATGGTAGGTGATCCGAATTTTTTGTCAATTACGACGTTACGGCCACGAGGTCCAAGCGTTACTTTAACAGCATCCGCCAGTGTATCAACACCTCTCTTAATCTTATCCCTTGCTTCTACGTCGAAAAATATCCTTTTAGACATGGTTTTTTAACTTTTAAATGTTCTCTTATTTTTGATTTTACAGAAATGGGTCAGGCTGCAAATTAGCCGATTACAGCGTAAATATCCGATTCGCGCATAATCAGGTACTCTCCACCATCAACAGTCAGCTCAGTTCCGGAATATTTACCGTAAAGAACAGTATCACCAACTTTTACAGTTAATGGTTCATCCTTTTTACCTGGCCCAACAGCAATAATTGTTCCGCGTTGAGGTTTTTCCTTAGCGGTATCAGGAATAATAATACCAAAAGCAGTTTTTTCTTCGACAGGTGCCGGTTCTACCAGTACGCGGTCTGCCAGGGGTAATACTTTTACTTCGGTTAAAGTTGACATAGCTTTAAAACGTTTTATTTAATTGTCAGTTAGTTAATTGTGACATATGCCTATTCCCTGATACAAGGTTCATGCCAGCGCTGAAACGCCTGTCATTTTTTCAGCATCACCCGGAGGGCCTCCCCTACACAAACCGTACTTAATTTGGAAGTACTAAACAACTACTCATTTTTATTTCGCCTGCAGTCCAATAGAAGCCCTTTTAACTTTACAAAATTTGCTTTAACAGGCATCCTGACAAATTTTCAACACCCGATCTCCCCCTCATTTCTCTAAAAAAAACGGCTCCTTTTACTATGACGTATTGACAGGGTGGCGCTTCGACGGGTCCGGTGTCTTGACAAAGCGTATTTAATGTCAGCCGTATCCATTTACTCCAGCTCCTGTTTCGGGTTTACCAAGGTCTGTGTCGCCCTACCAAGGGGCTGTGTCTTCCCCACCAAGGTCTGTGTCTTCACAGACCTTACCGCTGTCAGCGCGGAAGTGGACTGTGGAGACACAGTCCACGGTCAAGACACAGTCCACGGTCAAAATGCGAAAAACCTGTAGCGCGTCCGAACAAGTCAGGCAAGCTACAGGTCTTTACAGGAGGATCCTCCCTCTTATTTCGTAGTATCTGCCGGCACAGGCAGCGCTTCCGCTCCGTCCGGTAACGACGGCAGGATAGTACCACCCGGAATGGCCGTATTCTGCGCTTTCTCAATGTTGACGCTATTCACAGTTCCCTGCTCACCCGTGCTTACGGAGATATAGGAAACCAGCGATATCACCACAATCGCGCCGGCCAGTCCCCAGGTAATCTGCTCCAGTAAATCGGTTGTTTTCTTTACACCAAACATCTGCGAAGTTCCGGCGCTCGAAAATTCACTGGAAAGCCCTCCTCCTTTTGAGTTCTGAACCAACACCACTAAAATCAACAATACTGCGATTATCGCTACCAGGATAATTAAGCCTACGAACATATGAACGATGGAATTATTTTAAGTTTCTAATTTTTTCCGCAAAGTAACCCTTTTTATCCGGAATTTTCAACATTAGTTTTTCATAAATTGCAATTGCCCGTTCCGTTTTCCCCTGCATCACTAATATTTTAGCAAAAGATTCGGTCGCGATATCTTCTACCGGCAACTGGCTTCTCAGGCTAAGGTCTTCATTTCCCGGGACGACGACTGTTTCCGGCTTCATGGCGCCGATGACCGGATCGGTCCTGATAAACTGTGCAATAAGCTCCTGCGCCGATTTCCGGGTACCGGATTGCTCCCCGGGAACAGTTAGTTCCCGCAGCAAGTCCTGTTCCACCGTGAACGCAGCAAGTGCCGTCGGATCAAACGGGACCGGCGCCGGTCCTTCCTTTACTATCTGCTCAGGTACTGTCTGCTCCGGCGGGGTGACCCCTTTTTTACGCAAGGCCGGCAATCCATCGGTCATTCGGGATAACAAGGTCTCGGACCATTCGAGATCATCTTCCAGCAAGGACCGCAGCGCCTGCCGGCTCAGTGCATAAACGGCTGCTTTCGGAATATAGTTGGAGGCGGATGCGGGCTGTATCATCGAAACGGCTTTGGCGGTGAGCGTATGCGCCAGTTGACAAAACGGGAACTCGCTCACGATGGCCTCCAGCTTTGCAATATCTTTTTGCTCCATCTGGCGGGGCTGCATGACCCAGTATGAAAACATTTCCTTTTCTGCCATGGTGTTTTTTTGCTTTAGTACTACAATCTACCAATCCGCCGCTGATTTATTGAAAATATTCTGCACCAGCTGATCCATAATTTTCGGCAAAATACGGGCTTCATTTGCATTCAGGGTTTCGTTTTGCGGAAAATCCTCGTAAAAAGTAAAGGATTGATCAAAATTTTTGGTTTCATCCTGATTGTTGGTAAACCGGACCTGCACCGTCATGTTCAACCGGTTAAACCCTGCCTGATCGCTGGCCGTCGGCGCTACCGGTACCACGTCGTACCCGGTTATCGTTCCCTCCAGGATCAGATCCCCGCCACTGGGGCGCTGCGTCAGACTCGTATTCCGCTGAAAATATTCTTTCAGCTTTTCGCTGAAGTCCATCGGTAAACTGGCCGGCCCCCCTGCTGTTCCCATCGTAAAATTCATCACGGTAAACGTCTTGATATCCGGCGACAGGTTCGTCCCGGTAAACGAATAAATCCCGCAACTTTGAAGGCCGCAAGCCAGTACCAGCAAAAATGCGTATCTGCGTGCACTGCCTGTTTTCTTTTCTGACATGGCATTCCTTTTTTTTCAACTTTCTATCCCGTATTCCTTGATTTTCCGGTACAAGGTCCGTTCCGATATCCCAAGGGCCTGTGCCGCATACTTGCGTTTATTGTTATTCTTCTGCAACGATTTAATAATCATCTCCTTCTCTTTTTCCTCCAGTGAAAGCGATTCTTCTTCCTCCGTTACATGGACTACATCTTCTACATCCGATCTCGAGTCCGAATACCGATCCAGGTCTACCACATGCTGCGACGCCCCTATCAACCGCGGCACCTCCCGGCCGGCCGGCGACGCAGCCGACGGATCGGCGGTAGAAATACTGCTGAAGAGTTCCTGGTTATTTTTCAGGATTTCATCCCCGTCGTACTGTCCTCCCTGCAACACGTCCCGGACCAGTTTTTTCAGTTCATTCACATCCCTGCGCATGTCAAAGAGCACCTTATAAAGCAACTCTCTTTCAGAAAAAGAACTGGTAGCATCTTCCACCCCCGAAAGCGGGATCAGCGCTTTCCGGCTGGCCGGCTGCACCGGGTGCAGGTAACGGTGGAGCACCTCACTCCCTACCGGAAGCTCCTTTTCGGTTTCCAGGATCGTGATTTGCTCTGCAATATTCTTCAATTGCCGGATATTCCCGCGGAACTCATATTCTATCAGTGCCTGGCGGGCATCTTCGGTGAGTTTCACGGGCTTGGTCCGGTACCTTTCGGCAAAATCGTTGGTAAACTTCCGGAATAACAACACAACATCATCCCCCCGTTCCCGCAGCGGAGGTACATAAATCGGCACCGTGTTGAGGCGGTAATACAAATCTTCCCGGAATTTTCCTTTATCGACCGCTTCCCTGAGGTTGACGTTCGTAGCAGCCACCACCCGGACATCGGTTTTCATCACTTTGGAAGAACCTACCCGGATGTATTCCCCATTTTCCAGCACCCGCAGCAACCTGGCCTGGGTACCGATGGGCATTTCCCCGATTTCATCAAGGAAAATAGTACCATTACTGGTGGTTTCGAAATATCCTTTCCGCGTATCCAACGCCCCGGTAAAGGCCCCTTTCTCGTGTCCGAAGAGCTCCGAATCAATGGTTCCTTCCGGAATTGCACCACAGTTAATGGCTATAAAAGGGCCGTGCTTACGGACGCTCAGGCTGTGAATGATTTTGGAAAATGACTCTTTCCCGCTACCACTTTCTCCGGTAATCAGAACAGTCAGGTCCGTGCCGGCCACCTGCATGGCTACATTAATCGCATAATTTAAGGAAGGTGCGTTTCCAATTATCCCGAAACGATTTTTAATCGCCTGTATCTCAGCTACATTCATGCTTTCAATAGGAATTACTGCCAATCCGGCCCCTGGTACAGGCTGTTGGTCTTATAAACGGTTAAACTGCTTCCACTGAAGCATAAGCATGCCCCATCAGGGTAGCTGCTGTACATTCGGTCACCAATACCTGCACAAAATCTCCTTTCTGATAGTGTTCCCTGGGAAATACTACTACTTTGTTCTGATCATTCCTTCCCTGCAAATGTTCTTCCGAACGCTTTGAGGTGCCTTCTACCAGCACTTTATGGACCCTGCCGACTGCCAGCAGATTGCGGGCAAGCGACAATTGCTGCTGCAGTTCTATAATTTCTTTGAGACGCCGTTTTTTTACTTCTTCCGGGATATCATCCTTTAGCTTTTTAGCAGCAGGCGTGCCCGGGCGTTCCGAATAGGAGAACATATACCCATAATCAAACTTTGCATACGCCATCAGGGACAGCGAGTCCTGGTGCTCTTCCTCGGTTTCCGAGCAGAACCCTGAAATCATATCATGCGAAATACCGCATTCTTCTCCCAGTATGGCCCGGATCCGGTCTATTTTCTGCAGGTACCACTCCCGGTCATAGGTCCGGTTCATCAGCCGCAGGATCCGGCTGTTTCCGCTCTGCGCCGGCAAATGGATATAGTTACAAATGTTTTCATACCGCTGCATGGTATACAGTACCTCATCGGTAATGTCTTTGGGATGAGAGGTACTGAACCGCACCCGCAAGTCCGGGTGCACCAGGGCTACTTTCTCCAGCAGACCCGCAAAATTCACCACATCCTCTGCAGCCCCGTCCGCTCCGGACGTCCAATGGTAGCTGTCCACATTTTGTCCCAGCAGGGTTACTTCCCGGTAGCCGTTTTCAAACAGGCCGGCGGCTTCCTGTACAATGGAATGGGGGTCGCGGCTACGCTCTCGCCCCCTGGTAAAGGGCACTACACAAAAGCTGCACATATTATTGCAGCCCCTCATGATACTGATAAAGGCGGTCACTCCGTTGGAGTTCAGCCGCACCGGTGAAATATCCGCATAGGTTTCCTCCCTGGAAAGCAGCACATTAACCGCCTTCTGGCCACCCTCTGCTTCTTCCACCAGTCGGGGAAGATCGCGGTAGGCATCGGGCCCGGTTACAATGTCGACCATTTTTTCCTCTTCCAGCAGCTTGGCTTTTACGCGCTCGGCCATACAACCCAATACCCCTATCAATAACCCGGGACGCTTTCTTTTCAACGCATTCAGATGCTGCAGCCGGTTCCGTACCTTTTGTTCGGCATTGTCCCGAATCGCACAGGTATTCAGAAAGATCAGATCGGCATCTTCTTCCGAAGCGGTTGTCGCAAACCCTGCCTCTCGCATGACCGATGCGACAATTTCGCTGTCCGAAAAATTCATCTGGCAGCCATAACTCTCTATAAACAACCTCTTTTTATTGAAGGCCGGTTCTTCTACCGATAGGTGAACCTTTTCACAAGCTTCTTTTTCTTCTCCGGATAAAATACGAAGTCCGCCCCGAATGACTGTTTCCATAGTTAATGCAATTAATCCTTCTCCTGTTACCAGCAACGTTTTTCACCGGCAACAAGGTACAAAAGTAGGAAATATTTACACAACACCTGACAAAGTGACAGACAATATTAATGTACCGGCAGAAGCTGCTTCTTTTCCGTTCGGGTAGTGAATCTGTCTAAAATCCGAACCTTTTGATGACAGGCTTTGAATACATTCCTGATTCCACTAAATTTAGCCCTTCTTTCTTAAAGTTTAAAAACTTCACTAACCTGTTGATCTCTTCAAATGAAAACTTTTTCATTTTTTCACCTTTGTTCTTTCCTTTTCTTTTGCATTGTTTTTAACAGTTTTGGTCAGCGGTCGGCATCGGATGTTTTTGAGGAAGGCAACGTACGGGCTCGTTCAGGTGATTATGTGGGCGCTCTTCAATCCTTTAATACCGTCATCGGCATGACACCCGATCATGCTCCCAGCTACTTTAACCGGGGACTCGCCAAAGCAACTTTAAAAGACTACAGGGGGGCTATCCAGGACTATAACAAAGCAATTGAAATCAACCCCAAAGAAGCGCTTTACTTTCAAAGCCGCGGGGTGAGTAAAAGCATGCAGGAAGACCATCGTTCGGCATTGCTGGATTACACCCAGGCCATTGAGCTCAACCCGCAGGACACCCGTTCCTATTACAACCGCGGGGTAAGCCATGCCAAACTGGAGAATTACCTCAACGCTCTGGCCGATTTCGACAAAGCGCTTTCATTGTCGCCGAATGACGTCTCCTCCCTTTATGCCCGCGGGACCAATAAGCTTCAGCTGAAAGATTATACCGGGAGCCTCGACGATTTCAGCAAGGTCATCGAGCTGAGCCCTAAAAGGCCGGGCGCATTTGCGGGGCGCGGGGAGACCAAAATCGCGCTGAATGACTACAAAGGAGCGATTGAAGACCTGGACCAGGCGATAGAGATCAGTCCGAAAGAGGCGCAGCTGTATATCCTGAGAGGTTTTGCAAAGAACAAGTTAATGGATTATACGAGTGCCGTAGCCGATTACGACAAAGCCAAGGCACTGGGAAGTGAAAACAGTGAGGTATATTACGGCAGAGGATTTGCCAGGAGTAAACTCGGGAAGCAAAAAGAGGCCATCGCTGATTTGAACATGGCCGTCGGGCTGAATAATCCTTACAGCAATCGCGATCCCCGCAAAATGACGTATTCCGGCCCAATCACCCGGGCTGTCCTGGATAAACTCCGCGGAGAAGTCCGGGAAGTTTCTGCCATCATCCCGCTGTCTCCCGAACGGGCTGAAGCGTATTATATCCGTGGTGTAAGCCGAATCAAAAGCGGTGACGACAAGGAAGGATTATCCGATTTAAATACGGCAATTGAGCTGTCTCCTACTTATTCAGAAGCATTCTTTTCCCGCGCCCTGGCCCGGTCTGCCCAAGGCGACCAGACCGGCGCAATTCTGGACCTGACCAGCTGCATCAAAATCCGCCCCGATTACCAGGAAGCTTTTTACTTACGTGGAGTCATCAAGCATAGCCTGGGTGACGTAAACGGAGGCTGTACCGACTTAAGCAAAGCAGGCGAATTGGGCTATTCCCCGGCTTACAAAGTCATTAGCTCCTATTGCAACTAGTGCCGTGTCAGGCATAAAATGAAGTACCCGTCGGGCGGCGTACCGTCGGGCGGCGTACCGTCGGGCGGCGTACCGTCCTTTACCGTGGACTATGTTTTCACAGTCTGCTTGTGAACCGGGCGGGTGACAGGATGGTCTGTGGAGACACAGACCATGGAGACACGGACCATGGATCAAAACGCGGCAGACGCCTCCATTCCGGGAAGCGCCTGCCGCGTTGGTCTCATCAGGCCGGTAACAATGACGCGACCTTATCCCAGTTGACTACATTCCAGAATGCGTCAATAAATTCCCCTCGTTTATTCTGGTATTTCAGATAGTATGCATGCTCCCATACATCCAGTCCCAGGACGGGGGTACCTTTCAGGTCCGAAATATCCATCAGCGGGTTATCCTGATTGGGTGTCGAGCCAATGGACAAAGTGCCGTTGTCTGCCACCAGCCAGGCCCATCCTGATCCGAACCGTCCGAGACCTGCTTTGGAGAATTCTTCTTTAAAAGTATCGAAGGAGCCAAATTGCGCATTAATGGCGTCGGCCACTTTCCCGGTTGGCTCGCCGCCCTTACCCGGCGCCAGGAGTTCCCAGAAGAAACGGTGGTTCCAGTGTCCGCCGGCATTGTTACGAATGCCCGTTGCAACTGTGCCGGCCGTCTGCAGGAGTTCTTCTAAGGTTTTGTCGGCCAGCTCTGTTCCTTCCAGCCCTTTATTGAGGTTACTGATATAGGCGGCATGGTGCTTGGTATAATGAATCTCCATGGTTTGTGCATCGAAATAGGGTTCCAGTGCACCAAAGTCATAGGGCAAATCTGCTTGTTTAAAGGGCGCTACCTCTCTCGCCGCCGCACCCGGCGTACAACTTGCGGCAGTTCCGATAAAGCTTACGGCCAGTGTTCCACCAGCTATTGTTTGCAAAAACTCTTTTCTATTCATAACTGTTTCGAACGGATCCCCGCTCAGGTTAAAATTTGGGAAATCTATTGTTAGATCTTGGGTGTTAGGTTTTAGGTGTTAGGTTTTAGGTATTAGGTATTAGGTATTAGGTGTTAGGTATTGGTTGTTTGGTTGGGTGCGTGGCCGGGTGATGAAAAATACTTGGTTACCCTTATTTTCAGGTATACACGACCCTTCCTACGATGCTTCTCCCCAGTGTAACTTCGTCTGCGTACTCCAGATCACCTCCAATCGGAATCCCCCGGGCAATGATGCTGATCGTTACCGGCGTATCTTTGAGTTTTTTCTGTAAATAAAACGAGGTGGTATCCCCCTCCATCGTAGTACTGAGTGCTAAAATCACTTCCCGTACCGGCTGCTCAGGGGCAGCCTCCCGGATGCGGTTGAGCAAGGATGTAATATGCAGATCGGACGGGCCAATACCTTCCATCGGAGAAATGATCCCCCCTAATACATGATACAAGCCATTGAATTGCCCCGTATTTTCAATCGCGAGCACGTCACGGGTATCGGTTACTACACAAATCAAAGACGTATCCCGCCGGAGACTACTGCAAATATTGCAAATTTCACTGTCGGCGATATTGTGACATTTCGAACAAAACCGGGTCTGTGATCGTAATGCCAGCAGTGCATCGGCCAGGTTCTGTGTTTGCTCACTATCTTTTTTCAGTAAATGCAGCGCCAGCCGGAGCGCCGATTTTTTGCCGATTCCCGGTAAACGGGAGATCTCGGTAACCGCGTTCTCGATAAGCTTGGATGGATAATTCATTTAATTCAAAAATACTGAGGTGAAGGACCTTCTGAAAACGTTGACTACAGCACTTCGGCAAAAATCCCCCTGCGGCAGATTTCGTTGCGCATCGCCAATAAGTCTTCGTAGGTTCCTTCTTTCACCTTACACTTCCCTTTGAAATGAATAATCAGGGTACATTGTTCTGCCTGCTCATGCGTATGGCTGCAAACTTCCATCAGGGTATCAATCACCCAGTCGAAGGTATTCACATCATCGTTGAAAACTACTAAATTTCTAACCTCCGTTTCGATGGTTTTCTCAATCACCTCTACCTCCGTTTCTTTGTTGGTTTGCATGCTGTACATTGTTCCAATTGACTAGCAAATCTAATTAAAGATGGTTAACAAAAGAAGTATTTTCCGGTACTTTGTGATCTTTGACCAGTTATACGGTCAATGATTATCCGGAATATCGTAACATTACAAAAAAATAACGCCAGCCTGGTCCATCTATTTTCTATCCTTCAATGAACCCCTACATTGCCCTGTCCATTTTATCGGTTTATTTTCTGATGCTTATTGTTGTGTCCATTTACACCTCCAAAGGTGCCGACACCAATACCTTCTTTACCGCTAACCGTCAATCTCCCTGGTACCTGGTCGCTTTCGGGATGATCGGAACCTCGCTTTCGGGCGTGACCTTTATCTCCATCCCCGGATCGGTCGCCAATATACAGTTCTCCTATTTCCAGGTAGTGATCGGATACATCCTGGGGTATCTGGTTATCGGAACCATCCTGATGCCCCTCTACTACCGGCTCAACCTGATCTCCATTTACACGTACCTGGAACAGCGGTTCGGCTTCTGGTCGTATAAATCAGGATCGGCCGTGTTCCTGCTCTCACGGACTGTCGGATCGGCCGTCCGGCTGTATGTAGCGGCAGGTGTTCTGCAGCTTGCCCTGTTCGAGCCGCTCGGTATTCCCTTCGAAATCTCGGTTGCGATCACTATCCTGCTCATCTGGGTCTATACGTTTAAGGGCGGGATTAAAACGATTATTATTACGGATACCCTTCAGACCCTGTTTTTGCTTACTGCCGTCGTGCTCACCATTATTCTGGTTGCGCGGGAGCTGCATTTCGAAAGCTTTAGCGAGGTTGTCGGCGCTGTCAAAACCAGTGGTTATTCCAAGATTTTCTTTTGGGAGAGCAACGATTCGAAGTTTTTTTACAAACAATTTTTTGCTGGGGCGTTTATCGCCATCGTGATGACCGGGCTCGATCAGGACCTGATGCAAAAAAATCTCACGTGTAAAAATATCGGGGAAGCGCAAAAAAACATGTTCTGGTTTACCGTCATCCTGGTGGTGGTCAACCTGCTGTTCCTGTCCCTGGGCGCTTTGCTGTACCTGTACGCTTCGGCCAAAGGGATTGCACCTACCGTCCGGACCGATGACTTTTACCCCATGCTGGCGCTGGACCACCTGGGGATGGTGGTGGGGATCACCTTCCTGCTGGGTATAACAGCTGCCACCTATGCCAGCTCCGATTCTGCTCTTACCGCCCTTACTACTGCGTTTTGTATCGACTTTATGAATGTGGAGAATAAGCCGGAAAAGCAACGTTCCAAGATAAAATTCATGGTCCATATCGGTTTTTCCGTGCTCTTCTATGTGGTAATCATTGTTTTCAACAAAATGAACAGCAAGGAGGTTATTACCGCAGTATTCGACCTGGCCGGGTATACCTATGGTCCGCTGCTTGGCCTGTTTTCCTTTGGTCTGCTCACCAAAACCGCTATCAGAGACCGTTGGGTACCCGTCATCTGTATCCTCGCCCCGCTCCTGACGTACATTCTAAACGAAAACTCTCCCACCTGGTTCAATGGGTACCAGCTCGGCTTTGAACGACTGATTATCAATGGATTGCTAACCTTTACCGGCCTGGCTTTATTAGCACTCGGGAAGGGGAAAAATAGGATAGCCGGCTAACGGCCGGCTACCTGCAAGATTGCGGCGGGCGCGTGTCTCCGGGTACAATCCCGGAACCATACGCCCTTCCTTAAACTCTTTCCAGTTTGATCGGATACGTTTTCTGCGCATTCCACTGGCAGACATAGATGTTTTCATCGTCGTCGATGCACACATCATGACAATGCATGAAAACGGCCTGCTCCTGGAGCATCAGCTGCAGTTTGCCATTCCGGTATTCCGGGGCGGTCCCCCCGGGATTCGACACCACCTTGTCCTGTTTATCCAGAATCGTCACAAAACCGGAATTCGGTGTCTGGTTCAGGTAACGCAAGCGGGACCAGCACACACCAGCGTACAGCATATCGCCTTTAATCACAGGCCGGCATACAAACGCGCCGGGCAGAAATATGGTCGACAGGTACTTTCCGTCCAGGGTAAACCGTTTGAAGGCATTGTGTGCACGTGACGTCACCAGCAGGGTCGGGTTGGCGGTATTCCGGTAATCAACGGTTATCCCGTGTGCGGTCGAAAATTGTTCATCCGCATCTCCGCTTCCGCCAAACTTGCCGATGTACTCACCGGCAGGGGTGTATCTCAGGACAAAGTTACTGCCATACCCATCGGCCACGTAAATCGTACCATCCGGCCCGACTGCTGTTTCCGTAGGTTTAAAGGCTTGCTTTTCCTCATACGCTCCCACTTTGGCGGGGTGCTCGATGGTCAGCAACACTTTTCCCTTCAGGTCTGTCTTGAATACTTTCCCCAGATTCGGATCGGCAATAAACAGGAACTCCTCTCCGTTGGCATTCCACAAAGTCAATCCGTGCCCTCCCGGAAAATCATGCCCCCAGCTATCGAGCAATTTCCCCGACCGGTCGTAAATCAGGATGTTGTTTTTCACCTCATCGCCGATCATCAGCAAGCGGCCCTTGCTATCCTGCACCATTTCATGACAATTATTAACCGGAAATGCGGCGCTGTCGAGTTTTCCCCATCCCGCATGGAGCTTGTACTTGAATTTTCCATGCCCCAAAAGCTCATCCCGTTGTTTCATCGTATTCATCAGCTTATCAGGTGATAGGCCCAGGGTTACTGCCCCGGTCAGTGCACTTTTCGTAAAATCCCGTCTGTTTAGTTTCATGTGATTCTTTGGTTGGCCACTACTGCCCGAATTAGTTTCTGTTCGCACAGGAGCGGCGATTATTTTTATGATGTTGAACTTATTTTTTTATTCCTGTTATTTCGTAACTTTAAGTATTGATGAGCATTACACACGCTATTAAAAACACACATGCTTGCAAATATACTTTCCCTCCCCCGGGCGGGGCATTGCTTTCGGGCGATTGTATTGATCGTCTTGCATCTGATTATCAGCATGTTGTCCTATGCACAACAACCTCCGGAACCCGGTCAAAAAAATGAAAGAGATCCGGTCAGCTTGTTTCAGGAACTATTTCCCTCGCTGTCTGAAGAGGCTAATGCCGAAGAGTTACTGGAAACCCTGTTACAATATTATTCGAACCCGGCAGATCTCAACCTGGCCGGTTATGACGAGCTCGCTGCCTTACTGCTGTTTTCCCATGAGCAGATTCATTCCCTGTTGTCCTATCGTAAGCTGACAGGCCCTTTTCTGTCTTTGTATGAGCTTCAGGCAATCCCGGGATTTGACCTTTCGTTTATTCAGCAAATCCTTCCGTTTGTAACGTTGCAACCCCGGTTTGCACCGCTTAAACAGACCCTCAAAAACCCTACTTCCCATTTTCTGCTTCTTCGTGGCAAGCGGACGCTGGAGACGTCGAAAGGGTTCAGCCCCCTGGACAGTACGTCCCGCTCCACTACCCGTTATGCGGGAAATCCCTGGCAATTCAGCGCCCGCTACCGCTATGCCCGGACCGGAAGTTTCAGCACCGGCTTCACACTCGAAAAAGATCCGGGAGAAGTCTTTTTCTGGGCGCCCCGCAAACAGGCGTTGGGCGCAGACTTTACTTCGTTTCACGTTCAACTGGTTAACCGCAAGTATTTTAAAAACCTGGTTGTGGGTGATTTTCAGGTCCAAACGGGACAAAGTATGATCCTCTCCTCCGGCTTTTCGCTGGGAAAAGGCGCTGAAGTAATCCGAAGCACTTACCGCAGCAATCTTGGCATACGTCCCTATACCTCCGCCATGGAAAGTGGTTTCTTCCGGGGGCTGGCCGTCACATTGGGTCTGAGACCATCCCTCGATCTCACGGTATTCCACGCGCGTAACAGACGCAGCGCCACTATCGCCGGAACCGAAGTAATTACCTCCTTCCCGACGGACGGCTTTCACCGTACGCCTACCGAGCAAGCCAAACGCGGGAACAGCCTGGAACAAAATTCCGGCCTGCACCTGCTTTATCAACCGGGATCGCTCCCTTTGAAGGCAGGACTGACCCTGCTCCACACCCGCTACAGCCTGCCCTTTGAAAAAAGGAACCTGCCGTATAACCAATATGAATTCAGGGGACGTCAGAATGTTGTTGCCGGGCTTCATGCCGACTACCGGTTCCGGAACCTGCATTTCTTTACCGAAGCAGCCCGTTCCGTCAGCGGAGGAGCCGGGAGTGTCCTGGGCGCCGTCGCTGCCGTCAGCAAAACCCTCGATGCAACCGTTCTCGCCCGTGCGTACCAGCGCAATTTCCATACGCTCTACGGTGCTCCTTTCTCTGAAGCTTCCCGCGCAATCAATGAAAACGGCCTATATGCCGGGATCCGCTACAGCCCCTCCCGCAAATGGCAGTACAGCGGCTATATGGACCTCTTTCACTCCCCCTGGAAGCGTTACCTGGTAGACACCACTTCCCGGGGTTTCGGGTACTTGCTGCACACCCAATGGAAGCCTTCCAGGACCTTCCGGATGTACGGCTTACTGCAGCAAGAGCAAAAACAGCGCAACAATCCGGACAGTAAACAACCTAATCTTCCGCTGGTCACGTCGGTAAGGCGCGTTGCGATTGTCAACCTGGAATGGGACCGCCCCTTGAAATACCAGTTACGTACACGGATACAGGGAGGGGATTTCCGTTACCGGGGTTCCCCACCGTCCCGCGGGTTTGCACTTGCACAGGATGTAACCTGGCGACTCCGGCCCGTCGAAATCAGTGCACGTATTGCGCTGTTCGGGACCGATAGCTACGACAGCCGTCAGTATGTATTTGAAAAAGATGTCCTATATGCATTTTCCCTGCCCTCCTATTATAACCACGGAACCCGGCATTACCTCATGGTCCGCTATGCCCTCACACGTCAGTTGCGCCTGTGGCTGCGATGGGCGCAAACCCGCTATTCCGACAGCGATGCTATCGGCTCCGGGCTGGATGAGATCATGGGGAAACATAAAAGTGAGGTAAAAATGCAGGTGATGTACCGTTTCTGATTCACTGCTCCGGACGTGCCGTCTGCGCATCCACCGTTCCTTCCAGGCGGCTGACCGCCGAAACGCCAAAAAAGCCGAGCGCACGCTTTCCCCCGGCGTGTTTCAGATTGGTTGGGATGTTGGAAGAAGGCACCGCCAGCAACCCGCCATTGGAAGCCTCCGTACGGATTTGCTTCAGAAAATGGAATGTTTCGGGAGTGATGCTCAGCAATTCCACCCCTACCCGGTCACCGTCTTCAAACAATTCGCCGATGGTAAGTGATTGCCGCAGCGGCTGGATAAAAATAAGCCCGTCTGTGGCCGACTCCGCGCCATACGCGGCATCGTAAGCAATGGATATATAGACGGGATTGCTTTTATAGAGCGCGCCGTCTCTGAGAGGTTTTATCCAGTAGCAATCTCCCGTACCGGGAAAATCGCGTGCATAAAATTCCGCAATATACCCTGATTTCGGTCCTTTATCCGGTTTGAAAGGCAATGTCTCGGCCGTATACACCAACGAATCTATTTCGGGGACACGCCTCATTTCATTCTCCGCGGTGTAAACCTCTCCGTCGTATTGGATATGCAGCGTGTATTTCCGTCCGACACTTCCCATGACAGAATCCGGGTTAGCCGGTATCCAGCGATAATCCCCCTTTCCTTCGGCATCCAGAAAATGGTAGGTATTCCCGAGATCGTCCGCTACCCGGACTTCGGCCTCCAGCGCTGCCGGGGCCGGGCTGTTATTAAAATAGCTCGTAGAACGCGTCAGCCTTATTTTCTGGGCGCCCGGTTGATTGGTAATCCAGCCGTCTACCACCAACGATTCCGGGCCGGTTGCTGTCTTCAGATCGATGACATCTTCGCACCCGGTCAATAGCAGGGTCACAGCAGCAACCAGTGCAACGATCAGTGATGAGTTTATCTTTTTCATAGGGATTAAAAAATGTTCTTTTCGTTTTTTCGCTTTAGGTTATACCCGTCATGCTGAGCCTGCGGTCCGCCGCTGCGGTCGAAGCACACCCGTTAAAATTTAAAATTCCAGGTAATTGCCGGGACGATACTCCCCATTACCGAATAGCGGATCGCTTCTGTCTTCAAAGGATTCTCTTCATTGATACGGACGAAGACAGAAAATGGGTTCCGCCGGTTATAGACATTATAAGCAGAAAACACCCATTCACTCTCCCCTGTTTTGAAGAGTTTTTTACGGGATTTCAACGTAGCTGCGAGGTCGAGGCGGTGATAGGCGCCAATCCGGTTGTTATTCCTCGTATTATCATAAATATACGGCAATGACCAGTCATTAAATTCAAACCGGTTCGTAGGAAAAGTAGCCGGGGTACCGGAAGCAAATACGAAATTGGCCGATAGCGAAAGTCGTTTCGTCAGATCGTACATCCCGACCAGGCTCAGGTTATGAGGCTTGTCAAAGCGCGTCGGAAACCAGTCATCACCATTGATGGTCGCTACTTTCCGTTCCGTCCTGGAAAGCGTATAACTCAGCCACCCTGTTAATTTACCGGCATTCTTTTTCAGAAAAACTTCCAGCCCATACGCCCGTCCCTTTCCAAAGATGAGGTCTCCCTCCACAAACGGGTTGAGCAGCAATTCCGAGCCCTGGACATAATCGATCTGGTTTTCCATCCATTTATAATACCCTTCCAACGAAAACTCGTAGCCGTTGTTCCGCCAATTCCGGAACCATCCCAGTGCTACCTGGTCAGCGCGTTCCGGACGGATATTACGGGAACTCAAAGTCCAGACATCTAACGGGGAGCTGGCGGCAGTATTGGAAAGGAGGTGCAGGTATTGGGTAGTGCGGTTATAGCTGGCCTTCAGTGAAGACGACGCCGACAGGCCTAAATTGGCCGAAAACCGGGGTTCAAAATTATCATATACCTTAATTACCGCGCCCTTTCCATAGGTAGTTCCGGGTAATACCGGTTGCTGGCGTTCGCCTGTTTCCGATTCGCCGAAATCGTACACCGTACCCGGCCCAAGGCTCCGGAAGAGAGAATACCGCAAGCCGTACTGAAGCGACAGCAGGTCTCCTATTTTTTGTTCATTCCCGATGTAAAGAGCGGTTTCATCGGCAAACTTCGCCTCCTGGGTCAGGTCGATGCGCTCCCCTTCCGAGATGGCCACGGCATTGGCCGGTTTGGCGTGGTAATGGATATACTGCCCGCCAAAGGTAATCTGGTTTTCCGGTGTCAGGTATAACGTAAAATCCGGCTTGACACTGGAACTGATTATTTTCGAATTCCACAGGAATGCGTCCGGGTCTGTTTCCTTGCCCGATCCCAGGTGGTAATCGTAATTGCTGTAATAGGTGGTCAGGTTCATAAACAGCCGGTTCGAGAAAATATGGTTCCAGCGGGCTGTCGCCGTTGCGTTTCCCCATTCAAAACCAAAGTCACCTCCTCCGAATACATCCCGCCCGAAATAACCCGATGCAAAAAACGTATCACGGTCTCCCAGCCGGTAATTCACTTTGGCCGTCAGGTCATAATAATTAAATTTGGTGTCCCGTAAGTCCTTATTCAGAAACGGCTTGGCCAGTATATCGATGTACGACCGTCGCCCGGCCACGATGAAGGAGCCTTTTCCCGCGGCAAAAGGTTGCTCGTAGGTCAGCCTCGAAAAAATAGTACCGATTCCACCACTGATTTCACGTTTTTTGGTGTTTCCCTCTTTCATCCGGACATCCAGGATGGATGAAATCCGGCCGCCGTATTGCGCAGGAATACCCCCTTTCACCAGCTTCACCTCCTTCACGGCATCCGGATTGAAAATCGAGAAAAACCCTAACAAATGGGAAGAATTATAAACCGGCGCTTCGTCCAGCAGGATCAGGTTCTGTGACACATCTCCGCCCCTGACATTAAAACCGGTCGACCCCTCTCCTACCGTAGAAACCCCCGGGAGCAGCTGGATACTCTTCACCAGATCGACCTCTCCCAGCAGCGCAGGCATTTTCCGGATGGTTTTCATTTCCATCCGGTTGGTCGACATTTCAATGCTCCTTACATTTTCGTCCTCTTGCCGGGTAGAAACGGTCACCTCTTCCAGCACCCGGGAAGATTCGGTCATTTCTATATTCAATCGCTGATCGGCATTCAATTCAATTTCGCGGGTGATCCGGTCGTAACCGACGTAGGTATAGACCAGGGAATAACTTCCCGCCGGGAGTGTCAAGGAATAAAATCCATAGGCATTCGTAGCGATGCCGGCGCCCGTTTCTTTCGCCAACACCGACACCCCGATCAGGCCTTCGCCGTTGGCGGCATCTTTAATATAACCATTGACCGTATAGCGGTCTTGCGCAGTGAGGCTGCCTATCGCGCCCCACCCTAACATAATCAACAACCAGTAAATTTTCATAACAAAGGAAAAATCATATTGAAGCATTGGATAAACTCCGTCCGCTGCCGGATGTTACTAATGGATATGGAAATTAAAAAAAACAGATTCATGGCTGCTGAATTCCCGAAAGGTTCCGATCAGCTAACGCAAAACAATAAAAAAGATTGATTCCTTGTCCCGAAAAAGTGATAAAGCAGCAGAAAAGGCAGATGAAAGGCGTAACCCAGCCACGGTGGCCACCGTGGCTGCCGTGGCTGCCGTGGCTGCCGTGGCCTGTGTCTCCACAGGCCACTTTAGGGTCCGGCTGGTACTCAAAATGGGGGCCAGCCAGTACCCAAAATGGTCCGACTAATACCCAAAATGGTCTGTGGGACACAGACCATGGAAACAAAAATGCCGACCAAGGGTCGGCACTTTTGAATCTATTAGCCATGAAAAATAATTACTATGCCCGAAGTGTTCCGCGCAGAGCCCGTGGGATCTCAATAGATACAACAGGATTGCTGGACGCGCTCAACACGGTAAAACCAGTTGCTTTTACCGCGTCTACTTTCAGGGACTTGCCGAGATCCAGATTGGTGACATCTAATTCGATATAATCCGGAATATCCTCAGCCTGACCTTTCACGCGCAATTTACGTAATTTTTGATTAAGTTTTCCACCTTTTATTACACCGGCGGAAGTTCCGGTTAATTTTATCGGTACTTCTACCACAATTTCCTTCCCTTTAACGATTTCGAGGAAGTCGGCATGGATCAGGGAATCGTGTACCGGATGGAATTGCTTGTCTTGTAAGACGGCCTGGTAAACATCGCCTTCGATGTTCAGGCTCACCTCATAAATGTCCGGTGTAAACAACAACGGACGAAAAAGAATAGCCGGAGCATAAAAATGCACCTGTGCTGCTCCTCCATAAAGAACAGAAGGCACATATCCTTCGGCACGAAGACTCTGGGCTTCCGACTTGCCGAGATTCGCTCTTTTAAACCCTACAATCTCATGTTTTTTCATAATTCCTGTGAATTTAATATAAATAATAAAAAAAAGTACTTATTTGCTGTTTATAAATAATGAACTAATAGATTCATGGTCACGAATACGTCCGATTGCCTTCGCAAACAGCTCAGCAACAGACAGTACCTTTATTTTTTCATTCGTCTCCTTTAACGGGATGGTATCGGTCACGATCAACTCCGTCAGCGCTGAATTTTTGATATTCTGATACGCATTTCCCGACATCACTGCATGCGTACAGACTGCCCTTACCGAGTTCGCGCCGCGCTCCATGATGATTTCGGCAGCCTTACACATCGTGCCTCCGGTATCGATCAAGTCATCTACCAGTACTACATCAGCCCCTTCTACGTCTCCGATAACCTGCATGGAAGCAATTTCATTGGCGCGTTTACGGTGCTTGTCACATAGTACCATTTCCACATTCAGATGTTTGGCAAAATTCCGTGCCCGCGCGGCCCCGCCTACATCCGGAGAGGCGATTAACAGATTTTTAAGTCCCAGGTTCTCGATATGCGGTACAAACACGGTGGTCCCTTCCAGGTGGTCTACCGGGAAATCGAAAAATCCCTGAATCTGACCGGCATGCAAATCAATCGTAATCAAACGGTCCACTCCTGAAGCCGACAATAAATTGGCGACCAGCTTCGCACCAATCGCCACTCTCGGTTTGTCCTTACGGTCCTGACGGGCGTAGCCGAAATAGGGAATCACCGCCGTTACGTAATGGGCAGAAGCTCTTCTGGCTGCATCCACCATCAACAATAATTCCATCAATCCGTCAGCCGGCGGAAAGGTAGACTGGATTAAAAACAGATCACACCCGCGTATCGATTCTTCAAAGCTGGGCGATAATTCTCCGTCACTAAACTTACGAAGCGTGTACCCACCCAGGTCTTTACCAAAATAACGGGCTATACTTTTGGATAAATACTCGGATTGTGTTCCTGAAAAAATTTTAACCGTATTAATAGAGGCCATCTATTCAAAAAATTTGCGCAAAGATATGGAAAATCAAACCGTTATACCAACCTAATAATGAATTTATTGGAGAGCAATACCAGCCCTCCGCCGGTGAATATTCCGGTGAGAGCCCCCACAAGAATATCGCCGGGGTAATGTACCCCCACCGCTACCCGGCTGTAGGCATAAACAAATGCCCATACAAAAAGCCATTTGCCGATTGCAAGACGATCTTTTGTAAACAAATAAATACTGGTCGCCAATGCAAAAGCGGTAGAAGCGTGCGAGGAGGCGAATCCGAATTTCCCGCCGCAGCCTACCGTATTATGGACCAGGTGACCGATAAAGGGGTCATGACAAGGCCGGAACCGTTCAAAACCCGGTTTCATCATACCGGAAGTAATATAATCCGCCAAAATCACGGCCACTACCGATACCGCCAGCAGGATCCCGCCCCGTTTTCCATAGGCTTTCAACACGACGTAAAACAGGAACAGGTACATCGGGACCCAGGTGTACTTATAGGTAATCCAGTAAAACAGGAAGTCTGTCACCGGCGAGTGTACCCCGTTCAACCATAAAAACAGTTGCTGATCGGCTTCAGAAAGCAAGTTAAAGGTTAGTTCCATCAGTTAAAACCAAGCGCTCTTCTCACCTCCGCCAGTGTCCCGGACGCAATTTCCCGTGCCTTTTCTTCTCCTGCCAACAATTTGGCCTCCAGTTCCGCCGAATTCTCCATATAATAATTAAAGATCCGGCGAGGTTCTCTATACTCTTCGAGAATCACTTCCACCAATGCCTGCTTGGCATGTCCGTAACCATATCCGCCTTTCAGGTAGTTGGCCCGCATTTCAGCCGCCCGTCCTTTCCCGGCGATGAGGGAATACAGCTGGTACGTAATATCCGTATCCGGGTTTTTCGGCTCTTCCAGAGGGGTAGAGTCGGAAATTATTTTTTTGATGACTTTTTTCAGTTCATTTTCCGGCAGAAAAATATCGATATAATTATGATACGATTTGCTCATTTTCCGTCCGTCGATACCCGGGATGGTCATGGTCTGCTCGTCAATTTTAGCTTCCGGCACTACCAGGATTTCCTCCCCTGCCTGCCGGTTAAACGCCGTTGCAATATCACGGGTAATCTCCAGGTGCTGTTTCTGATCCTTTCCCACGGGTACGAGATTGGCCCTGTATAACAAAATATCTGCCGTCATCAGGACCGGATAAGTAAACAACCCCGCGTTCACGTCGGCCAACTGCTCTGATTTATCCTTAAAGGAGTGTGCATTTGCCAGCATGGGGAACGGAGTGAAGCAATTCAGGTACCAGGTAAGCTCCGTATGCTCTCTTACGCGCGACTGCCGCCAGAATACATTCGTGGTGGTGTCGAACCCGAACGCCAGCCAGGTAGCCGCAATCGCCCGCACATATTCATCTCTCTGCTTCCCATCTTTCAAGGTGGTCAGTGAGTGTAAATCCGCAATAAAAAAGAACGATTCATTCTGTGTATCCTTTGATAACGCGATAGCAGGCTGAATAGCCCCCAGGATATTGCCCAGATGAGGACGCCCGCTACTTTGAATTCCAGTAAGAATCCTTGCCATATAGTCGTATTTATACATTGGGAAACCCTTTCAGGGGTCCCGTCATTCCTTATCAGCTCCCCAGGTACACCTCCCTTTTTCATCCTTCAACCAACCCGGCTTTCCCGGCAGCTTTTCAAAAATTAAACCATAGATACCACGATCTCCGGTACACAAGGTCGACAAAATTCGGTAAATTGAACCGATTTTTAACAGCACGCGGGCAAATATATTCCAAAACTGCTCAAAGTAAATATGTTACAGAAAACGACACTTCAATTCCTGACTGACCTCGCAGCCAATAACAACCGGGACTGGTTTACGACCCATCGTAAACGATACGAATCAGCCCGGGCTGATCTGGAACAACTGGTAGGTGTCTTGCTGCAGGAGACCGCCCAGTTCCAGGATTTAGGGAATGCGCAGGTAAAAGACTGTATTTTCAGGATCAACCGGGATGTCCGGTTTTCCAAGAACAAAGCTCCCTACAAAAACCACCTGAGCGCCGCCATCGGACCGGGGGGGCGCAACTCGGGAAGAATCGATTATTACCTTCATATCCAACCCGGCGGCGCTTCTTTTCTGGGGGGTGGAATGTGGGAAACACTGCCCGGACAACTGGCAAAATTCCGGCAGGAGGTCGATTACAATGCCCATGAACTGAAGCAGATTATCGAAAACCCCGACTTTCGGGCATTCTTCCCGGAAATCTGGGGCGAGACCCTGAAAACCGCCCCGAAAGGTTATCCCAAAGAGCACCCGGAAATCGAACTTTTGAGGAGGAAACAACTGTTCTTTATGCATCCGTTCTCCGATCAGGAGCTGGAATCGGCCGAACTGGTGCCTGCTGTCATGAAGGGGATCCGTTTACTCAAGCCCTATACCGACTTCCTCAATTACATCTTTTTTGAAGAGACGGATTGACCGAACGGACGACTGACCGGAACCATTCGGAGTCGGCCGCTTTTTCCTACAGTTTTCTATTACTACCATGCAATTCTCTCATTTACACAGCCATACCCAATTCTCTCTGCTCGACGGCGCTGCCGATATCAAGAAACTTTTCAAAAAGGCGAAGGCCGATAACATGCCGGCAGTGGCTATTACCGACCACGGAAATATGTTTGGCGTGTTCGAGTTTGTTGCCGAAGGGCACAAACAGGGGGTGAAACCGATTGTGGGTTGTGAGTTCTATGTAGTTGAGGACCGGCACCGCAAACAGTTCACCAAAGAGCAAAAGGATATCCGCTATCACCAGCTGTTGCTCGCTAAAAATGCAGACGGGTACAAAAACCTGGTGAAATTATGTTCGCTCGGCTTTATGGAGGGCATGTACGGGAAATTTCCACGGGTTGATAAAAAACTGATTGTCCAATACCATAAGGGGCTCATTGCTACTACCTGCTGCATCGGCGCCCAGGTTCCCAAGACCATTCTCCGGAAGGGTGAGGAAGAAGGCGAAAAAGAGTTCCGGTGGTGGCTGGACCTGTTTGGAGAAGATTATTACGTGGAACTACAGCGGCACGACATCCGGGAACAGTTACAGGTCAATGAGGTACTGATCCGCTTTGCCCGTAAATACAATGTAAAAATCATTTGTTCGAACGATTCACACTACGTCGACCAGGAAGATTGGAATGCACATGATATTTTGCTGTGCATCAACACCGGCGACAAAAAAAGCACACCTTCCGCCAAAGAGTTCGACGATGAGGGTGGTATCCCCAAAGGCTCTCGCTTTGCCTTTTACAACGACCAGTTTTATTTTAAGAACACGAGTGAAATGCTCCAACTGTTCCATGACATCCCGGAATCGCTGGACAATACCAATGAAATCGTCGACAAGGTAGACCTGCTTGAATTAAAAAAGGACATTCTTCTTCCTAATTTCCCCATTCCCGACGCATTCCGGATTCATACATCTCCCGAAACAGTGGGAAAAAAGGTGCTTGAAGCCGATGTTCTCAACCAGTGGGAATACCTCCGCCATCTTACCTTTGAAGGTGGGCGTAAAAAGTACGGTACTATTACGCCTGAAATCGAGGAACGGATCAATTTTGAGCTTCAGACCATAAGAAGCATGGGGTTCCCCGGTTACTTTCTGATCGTTGCCGATTTTATAAAGGCCGGACGGGAAATGGGTGTCTTCATAGGCCCCGGAAGAGGGTCGGCAGCCGGATCGGTGGTGGCTTACTGTACGGGCATCACCAATATTGATCCTGTTAAATACGACCTGCTTTTTGAGCGTTTCCTCAATCCGGAACGGATCTCCATGCCGGATATCGATACCGATTTCGACGATGAAGGCCGCCAGAAGGTAATTGACTACGTAGTCAAGAAATACGGCTATAATCAGGTCGCCCAGATCGTCACCTACGGTACCATGGCCGCAAAATCAGCCATAAAGGACGTCGCCCGGGTAATGGATCTCGCCTTACCGGAGGCCAATGCCCTGGCCAAACTCGTTCCGGACAAACCGACCTACGGCATGACTCTCAACCGGATCTTCACGGCGCCGCTGGATGGTGAGGGCAGCCTTCTGAAAAAAGAAGGGATTTCACCAGATGAGCTGGAAAACGTCAAAAAAATGCGGGCCATTGCTTCCGGAACTGATTTGTCGGCCCAGGTCCTGCAGGAAGCCCGGCGACTTGAAGGGACTGTGCGGAACACCGGTATACACGCTGCGGGGATCATCATCGCCCCTTCCGACCTGACCGGGATTATTCCGGTCAGCACCTCCAAGGATTCCGATTTTCTCATTACGCAATACCAGGGGAAGATCATCGAAGATGCGGGTGTCATCAAGATGGACTTCCTGGGGCTGCGCAACCTGACCATTATTAAGGAAGCCTTGCGGCTGATTAAACAAAACCACAACGTCACCATTGAGATCGATGAAATCCCACTCGACGATCCCCTGGTATTCGAACTATTCCAGCGCGGGGAAACCAATGCCATCTTCCAGTTTGAATCCGACGGGATGAAGAAGTACATGCGGGAACTGAAACCTGACCGTTTTGAAGACCTCATCGCGATGAATGCGTTGTACCGCCCCGGCCCCATTGCCTATATTCCTACCTATATCAAACGGAAACACGGGCTGGAGCCGATCAGCTACGACCTCCCTGCGATGGAGGAATACCTGGCGGATACCTATGGAATCAACGTTTACCAGGAACAGGTGATGCTCCTTTCCCAGAAACTGGCCGGCTTTACCAAAGGAATGGCCGATACCCTTCGAAAAGCCATGGGGAAAAAGCAGATTGAAACCCTGAACAAACTCAAAAGCTCCTTCATGGAGGGCGGGATCGAAAGAGGCCATGATGCTAAAAAACTGGAGAAGGTGTGGACTGACTGGGAGGCATTTGCTTCGTACGCCTTTAATAAATCACACTCTACCTGTTATGCGTTCGTAGCGTATCAGACAGCCTACCTGAAAGCGCATTATACTGCAGAATACATGTCGGCTGTATTGACCAGTTCGCTGGGTAATATTGAAAAAATCACCTTCTTTATGGAAGAGTGTAAAAACCTGTCGCTGCCCGTTCTGGGCCCGGACATCAACGAATCGGACCGGCAGTTTAACGTCAACAAACGGGGTGAAATCCGTTTCGGACTGGGTGGGGTGAAAGGGACCGGTGATGCAGCTGTGGAAAGCATCATCGAGGAGCGTCAAAAGAACGGGATTTTTAAGGATATATTTGATTTCATCACCCGTGTCAATCTGCGTACAGTTAACAAAAAGACCCTGGAAAGCCTTGCCTATGCCGGCGCTTTCGATTGCTTTGAAGACTACCACAGGGCCCAGTTTTTCGAAACAGTACCGGGTGATCTCACCTCATTCATTGAGAAAATCATCCGTTATGCCAATAACTACCATGCCAGCAAGTCATCGGCACAGGTCTCCTTATTCGGAGCGATGGACGGGAATGATGAAACCCTGGCCAAGCCCAGGACACCCGAGGTTGAACCCTGGACCGATATTATAAAATTACGCTTTGAGCAGGAAGTGGTGGGCTTTTATATTTCAGGGCATCCACTCGATTCTTTCCGGCTCGAGCTGGACAATTTCTGCACCTGCACCCTCGACAAAGTACTGGAAATACCCGAGGACCGGAAAACGCCCGTCCACTTCGGAAAGGAAATCAGCGTAGCCGGAATTGTGAGCCTTGTCACCGATAAAACTTCCAAAAACGGGAACCCGCTGCGGATCTTCAAGATAGAGGACTACAAAGGCTCCATCGAAATGCTCCTCATGGGTGAGGATTACGTAAAATTTAAGAATTATATCGAAACGGGAAGGTTCTTACACCTCCGGGGGAAAGTGCAAAACCGCTGGAAAAATGAAGATCTGTTTGAATTCAAGCCATTAAATATCTCACTTCTTACCGAACTGCGGGACAAAATGTGCAGGCAGGTCAATGTCAGGCTCCCGCTGGATGCGATCGACCAGTCCATGGTCGACTTACTTCAGGACACATTTGAAATGTACCCGGGCAATTGCAAATTACTTTTGCACGTAGTTGACCCTGAAACCCGGCTGGAGCTGCAATTGCTCTCCCGAAGTTGTTCAGTAGCGCCTGATAATGATTTGTTCAACCAGCTGAAAAAACTCCCGGGGGTTTCCTTTTCGCTGAACTGACCACTCCTTATTTTTCAACCAGCACCAATTGGCTACGTCCTTCCCGGCGGATCTTTTTGATAAATTCGATCCATTCGGGGTAATCGGCCGCCGGATACCTTCCGCCGGTCATTGACAGCCGGTGACAGTAAGTAAGGGAATTGCCGGCCATTTTCACGTCGGCTTCATAGACGCCGAATTTGCTGGTCACCCGGACCGGCGCTATGGATGACTCCACGTTAAGGTTCGCCGGCAGGAGGATCTGAACCGAGTCGATATCGGTGAAATGGTAGGTGTCCGGATCGAGGTAAAAATCCGTGCGCCGCTCTTCACCGGTTACAGGAAAGTTAAGCACCCTGTTCAGAAACGAAGGCTTAATAAAATAGCGGCTCCCGGTCCTGGTGGCAAACCGGCGGATCGTGAGTTCCAGTGACTCCTTCACCACGGGCGGCCCCTCTTTCTTGTGAGCGAACGCGAACGCCGTCAGGTCTGCCCCGGAAATTCCCAGATTCTTCAGCAGCCACTTCTCCTGTTCATCGGCAGTTTTCCCGTGAATGACCCCGGACGGCTGCTCCTGCCGGGTCCCGTAGTAGGATGTCTCCACCGAAACCCTGGCATCGCCCGTCGCCTGCAGCGCTACCATTGAGCTTCTGATGCGACGGTTATCGGCCGGCAGGTACCCCGGAGTCCGCACCAGCTTTCCGCCTTCGGGTGTCACCAGCAAGGCATAACGGTTCCCGGTAAATGTCCCCAAAAAGCCCGTTGCTTCTACCTGGCTGGTACATTCCAGCCAAATCGTATCACCGCCGGCGACCGGCGCACAAGCGATTACATGATTAAACTGATTGGACGGAAAATCCGGTATAATTTCTGCACCCGAACCGGCTTTGATTAACGTCGGGTAGGCAGTCACTCCCACCTGTCTCAACAAGGCAATGTAGTAATTGGTCAATGCTTTACAATCTCCGTAGCCTTTTGTGGCAACCGTCTGGGCGTCGATGGTCTGCCAACCCCCTATTCCCAACTGAATACTCACGTAACGTGTCCGGGACTGCATCCACTCGTACACAGTCCTGATTTTCTCCTCATCCGTTTGCAGGCCGGCTGTAAGGGCCTTTAACTCGGTTATGGTCTTTTCCGGAAGCACATCCCGGTTTCGGTTGAGAGAACTGTAAAATTTTCCGAAATCTCCCCAACTGGTGAAATCTCCGTTATATCCCTGTATTTCAAATGTCGAGGGGGCGGTCAATACCATCGGCTGGCGCTGCCGTTCCGGCAACCCGTACACTTCTTCCGCCAGGGCCTGCCGGTTGCCCGCGGTCCAGGTATACCAGGTTTCCTTCCCTGTGCTTTTCTCAACCTCCGGCGCCTCATTGAGAATCTTGAACCTGAAATCCATATCATCCGGCACCTTCACCCTGAATGCGGCGCGTTCCACGGCGGTCCGGTTCGTATATTCGGGTGTCCAGGAAGGGTAAAACATCATATTGCGCTCCCTGGTTTCGTAGCTAAACTCGACCGTATACGGATAAGGAATTCTCTTTTTCCCAAATTCGGCGATTTTCAACCGGGCATCCGTAATCATATCACTGAATGCCCCGTATCCGTAATCATGGATATCGGCATTTTTGAGCTTGTAAACGGGCTTTCCGGCGCTATCATAGACAGTTCCTTCCAGGCTTACAATTTTTGTAAACTTATCGTAACGGACATACAATTGTGCATGGTCCCTTTCCCCGTTTTCGTTCAACACGGTCACCACCAGCCGGCGACGCAGTCTGGCCTGGCTTTTGGACAGGATTTCAAAAGAGGTCTCATCATAGCGGACGACCGCGTCGGCATTGGCCAGTAAGGCAACAGGAATGGAAGCTATACTCCTTTCCGCCTGTGCAGCCGCAGGAAGGCCGGCAACGAGCAGCAGCCCGAAACAAATCATAAGTCGGTTCATACAGACAACAATCACTTTCTCTTCAGGATAACGGGCTGAGCATGTTTCTGAACAATCTTTTCAAAAAAAAGCCTTAAATACTCATATTCGTCCGCCGAATAACTCACTTTGTGAAGTGCAATAATGCTGTTCAGACCAATTTCCTGACCGGAACTGGTAATGGCATACATAAAACGCCCACCTTTATCAGGCAAGGTAACCACTTCCCCTTTAGGAAGTTCTTCTACCTCGTAGCCGTCCGGGATCCTGATTTTAACCGAATAGACCGTATTGTTGAGGGTCGTAAAATCAACCGGATAAATGCGGGAAGGTATTGTTAACGGATGGTTTGCAATTTTTCCGGCCAGCATCGGATTGAAATAAATCATCTCCGAATTACTGGTCAGATCAGCCACTGCGAACCGGTACCGGACCTGGATCTCGTAGTGTACAGAATCACTTTTATCGGTTACCGACACGCTGTCGATCTCCCATTCCGGATTTCTCCGGACTATCTCTTCCTGGTAACCCGAAACGGATTCCTGTGAATCCTTCCAATCCAGTCCGGTATAGCCTATCAAAGCACCGGTATACGTACCACTCAGCATACCGGTTTCCGAATCAAAGGCAGCGTCAATTGTTTCGTGGACCACTTTCCGCGCCTCCGGCTCCAGGCTGACAAACCGCCCGGTCCCTTTGTCGGGTATCAGGCGCCCGATGCTGTTCAATGCGCGCTCCGGCAGCACGCCGGGAATAAGATTCGGACTGCTGGCATCCAGAAGGATTGTCTTCTCTCCGATTGCTACGTGCGCTACCACGTAGTTAAAGGTCTCTAACCGGGGAATATGTTCATGCACCCGCCCGTTGCTCCTGGTACTCAGCACCACCGGATCCGCCTTCAGGCCTAATTCCCGTAATAAACTGACCAAAAAGAGATTGATATCACTGACAGACCCTTTCTTGTTATCAAAAGCCTTTCGGATACCCTCTCTGGACCCTGTCCCCAGGTATTCATTCCATTTGATCTCCCGGCGGACAAAATCGTATGCCAGGTGCATTTTCCCCAGTGGATCAACTGTCACCTCTTCCATTTTCCCTGCAATTTCCCTGATGACGGACCATCCCCGCAATTGTCTCCCGAACCAATCGGCATCCCGCAATGTCTTGTCCACGTTTTCCCACGTATGGGAAAAAGACCTCACCGTTTCTCCGGGAAGGGCCAGGGTAGACAGCTCAAAACTGATCCTCGAGAGATAGTCCGCCGCGCTCGTTATAAAAGGTTCATTGACAAAAGCAGGCGCATCTTTTACCACAAACCGGTAGGAGACAGCATTCTCATTTTCTCCCACCACCCCGGTTGAATGACGTACCTTTTTCTGATCATTGATATGCAGGGGCAGGTATCCGCCCATCGTTATTTTATAATATAAATAAGCCGGGACGATGATGCGGTATTCACTCCACTTAATGGGAATAGTCCCCTGAAACGTCCAATCCACCGGATGATCGCGGTAGGCCAGCGGTGTTTCCCTCTTGTAGGAATATTCAATCACCGATCCTTTTTTCACATCGGGCAGATTCATATTGATCACTCCGTGCTTTTCTGAGATCAGCTCCCGTTTCACCGATTTCTTGTCCATCTGCTCCATCCGGACGGATCCGTTTTCCAGATTATACGTATTTCCCTTCAGTTCAAAGATCACCTCCTCATAGTCCTTACTTCCCCTGTGGAAGGGAATAGCAACCGAAGCCCGGCTCAGAGCCGATTCTTTCAGGATCTTGACTCTTGCCCAATAGGTCATGGTCATCACTAACCCCCGGTGTGAATCCTTTCGAAAAGTAACATCTGCCCGGTCATACAGCAGGATTGCCTCTGCAGTATCACCGGCGGACTCCCCGGTTTGGAACTCGTTCAGGGTAAGGCTTCCAAACTTGGGGGTATAGTCGGCCTGGGCCTGCACCCATTCACCGGTGACCAGCAACAGCAGCAACCAACTACAGACAACATATTTCAGTATGTCCTGTCGTACTAAAACACAAGATAAAGGCATGGGTAACGATTAATAAATAAAGCAACGGTTTAAATTCCTTTCGATTCCGGGAGTTTTTACGCGCGACTCCAATAGTAAGTATTTTCGTGCTGAAGGCCAAACTCCTTCCAGGTTTTACGATCAAACCACCGGAAATTGCAGTGGACTCCGGTAGTCCGGCTGCAGGTAACGGTTGGCTTCGGGAATATTAAATTGTTTTTTATCAGGATCATACACGAGCGCTGCGCCGCCCATCCGGGCCGCAATATTTCCTAAATGCGCATACTTGGCGCAAAGGCTGCCATTCTCGATCGTACAGGCCGTCTGAAAATTCCGGGTTTTAACACATTCCAGGAAATTGGTCACATGATCCCGGTGATCCCGGTGGTCGGCTTTTACTTCGTGTTCCGGTATGCGTGCCGCATTTGCTTTTTTGTCCCACTCAGGATAAACCTGCCAACTGCTTCTGTCGGCTACCAGCGTCCCGTTGATTCCTCTGAAGGCGACTCCGTAGCTTCTCCCGTAGGGTCCCGACTCGACTCCTGCGCTGTGCTCCCAACTCATCACAAAACCCGGCAGCTGGAAGGATACCGTCTGCGAATCATAGGTTTCGTGTGCTCCTTCCGGATAATAAAACTTCCCTCCGGTGGCTATCACTTTCTCCGGCAGGGTCTCCACATTCATCCCCCACAAACCCATATCCAGCAGGTGCACTCCCCAGTCGGTCATCAGGCCTCCGCCATAATCCCAGAACATCCGCCAGCTCCCGTGAAAACGCTGTTTGTTGAAAGACCGTGCCGGTGCTGGCCCCAGCCAGGCGTCAAAATCGACTCCTTCCGGGATTTCGCCATCCGGCAGCTTCTCCGGAATGCCCGCATAATTGAAATTGGCCCAGATATGCACCCGCCCGATCGTCCCGAGTACACCGCTGCGCAGGTATTGCACCATCTCCTGCCAGTGTTTGCCGCTTCTCTGCTGTTGCCCTACCTGCACCACCCGCTGATATTTTTTCGCAGCTGCAACCATTACGTCACATTCCGCTATGCTATTGCCGACCGGCTTTTCAACATACACATCCTTTCCGGCTTTACAGGCATCCACAAATTGCAGGCAGTGCCAGTGATCCGGTGTCCCGATAATCACCACATCCACATCTTTCCGTTCCAGTACCTTCCGGTAATCGCGGTACAGCGCTGCTTTTTTTCCCTGTTTTTTTTCGAGATCCGCTCCTCTTGAAGCCAGGACCTGCTGATCGATATCGGCCAGCGCCACGCAATGTACGTCCGGGTGCAATAAGAAATCAGACAGATTCCCCCATCCCATCCCCCGGCAGCCGATCAGGGCTACACCGATTTTATCATTGGCGGGTTTCATAGCCGCCGCCGGAAGTGGTGACAGTACGGCTCCGGCTGTCAGAGCGGACGAAGCTTTCAGAAAATCTCTACGGGTAACATTCATAAGACGGGTACATGGATTAGACTTCACGCAATTCCTGTCCGTGTTTCCCGGACAATGTAATCTACTACGGCATTAATATCTTTGGTCTCCTCATAAACGGCCAGCTGCCGGTCGGCCCCGGTTCCCATTTCCAGGATATGATGTGCATACGCTACTTCCTCACGGCTTCCAAGCTCATCCACTACATCGTCGATAAAGTTCAGCAGCTCGTCCAGCAGGACTTTGTATTCCACTTCTTCCTGCTTTCCGAAATCGATCAGTTTGCTATGGATTCCGTAACGGGCCGCCCGCCATTTGTTTTCATTAATCAGTACTCTCCGATAACTCCGGAAACTAAGGTTTTGACTGTGCAGCTTATGAATTTTGGCTACAAGGGCCTGCATGATCGCGGCCAGGCAGATGGTTTCATCAATCCGCATCGGCACGTCGCAGATCCGGAACTCAATGGTATTAAACAGCGGATGCAGGCGAATATCCCACCAGATCTTTTTACCGTTATCAATACATTTTGTCTTTACCAGCAGGTTTATATAATCATCGTATTCATTAACAGAAGCGAAGTAATCCGGAATGCCCGTCCGCGGAAATTTATCAAAGACCTTGGAGCGGTACGACTTAAATCCTGTGTTCCGGCCGCACCAAAACGGTGAATTGGTCGACAGCGCATAGATATGGGGCAGGAAATACCGGACTTCGTTCAGGATATTAATTCCCTGGGTGCGGTTTTCGATCCCGACATGCACGTGCATCCCGAAAATCAGATTCCCCCGGGCGACATCCCTCATTTCGTCGATAATTTCATTGTACCGCGGGTCTTCCGTGATCAGTTGATCGACCCAATCGGCAAAAGGGTGTGTTCCCGCTGCTGCTACCCGGAGATTTTGTTCCGATGCCAGATCCAGGATCATTTTGCGCAGGTAGGTGACTTCTTCCCGCGCTTCCTGGATGGTATGACAGATGTTAGTCCCCACCTCCACCACAGCCTGATGCATTTCAGCCTTTACGCGCTCTTTGAGCGTTATTTTCCCACCTTCCACAATTTTCGACATGTGCGAACGCAGGTTCCGGGTGACCGGATCGATGGTTTGGAATTCTTCTTCGATTCCCAGTGTAAACAAAGGCATACCAGTGGATGGTTACACGATTAGTTAGCGGTTTTTGGGGGCGCCTTTTTGGTTGTTCTTTTACCCTTGGCGGAGGGACTTGCGGGAGCCGCGGCCGGCTGTTCTTCGGCCATACTACTGTACGGCAGGTTCAACGCAGCGGTACGGACAAAACTTCCCCAGGTCAGGTTATTCCGTCCTTCCACCTGGTTCTGAGCCCGCTCGATCGCCAGTCTGGCAGCAGCCTCTACCACCCATTCAAAGTTTTCCTGGCCAACTGAATAAACATCGGCATCCGGCGCCGGGTTACAGAAATCAATCGCATAAGGAATTCCATCGCGTATGGCAAACTCCACCGTATTGAAATCATAGCCCAGCGCCCTGTTGAGGCGCAGCACATAGTCTTCCATGGTGGTCAGCAGTTTTTCGGCTGCCGGCCCGGTGGCTTTCATCTGGGAAGCATAGCGCAGGTGGTGCGGGTTCCGGGGTTCATAAGGCATGATCCGTACCTCCTTCTGGCCGATACAATAGCAGCGAAAATAGTCGTCAAACACAATTTCTTCCTGCAGCATCATCACCAGCTGGCCGGTCTCACCGTGTTTATTCCAGAGGTCCTGCGGATCGCTCACCTTATAGACATTCTTCCATCCCCCGCCTGCATGCGGTTTCATATACGCCGGGAAACCTACATAATCAAACATCTGATGCCAATCCATCGGAAATTTCAGATTACGGAAAGAGGTTTCAGTGGTGTCATCCGGGCGCTCTTTCGAAGGAAGCAGCACAGTCTTGGGTACCGGCACCCCAATCGTTTCCGCCAGGGAGTTGTTGAAAAACTTTTCATCGGCGCTCCACCAGAAAGGGTTGTTGATCACGGCCGTTCCGCCGATGGCTGCATTTTTCAGGTAAGCCCTGTAAAAAGGCACATCCTGTGAAATCCGGTCGATAATGACCGCATACTCGGTAGGAATTGCCTGCGCGACGCTACCGATCTGAACGGCTTCCGCCTCGATTCCCTTTAATTTCTTTTGATTGATCCGCTCCACAAAAGCATGAGGGAAAGTATTTTCCATTCCATGCAGAATGCCAATTTTCTTCATCTGTATAAAAAGGTTTGAGCTATTAGCTGTTAGTCATTAGCCGCGCGGCGGGCCGCCTTATTGATCGGCCGGTTTGTGTGCTGCTAAAACCGAACAGCTCATGGCCATTTCATATGTATAAAAGTTGTTTTTCCGTTTTTTCCCCACAGATCACCATTCCCACCGACAAAAAAGATTCAAAAAAATCTGACCGGTGCAGAATCAGTCACCATCCACATAAACTCATAATTCATAACTCATAACTCATAACTCATAATTACCCCCCCTCTCCTTTCACGACAACCGCGATAAATAATTAGGGAACATTTTACACCACAGCGGCCAGTCGTGCTTTTCCCAGCCCCAGATATTCAGCCAGTGCTCCACTCCTATCCGGTTGAGGGCCTGCGACATCTGCACATTGCTGTTAAGACAAATATCCCATTCCGACGTCCCGAGTATAATGTTCATATGCCCGTAGCGCCATCCCTGCTCATTCGCCATATAGTCCATGGGGTTGTTAAAATAAAAATTATCGTCATAGTACCCATCCATAAACGACTTCATATCGAACGCCCCGCTCATACTAATCATATAACTCACAAGATTCGGGTGTTTAAAGGCAAAATTCGCTGCATGAAACCCGCCAAAACTACAGCCCGCCACCCCGATCCGTTCGGTTTCACATTCCCGCTGGATATCCGGGACCAGTTCATGCTCCAGGAATTTGTCATACTGCATGTAATTCAACACGCGCTGCGCCGGGGACAAATGTTTGGCATACCAGGAATCCGCGTCGATTGTATCGATACAATAAAGTTTAAACTTTCCCGACGCTATAATACCGCGGACCGATTCAACCAGACCAAAATCCTTGACCTGGTAATACCGGCTCAGGGTGGTCGGGAAAACCACGAGAGGCGCGCCCCAACTCCCCAATACCAGCATTTCGATTTCTTTCCCCAAATGATGGGAATAATACTTTATATGGCGCTCTTCCACGATTAGTCTGCGTTAAATTTCAGGTAAGATACAAAACATCCCGATAAAGCAACTGTTTATTTTACCAAAAAATTTCTTCGTAAAATACCGGTCATTCTTGCTTTTCAACCTTTTTTGATGAGCGCGCCAGAGATTACCCGGCAGCATGCCGCAAAAAACGATATGCCGGGAAAATCCGGACAGGAGGTGGTGCCAAAGCCGCACTTATCGCGGCCGTATTGTTTCAAAAACCTGAGAAACTATTACTTTTGAATTTCCAAAATGAGCTTAACACCAGTCGCGTGACAACTATCTTATCAGCCAATCAGCAGCCGGTCAACGAATTGAAAGAGCTGACAATCCGTTCGGCTTTTCTTCATCGTGACCTCACGGTCTCCCTGCTGGTCCCGCAACAGTTATCCCGTTTGCCCCGGTCGCTGCCTCTCATTGTTTTTCAGGACGGGCAGGATTTTGAAGCCATCGAGCTCTTAAAAACCGTCAACCAACTACTTCGAACAGGTACTCTGCCTCCTTTAGTGATCGCAGGCGTTCATGCCAACCATGATCGTGTACTGGAATACGGCGTAGCCCGGCAGGCCGATTACAACAACCGGGGACACCGGGCGGGAGCGTATACTTCATTTGTGGTGCAGGAATTACTTCCGTTCCTGGCTGCGCACTACCCGCTTTCGGCAACACCGGCGCACCGTGTTGTTGCCGGTTTTTCGCTGGGCGGACTGATGGCACTTGACATCGCCTGGAACCACCCGTTGTCTTTTGGAAAAACAGGGGTTTTCTCCGGATCGCTGTGGTGGCGTCAAAAAGTGTTCGGCAGCGAATACCGGGATTCGGACCGTATCATGCATGCGCAAATCCGGCAAACCGCGACCAGGCCCGACCTGAAATTCTGGTTCCAGACCGGGACGAGCGATGAAACCGATGACCGGGACGGCGACGGGGTCATCGATTCCATTGCCGATACCCTCGACTGCATGGCAGAACTCGAACGAAAAGGGTATTTGTGGGGAAAAGACCTGATTTACCAGGAAGTTGCCGGCGGTGAACACCGCCCTGCTACCTGGGGCGCCATTATGCCGTCCTTCCTTAAATGGGCTATGGATCGTTAACGTCCGGAAGGAAATCTTTTCCCTATTTAACTAGAACCAGTTTAAACTCTTTCGGGCCGGAATAGTTTTCTTCATTTTTGCGTTACTTTAGTAGCCAAATGTCGTTACCCACTAAATCAATTCAGCAACGGCAACCATTGCAGTATGACAGCAGTAGACGAAATCAAAAAACAAGTCGCCCGGTACGGTTATGTCAACGAGGCTGTGACCGATGATATTGACCTGGCAGCAGCCATTCAGCAGTTAAAAAAAGAAAAGAATGCTGTCATTCTCGCACATTATTATGTAGACGGCGCAATCCAGGACGTTGCCGATTATATAGGAGACAGTCTGGGCCTGTCGCAGCAGGCTGCTGCTACGGAGGCAGACATGATTGTTTTCTGCGGCGTACATTTTATGGGGGAAACCGCCAAAATCCTGAGCCCGGAAAAAAAGGTCGTTATTCCTGATCTGAATGCCGGATGTTCCCTGGCCGATTCTGCACCCGCGGATAAATTTGCGGCTTTTAAAGCCCAGCACCCCGATCACCTGGTCATCAGCTATATCAATTGCTCGGCCGAAATAAAAGCGCTGACGGATATTGTTTGTACGTCATCGAATGCCTTGCAGATTGTCCGGAGCCTGCCGCCCGATCAGAAAATCATCTTTGCTCCGGATGCCAACCTGGGCCGGTATGTTGCGCAAAAGACCGGACGGGACATGGTATTATGGGACGGCGCCTGCATTGTCCATATCGATATCTCCCGGGAAAAGCTCGCCCAGCTTATGGCCGATCATCCGGATGCCCTGCTGATTGCCCACCCCGAATGTAAGGAAGACATTTTATTGAAAGCCGATTTCGTGAGTTCTACCACAGGCCTGTTGCGCTTTGTCGAGGAATCGGAAGCCCAGCAATTTATTGTGGCCACGGAAGCAGGGATCCTGCATAAAATGAAACAGTCCGTCCCGCACAAAAAGCTCATTCCGGCCCCCGGCAACGACAATAATACCTGCGCCTGTTCGGAGTGTCCCTATATGAAGATGAACACGATGGAAAAAGTCTATAACGCGCTCTATTACGAGCAACCTGAAATCATCGTACCGGAAAACATCCGGGTAAAGGCCTACCAATCAGTCGCGCGGATGTTGGAATTGAGCAAAAATATGTAGTTTTTGATTGACGAGTTACGATTGCTGAATTACGATTTACGAATTACGATTTGTCTGATAAGCTGATTTCCGAAAGCCGATAGCTGAGTTACGAGTTACGATTTACGAATTACGATTTGCCTGATAGCTGATTTCCGAAAGCCGATAGCTGATTTCCGAAATCCGGCAGCCTGTTTTCAACATCAATACTCACGAACGAATCGTCTTATTGGGAATAAGCGGTTTGGCCCAGAAACTGATGCTGAGGATATAGCCCAATGAGAACAGGAGCAGGAGCATACTCCATTGAAGCCCCACCGCTTCTCCAAGGGCTCCTACAATCAGGGGCATCACAGCGCCTCCGACAATACCCGTACACAAAATTCCGGCAAAGGTGCCGTGGTACTGCGGCACGGAATTCAATGCCAGGGAGACGATCACCGACCACATTACCGATGCGAAGAACCCTGTCAGGGGAAACGCGTACAGTGCAACCGATACCGGACCGAATAACCCCGCCAGCAGCGCAACCATGCATCCAAGGGCAAAGACCCGGAGCACTCTCCGGCTGTCCCATAGCTTCAGCAGCAGCATTCCCAGCAAACAGCCAATGGTCAGAAGTCCCCAGAACCAGGAAACCACCGAAGCTCCCGTCGTGGCCGGATCCACCCCATGGTATTCCTGTAGAAACCGGGAAACCCAGTTGGCGATCCCCTGTTCGGTCCCCACATAACAAAAAATCCCTATAAAATACAGCCATACGTACCGGTTGCGAAGCAAGCTCTCAAAGGCCTTCCCGGTGTCGATTCGTTCATCTTCTTTCAGTTCTACTTTTGCAAACCGGACGCTGCTGATGACCACTACCATCAGCAGGGAAACCACCGCAAAGACCCAGTAAAGGGAAACCCACTTTAACGAATCGGGCACCAGCTTGTTCATGACGGCAATCAGTGCATGAGCCGGCTCCCCCACATGGACCCGGGCCACCAGGTAGCTGTACAACAGCGGACTCAGAAAAGAAGCAGCTCCAAAGAAAAGCTGTCCCATAACGGAATAGAAAGCAAAGTTACCTTCTCCTCCCGCTGTCCGTAACAGCGGGTTGATGACTACCTGGAGCATCGCCATTCCAATCCCGATTACAAAAAGGGAGAATAACGCTATCCCATAAACCGGGAGCAGCCCGAATAGCAAGGCTCCGGAAGCGGCCAGCATAAAAGCCGCCAGCAGTATCTTTTTTTCACCGTATTTCTCCAGCACTACGCCGGATGGAATCGACGCCACACCATAGGCCACGAAAAAGGCAAAGGGCAGAAAACCGGCCATCCCGAGGCTCAGGTCAAAACTTTGGATAATATCCGGGATCAATGGTCCCAGAATATTCGTCAAAAAGGAAATGACAAAGAAAATAAAGAAGATCAGCCAGACTACCGGAGGAATACGCATCATCATGTTCAGGAGTTAATTACATTGGAATGCCGCACCGTTTGCGCTAAAACGGATGCGCCGAGGAGGGAGATATTATCATTGACCGACTGGTAGATTTTCAGACGCCGCGCCGATTCCGGATAAGCAAACCGTTCTGCAATAACCGCTTTCATTTTCTTTTCAAAAAGCGGGTACGCTTTGGCCAGGGACCCTCCCAGCACGATGGCTTCCGGATCGTATGTATACATCATCGTCATAAGTGTATAGGCCATGTGTTCAGCAAACTCACCCCACATGCCATTCCCGGCGCGGTCTCCCTTTCCAGCCAATAAAGATGCCTCCATCGCAGTTATGCCATACGTCGACTCAAAAAAATTCCCGGACGCATAGTACTCCAGATTATGGTCCCGGTAAGGCAGGTGCCCGATCTCGCCGGCGCCGCAGTTATACCCGGAATAAAGTTCATTGTTGATAATCAACCCGGTACCCAGTCCGGTGCCGATACATATACCTGCCACCGAGCGGTACCTGCTTACCAGTCCAAAACGGTGTTCACCCAAAATAAAGCAGTTTACATCGTTGTTGACATACACCGGCAGATTAAATTCCTCTTCCAATATATCCCTGAGCGCTACTTCCGTCCAGGAAGGGATATTAACGGCATTATAAACGACTCCTTTTTCCACATCCACCACCGACGGCACCCCGATCCCTATACTTTCTACAGGCTCCTTGGCATAGGGCCGTAAAAACTCTATCAGTTGCGTCAGTGTGGAATCCAATGATTCCTTATTGTACAGAGTGGCTGTACTTCCCCTGGTAATCAGTCCATTCTGTTCAATACCGGCCCTTACGTTAGTCGCTCCTAAATCTACTCCAATAGTCATTGTATTCTCTATCAATTTCGTCTGTTTTTTTTAATCACCCATCACGGGCTACCGGATCCGTCAACTCGTCACTTTTAACGAGTCGTGAGGTCGGTTCGCAAGCTTGATTTCCCGGTTTTGTCGAATGCTTTCAAACTTATCTTGCCCGGCTTCACCGTTACCGGTTTCTCATACAAAGGCGCCTGCTGGTCCGGCTCACTGCCATCCGTCGTATAGTGTATCGCTAATCCCGGCAGGGCGCTGTTTGCTTTTAGTTCACCATTTTCTACTACAGCGCCCGGAGCCGGAAGGCGATAATTATAACCGCCGTTCATATAATTCAGGCGCGGCAATTCTACTTGTGACAGCCGGTTGGCAAACACATTCCAGGCGGCAGCTGTCGCATTTTTGCGTACAACAGGGTTGGCAATTGTTTCCCAGGAACGCTCCGACCAGGCACTTTCGGCAAATCCGATAAGCTTGGGAAGGATATAGTACTCCATCATTTCACGACCTTTAACCGTCTCGCTCCACAGCTGGCTTTCAATTCCAATAATATTCCTCCGGGCATCGGGGCGCAAATGCACTACCTTGCTAAAATCCAGCGGTTCCCCCATTGAGGTGGTAAAAGTGGTCTGGAAGAAGTTATACGGACTGAACTCCCAGTTAGTGCGCGCATTCACAAAGCCCCCCCAATAAAGGCCCGGTTCTCTGGGGTCATTGTCCGGGGCCAGGTCAAAGTAAAAATTGGTAACATTACAAAGCACAACGGGATAGCCTGCATTGGCCAACCGGTAACCCAGATCCAGGTCGTACAGGTTGTTCCATATATACGGAACCACCCCCTTGCCGACAAACTCAGGATTGGGGACGTACACCCCGTTTGCGTCTTTCTCCAGCGCCACTTCCTCCCATCCGTGTACCTCAAGTCCCCGTTGCTTTAACAGCGGAAGCAGTTTGCGGAAGAAATAAATATGCAGGTTTTTCGGGTCCCGGATAGCAGGATTATCGGCCAGCAATCGGGCCGCCAGCGGTGATTTCGTCCAGGCTCCTTCCGCTACCTCGTCCCCTCCGGTATGAAACTTTTTCAGTGTCAGTCCGGCTTCCTCATACATATCCATGTACGTATCGACCACTTTTTCAAAAAAACGGTAGGTCGATTCCCGGGCGACACTCACCACATTGTCGGTGTAAAACTGTGCCGACAGGTATTCGGACCGGTCATCCGGATCAATAAGCCGGTATTCCTCCGCCCCTTCCTGATCACCTTCTTTCATCAACCGTTCGTAACGAAATTCCATGGCCTTAATCGCAGCCCGGGCATGACCCGGAAAATTCAGTTCCGGAATGATGGTAATGTGACGTTGCCGGGCATATTTGAGAATTTCGACAAAATCAGCACGGGTATAGTAACCGCTTCCGTGTTTCCCCGGCTCATTGGGCACCGGTCCGGATCCATAGGCCGGGTGAAGTCCGGTTGCTTCCTTTCCGGAAACATGCCCCCGTTGTCCTCCTACCTGCGTAAGTTCGGGAAGTCCTTCGATTTCCACCCGCCAGCCTTCGTCCTCGGTTACATACAACAATAAATGATTGATTTTATAAAACGCCAGCAAATCAATGACACGCAAAACCGACTCTTTACTTTGAAAATTCCGGCTAACGTCCAGGTGCATACTCCGGAAATGGAAACGGGGAGCATCCTCCATATGGGCCCGGCTCAGTACTGCCGTCTTGTTTTTTTGCTGCCAGGTTTCCACCGGAATCAGTGCCAGCAGACTCTGAATCCCATAAAACACCCCGGCCGGGTCGCTTCCGGTAATGGTAACTCCTTCTCCGATGTCGAGCCGGTAGGCCTCTTCAGCGATACCGTTTACCTTCACCGCGCCCACATCAAGCCGGATAGCTGCCGGCTGTTCCGTCCCCGGTCTCACCCGGGCACTGATACCGGCAATGGCCTCCAGTTTTTCGCGCAGGAATGCCGCCTCCTCTGCCAGCCCCTCTCCATGCGCGATCGTCAGCCCTTCCTGTAATTCAAACTGTCCGGAAAGCAACCGGAACGTAACCGGAGCGGGAACGATCGTTTGGAAGTTGTCAGCGGCGACAGGCTCCATTCCATTGTTCCGGCGATAGGTGTTCTCCGCAGAGGCAGCCGGCAGCCGGTCATCTTCGCCCCGCAGCAATTGCTCCCGTTCCGTGAAGGGTTCAATCGTATAATTGCTGACCTGGGCAATTCCCGTTTCCTGCCCATCCTGATCATAATGTACAAAATACAATCCCAGCGGTGCATCCGTTTCCTTGACGATGCCTTCGGTCCCCTGGTAATAAATTTCCACAGAGTCGCCCGGAGCCAGCCGGAAATCCGCAGCAGGGACCATTGTGTACCAGTCCCCGTTAATGTGCTTTAGTACCGCGGGCTGCGGTGTTTTATTGGGATGGATTTCTCGTGGTGACATGTTAAAAAACAATGCCCAATTGGAGGCATCCAGCTCCTGCCTGCCATGATTAACCAATTTGAATTTTGCTTCGAATACATTGGCCGGGCCTATAAAATTGCTCACCAGTTTCCAGCTTACCCCGATGGGGCTCGTTCCGGTCTCTTCCTGCTGACTGGAGCTGTTACAACCGGTGAACGCCGGAAAAGCAATTCCGGCAACAAAAAGCATCAATTTTCTAAGCATAAAATTCAAAAGGTTAATAGCCCTTATAATACTTACCACCGTATGAAAAATACCATTCCTGCAAATCGGCAAGCATAAGAAGTTTTTGAGATTTGCCTGATAACCATCCAATATTAGACAAAAACATGATTACTCACAACCGCCTGATTGCCGTTGACTACCTGCGTGGGGCAACCATTGCGGCGATGTTGGTAGTGAACTTCCCGGGAAACGAGGCCTTCGTTTACCCTACCCTGCGGCATTCGGCCTGGAATGGCCTTACCTTTACCGATATCATCGCTCCATTCTTCCTGTTTATCGTGGGGGTTTCGATAGCCCTGGCATTCACCCGGAAAATCAGTACCGGTGTGAAACCCGGATCGCTGCATTCCAAAATTAGTATCCGGGCGGTCAAGATTTTTGCGGTAGGAATGTTCCTCAACCTCCTCCCGGATTTCGACGTGAGCGATCTTCGCTGGACCGGAACATTGCACCGGATTTCGATAGTCTACCTGGTTACCGCCCTTTTATTCCTGCATACGACCTGGAAACAACAAATCTGGATCGCCGTTGTCATCCTGGTCGGCTACTGGCTGGCGATGACACTTATTCCGACACCCGGATACGGGGGCGCTGTCATGCTGGAACCCGGGAAAAACCTGGCAGCATGGATCGACAGTAAATGGCTACCGGGAAAAATGTGGCAGGGGACCTGGGATCCCGAAGGAATTTTAAGTACCTTCCCGGCTATAGTGACCGGCATAACCGGAATCTTTGCAGGAAACCTGCTGCTTTCCCGGTTACCGGAAGTTCACAAAGCTGCCTGGCTCATGACGGCAGGGATGTTATCGGCAGCGCTTGGCTATTGGTGGGGGCTGACCTTTCCGGTCAATGAAAACCTCTGGACGAGTTCATTTGTCCTCGTTACGTCAGGGTTTGCAGCACTCGTATCAGGGGCTGCTTATTTCCTGATCGATCTGCAGGGTTATCGCCGGTTTACGAAGGGGGCTGTCATTTTTGGGAGCAATGCGATTACCGCCTACGTAATGGCCGATATCTTCGCACTTGTATGTTACATCAGGCCCTTTGGAACCCAAACCCTGAACCTGCATTTCACCGGCTTGCTCACGCGATGGGGAATGACACCGGAACTTTCCAGCTTAACCGGTGCTGTTTGCTTTGTCGGCATTTGCTTTCTTCCTGTCTGGTGGCTGTATCATCGTAAAATTTTCATCCGTCTTTAATAGTAACCTGTAAATTATTCTCAACCATCTAGTAATCTATTATGCGTCCGATTGTTCAAATTTCTCTTGACTTAACCAATATTGACGAAGCACTCGAAACTGCGGCGCTGGCCATGCGGGCCGGTGTTGATTGGCTGGAAGCCGGAACTCCGCTGATCCTCGCAGAAGGGCTGCACGGGGTCCGGAAACTCCGGGAAGCCTTTCCGGGGGTACCCATCGTTGCTGACCTCAAAACCATGGACGGCGGGTACCTGGAAGCCGAAATGATGGCTAAAGCCGGCGCCACCCATGTGGTTGTCATGGCACGTGCCCACGAAGAAACCATCCACTGTGTGGTGAAGGCGGGAAAGGATTACGGGGTAAAAGTGATGGGTGACAACCTGGGGTGTGAGGATATGGTGGCCGGCGCCAAATGGCTGGAAGAGCTGGGTTGTGATTATATTATCCATCATATTGGCTATGATGAACGCCGGGGGATTGCAGCCAGGGGACTCCGGATGCCTAGTCCGCTCGATCAGCTAAAAGAAATCGTCGATGCCGTTTCGGTACCGGTACAAGCCGTAGGAGGACTCACCCTGGAACAGGCGGTCCGCTGTCCCGAATTCGGAGCCCCGCTGGTTGTTTTAGGTGCTCCGCTGACAATTGATGCCGATGCCTTCAAAACTGCCGACGGAAACCTGGAAGCCTCGCTCCGGCTGATCTGCGAAAAGATCCATGGATACGGAGATGTAGCGGTAAGCGCTAAGGGGTAAGTATTTGCAACACCCGGGCGGACAGCCGCGGAGGGTGTCTTCACAGTGCAACCATGGACTGTGTCTTCACAGTCCACCACCTCCAGGCAGAAAACGGAAGATGGTCTGTGAAGACACAGACCATGGGACACAGACCATGGGGTGAAAACAACTTTGTAAAAAACCTTCAGCCAGTTGTGGCCTGTTCCCATAGAAAACAGGTATTTTTAGGGAACGGTGCTCCGGCCGGAGTTATTCGTATTATCTCTTTAATCAGTTATTCTAATCCGACGGCATAATCCGTCTTCTATTTGTATGAAATCAGCCGCAGTTGTAAATTATGCCCCTGAGAAGGGCTCTGTTGAGATACGGGAGATCGAACGCCCGGAAATCGGCGATGACGATGTCCTGCTGGAAGTGGCCAATGTCGGTGTCTGCGGCAGTGACCTGCACCAATGGACTGCTGACCATAGCTGGCCGGTCAATTATCCCGTCGTGCTGGGCCACGAATTCGGTGGTACTGTTTATGCCCTGGGCAAAAATGTCCGGGGATGGAAGGAGGGCGACCGGGTGGTCAGCGAAACCGCCGCCATCATTGATGCCAACAATCCGATGAGCCGCCAGGGGCTTTATAACCTGGACCCCACCCGCAAAGGATTTGGCTACGGCGTCGACGGGGCCATGACAAAATATGTACGGGTTCCTTCCCGGATTCTTCACCATGTACCGGATGCACTCCCGTTTGAGCAGGCCTGTTTAACCGAGCCTTGCTGCGTAGCCTACAGCGCTGTGGTCAGCAACGCCAATATCAAGCCCGGCGACCGGGTGATCGTGCTGGGGCCGGGTACCATCGGTATCCTATGTGCTGCTATGGCGGCGCTATGCGGTGCGGATGTAGCCATTGTAGGGTTGGAAGCCGACCGCGGAAGGCTGGCGATAGCGGAGCAGTATGGCGTAAAAGGCATTGTAGGAGATGCCACTGAATGGGCGTTTGAGCGCGACGGCCTGGGCGCTGATTGCATCATCGATGCCGCCGGAGCCAGCGTGACCCTTAAACTCGCCTTGCAATGGGTCCGTCCAAACGGGCACATCTCCAAAGTGGGCTGGGGACCGCAGCCGTTAGGTTTTAATCTCGACCCACTGGTCCAGAAAAATGTCACCCTTCAGGGGAGTTTCAGCCACAACTGGCCTATCTGGGAGCGCGTCATCGCCCTGCTGGCCAGCGGTAAAATGGACGTCAAGCCCATCATCGGCGGCGTTTGGCCGATTACCGAATGGAAGGAAGCCTTTGAACAAATGCACCATGGCCAGGTTGTTAAAAGTGTCCTGCGACCGGTTTAGTCCTGCTATCACAGTCTATGAGATTAGAAAACAAGGTTATTATTGTTACAGGCAGCTGCACCGGTATCGGGAAAGCCATCGCCCGTAAATGTGTTCGTGAGGGCGCAAAAGTGGTCATTCACGGCCTGGATGAGCTACCGGGGGCTGCACTGGTAAATGAGCTGGGAAGCACCAATGCCGTGCTTCATATCGAAGACATCACCCTGGACGGCGCACCAGCCCGCCTGATCGGGCGGGCCGTCACTACCTTCGGAAAGCTTGACGGACTGGTCAACAATGCTGCCATGATCGCCGGTTCGGATATCGACAGCACAACGCTGCCCTTTCTGCGCAGTATCCTGGAAATCAACACCCTGGCACCGTTGGCATTGATCCAGGCGGCTCTGCCCCATCTGGGCCGGACACACGGACGTATCCTGAACATCGGTTCTGTGAATGCCCATTGCGGTGAGCCTAACCTGTTGGGTTACAGCATTTCGAAAGGCGCCCTCCAGACCCTTACCCGCAACCTGGGCGATAGCCTCAACCGCGACTACGGCGTGAAAGTCAACCAGCTCAACCCGGGGTGGGTATTGACCGAAAATGAAATCCGTATCAAAAAAGAGGAAGGCTTTTCCGATGACTGGGAAACCCTGTTACCGGCTGTCGTTGCACCGGCCGGCCGGATCCTGCGCCCTGAAGAGGTAGCGGCGGCAGCCATTTACTGGCTGTCCGACGAAAGCGGTCCCATTAGCGCGCAGGTCCTTGAATTGGAACAGCATCCCCTCATCGGGCGTAATCCACCCAAAAATCTATCCGTTTTTAATCCGTAGATCCGCACGACGTGCGGATCCGCAAACCCCAAAAAAAATATGCCCCAATTAGCCGCCTTTCCAAAGGCATTTATGCACGCGCTGTGCAAGGACGGTTCGATGAAACTGTCGGAATGGATCGAATTAGCCGTTAAATTAGACATTGAAGGCCTGGAATGGTATGCCGGGTTCCTGGAAATGGCCGATGACCGTAACTGGGCTGGTTTTCGCCAGCAGGTCGAAAGTCATGGAAAAGTGATTCCCATGATGTGCTGTTCTCCCGATTTCACCCATCCCGATAAAGCCTTCCGGCAAGCTGAAATCGACAAAGAAAAATTCTGGATTGACATGACCCACGCCCTGGGCGGCTCTTATTGCCGGGTTCTTTCAGGCCAAAGGAGACCTGAACTATCGGTCGAAAAAGGCATCGACCTGGCCGCCGAATGTATTGAAGCGTGCCTGCCCTATGCACAATCCAGGGGCATTACGCTGATCATCGAAAACCATTACAAGGACGATTTCTGGGAGTATCCCGAATTCGCCCAGAAAATGGCGATCTTCAGCCGGCTTGTCGATAAGATCGACCACCCCTTTTTCGGTGTCAACTATGATCCCAGCAACACCTACCTGGCCGGTGAGGATCCGTTAGAACTTTTGAAAATGGTATCGCATCGTGTAGTAACCATGCACGCCAGCGACCGTTACCTGAAAGAGGGAACGATCGAAGACCTCCGCAAAGAAGAAGGCGGCGCCCAGGGCTATGCCAAACGGCTCAGCCACGGCGAAATCGGCAAAGGACTCAACGATTACGACGCCATTTTTACCGAGCTGAGACGCGTCGGATTTGACAACTGGATCAGCATTGAAGACGGTGTGGACGGAATGGAACAACTCGAACGAAGCGTCGCGTTCCTCCGAAAAAAAATCAGTCAGTACTGGCCCTGAGCCCACTCGTTACAGTCCTGGATTCAGCTTCCGGCAGCAGTTGGTAGTCCCAACCGGAGTCTTTATAAAATACCATAATAATTCTTATTTGACCTAAAAAAAAAGCATAAAAATACTGTTTTTACGCATAAAAAAATGCTAGGCAGACTAACGGGAATTTTGTAATTTTACGACATCACAGATTAACGAACAATTTCCGGTTAATGATTCTGGCTGTCCTATCAGGCTTTTTAGTAGCGTTTTTATTATCATTTTTAGGCAGATTTTTCAAGGGGAGACTTTCCGTGTTACTAGGATTGCTCCCATTGTCTATATTCAATTATTTTCTTTACTTTTTCCCCTATATCAGTGCGGGGAAAACCCTCCGGTTCAGTTACAAATGGATTCCCTCAATGGGAATCAATCTTGACTTTCGTTTAGACGGATTGTCCATGCTGTTTGCGCTGATGATTACCGGCATCGGCGCACTCGTCTTTTTCTACGCCTCTTCTTATCTGAAAGGCCACAAATACCTCGATCGGTTTTATGGATATCTGAGTCTCTTTATGGCCTCGATGCTGGGCGTGGTATTGTCCGATAACGTGTTGCTGGTATTTATATTCTGGGAGCTCACCAGCATCAGTTCTTTTTTTCTGATCGGCTTTAATAATGAAAATGCGGAATCCCGGAAAAGTGCATTGATGGCCTTCGCCATTACCTGCTGCGGCGGGTTCTTTTTAATGGCGGGTTTTATTCTGATGGGAAGTGTAACGGATACGTATTCTATCCGCGCCATGTTGTTTTCCTCTGAAGTCCTTAAAGAAAGTCCGTATTTCGGACTCATCCTGTTTTTCCTGTTCGCGGGAGCCTTCACCAAATCTGCGCAGTTCCCCTTTCACTTCTGGCTTCCCGGGGCGATGAAAGCCCCCACGCCCGTGTCGGCCTACCTGCATTCGGCTACCATGGTAAAAGCCGGAATTTACCTCCTGGCTCGTTTTAGTCCCATTCTGGGGAATCACCCTTTCTGGAATTATCCCTTGATGATCGTAGGTGGGTTTACCATGCTCTATGCAGCTATCCACTCGGTTTATCGCAACGATCTCAAGGAAATCCTGGCCTATTCCACGATTTCGGCATTAGGAATCTGTGTGTTTCTGATAGGAATCGGTACCCCTTACGCTATTCAGGCCGTATCGGTATTTATATTGGTACACGCTCTTTACAAAGCAGGGCTGTTCCTGATCGCAGGCGTCATTGACCATGAAGTCGGGACACGGGATGTAACCCGGCTGGGGGGCCTTCGAAAATTACTCCCGGCAGTTGCCCTTGCGGGTTTGCTGGCTGCCTTTTCCAGCGCCGGGATTCCCCTGACCTTCGGCTTCATCGGGAAAGACCTGATCTATGAAGCCACCTTACACACGACCCATTACTTGCCTTATGTACTAACCGTCCTTGCCGTCGTCACCAATATTCTGCTGCTGTACAGCGGGTTCCTGGCAGGCATCAAGCCTTTTGCGGGTTCCCTTCCGGCGGAATTCAACAAACCGCATTACCCGTCGATTCTCCTGCTTGCGCCTCCGCTGGCGCTGGGGATTGCCGGCGTCCTGTTTGGAATTGCTCCCTTTATTGCCGACGAACTGCTGCTTCGCCATACCGCGGGCACCATCCATGGCACGGCGATCAACACCCCGCTGAAGCTCTGGCACGGGTTCAATATTGTCCTGCTTCTGAGCGCTGTTACTATTGCAGTCGGCGCCGCGCTCTATTTCCTGGTGCAGCCCAAAGCTGCCCGTATCGAAGGCCTCGACCGGTTCCAGCGCTACGCCCCACCAACCCTAATGGATAAAATCGGGGAGCTGACCAGACGTTTTGCCTTCGGGTACACCCGGTTCTTTCACAATGGTTATTTAAGCTCTTACATCGTCACGATCATTGTGTCGCTCGTCTTACTGATCGGGTATAAGCTCTTCACAACGGTCAACCTGCGGGTCGATCTCTCCAATTTTACGGAAATACGGTTCTACGAGCTTGTGGTCTTCATCATCATGGTGGTTGCCATTTTCATAACGGTTTTCACCTCTTCCCGGCTCACAGCTATTGCCAGTATCAGCATCATCGGCCTGGCAATCTGTCTTATTTTTGTATTCTACGGGGCTCCCGACCTGGCCATGACCCAGTTTTCCATTGACACCCTTACGGTGGTAATGTTTGTATTGGTATTATTCAGGCTTCCCCATTTCCTGAACCTGTCGACCACCCGGACGAAAATTCGCGATGGTGTCGTGGCTCTTTCCTTCGGCACCTTGATTGCCATTATCACCCTGCAGGCACTTATTGCCCCGGCCAATAAAGAAATCAGCCGCTACTATGCCGACAATGCCTACTTACTGGCCAAAGGCAAAAACGTAGTCAATGTTATCCTGGTCGACTTTCGTGGATTTGATACCATGGTTGAAATAATGGTGCTTACCATTGCGGCTTTAGGCGTTTACAGTCTGTTAAAATTAAACGTAAAAGCCACCGACAAAGAATAAAGTTAACCAACCGAACCACCGGCCATGCAATCAACCATCCTAAAAACCGCTACCAATTACCTGCTTCCCCTGCTGCTGCTGTTCTCCGTCTTCATTCTCTTACGGGGCCATTACGAGTCGGGCGGCGGGTTTGTCGGGGGGCTGGTCGCTGCCATTGCCTTTGTTTTACACGCCTTCGCCTACGGGCTGGCCAAAACCCGCAAGCTGCTTAAATACCCGCCCATGTCCTTTATCCCGGTCGGACTGTCACTATCGTTTATGAGTGGATTGCTTCCGCTGTTTTTTGGAAAATCGTTCATGACCGGATTGTGGTCTACCGATCCTGTCCCGGTGATCGGGCTGGTAGGCACCGCGTTGTTTTTCGACATCGGTGTTTTTATTGTCGTCATTGGGGTAGCCCTCACCATTTTATTTACCATCTCCGAAACCGCTGATCAGGTATAATGGAACTGTTGCTGATTTTTCTGATAGGCTTGCTGTATTCTTCCGGCATCTACCTGATGCTTCGAAAAAGCATGGTCAAATTGTTGATTGGCCTAGTATTACTGGGAAACGGGGCCAATATCCTGATTTTTCTGATGGGAGATATTGCCAAGGGCCGCCCCCCTATTATTGCTGCTGATGCCGGGGTATTTACCCAGATGTATGCCGATCCCGTCCCGCAATCGCTGATCCTGACGGCCATTGTCATCAGTTTCGGACTCCAGGCGTTTGCCATTATTCTCCTGAAGCGGGTCTATATCATTACCGGCTCGGATAACCTGGATACCCTCAATACCCATGACTTAGACATATGACCGATAATTATCTCATATTACCCATTTTCTCACACCTCGTAACTGCCGTGCTGCTTATTTTTGCATGGCGGCATGTGAATATACAACGATTTATAAGTTTATGCGGACACGTATTCACCCTGGCGCTGGCGCTGCAGCTTTTCAATAAGACCTGGAAGGCGGGCATCCTTACGATGCAGGCCGGAGGCTGGAAAGCTCCCTTTGGAATTACGTTCGTTTCCGATACGTTCAGCGCTACGCTGGTCGTACTGACCGCCATTGCCGGTCTTGCGGTGGGTATTTTCTCGGTGGTGGGAGTCAGCAAGGCCCGGATGCAGTTCGGTTACTTTGCGATTTCCCATTTTCTCCTGATGGGGCTGAACGGTGCGTTTCTTACCGGCGATATCTTTAACCTGTACGTCTGGTTTGAAATTGTCATCATCTCGTCATTCGTACTGATGACGCTGGGGGGCAAAAAGCCCCAGATGGAAGGAGCCATCAAGTATGTAACCATGAACATGCTGGCTTCTACTATTTTTCTGACTGCAATCGCCATCCTATACGGGCTTACCGGTACGCTCAACATGGCCGATCTTTCGGTGAAAGTCGCAACTATCGAAAAGCAGGAACTTGTCAACGTTACGGCGCTGTTGTTTTTTATAGGTTTCGGGATTAAATCGGCTGTTTTTCCGTTGTATTTCTGGCTTCCGTCCTCCTACCATACCCCACCGGCTGCCATAGCCGCTACCTTCGGCGGTCTGCTTACTAAAATGGGGATCTATGCAATGCTGCGGACGTTTACGCTCATATTTATCCCGGATCCGTTTATGCAGAATGTGCTGATCACCTGCGCCATCCTGACCATGTTTACCGGGGCCATGGGTGCACTTAACAAAACCAGCATCCGGCGAATGTTTTCTTACCTGATTGTTTGCCATATCGGTTACCTGATAGGGGGCTTGGGGTTGCATTCCCAGGTGGCGCTCACCGGCGTGATCTTTTACCTTATCCATGATATTGTTATTAAAACCAATCTCTTTTTATCGAGCGGACTTATTCACAAAATCCGGGGCAGTACCGACATCCGGCGGCTGGGGGGGCTCTATGCCGACTACCCTAAATTGTCGCTGCTGATGGCGATTATCTTTTTCTCACTGGTGGGCATTCCGCCGCTTTCGGGTTTCTGGCCGAAAATTGATCTGTTCAAGGCCAGTCTTGATGCTAATGCCTACGTATTGCTCGCCGCTTATATCATGGCCAGCTTTTTTACGTTATACATTATTGCGAAGATGTGGTCAGAGGTTTTCTGGAAACCCCTTCCCAAACGGGTAGAGGACCTCAATGATTTCGACAAACTGCCCTTCTTTAAGCAGGCCATGCTTGTCTTTCCGGTAATAGGCCTGGCGTTGGTTTCACTGTATATCGGCCTGGGAGCTGAAAAGATATACACCATCTCCGAACGGATTGCCGCCAATATGATCGATACGGATTACTATATCAGAGCAGTATTAAAGAAATAATACCATGATTAAACAGTTTATGCTCAATCTGATGCTTACCTTTTTATGGGTAGCGCTCACCGGCAATCTGACCTTTATCAATTTCGGATTTGGTTTTGCCCTGGGATTTTTCATTCTATGGATTAAAGAAAAAAACGGTGGGGACAAAAGATACTTCCTGAGGGTACCCAAGATTATCAGCTTCGGGCTGTATTTCTTATATGAGATGGTAAAAGCCAATATCCAGGTAGCGTTTGACATGATCACCCCCCGTTTCTTTATGAAACCCGGAATCGTGAAGTACCCGATGAATGCCCGCACCGATTTCGAGATCACCATGCTGTCTAATATTATCTCTCTTACTCCCGGCACCCTGATCCTGGATATCAGCGCTGACAAAAGAGTTTTGTACATTCATGTAATGTACTTAAATGATAAGGATAAGTTTATCCGCCGCATGAAGAGACGTATTGAGAACAAATTATTGGAGATATTGAGATGACGTTGCAGAATTATATGCTTTACGGGATTATGCCGGTTTTGTCGCTGGCGGCCGTTCTGGTTTTTTTCCGGTTCATAAAAGGTCCCTACACCATCGACCGTGTGGTAAGCCTCGATTTCATGATCAATATCGGGATTAGCATTATTGCGATCTATTGTATGATCACGGATGAGTCTTCTTTTCTGGATGTGGCGATGATCCTGGCGCTGATTGCCTTTCTGGGAACGGTGGCGTTTTCCTATTACCTCGAACAACGCGAAAAGAAATGATGGATATTATAATTATGATCCTGACCACCATCGGGACAATCTTTATTCTTACAGCTGCTGTCGGGCTGATACGGATGCCGGATTTCTTTTTGCGCCTTTCGGTTACCATCAAAGCGGCCACCCTGGGAATCGGGTTTATCATGGCCGGGACCGCACTCTATTTCACGGACTTTCCGGTTACGACGAAAGTGCTGGCGATTGTGTTTTTCTTACTGGTAACGGCTCCGGTTTCCGGGCACATGATCGGACGAACGGCCTACTTTACGGGGATGAAGCTTTGGAAAAATACCATTATCGATGAGCTAAAGGGCAAATACGACAGAAAGACCCACGAACTTACCAGTGACGAAGATCACAAAGACACTGACGAACGGAAATCACGTTCACGGGATTCTAGGGAACGATAGCAAATCGCAAATTAACACGGAGCGGCACGGAGAAAAACACCGAGGTACACAGAGAAAAAATAATGACGCTTCTAGGTGACTTTTAATCTGTATACAGCACATTAAGGGCAAATTAACACGGAGCGGCACGGAGAAAAACACCGAGGTACACAGAGAAAAAAT
>JBEBSD010000038.1:0-56341 GCA_040394475.1 Telluribacter humicola | reverse complement strand
TACGGTGGGCGGCTCGGACGGCTCAGCATCGTGTCTGCTTCCGGGTCGTTGGCAAACTTCTCGTATTCACCCATGAAATTGAGGCTTCTTCCCAGGCGATAAGAAATGTTGGCCATCGCCGGCAATGCCGAGGAATAGAATCCTTCCCGAATATCACAGTTCAACGCAGAGCGGTCTCCCTTACGGATAGCATCCAGGTAGTTTGCATAGTGCTCGGCCCCGCCCGGAGCTGCCAGTACATTTGAATTGCCCGAAGCGGGCGCCTGCTCTTTGGACGATTGGGCAAAAGGTTCTTTTTCATTTTTGCGGAAAGCCTTCCATGTACTGCCATTCACCTCCAGATAGCCGTCTGTTCCGTAAAACATGTTGCCGATCTGGGTACCCAGACTGGATTCGCTGTTGGTATAGCGGCCCCTGGTTTCAAATTCCAACACCTTTCCGTCACTGTATTTAAAAACGGAAGTTTGGGTGTTTGGAGTCTCTTGCGAGCATTCGGATGGAGATACGCCGTAGATCCCCCCGGTGGAATAAACGCTGACCGGATGCTCATTTTTGTTCAGTCCCCAGCGGGCGACGTCGAACTGGTGCGGCCCCTGATTTCCAGTGTCCCCGTTACCGGTATCCCAATGCCAGTGCCAATTGTAGTGTCCGCGCTTCTCGTTGTATGCCCTGTAGGGCGCCGGACCCAGCCACAAATCATAGTGAAGGCCCGAAGGCGGCGCGCTGTCTTTGGCTATTCCAAAGGAATTTCTCGGCTTGTAGCACAAGCCCCGGGCCATGTAAACATCTCCGATACCTCCTTCATGAAGGAATTTCATGGCCTGCATGACATTGGCAATGGAGCGGTTTTGAAACCCGACTTGCATGATCACGTTATATTTCCTGGCCGCTTCTATCATTTTCCGGCCTTCATAGATGTTGTGGCAGGCAGGCTTTTCTACAAAGACATGCTTGCCTGCCTGAGCGGCCCAAATGGCGCCCAACGCATGCCAATGGTTCGGAGTAGCAAAGGAAACCGCATTTATTTCCTTATCTTCAAACACCTTGCGCATGTCATAGGTATTTCCCGGCCGGTCGCCTGTCTGGTCTTGTACCAATTTCACCTTTTCCGCCCAGGTGTTTTCATCAACGTCGCAAAGCGTTTTGATGACGACATTTCTACTGCCTTTAAGTTTGCAAAATTGGTTGATGTGGTTGGTTCCTTGTCCCCTGATTCCGATCACAGAAAGGAAGATCCGATCATTGGCTCCCATAATGTTACCATAGGACTTCGCGCTCATGGACATACCGGCAACGGCTATCCCGGCCCCTCCCAACAAACTCTTTTTAATAAAATCTCTACGTTTTGTCATGCTTGTTATAGGGTTACACTTGATTACTGCTTTTTTAATGACATATATCAGATCATATACGCCTTATCATCTCGTCAAATAATTTTTTTTCCCTGATCATCGCCGCAACTTTGTCATCCGGATTGGTGTGGGCTTCCAACAAGACCCATCCGTTGTAGTTTGTTCCCTTGAGTAATCTAAAAAGCTCCTGATAAGGATAATCTACCGCACTAAAGGCCCGGCAATGGGTGGTATCCCCCAGCCATTGCCTGACCATGTTGAAATTGCCTTCCAACCCGGGTTCGTTCAGGTCGGAGTCATTGCTGTTCCAGCAGATGACGACGTTCTTTTCGGTTACCTGGTCAAAGATTGCTTTCATGACCGGCAATTCCTGCGTGATTTTTCCGTGTACTTCCACCCGGATAAGTTGACCGTAATCCTGCGCAAATTTTCCAACTTCATTAAAGGAAGCGGCAATCTGAGCGATCGTCTTTTCTTTTGAAACACCGTCCGGGATTGTGTTGGGTTTTACCTTTAATCCCGTAGCCCCGATGTCTTTGCAAAGCTTGATATAGTCCTTCGTACCGTCGATGTTCTTTTTCAATACAGCCGGGTCGGGACTGTGGTATTCGTAGTTGCTTCCATATCCCAGGCAAGTGACGGGACTGTCTGCAAACTTTTTCTTCACTTCCTTTCTTTCCTTTTTCGAAAGCGTGCTTTCTACACCGTGGGCATGCTCGGTCCGAAGTTCCACTCCCAGGTAACCGGTTTTTTCACAGTTGGCAATGAGCTCGGAGAGGTTCCAGCTCTTACCCCACTGATAGGTGACGAAGCCTAGTTTCATTCCGGAATTTTGTGCAAACAAGGGTGGAAGGGACAAACTCCCCAGTGCGCCAAGGGACAAACTCGTCGCCAGGGATCTCTTCACAAAATCCCTCCGTGTTAGTGGGTTGTTCATTTCTTGAGTTTTAGGATAAAATTTCTTTCAAATGGTAAGATACAGCTATTTTTTGAAGTGCCGTATCAGAAACGCTTACCGGATATCTTAAAAATCTTTTGTTACTACATCTATAAAACTTCCCACACTGGTATGGGTGATAGCCGGAAGAGCTCAGTGGTACAGCAATCATGCGAATCAAATCGGGACCAGACGGGAGTCGAAAAAACGGGTGGCCGCATTTTTAGACCTTATCCTGGATAAAAATCAAGATTGTGTTGTGTTCGGGCATGGATTTTATTTTGCTGAATTTGTCAGAGAGCTCAAACGGCGAGGTGCTAAAGGCAACAAGAACAAACGCATGAAAACCGGGGATGTGCCTCGATATAGCGACGAGTCTTGTTCATTTTCAACAAGTTACAGTTCTGCTTTTGCAAATGTAAGATTTTTGTAAGGCAGTATCCGGGAGCTGATCGCCCGTATTTTCCTAACATTACCGGTCAGGTATGAGGTGTCACAGTCTGCTCCGGTAAGAAAAACGCCGCAAATCTTTGTCTGAACAACACCTCCGATATTCCGGCAAGTCCAAAAGCAATTTTGAGAAAACTGTTATGAGCCCGTCTTTATCTTTTTGCCTGCGATCACTATTCTCCCTGATCGCCTTATCATTCAACCTCTTTGCCGCGGCGCAAATTATTCCGACCGGCGGTATCGTTTATGTAACATCCGATGGCGACAGCGACGGGTCCAGCTGGGCACAAGCTACTTCGGATCTGCAGGGCGCTATCAATACCCCGGGGGTCGAGAACGTTTTTGTTGCCGTAGGAACCTATTCGGCCCCGACGAACGGCTTTGTGCTGAAAAACAATGTAGCGGTTTATGGCGGTTTCGACCCCGGACAAAATATCAATGAGCTGACCGACGCCCGGATTCTGCTCAATGAAGCGGATGGCGCTATCCTGAGTGGAAACAACGACCGTACGGTCGTCAATAATAATTTTAGCAGCGACAATCAATTGATGGCCACTGCCGTACTGGACGGCTTTACCATTACCGGGGGAAAGGCCGCTAACGGCGGCGGGATCTACAACAACTACGCCGCGCCTACACTGACCAATCTGCTTATTACAGGAAATGAAGCTACCGGCAACGGCGGCGGGGTGTACAATGACCATGCCGGCGTAGAAATAGCGAATACTGTTATCAGAGGGAACAAAGCCGCTCGGGGGGGCGGAATTTACAACACCGGACTGGTCATGGTGCAGATGAGGAATGTTGAAATAACCGCCAATCAGGCAACTGGCCCGGGAGGGGGTATCTTTTATGAAACAACCCAGTCTGCCCTGCATAACGTAACCATCGCCAACAATACACCTGGTGCTATTCATGCGGAAGGAGAGGACGACATCATTTTTATCTTCAATTCCATCGTCGACGGAACACTTACCCTGGGAAGCATTTATACGTTTTACTCCCTATGGATAGGCCATACCGCAACAGAAAGTACGGATATCGACGGCCTCGGTCTTACTCCGGCTGATGTATTTGTCGATCCTGCCACAGGCAACTACCGGCTCAAAGGAGGATCACCCGCCATTGATGCAGGGCATAGTGCCGTCTTTCCCGGTCTGAACGCTACTACCAGGGATCTTGCAGGCAATCCCCGGCTTGCAGGAAATGCGATTGACCTTGGCGCCTATGAAGTGCCTGTCGGTGGCACCGGAAATGGGGGCGGCATTCAACCTACGAACGGTATCGTGTACGTAAAGCAGGACGCTACCGGCAACGGCTCCGGCTGGGGTAATCCAACCGGTAATCTGCAGGGGGCCATCAGCGCTGCAGGGGTTCAGAAGGTTTTTGTGGCCACAGGTACTTATATGGCTCCTGCACAAGGCTTTGTGCTGAAAAATAATGTGGAGGTCTATGGCGGTTTCGACCCCGAAAGCGGTATTACCGACCTGAGCAAAGACCGGATTCTGTTTAACGCGACGGGTGGTTCTGTCCTGAACGGAGGCAACGACCGCACAGTCGTGAAAAACAATTTTAGTAACACGAACCTACTGACAGCCACCGCCGTGCTGGACGGCTTTACCATTACCGGGGGAAAGGCTGTCGACGGCGGCGGGATCTACAACAACTTCGCCGCGCCTACGCTGAGAAACCTGCTCATCACAGGAAACGAAGCTACCGGCAACGGCGGCGGGGTGTACAACAGCAGCGCGTACGTTTTCATAACGAATTCGATTATCAAAGGGAATAAAGCCGCCCGGGGAGGGGGAGTTTACTATGGAGAAATGGGCACCACCGGTTTAACCGGCGTCGAACTGACCGCCAACGAGGCGACTGAAGAGGGAGGCGGAGTTTTTAACGATAAGTCCTATGTCTACCTGAGAAACGTTACGGTCGCGGGCAATACGCCTGAGGCTGTACATGGGAAGGAAGGCCAGCTTTCATTTCTTAATTCCGTTATCCACGGCGCGCTCACAGAAACGAACGTTTCTACCAATTACTCCATGCAGGTAGGACCGGCCCCTACGGGAGCCGGTGATATCGACGGATCGGGTCTTACACCAGACGACGTATTCATCAATCCGGCTACAGGAATCTACCGGCTTAAGTACGGTTCCCCTGCCATCGATGCCGGGGCGAATGCCTTATTTCCGGGCCTGGATGCCACGACGAAAGATCTTTGGGGCAATCCGCGGCTTGCGGGTGCCCGGATCGACCTCGGAGCCTATGAATCTGCTTTTGAAGAAGAAGACCACGAAGCGATCATCCCCGATGCCGCCGGCATTGTATATGTAAAAGAAGGCGCCGACGGCGTCGGTTCTGGCTGGGAAAATGCTACCGGGAACCTGCAGGCCGCCATCAATGCAGCGGGCGCGCAGAAGGTATTTGTGGCAGCAGGTACTTACACTGCACCTGCACAAGGCTTCGTCCTGAAAAACAATGTGGCGGTGTACGGCGGTTTTGACCCCGATCATGGCGTGAACAGCCTGGCCGATGCCCGTATCCTGTTCAGTGATACAGGAGGCGCTATCCTGAGCGGAGGCAATGAAAGGACGGTGGTCAGAAATCATTTCAGCCCGACCAACCGGCTCACTCCCTCTGCCCTCCTGGACGGCTTTACCATTACGGCGGGAAAAGCCGTAGACGGAGGCGGCATTTATAACTACTATGCGGCGCCTACGCTGAACAATCTGCTTATCAAAGGAAACGAGGCTACCGGTAACGGAGGCGGCATTTACAACAATAGCGCCGCCGCTGCGTTGTCGAATGCCATTGTGAAGGAAAACAAGGCCGGCCGGGGAGGCGGCATTTACTTTGGCGAAATTGCTTCTCCGATGCTGATCAACGTGGAAGTGACTGCCAACCAGGCGAGCGATCTGGGCGGCGGGGTTTTTAACAACGAGGCGTATGCTTTCCTGCGAAACACCACCATCGCCGACAATACCCCCGGCGCTGTCCATGGAGTGAGCGGCTCGCTGAACCTGTTCAATTCCATTGTTGACGGCGCGATTACCGGAGCGAATGTCAGCACGTATTATTCCCTGCGGATAGGGCAGGCCGCTGTGGGAAGCGGCGATATCAGCGGATCAGGTTTTACATCCGCGGATGTATTTGCGGATCCTTCCACAGATGACTACCGGCTTAACGATGCTTCGCCGGCCATTGACATGGGGGTTAACTCAATGTTTCCCGATTTGGATGACACCACCAAAGACCTGGCCGGCAACCCCCGGCTTGCGGGTGATAGAATTGACCTGGGCGCTTACGAATTTTTCCCGGACTACGGGATCCTCCCCGATGCCGACGGCATTGTATACGTAAGGGAGAATGCCACCGGCGACGGCAGCGGCTGGAACAATGCCACCGGGAATTTGCAAGGCGCTGTCAGAACCCCGGGCGTACAGCAGGTATGGGTAGCGAGGGGAACTTACTACGCCCCCGGACGGGGTTTTATCATGAGAAACAACCTGGCAATATACGGTGGCTTCGACCCGGAAAACGGTGTGGACGACCTGACTAAAAAACGGATCCTGCTCAGCGAGACGGAAGGCTCGATCCTGCACGGGCAAGATCTGCGGACGGTCGTTAACAACAATTTCACTCCTGTCAACCGGTTAACAACCACTGCCATACTGGACGGCTTCACCATTACCGGGGGAAAGGCCGCAAACGGGGGCGGCATTTATAATCATTATGCCTGGCCCACCCTTGCCAACCTGCTGATTACCGGAAATGAGGCTACTGAGAATGGCGGCGGCCTATACAACCTGGACGCAAACGCTACCCTTTCCAATTCGCTCATTAAAGGGAATAAAGCCAGGCGGGGGGCAGGAATCTACTATGAAGGCGGCAGCGGCATCTGGGTTTCCACCGTGGAAATAAGCGCTAACCAGGCGACCGAACAGGGAGGCGGAATCTTCAGTGGATCCGAATATTCTTCTCTGTCAGTAGGGACCACCACGATAGTCGGTAATGTCCCTAATGCGGTTCATGCCGGCAATGGCTTCGTTTCTTTTACCAATTCAATCGTCTACGGCGACATTTCAGCAGCGTCATTGTTGAGCAGCCAATATTCGCTGATCGAAGGCAGCTCCGGTGTTGCGCAGACCGATCTCTTTCGCGACCCGGCCGCGGGCGACTACCGGCTTAAAGCCGCCTCGGCAGCAATCGACGCAGGGTTTAACTACCTGGTTACCGGTTTAGATTCCACCACCAAAGACCTGGCGGGCAATCCCAGGCTATCCGGATTGGCGGTCGATATGGGCGCCTACGAATCTTTCCTGGTTCCGGATCAAAACGGCGTGGTGCATGTAAGAACCGCTACCGCCGGTGATGGAAGCGGAAGCAGTTGGGACAATGCCACTCAAAGCCTGATCGGGGCCATCCACACCAGGGGAGCAAAACAGGTATGGGTTGCACAGGGGACCTACAGTACCCCTGTTGTTTCCGCGCTGCCGGTAAGCTTTATCCTGAAGAACAATGTAGCGGTATACGGAGGATTTGATCCGGAGAACGGTATTGACGATCTGGCCGATACGCGCATTTTACCAGACACGGCCGACCTTACAAGAGGCACCCTATTACGCGGGAATAACGGATCGGTGATTCTATCCGGCGGGGGGATGTTCGGAGAAAGCAGTATCGACTCCTCAGCAGCGCTCGACGGGTTCGTAATTACGGGAGGGGAAATCTTTGCTGTTGAAAACTACAATTCTTCGCCTACGTTTACCAATATCATTATTGCTGAAAACAATGGTTACGGAATGTATAATTTTAACCATTCATCACCTGCTTTAACCAGCGTGACAATATCAAAAAACAATAATGGGGGCATTTACAACGACAATAACTCCTCGCCCACTTTGATCGACGTGGAGATATCGGAAAATAACGGAACCGGTATGTACAACACCGGTTATTGTAACCCAACACTAATCGCCGTAAAAATACGATCAAACAATCATGTGGGTATTCTGAACTTCGACAACTCCTCCCCCGATTTAACCCTGGTAACGATAGAAGAAAATGAAAAGGAAGGTATTTACAATTGGGTCGACAGCTCGCCCACGCTAACCGCTGTGTTTATCCTGAACAACAAAGGCAGCGGTGTGTTCAACAAGGAGAACTCCCATCCGGTCTTAAACGGCGTGATGGTCTCCGGAAATACTGCTGAGGTGGGAGGAGGGGTATACAACTATCGTTCTTCGCCGGTCTTAACGGATGTATTCATCATGGGAAATTATGCCAAAGAATACGGAGGCGGAATGTATAATTTAGAATCAAACCCCGAATTAAACACGGTTACGATACAGGGAAATACAACACTTGCCGAAAATTCTGAAACGGTTAGTTACGGAGGCGGCATATGTAACGATAGTTCTTCCCCGGTTTTAAACGATGTGACCATCCTGCTGAATTCCTCAGTAGTTGGCGGCGGCGTACTTAACATCCGTTCTTCACCCAGGATAAACAATGTCAGGATAACGGGAAATACAGCGCTCTCCCATGGCGGCGGAATAGGGAATCAGCTATCGGCCCCGATTCTAACCAACGTTGAAATAACGCTCAATATCGCGGCTGTCAGCGGAGGCGGTGTGGCGAATTTTTCGGGAGATACCGGCAACACCGTTAAGCTATATAATGCAACCGTCGGCGAAAATTATCCCAATGCTTTTTTTGCCGAAGATTCGATAGTCTCGTACAATTCCATCGTATATGGCAGTATAGAAGAAGACAAGTACGTTGCCTACAACTCATTGATCGAAGGAAATACCGATCCTGCGAATGATAACCTCGATGCCACAGACATTACACTTGAGAAGATCTTCAACGATATAACCGTCGGAGACTATAGGCTGCTGGGCGCCTCGCCTGCCATTAACAAAGGGAAGAATGAATTGTATCCGGATCTGAACGACAACACCAAGGATCTGGCAGGCAACCCGAGACTACATGACGGGACAATCGATTTGGGAGCATACGAATATGTGGGAGGCATTTTGCCTGATGAGAACGGCATTGTGTATGTAAACGAACGTGCGGGAGGCCAGCAAGACGGCTCAAGCTGGGCAAATGCAACCGGCGATTTGCAGAAGGCGATCAACGCAGCGGGTGTCCGCATGGTTTTTGTGGCCGTGGGAGAATACGAGGTACCCTCTCCCCACAGCTTCGTCATGAAAAACGGCGTAGCCATCTATGGCGGTTTCGATCCTGAAAATAGGATTGTCGGCCTGCAGGACACCAGGATCCTGCCCAACCAAGGTAACGGCTCGGTGCTGAAAGGGAAAAACGAAAGGCCGGTAGTCTTCAATGATTTCCCGGGGAACCCCATGACCCGTACCGCCATTCTCGACGGGTTTACGATTACAGAGGGGTACCGCGGCACCAACGGCGGGGGGATTTATCTTAACTATGCCTCGCCCACACTCCGTAACCTGGTCATTAAAGACAACAAAGCGGATAACGGAGCCGGAATGTTTATTAGCAATTCCTCACCGGTTATTACCAATGTGATCATAAACGGTAATGAAGCCGCCAACAAGGGCGGCGGTTTGATCAGCCTCCTGTCTGCCCCGGTTTTGACCGGTGTCGCCATCACCGGAAACACGGCTGCTGTTGACGGGGGCGGGATCTTCCTGCAGGATGGAAACGGTATATTCAATCATACGACCACCGCCGGTAATACGCCCGATGCTTTGAGGGGCATCTCAGCGTCTGCTTCCTTTTCAAACGCTATCGTGTTTGGTACTATCAGCGGGAATTACACCGCTCAGTACTCTTTGATTGAAGGCAATACCAATACGGAAAACGGCAATATCGCTGCCGGGAACCTCACCCCGGAGGAGGTATTTGCCGGTCCTTCCGGTGGGAACTACGGGCTGAAAGATTGCAGCCCGGCAATCAATGCCGGTAACCCGGATACCACGGGCTTCCATCTCCCGTCGCTGGACCTTGCCGGGCAGCCGCGTGTCTTCGGCGACCGGGTAGACCTGGGCGCGTTCGAAAATGTACATGCTGCAGCCGATCAGGGTATGGTCATAAGCGGGAACACGATCGTCAGGATTCAGCATCCAAACGGCACTACGGCCTACCTGGATGGATGCAATGCGGTGGCGGCCCTGGTGACGACGACGGGTGCACCGGGTAATATTGAGGGCATTGCGACCACAAAAGTCTGGATCGAAAATACCCAACCCGTACAATACGTAAAACGGCACTATGAGATCAGTCCCGAAAACAACGCGGAAACCGCAACCGGAACCATCACGCTCTATTTTACCAACCAGGAGTTTAAGAGTTTCAACCAGCAGGCACCGGCTCCCGCCAGCCTACTGCCCGATGCCGATGATCCTGCTACCATCGAAGCCCGCAAAGCCAACGTTATCGTAGAGAAACGCCCCGGAGAAGGGAGCACTTCCGGCCTTCCCGGTTCCTACCCCGGTACGCCGGTCAATATTACACCTTTGTCGGTGGAATGGAACAGCGCGGCCGGGCGCTGGGAAGTAAGCTTCGACGTGACCGGCTTCAGCGGCTTCTTTGTCAAAACCGGCAGTGCCCCGTTACCCGTACGATGGATCTCATTTGTCGCCGATCTGAATGACCAGCATCAGGCCGTGCTGGAATGGAAGGTGTCGGAAAGCGGCGTGGCGCATTACGAGGTGGAAAGGAGCCGCAACGCCAGGGATTTCCTTACGGTGGCCACCGTAGCCGGCAAAGGGAATGGGACGAGCCGGTATAGCGTTACGGATCCGGCGGCAGTATCCGGCATGGTCTACTACCGGATCAGGCAGGTGGATGTGGACGGCTCCTACAGCTACAGCAGGATCGTAAGTGTGGCCAGCCCCGGCGGCATGCCGCTAAGGGCCTATCCTAACCCGGCAGGTGAAAAGGTAATCGTCGAAATCGGCGCCGAATATGTGGGGACCACGTTAAAGCTGGTCAATGCGGCCGGAATGCTCTTGCAGCAGGTAACCGTAAAGGAGGGAACATTTACCATCCGGCTCGACAAGTATATGCCCGGCATTTATATACTGTACACTTTCGACGGAAAGGCGATGAGGCTGATCAAGGAGTAACGCAGCCGGCATCCGGTGTTATTATCACAGGCGGCATATTTGAGGAATATTCGTGAGCGCCAATATCAATCGTGCCATTATTTATGCGTGGATTCCCTACGAGATCCCAGGGAGGTGCGTTATAGGTATTATTCCCCGCATCAATCGCTACCATCTTTCATCACGAAACTGTGGGGTGACGGCACATCGTAATTGCCGACGGCTACAAAGACTTTGGTAGCACCACTGTTGATAGCTCCTTGTAAGTCGTGAGTGGCATGGTCCCAGCCGTGGCCATCGCCGGTCCCGGCCTCGGTTACATAGACGATGCCATTGGCATCGGGGGTAATTTGGGCGTTGGAGAAAAGGGCCGAAAACAAGAGGATGAGCGTCGGAATTACGCGTATCGCGGTTAGCTTTAGACTGCTTTTTGCCGGGGTAAAGAAGATTCTCATCGCGTTATTAAATGGTTGACTTCAATTCATTCATTCGTTCGTCGATCCGTTGCAGCTCCAGGTCATAGTGCCGCCATATCAGCGCCATCAGGATCACAAGGCTTAGCAGTGCAACCACCAGTAAAGTCAACTTCCGGTCTCTCAATAATGAATGAAACATGAGCAGATTGTTTAATATGCCAAACTTAGCGGTGGGGCGGAAAAAAGTATAAAAAACGGGCTTACAAAAAGCTTACACTTTTTAATGTGCTGGTTTTGAATAGATTGTAGTTTATTGACGTTGCAAAACCATGATCGAACAGGCGGGTTAAACCTATTTGTGAAGAGAGGTCTGATGGACGGGTAAAGCAATCCGTTTGCAAGCCGATAAGAGTGCTTGAAGTCGGGCAATTGCGTATAAGGTATGGCTGTATTTTTAGAATCGATCCGATACCTGCTCAGAAACCCTGACCGGCAAAAGCTGCAGAAAACGTTTTGGACAGGCGGGATTGCATTCAAACCAGACCGTTCGTCCGCAAGTGTAGCGTGCTTTGAAAATAGTATGTAATGAACTAAAGAACAGTTTGTTAGTGTTGATGCTGCCTTTTTTATTCTTTTCTGGAGAATTTTTTTAAAATTTTATACTACAAAACAGCTTCTTGGCTTCACTGTATAGTTGAAACCCATTTGGTATGAAACCGTACAGTGACTACATCTCCTACGACGCAGAGGTTTTCTTCCGGGAGAAGGTGATTCACGCCGGCAGTGCGGAGCTCGGGACGCTGACGCGCTAAGATCGATCGGGATACTCCTAGAAGATGCTTTTGACGAAGCCTGGCCAGGTCGCTTCTTATCAAAAGGGGGATAACGTATCGATTGGAGAAAGTTGACAAGGAGCGCAGCGACTTTGACCGGCTGGCGTTCACACCCTTTTGGTGGTTGAAAACGCACCGATGGCTGACTTAAAGCAGCGGTTTCAGAGGGTTTACGGTATAGAACGGCTGATGGAAGGCGGGACATTTAAGGAGCAGCAGTTTACCGGTGAACTGCCTCTGAATGATACCCGGAAGGCACTGAACATCCTTGTCTGAAACTTTTGGCCTTGAAGCGATGCCTTATCAGAATCGGATGTACTTCCTATAGCATCCATAACACGGCAAATGCACTGTTTTAACGTGTCAATTCCAAAGCCAGGGCTTTGCCTGGACGGCGTATGTTAAATTTTTTAGAAACCCAATCAGAAAACACCAAAATGCCTAAACATCTTTACTTTCTGTGCTTAAATCTGATACTGTTGTCGGGCACGGGGATGCCGGCTTCAGCTCAAACGCTTGCCTCAGTGCAATTGCAATCGTCGCCGACAAACGCCACGACTGATCCTAATCAAATAACCTTAAAGTCACTGCTTGACCAGTTGGAATCTACTTTTGCGGTTCGATTCAACTACCGGGCTGGCCTGGTTCGTTCCGCCAAGGTTGCTAAGCGTCCCCTGGAGTACTTCAATAAAGGAATGACTGAACAGCTGAATCAGTTGTTAGCGCCATTGGAAATGCTATGCGTGGAAATTGACGCCGAAACGTTTGTGATTCGGGAGAAGCGCCCCTTAAAGAGGAATCCATCCATCCGGGAGGAGTCTCCACGTATAGACGGTGCGGATGCTGAAGGATCGCCTGTTCCGCCAACTGACGAACTAAGAACCCCTGATGCTGTTCCGGATCGTTCCATCACCGGCAGGGTAACGGATGCTGTATCCGGGGAGGGGCTGCCGGGTGTAAGTATCTTACTGAAGGGAACGCAAAAAGGAACGACAACGGACGCGGAAGGCACTTTTAAGTTGACGGTTCCCGATGACGAATCTGTCCTGATGTTTTCGTTTGTCGGCTATCTGTCGCAAGAGATCATCTCGGGGAACAAAACGCAGTTCGACATCGTGATGCGGGTCGACAATAAAGCGTTGGAAGAAGTAGTCGTGATAGGGTATGGAACGATCAGCAAGAGCGATCTAACAGGATCGGTAGCTAAGATCAGCGCTGAGGGAGTAGATGAACGCCCGGTCACATCGGTGGAGCAGTTTTTGCAGGGGCAGGTATCGGGGGTTCAGATCACGCAGAATACCGGGGCGCCGGGAGGCGGTATTTCCTTTAACATTCGTGGAGCGACCTCGGTGAGCGGGAGTAACCAGCCTTTGGTCGTTATTGACGGGTACCCGGTTGACTCCGACAACGGAAGTGTCAGAATGTCAGGCGGAAGCCAGTCGGGCTACCTCGGCCAACTGCCCGAGGATAACGCGCTGGCCAGCCTGAATCCGGGCGACATCGAATCCATCGAGATCCTGAAAGACGCTTCGGCTACGGCTATATACGGCTCCAGGGCCTCCAACGGGGTAGTGCTGATTACGACCAAAAGAGGGAAGGCCGGAGCAGACCGTATCTCCTACACCTTTCGTTTCGATATCAGTATGCTCCCCAAAAAAATCGATGTCCTGGGGACGATGGATTATCTCAACTATTCTAACGAAGCCTCCCTGAACAACGGCCAGGATTCGATTTTCCGGGCTGCCCAGATCGCGCAGTATTCGGGGGTCAATACGGTTTGGCAGGACTTAATCTATCAGGAAGGACATACTAATAGTCACCAGCTCAATGTTTCCGGCGGACAGGATAAGCTGCGCTATGCCGTCAGCGTCGGCTATCTTTCCCAGGAAGGGATCGTTAAAAACTCTAACTATGACCGGGGGTCGCTGCGGATCAACCTCGACCGGGAGTTCAGCAGGAAGCTAAAATTCGGCGTGAACATGAACGGTGTATTGAGCCGTAACCGCGCGGCGATGCAGTCGTCCAATATCGCCGATGCCTCTATGTCGGTCGTAAGAGGGGCGCTGACCTCCCGGCCTTTTGACTCACCCTACACGTCGGAAGACGAGCTCGAGATTGACCAGACGCAGCTCGGAAACCCGCTGACACTGATCAACCTGTCCGACGACCAGAACCGGATGACCACCGCGCTGGGAAATATCTTCGCAGACTATACGATCGTACGGGGACTTACCTTTCGTGTAAACGGCGGGGTGAACGTGAGATCTACCCATCGTGATTTCTATCACCCGCGCGGTACAACGCTCGGTAATCGGGAAGGCGGCTACGCCTATCGGGGGCATATCAGCTCCTTCAATTACCTGACCGAATATACCCTGAACTTTAACAGGGTCATAGCCGAAAAGCACAGTATCAATGCAGTAGGAGGCTATACCTGGCAGCAGTGGAACAGGAGGGTGTTCGGAATAAATGCCCTGAATTTTCCAAATGATAACCTGCTGTACTACGATCTGAGTAGCGCCACTTCGATCACCAACCCGACAACGAGCACAACCGAATGGGGACTTTCCTCGTTTATCGGGCGCGTCAATTATAGCTTCGATAAAAAATACATCGTAACCTTCACTGCCAGAGCCGACGGTTCTACCCGTCTGGCTTCCGACAACAAGTGGGACTTTTTCCCTTCCGTGGCGTTTGGATGGAACATGCACAAGGAATCCTTTATGGAATCGGTTTCCTCCGTTTCTGAATTGAAGATCAGGGCGAGCTACGGGTTTTCCGGGAATCAGGCCGTAGGCGTCGGTTCTACCAAGGCGATGCTCAATTCTACCGGCAGTGTAGCCAATCAAAGTATCCAGATCGGGTACGTGCTGGCCAATCTCCCCAATCAAAACCTGCACTGGGAAACGACCGCACAGACGAATATCGGGGCGGATGCGACTTTTTTCAAAAACCGGCTCACGATGGGATTTGACTATTATAATAAACGTACCCATGACCTGTTGATCAACCTTACTATTCCGCCCTCGAACGGGTTCACTTCCTACTCGACCAATCAGGGAATCATCGAAAACCAGGGGCTCGAATTTGATGTGAATGCAAAATTGCTTACCGGTCGGTTCGGCTGGGATATCTCCGGAAATATTTCCAGGAACCGGAACAAGGTGATCAGCCTCGGCGACAGGCTAAATTCGTTTGTCAGCCCCGGTTATACGGCCGTAGCAGGACAATCTCTGACCATTGCAAGAGTGGGTAGCCCCATAGGGTCGTATTACGGGTATCGGGTCGTCGGGGTGTACCAGAACCAGACCGAGGTCGACGCCGGACCGACCGACTCCTATACCCGGGCACCGGGTATGCTCAAATTTAAGGATATCAGCGGCGCTGACGGGCATCCCGACGGCGCGATCACGGTCGACGACCGCGAGATTATCGGTACTCCATACCCTGATTTCATTTTCGGCCTGACCAATAAATTCGACTGGAAAGGGCTATCGCTGAATATCCTCTTCCAGGGAAGCATAGGGCAGGAGATCATCAACGCAAATCGGTATGCAATGGACGCCATGAACCGGGTATCTGGTGCCAATATCCGCCAGGAAGCATGGGACAACCGGTGGCGGGGTGAAGGAACGAGTAATTTTTACCCCAGGCCCGACATGGCAGATCCCTTCCAGAGCAGATTCACCGATTTTATAGTGGAAGACGGTTCCTATGTGCGACTGCGCAACGTGACGCTTGCCTACACCTTTCCGAAAAGGAAGCTGCCCGTATTTAAAAGCCTGAAGGTGTTTGCCTCTGGCGGGAACCTTATAACCTGGACCAACTACAAAGGGTATGACCCGGAAATCAACAGCAAGGGCGACAATTCGATGTTGTCCGGGATCGATAACGGGAGCATTCCGCAATACCGGACGTATTCGTTTGGCTTAAGCGCCGGTTTCTAGCATAGGATAGTAAAATTTAAGTAAATGATGATATGGCTGTGAGCGGTTAGGTAGAAGGTTTGACTACTACTTAATACTTCGGATCTGACGCGCTACTGGCTCAAACCTTTTTTACAAATGGAAATTAGGATAAAAACAACACTGAGTGTGCTTTTGTGTAGTCTTTTCATGCAAGGCTGCAGCTTGGAGGAGCAAATCTATTCATCCCCCATTTCCGACACCTTCATGAAATCGGAAGACGATGTGCTTGCACGCGTCAACGGGGTTTATTCGCTGTTGCCCGCATACGACAACTTCAAGTCCAACCTCAATTACATCATTCTTTACGGTGCAGACGACATCGGCTCCACCTCGGCGACTTTCCGGCTGTTTAATGAAAGGACCGTATCAGCTTCCAACCCGTATTTTATTACACCCTGGAGGGCTTTCTATCGGATAATCAATGAGGCAAATGCTATGATCGAAACCGTCGGAGTATCGGAGGTCGGGTCGGAAGCCTTCAGGACGAGAATCATCGGGGAAATGCATTTTATGCGTGCATTTGCTTATTTCTACCTAGTGAGGATGCATGGAGGTGTGCCGATATACACCGGCTCCACGAACGGGAGCTCGGATTTTTACGCCAACAGAAACACCGTGGAAGAAGTGTACCAGTTGATTTTCGATGATTTCCGGATAGCCAACGAGACCTTGCTCCCGTATAGCCGGCAGTCGGCCAGGGAATCCGGACATGCCACCAAGGGAGCTGCGCAGGCCATGCTTTCATTGGCCTATCTTACCTACGCAAACTATCGCGACTTGAAGGGTGACGATAGCCCTGCCCACGAAAATTACTTGCTGGCGCGGGATTATGCCGACAGCGTCATCGCTTCCAGGCAGTACAACCTGATCAGTAACTACGCCGTACTCTTTGATGTTACCCAAGAAAAAAATGCCTACCAGGAGGTGATTTTCGGCATTCAATTTACCCGTGATGCCACCAATGCAAGTGCAAGCGCAAGTGGATCGGAGATGGCTCAGTATACACAACCTTCTAACCGCTGGAATATTAGCGGGCATGTAGAAAACGGGCGGGGAAATGGAGTAGCAAGAATACAGCCCTGGTTCTACGACCTTTACAGCACTGGGGAATACGAAGGGGATTATCGGACGGAAGTGTCCTTTATCACCAGATTTCAGAACCGGAACCAGAGCGTAGACCGAATTACCTACCCCGAAACAAGAAAGGCCAGCAATGAGCCCGTCGAGGAGTATCCGTACCTGAATAAATACGTTGATCCCGACGGTTACCAGGGTCGGAACAATGAAAACGATTTCTTTATTATGCGCCTGTCTGAGATCTACCTTGTTAAAGCCGAAGCGGAGAATGAGCTGAACGGACCGACCGCCGAAGCCTACGCGGCCTTCAATCAGCTGCGGGCCCGCGCAAGAAAAGCCAATGGGGTAGGGCGAACTATGCCGATGGACCTGGAGGAAGGGCTGTCGCAGGCGGAGTTCCGGCTAAAAATATTCAACGAAAGAGGCCTGGAACTCGTGGGAGAAGGACACCGTTGGTTCGATTCGGTTCGTATGCGTTACCTGAATACCGACAAGACGATGATACAGTATCGCTTTGAAGATTTTTACCCGTCAATGGAGAATCTTGCCGCGCCGGTCTTTGTCGCCTCTACCAATACCTGGACAGGCGGGCGGGTGCTGCCTACCAATATTGTACCGTGGACTCCCCGTTTTCTGATCTGGCCGATTCCCAGTTCGGAGATGGACGCCAACCCGAACATGAAGCAGAACCCCGGGTGGTAATCGCAACCTCTATGAAGAAACTGTTTTTTTTGTTTTGGTTTGGATCCTGCGCCTTTGCGCAACGCCCGGTAGTTCAAGACGCATCGCCCGTAAAAATTGTACGAGTAGCTCCCCTGGATATGGACCGGGTTGAGCAGATCGCGACGATGCTTCCGGACATTCCGCAGGGCTTGGGCGACCCGTACCGCGAGCGCACGACCTGGTCGCAGCTGAAAGCAAGCGGCCACTACGACCGGATCATCCGGTTGGCCGACAGGTACCTGGATACGCCTTTTCCTGAATTTGACGAGGCGCTTTATATGCGCATGTTTACACATGGGGACTCCCAGTCGGGGAAGGATATGCAGTTCGGACGCGCGCGGTGGCTGACCACGCTGACCTGGGCTGAGTGCCTGACAAATGAGGGTAAATATGTGCCGAAGATCGAGGAAGTCATAAAAGGGCTTATTTCTCAAAAAACATGGGTCAACCCCCGGAACTACCTGGAACGAAATCACAAGGGACTGGTAGAGCTTTCGGCGGCGAGATTTGCACAGAGCCTTGCGCAGGCAGTCTACCTTCTGGACGACAAGCTCTCTCCGTCGACGATTGCCGGCGTGAAGGAGGAAATCAATTCCCGTGTACTGATGCCGATCCTGGCAACGATTAACGGACAGAACAACGACCACGGCTGGCTTACGGCGACCAACAACTGGAATGCCGTTTGCCTTGCCGGGATAACGATCGCCGCGCTCACGGTACTGGAAGAGAAGAAGGAGCGTGCCCAATACGTCGCGATAGCGGAGCGCTATCATAAGAACTTTATAGCCGGCTTTTCGGACGATGGCTATTGTTCCGAGGGGATTGGGTACTACAATTACGGGTTCGGGCGCTTTATTGCCCTCCGCGAAATTGTCTGGCAGAGCACCCAAGGGCAGCTTGACTTCTTCGGGCATCCCAAAATGAAAAAGATTGCCGCTTTCGGGATCCGGACGGAGATCATCAACGATGCCTTTCCGGCTATTGCCGATTGCAAGGCGGGAACCCGTCCGGCGGGTCCGATCGTGTGGTACGCAGCGCGGAACCTAGGGATCTTCATGCCTCAATACGGCGATCAACCGCCGCCCGGCGACGCGGCCGACCTGGCGACCGATATCATGTATGCCTTTCCCAACACTGCTTCGATGAAAACCGAAGCCGGCGCCGAGGCGGATACCGACCTTGCGCTGAGATCATTTTTTGACGTGGCAGGGATTCTGATAGTGCGGCCCGGTACGTTGGGTGGCCCCGGGCTGGGCGCCGCCCTCAAAGGAGGGAACAACGCGGAGCACCACAATCACAACGATGTAGGCTCCTATACCATTGCGGTCGGGAAAGAAGTAGTGACGGGCGATCCTGGCCTCATCCCTTATACCGCTAAGACCTTCGGACAGGAGCGGTATACGTATAAGTCGCTCGGATCGTACGGCCACCCCGTGCCTCTCGTTGCCGGAAAGGAACAAATCCGTGGAGCAAAGGCGAAAGCGACGATCCTCAGACAGGAATTCACGCTCCGGAAGGATATTTTCGCACTGGACCTGTCTTCCTGCTATCAGGTGCCCGGGCTGAAAAAGCTTGCGCGTGAATTTACCTATGAAAGGAAGGGGCCGGGGAGCCTGGAGGTGCTTGATACCTTCGAGTTTACAGAACCTTTTGACTTTGAAACCGCCTGGATTACAAGATCGTCGGTGAAAGAAATTTTACCTGACCAGTGGCTGCTTGAATTTAATGGCGAAAAATTAGTGGTGAAACTCGATAGTTTTGGCTTACCCTATCAAGTCTTGGTCGAACAAATAAGTGAGGGCGGAGAGCCTTACTCCAGAATTGCGGTCAAGATTGACGGGCCGCGCAAAAGCGGGAGAATTAAGCTCACCTACCAGATTCCGTAAGCGGCAATAATAAATGAAATTAGTATCAATCAGCTAGAGAATTAAATACTGAAATAGAAAAATCAGAATGGACAGAAGAACATTTTTAAAAGACACGCCAGCTGTAATAGGGCTGCTTATGGGAGCGCTGAATACCCCGGCAATAGCTGGAAACAAAAAAAAGGTAATTATACTCCGCTCTTCCTGGCAAACGGCTAACATCGGCGACATCGGTCATACGCCGGGCGTCCTCACGCTGTTGGAAAAGCACATCCCCGAAGCGGAGGTGCGCTTGTGGCCTTCGAATGTAGGAAACGGAGTAAAGGAAATACTGCAAAAGCGGTTTCCGAAGGTGCACATTATTGACGGAGAGGAGGAAAAAAGCCGGGCACTCCGGGAGGGCGATTTTATGCTGCACGGGTCAGGGCCGTCGCTGGTTGCCAGGACAGACCTTGATCTGTGGCGGAAAGAGACCGGCAAACCCTACGGCATCTATGGGATCACGTTTCCGGGCAGATATGGGTTCGAGGAGGACGCAGCTAATTTTGATCCGCTGGATATTGATCTTATGAATAATGCCCGGTTTGTCTATTTCAGGGATTCGGTTTCCTTTGAGTTTGCCAAAGCGAACGGCCTGACCTGCCGGGAAACCGGCTTTTCTCCTGATGGAGCTTTCGCAGTTGATCTCAGAAATGATAAACCCGCTATAGATTTTCTGAAAAAGCACAATCTGGAAGAGGGTGAATTCGTCTGCGTCATACCGCAATACCGGTTTTCTCCGTGGTGGGAGCTTAAAAGTAAGAATAGATCCGTAGATAAAGCCAGGGAAGCATACAACGAAAAGATGAAAGAACACGATAACCGGCCGGTTCGTGAGGCTATTATCGCCGTCGTTCGACAAACTTCAAAAAAGGTACTTATTGTACCGGAAAACGAAACGCAGGTTCGTATCGGGAAGGAGATGCTTTATGATCCCCTTCCCGACGATGTGAAAGAACGGGTGGTCTGGCGAAGCTCCTATTGGCTTACAGATGAGGCGATAAGCACTTATGAGCGGTCGGCCGGCCTGTTCGGGATTGAAATGCATTCACCCATTATGTGTATCGGCATCGGGATCCCGGCCCTGGTGTGTCGGTTTAAGGAGCAGACCAGCAAAGGGTTCATGTGGCGTGATATTGGTTTGGCCGACTGGCTTTTCGACCTGGATACCCCGGCCGATGTGGAGCGTATTACCCCGGCGGTGCTGGATATGGTCCGGAACCCGGAGAAATCCAAAGCGAAAGTGGCGAAAGCACAAAAGCTTGTTAATGAAAGGTTCGAGCGGACGATGGGGATTTTGAAACATAATGTCTATTCCTGAAAAAATGCGAGGGGTACGTTCAAAGAGCGGATCATCGACTGTGTGACCGACAACTTCCGCGATTTGAATTACGCAAATACACAGGGTATTTGTGACCTGCGATCCAATTTGTGAACGGGCGGGAATTCCCCGTTCACAAGTTTGCAGCAATCTGAAAGTATTACGCAATAGGTTAAATGACAGCTCTTTATCTTTGGTGTTGCCCCTTTTATTCTTTTCTTAAGAAATCTTTTTGATTTTTTTTTGAAATTTTATGCTACAAAACTGCTTCCGGGCTTCACTGTATAGTTGAAAACCATTTGTATGAAACCGTTCAGCGACTACATCTCCTACGATGCAGAGGCTTTTTTAGCAGATCCGTCATTTCGTGCCTGGATAGCTGGTCCGACACCGGAAATGACTGCTTATTGGCAGGGTTTGTTGAAAAACCATCCCCACCTGCGTCAACCTTTCGAGCAAGCCCGGTTGCTTGCACAGGGACTTGAGTCTACCTGGATCTCGTTTTCGCAAACTTATGTGAATGAATTGTATCAGAAAACGCTGAACAATTTGCCGGTGGAGCCGGTCGGGCCGACTATCGTCCGTCGATCGCTCCGATCCCGATTCAGGTGGGCGTATGCTGCCGCCGTCTTATTCCCTTTGGTGACAGGTCTGTTGGCATATGACTATTTTTTCCGGGAGAAGGTGATTCTCACCGGCAATGCAGAGCTCAGGACGCTGACACTCTACGATGGCTCGGAAATTAAGCTCAACGCCAACAGTCAATTGCGGATCCCCTCCCGGTTCAAATGGCGATCGACACGGGAGGTTTGGCTTACCGGGGAAGGATTTTTCGCAGTTCAAAAGCAACTGGATGACCATACCGGCGACAAACGTAAATTTACGGTCCATACAGATCGCGCCGACGTGGCCGTACTGGGAACCCGCTTTACGGTTTATAATCGGTCTCAACAAACCCGTGTACTTCTCGAGGAGGGGCGGATCGCCTTGACCGATCCTGTATCCAGGAAGATGTTTTTGATGAAGCCTGGCCAGGTCGCTTCCTATCAAAAGGGAGATAAAACGTATCGGTTGGAGAAAGCTGACACGGAGCAGCAGCGACCTCTTACCGCCTGGCGGTCACGCCTTTTAGTGTTTGAAAATGCACCGATGGCTGAATTGAAGCAGCGGTTTCAGGAGGTTTACGGGATAGAACTGGTGATGGAAGGGGAGGAGTTTAAGGAGCAGCAGTTTACCGGTGAGCTGCCTCTCAGTGATACCCGGAAGGCACTGAACATCCTCTCCGAAACCTTTGGGCTGGAAGCGATGCCTTATCAGGACCGGATCTACTTCATATCGAATCCATAGCACGGCAATTACGCTGTTTTAACGTGTCAATTCCAAAGCCAAGGCTTTGCCTGGACCACATATGTCAATTTTTTTTAGAAACCCAATCAAAAAAACACCGAAATGCCTAGACATCTTTACTTTTTGTGCTTAAGTATGATGCTGCTGTTGGGCACGGAGATGCCGGCTTCAGCTCAAACGCTTGCCTCAGTGCAATTGCAATCGTCGTCGACAAACGCCACGACTGACCCTAATCAAATAACCTTAAAGTCACTGCTTGACCAGTTGGAATCAACTTTTTCGGTTCGGTTCAACTACCGGGCCGGCCTGGTTCGTTCTGCCAAAGTTGCTACGCGTCCCCTGGAGTACTTCAATAGCGGAATGACTAAACAATTGAATCGGCTGTTAGCGCCATTGGAAATGCTATGCGTGGAAATTGACTCCCAAACGTTTGTGATTCGGGAAAAGCGCCCTTTGCAGAAGAACTCTGCTGTCCGGGAGGAATCTCCTGGCACACACATCACGGGTGACGATGAATCCCTTGTATCGCCAACTGATGAAACTCCTGATGCTGTTCCGGATCGTTCCATCTCCGGCAGGGTAACGGATGCCGTATCCGGGGAAGGGCTTCCGGGGGTGAGTATCTTACTCAAGGGAACGCAAAAGGGGGCAATAACGGATGCAGAAGGAAATTTTAACGTTGCGATTCCCGATGAAGAAGCTGTCCTGATGTTTTCGTTTGTCGGTTATCTCTCACAGGAGGTCATGGTCGGAAACAGGACTTCTCTTCAAGTAACCTTACAGGTAGACGAAAAAACGTTGGAAGAATTAGTCGTCGTGGGATACGGGACGGTAAAAAAAGCGGATATGACAGGTGCGGTATCTCAGGTTAAAGCGGAAGAAATTACGAACTATCCTGTTTTTTCGGTTGATCAGGCGTTGAAAGGCCGGGCCTCCGGAGTACGGGTTACGCAGAACTCAGGACGCCCGGGAGGGCGTGTGGAAGTGCAGATAAGGGGAGGGAATTCTATGATGGGAAGCAATGAGCCGTTGTATGTAGTTGACGGATTTCCCATTACGGGAAATATTGATTTTTTAAATCCTGCCGATATCACCGCTATCGATATTCTGAAGGACGCTTCCGCAACCGCCATTTATGGCGCCAGGGGTGCCAATGGCGTCGTAATGGTGACGACCAAGGCGGGGAAGACCGGTCAGCAAAACCGACTGGAAATAGGAAGCTATTTCGGTGTACAGACCATTGCAAAGCGCTACGATATGTTAAATGCATCCGAGTACGCAACGGTGGTCAACGAATGGTTAAAAAACAGCAATCAACCTGCCTACTTCGATTTAAATACGATAACGGACGAGGGTACAGATTGGCAAGACGTCATTTACCGTACGGCTTCTATTCAAAATCATAACCTTTCTTTTTCGGGTAGTTCTGAAAAAACCCAATTCATGATATCCGGAAATTATTTTAAACAAGATGGAATTATTTTCAATTCAGGTATAAAAAAAGCCGGGATTAACTCCAGAATTAATCACCAGCACAACAATTGGCTTAAAGTTTCTACCAGCGTAAACCTTTCTCGAATAGATGACTCTTTTATGCCTGTAGACAATTCGGCACACGGCTCGACTGTCTTGTCAGGCGCGCTCGCCGCTCCGCCAACTCTGCCTTTGTATGATGAAACCGGAAAATATACGAGAGTAAACCAGATATATAGTTTTGGATCGGAGTCAATGAACAACCCTTTAATATACTCCGATCCATATAAAAATATTCGGTCAAGAAACACGATGTTGACAAATTCCAGTTTAGAAATTAAAATTAAACCAGATTTGATATTTAAATCTTTGATAGGATTTGAGTATGAAATAGGAAGCAGGGAAACTTTTACTCCTATCATATACACTGGCGACAGAGGGGGAGCTTCTTCGACTAATAGCATTAGAAATTCTACATTAAATGAAAATACACTCACTTACTCAAAAACATTTAATGAAAAGCATAGTCTAGAATTGCTGGGAGGATTTACCTATCAATTTACAAGAAACAGATCAACTGGCATTTCAGTAAGTGGTTTTTTAAACAATAGTACTGAAGACTATAATTTATCTGCCGCCGAAATTGTTAATCCACCGTCCTCCGACATTTCCGAATGGACGCTGGCTTCATGGTTAGGTCGTGTTAATTATTCGTTGTTGGGAAAGTATTTACTAACGGCAAGTATCCGGACGGACGGTTCCTCAAGATTTGGAATAAATAATAAGTGGGGAACATTTCCGTCAGCAGCGTTTGCATGGCGAGTTTCTGAAGAAAAGTTTATGTCAGATGTATATTTTATAGATGATTTTAAAATTAGAACCAGTTTTGGTATGACCGGAAACACTTCCGTTGCACCATATCAATCATTGAATCGATTGTCTTCGGTTCGATATATATATGAGAATCAAAATCAAGCCATTGGATACGTCCCATCTGGCATAGCTAATAGTAGTCTAAAATGGGAGACTACCGCTCAGTTAGATCTTGGGTTTGATTTATCTGTATTGAAAAACAGGGTTCATGTAACTTTTGATTTCTACTCAAAAAACACGTATGACTTATTGGCTTCGGTACCTTTACCTCCTTCAATGGGCTTTTCATCAACGCTGAGAAATATAGGTAAGATGAGAAATCAGGGCTTTGAACTTGGTATTTCTGCTGATATTTTAACAAAAGAATTCAGATGGAATATAGGTTCTCAGATATTTACAAATCGAAATAAAGTCATTGAACTCGCTAATGCGTCCGATGTCAGAGGGGGATCGATCAATATATTAGGCAATGTCAATTTAGCTCGCCAAGGGCAACCTTTTGGCGTATTTTATGGATATAAAGAGAACGGGTTAGATGAGGCAGGTAACATCAAATATGTGGATCTGAATGGCGATAATCTGATCAACACATCAGACCTTACCATTATAGGTGACCCTTATCCTGATTTGGTATACAGTCTCAACTCAAACATGTCATACAAAAATTTCGAGCTTTCTTTGTTTTTTGAAGGAACCAAAGGGAATGATATATTCTGGGCAACCTCAGCGACTCATCTAAATTCGTTTCAACGAGGTTCAAATCAATTCAGCGATTTGATAGGGAATTACTGGACTCCTGAAAATCCGAATCCTAATGCCAAATATCCAAGGGTAAGCCCCTCTACACAATTTTCTGTATCAGATCGCTATATAAAAGACGGGAGTTATATCAGGCTAAAGTCACTTAGAATAGCATACAATATTCCTGGTGTTTCGATTGGGAAAAGTTCAATACTCAGCAGATCGCAGCTTTATCTATCTGCGACGAACCTATTGACATTTACCAGGTATCCTGGGTTAGATCCAGAAGTTAACTCTACCGGGAGTGACTCTCAGAGTATTAGTAGTCGACTAAGTATGGGAGTGGATGAAAGTGCTTATCCAACTTCCCGAATGTTTACTGGTGGTATAGTTATTAATTTCTGAAAGTATTTTAAATATGAAACAGCCACGAGCTTTTAGGTTCTAGCAGCTAAAAAGCGGTCCGCGGAAAGTCGTGAATAAACCTAACAGCTAATAGCTCAAACATTTTATACAGATGAGAAAATTTGTTTTCATTATTCTTACTACGGCGCTGAATCTGTCCTGTAGTGATATGCTGGAAGAAACTCCCAAAAACTTTATATCGAAAAGCAACTATTATCTCAATGAAACTGAGGCGGAGGCAGCAATAACGGGAGCCTACTCCTCCTTTGATTCCGATTATTACGGAATAGAGTATTATCTTCTAGTGGAATTGCATGCCGATTTCCTTATAGGAAGAGGCGGACAAGCACCTATATCGTTCTTTGATCAGGTTCTTGATTTTCGGGGCATAGGATATGCTGCTACTTCTTGGAATAGATTGTACCAGGCTATTAACCGTGCGAACGCAGTACTGGATAATGTGCCTGGTATAGAAAATATATCGGAGAGCAAAAAAGCACAGATACTGGCCGAGGCTCACTTCCTCCGTGCAATGGCATATTTCAACCTGGTCAGGTTTTGGGGGCCTGTACCACTTAAGATTTCAGAAAGCTCTGATCTCACTACTGGTTCTCCGCGAGAACCAGAAAGCAAAGTCTATGACCTTATTTTGGCGGACGCGATAAAAGCGGAACAAGACCTGCCGGAATCGGTAGGCGGGGCAACGGGAAGGGCTTCCAAATGGGCTGCGAAAATGCTATTGGCCCAAGTCTATCTTACGTTGGAAAACTGGGAAGAAGCGGCCAAAAAGGCCAATGATGTACTTGAAAGTGGGCGATACACCTTGGTTTCCGTAGAAAAGCCTGACGATTTTTATAAGATCTTCGCGGCGGAAACCCATTCGGAAGATATAATGTCCATACATCACTCGCCAAATAACCTGTCCAGTCTTCCGTCTTATCTTCACAGACCAAGTAGTTTTCCCTACAACTACAGCTCTCAAGGTTTTTTTGCCTGGATTCCTGATATGAATTCTTTCATCGGAAATGACTGGGATGAGAGAGATCTTCGTAAGAGTTTCAACCTGTATACAAAATATGTAAATGCAGCCGGTAACACCGTTTCGCTACCCTCCGATACGCCAGTGCTATTTAAGAAATTTATAACGAACACAGCCGGGCTTAGGGTCTACAGCGTACCGGTATACCGGTATACAGAGGCGTTCCTTATTTACGCTGAAGCTTCATGCATGGCTACTGGTGCCGTTTCCGACAGGGCTTTGGAAAGTTTGAACAAAATAAAACGCCGGGCTTATGGATTGGATATCAACAGTTCTTCGGTCATAGATTACCTTCAGGGAATGTCTAAAGAGGAATTCAGAGATACCGTGATGAAGGAGCGTGCCTATGAGTTTTTGATCGAAGGGCGAAGATGGTGGGACTTGAAAAGAACGCATAAAGTTAAGGAGGCAATAGCAGCGGTTGGCAAATCGTTTATAGATGAACGTTACTTTTTACCGATTCCGCCGGAAGAAATGAATAACAATCCGCTAATTAATCAGGAAGATCAAAATCCCGGGTACTGAGAAGTCTTTTTATAGGAAGCCCATTATCCTGTCGCCTTTCTGATAGGGTGTAAGAGCTGCGTTTTCTCTTGAAGGAGATTTTGCTGAGATGCTATTGCAGCGACTGCAATACAGTAAGTCAGTCAATTTATTTCACTAAAATAATGGAACCCAAAAACCTGAATATAGGTGTTGTAGGCCTTGGACTTATGGGATGCAGCATCACGACATGTTTGTTATTGGCAGGGCATTCGGTAGTAGCAATAGCTCCGTTAACGTCCGACCTCGAATCTGCCGCGGGGAGGATTTCAGAACATTTGGAAATGTCGCTTAAGCATGGTTTGACCGGCAGTGATCCGCGGCAGATCCTAAGAAACCTGTCAATAACTGAAGACTATGAAGCATTAAAGGATGCTGACTTAGTTCTGGAATGCACAATAGAGGATATTCAGATTAAGGGTGCTGTTTTTGATCGGATAGAATCGATCGTATCTCAAGAGACAATCATCACCAGCAACACATCGGCGATTCCGATAAGTTTGCTTCAGCAAGGACGTAAAAATCCGTCTCGCTTTCTCGGACTGCATTGGGCGGAGCCTTCGCATACGACGAGGTTCCTGGAGATCATTTGCGGGGATTTGAGTGATATGCGTCATGCCGAGTGGTTGTATGAACTTTCCCATCACTGGGCTAAAGAACCTACACTTGTCCGCAAGGATATCAGGGGTTTCATTACCAATCGGTTAATGTACGCGATGTATCGGGAAGCATTTAGCCTTGTAGAAGCTGGATTTGCCACAGTAGAAGACGTGGACAGGGCATGTCGAAATAATCCGGGATATTGGATGACACTCGTTGGCGTATTTCGATGGATGGATCTTACCGGCGTTAAAGCATATCACACCGTGATGAAAGATCTCTTTCCTACGCTGAGTAATAAAACCGAGGTGCCAAACCTCATTGATGACATTGTTAAAAGGGGCGGGAACGGCGTTGTCAATGGAAAGGGATTCTATACTTATACGGATGAAGAAGCGTCTCTCTGGAAGCAAACTTTTGAAGAGTTTACCTATGATATACGCCAACTCGCCTTAAAGTATCCGGGTGATGTCGTTCAGCAAAAACAACGCAATAAGCAGCTGTACTAAATGGGAACGGACACAAAATTTATAATAGATGCGCATCTGGATTTGAGCATGAATGCCATCGAATGGAACCGGGATCTGCGGAAAAGTGTCGCGGAATTGAGGTTAGCAGAAGCGGGTATGACGGACAGGCCGGATAGAGGAAAAGGTACGGTAAGCTTGCCGGATCTCAGGAGAGGAGCGGTCGGATTGGTCGTGGCTACCCAGATAGGTCGTTATGTAGAAAGCGGGAGTGCTTTGCCGGGATGGAACGCTCCGGAAATTGCCTGGGCGATTACCCAGGCCCAACTCGCATGGTATCAGGCATTGGAAGCAAAAGGAGAACTGGTGAGCATTAAGAGCGCCGGAGACCTTATGAGCCATGTCAATTTGTGGCTGAACAGCGAAAAACCGAATAGCGAAAAGCCGATTGGATTTATTCTTAGTCTGGAAGGAGCTGACTCCCTCATCGATATTTCCTATTTGGAAAAAGCCTATGGATACGGATTAAGAGCATGTGGCCCTGCCCATTATGGCCCGGGTAGATACGCCTGCGGTACCGGTGGTGACGACGGCTTTACAAGAGCAGGACTCGAATTGCTAAAGGAGATGGATCGCCTTGATATGATTCTCGACGTAACACATTTGACAGACAAAGGCTTTAAGCAGGCTCTGAGCAGCTACTCCGGAGCGATTTGGGCCAGCCATCACAATTGCAGGTCGATTGTCGATCATCAACGTCAGTTGACGGATGACCAGATAAGCATGCTCGTGGAAAGAAAAGCCGTCATCGGAGGAGTGCTCGACGCATGGATGTTATGTAACGATTGGCAGCGAGGTATAGACGATCCCCGAAAGAGAAATGTCCGGTTGGTGAATGTAATTGACCATTATGATCATATCTGCCAAATCGCCGGAAACAGCAGGCATATTGCGATAGGAAGTGATTTAGATGGCGGGTATGGGCTGGAGCAGTCGCCACATGACCTTGACACGATTGCCGATCTGCAATTACTTAAAGATTTGCTGACAAAAAGGGGGTTTACTCCTGAAGACATTGAAAATATTTTCTACAAGAACTGGCTTCGGTTTTTGCTCGAAGTGTGGGAAAAGTGACATGCTTCGGATCATAGAGATTTTTACTTGAATTTTAATTCTTATACTAAATAAAGATGGCAAATAATAGAAGAATGTTTTTAAAAATGACGGGACTAACCGGATTAGGTTTACTTACCGGTAGCGCTAAAGGTAGCGCCATATCCGGCTCACGTAGTGAAGAAATAAAGAAATCCCATTTCAACATGTCTGGTTATGTTGCCGGAAAGCTGAATACGGTACGATTGGGATTTATAGGATTAGGCAATCGAGGACCCGTTCATTTGGAGCACAACAGCAAACTAGACGGAGTAGAGATTAAAGCGATATGTGATTTGAGGCCGGAGCGGTTGGCAAACGCAAAAAAAAGAATATCCGGCTCACGACACCATCCGGATAGCTACACAGGAAATGACACCGATTGGAAAAAGGTGTGTGAGCGAAATGATATTGACCTTATTTATATTGCTACCCCCTGGCAGCTGCATACGCCAATGGCCGTGTATGCAATGAACCAGGGAAAGCACGTAGCAATTGAAGTTCCTGCGGCAACCACTCTTGAAGAGTGCTGGCAACTGGTAGAAGCCTCCGAAAAAAACAAGCGGCATTGCGTGATGCTCGAAAACTGTTGCTACGATTTTTTTGAATTGCTCACCCTCAACATGACTCAGCAGGGTTTTTTCGGTGAGATCGTTCACGCAGAAGGAGCCTATATACATGATTTGATGCATCTGAATTTTAGCAAGACTAAATACCCTGAAATGTGGCGCCTCAAACAAAACTTTAAAAACGGGAATCTGTATGCTACTCATGGGCTCGGCCCGGTTTGCCAGGCGATGAATATTAACAGAGGAGATCAGATGGAGTATCTTGTTTCGATGTCTTCGAACGATTTTTCGATGAAACACAGAGCGGAAGAACTGGCCGCGACGGATGATTTTTTCAAGCCGTTTGCCGGGAAGACGTATAGAGGAAATATGAACACTTCCGTCGTAAGAACCCACAAGGGAAAGACCATCATGATCCAACATGATGTGTCATCACCGCGCGTATATTCAAGAATACATTTATTAAGTGGGACTAAAGGTGCCGCGCTGAAATATCCCAGTCCAAAAATTTCCCTGGGGCACGAGGGATGGATGACTGAAGAAAATTTTAAATTGTTGGAGGAAAAATACAAACCGAATAGTGTAAAAAAGATCGGAGAACTGGCTAAACAGATCGGCGGACACGGCGGCATGGACTTTATGATGAATTGGCGATTGATCGACTGTCTCAGAAACGGCATTCCACTTGATATGGACGTTTACGACGCGGCTTTATGGAGTTCTGTTACTCCGTTAAGCCAGCAATCAATTCAGAACCGTTCCGGATCTGTTGATGTCCCCGATTTTACATCAGGTCACTGGAAAAAGAATAAGCCGGTGGATCTTTCACTCAGTCAGGGCGGAGATACAAAAGTTAATTTAGAGTAAGAGCAATCAAGTCGCGATAACAGGAAAATACTTTCCAGGAAAACAATCATGTCAGAATCATTTATCACAAATCGTTTTAAAGACCAGGTAGTACTGATAACCGGCGCAGCTAGCGGCTTAGGGAAAGCGATTGCTCATCGGATGGCTCTGGAAGGCGCCCATTTAGTGCTTTGGGATTATAACAATACTATGCTGGAGCAAACTGCGACAGCATTAAAAAGTTCGGGCGCTTCATGCAGTTGGTTTTGTTGTGATATCTCCCGGGGAGATCAGGTACAGGAAGCGCTTGCTTTTCTGCAGCGCTATCACAACCATATTGATGCTGCTATTCATTCCGCAGGAATTGTCGGGCCTACCGGCACCCCTATAGCTGATTTCTCCGAACTTGATTTTGACAATGTCTGCCGGGTGAATCTAAAAGGAAGTTTTCTTTTTCTCAAACACGTGTTGAAGCGCATGCTTCCTCTGAAATACGGAAGGATTCTTTTGATTGCTTCTGTAGCAGGAAAAGAAGGAAACCCTGGAATGGCGGGATATAATGCCAGTAAAGCAGGAATGATAGGATTGGTGAAAGGGGCAGCAAAGGAAGTAGCCACTACCGGTATTACTATAAATGGTTTAGCACCAGCGGTAATTGAAACTTCTATGAATACAGATACTGCGCCTGAGCAGCTTGCCTACATGACGGCAAAAATCCCTATGGGGAGATTAGGAAGGCCAGAAGAAGTGGCGGCCTTAGTGTCATTTATTGTATCCAGGGAGAATAGCTTTTCAACCGGGTTTATTTATGATATATCAGGCGGCAGGGTAACCTATTAAGGCTATGATGATACTTTTTTTCAAGGGAAACGAGCTATGAAATACTTATTTTTTGCATTATTTTTCTTTTCGTCTTGCTTTCGTGGCATTCGGGAGGAGCGTCCCGTAGAAGCCGATATTATTGTATATGGGGGAACTTCTTCGGCTGTGATATCGGCTATTCAGGCTGCTAAAATGGGCAAATCGGTTGTCATAGTTGCTCCGGACAAACATCTTGGAGGATTAACTTCCGGTGGGTTAGGCTTCACTGACTCTGGAAATACAGCTGCTATTGGCGGACTGTCGCGGGAATTTTACAAGAGAGTTTATCACTACTACCAGCAAGAGAAGGCATGGAAGTGGGAAAGAAGAGATGAATTCAACAACAAAGGTCAGGGAACCAATTCCATAGATGACAACGATGAAACGATGTGGACTTTCGAGCCCGGCATAGCGGAAAAAATATACGATGAATGGGTGGAAGCGCTTGCTATCAAGGTCTATCGCGACGAATGGCTGAATCGGGACGACGGTGTCACGGTAAAAGATAAGCGGATAGTATCCATAACCACATTAAATGGAAAGACATTTTCCGGCAAAATGTTTATAGATGCAACCTATGAGGGAGACCTTATGGCCGCGGCTGGAGTAAGCTATCACGTAGGTCGGGAAGCCAGCAGTGTTTATGGAGAGCGTTGGAATGGTATCCAGACAGGTGTATTGCATCACAAGCATTGGTTTGCGGGCAACATCAGTCCCTATAAAATTCCGGGCGACCCTTCCAGCGGTGTATTGGCCGGGATTTCAACAGCACCTCCGGGTGTTAAGGGAGAGGGCGATGCCAGGATCCAGGCTTATTGCTTCCGGATGTGCCTCACATATGATCCCGAAAATCGGATTTCTTTTCCCAGACCCGCTGATTATGACTCCACGAAATATGAACTATTGCTAAGGGTATATGATTCGGGTTGGAGGGAAACCTTTCAAAAATTCGATACCATACCCAACCGCAAGACCGATACCAATAATCATGGCCCTTTTAGCACTGATAACATTGGAATGAATTATGATTATCCCGAAGCCTCTTATACGCGAAGGAGGGAAATCATCAACGAGCATGAAAGTTACCAGAAAGGGTTAATGTATTTCTTAGCCAACGATCCTCGTATACCCCAGGATGTACAAAGCGAGTTTAGAAAATGGGGGTTGCCGAAAGACGAATTCGCAGACAACGGCCACTGGTCGCATCAACTTTACATTCGTGAGGCCCGCCGGATGGTTGGTAATGCAGTGATGACCGAGCACGAGGTGCTGGGAGAGAAAGAGGTGGAGGATCCCGCAGGTATGGGTTCCTATACCCTCGATTCTCACAATATTCAACGCTATATAACAGATGACGGTTACGTGCAGAATGAAGGTGATATCGGCGTAAAGGTGCCTGAACCTTATAAAATATCCTACCAGGCCCTGATCCCCAAACGCGAGGAAATACAGAATCTGCTCGTACCTGTTTGCGTGTCCAGCTCTCATATCGCGTTTGGCTCCATCCGGATGGAACCCGTGTTCATGGTGTTGGGCCAGAGCGCAGCGACCGCAGCAGCTATTGCGATAGAAGGCGATCTTGCGCTTCAGGATCTTGATTACAAAATTCTGAAGAAACAGCTGGTAAAGGATGGGCAACGACTCGATTCTTCCGAATAGACAGGTCTGGCCAAGCTGATACCCTCTACATCCCTTGATCGCATCGCGCACACTTCGAAATGAGCTTAGAAGATCATCCCTGTATGTCCGGGATGATCAGAAAAACTCAACTGGCCAGCTGACGGGAAGTAGGAGCTCGTCGAACAAGGTGTAACAGTCTGAAAACCAGTCCAGGCAGGTGCATAGACTAAAAGACAGCATAGCCGTCAATTGAAGGTGAGGTGGACGCTCTTGCCCGCATAAACTCCCTGGGGCAGGTCCACGAGCAAAAGGGTGCCCGACTGTTTCTGATCTGGCACGATGCGGAAGCCTTCGCCCTCGGCGCTATACGACCCGCTCAGCGATACCAGCATCCTGCTGAGCTTACGGGAAGGGTCGGCCAGGGTCAGTTCGTTCAGACGGCCGTTTTTTGTCTTGGCCATCAGGATGCCCGGACTGTCGAGGCCAACCGTGACGCCCTGGTCGATTTCTATCGTGCCGGCGCGGTGGAAAATCACCTGGCTGATACCCAGCTTGCCTTGCCTTACGGCCTGGAGGGCCGCGGTGTTGGCCAGGATTTCGACCGAGCGGTTGTTGTGGCTGCTTTCGGCCATTGTCTGCTCTGCTATGCCCGGCACCACGATGTACGCATAGGCGCCGCCAACAGGCTTGCGGCCATGATTGAACCAAAGGCTGAACACCTCCTCGCTCACCTCTGCCTGGCTGATGTTCTTCTGGTCGGTAATGTCCGACCACCGGCCTGTCTCCGTCTGATTGGACAGCACAATCGCCGTCGGTTCCGGGAATAAATAGCCGACGTTGTCGTGGTGGATCCACTTCACGTTTTGGAGGGCCCGGCTTCCCTTGGACATGAGCTGCCGCGTACCATCCTGCATGGCGTACACATCGCTGCGCATGAGGGCCTGGTTGATGGTCGTGACTACTTCGCCGTCGGCCGACGACCGGATGCCGGTGCCAAGGCAAGCGTATTCCTCATCGAAGAAAAACCATGCCTTCCTGGCTGTGAGCGGGTCGTGCGGGCTTCTGAAATCGAAGGCCACCGCGCCGTAGCGCCCGTCGGTTACGGCGCCCACAAAATCGGTCAGCCCCTCTTTTTGGATCTCGGCGGGGCCTGGCAGCGCAGGTTTCTGGACGATGGTCGTGCCTGAGATCTTCTGCCAGTCGTACACGGGCCAGATATTGAAGTACTCGTCGCCCTTCAGCAGGAGGTAGTTGGTACCGTCGGCACGGTGGTGCGTGGGTTTGCCCGGCCCGTTATAGGGCTCCTCCATGTTTCGGTTGCGGGTCGAAAACATGCGCACCGTGGTATAAAAATGGGGTCGCTGGAACACAAAATGCTCGGTCTGCCAGAAGAATTTCGCAAACGATGCCGACGGTTTGGCCTGTCCTTTCCGCAGCCTGATGATTTCTTCCAGCTCGGCCCTGCGGTAGTCGGTGCTCACCAGCAGCCGCTCGATCTCGAGGGTGCCATACGGTTTAAAAGCCGCCATCTTGTTGGTGATGCTGCGGTTTTTGACGCTGATATCCTCGTAAACGCCGTATACCATCTGCTTGTAGATGCCGTCGAGATAGTAGTCGACCAGTTGGTTGATTTTTTCCCTGGAAAAGGCATAGCGCGTTCCGGCCACATAGAACGACCATTCACCGAAAGCGTTTGCGTACTTCCCATAGCCATAGGAGGAAGTGTTATTGACCCGGTCGACACGGTGGTGAAAGCTGTAATCGTGCTGTATACCGCGCTCGCCGGTCGAAAATTTCAGTTCGCCCTCGATAAGCCGGATGATCTGGTCAAACTCGTCGTACTTCCCTTGAAAAAGGAGGTTTTTGGCCAGGATGCCCGCGATCACGATGCGGTCGCCACTGGGCCTGGCGCCCGAAGCTTTCATGTGGGCCCGTCCAATAATGGGCTGGAGCCTGGCCACCAGGTCTTTGGGCAGTTCGTCGCCCATGATCAGCATCAAATTGCCCAGGTCCGTCGGGGTGGTGATTTGGCTGTCGTGCCAGTTGTCGCCCACGAAGTCGTGCTTGGCCCAAAAGACCAACCCTTTTTCAATGGCTGCTTTCAGCGGTTTGCTCCGGGAAAAGCGTGAATTGGGGGTTTTGAAGGCCTTGGCCATCAACAGCAGGTCGCGCGTATGCGCCCGGTGCGGATAACCGGCCGTTCGGCTCAGGTCCTCGTAATTGATGCCATTGAAGGAGCCGTCTGCGGCCATTTTGGCCATAACGGCCGCTACTGTCGCATCGTCTGCCGGCGTCGACAGCAATTCGGTGAGTATCCGCTTCTTTATCAAGGTGATGTCGTTGTTTTGGGCCATACACAGCGAGGCCGAAAGGCAGCAGACAAAAATCGATGGAAGGTATTGCAGCAGACGTCTCATGAGAACTTTTTTGGGATCCGATAGTGCTAAAAGGTTTGCCGGGGATGTTTTTACCGTTCCGGGTGGTCTTTCGCGACACAGAGATTTGCTACGCACCGTGTAGCAAATCTCTGAATAGTTTATATTGCACCAAAAAAGTAAACTAAAAGTTTATTTAATTCGTTTATGATAAACCAGTAAGTTAAATAGTTTATTTTTACAGGCAGTAGTATACTATGAGTATACAAAATAGAAATAAAATAAACCTACTCTTTCGGGACTGGCCGCCAGGAACAGTTTGTACGACCTCGTGGCTGAACGATAGGGGGTATTCCAATCAGCTACTGAATCGCTACAAAAAAAGCGGATGGTTGGAGTCTGTCGGTACGGGAGCGTGGATACGGTCCGGGGACCAGGTTAACTACGAAGGTGCCGTCTATGCACTTCAAAAGCAGCTAGGACTATCTGTCCATTCGGGAGGGAAAAGCGCACTCGCCTATTTAGGTAAATCACACTACCTGGAATTGGCTCCCACCAACATCATTTTGTTCGGGTATGAAAAAGAGACACTGCCCTCCTGGTGTAAAACCTATGATTGGAAGGTCAGGCTTGACTACCATCAATCCACGTTTCTTCCCCCCTTATCAGGCTTGACGGAAATAACTGTAAATTCGTTTTCTATCCATATCTCCTCAGCAGCACGTGCTATGCTGGAGTGCCTCTACCTGGCCTCCACAGCCCATGAGCTTGTCGAATGCTATGAAATCATGGAAAGCATGAATTCTCTCCGGCCAGCACTCGTCAATGAACTCTTAAAGGAATGCCAGTCGGTGAAAGTAAAGCGATTGTTTTTGTATATGGCAGCAAAGGCCGGTCATCAGTGGTTTGAATATCTGGATATAAAAGATATAGATCTCGGCCACGGAAAGCGGAGCCTGGTTAAAAACGGGGCATACATACCTAAATATCTGATAACAGTACCAAAAGAATTCGAAGGAAATGGAAGCCCAGCGCTATAAAAGGCAAGTCCGGCTATTACTAGATATTCTGCCAGAAGTGGCCAAAGAGGATTGTTTTGCCCTGCATGGAGGAACAGCTATCAATATGTTTGTCCGCAATATGCCCAGGATGTCAGTCGATATTGACCTGACCTCGATCGTACCTTTTGGCCAGCTTTTCGGAGGAAAAATTTGTGCCGCTTTAGACCGGCAACATCCGCGTGATCTTTTCGATCTCAAATACCTTCTCACTCAGGAGGGTTTTTCCGATATTGTAAAATATGGCTTTATCTATTGCCTGCTAGGAAGCGACCGGCCCATACATGAGATAATCCGACCTCATTTTCAAGATCAGCGCTTAGCTTTGGAAAGGCAATTTTCTGGTATGACGGCTGAGAAATTTACCTATGAGGATTATGAGCAGCAAAGAGAGCTGCTTGTTCAAACAATCTATGCAAGCATTACCCAGCAAGACAAAACCTTTCTACTCAGTTTTAAGAATGCAGAGCCGGATTGGTCAATTTATAATTTTGAACGTTTCCCTTCGATCCAGTGGAAACTTCAGAACCTGAACAAATTGAAGAAGACTAATCCAGGCAAGCACCTGGAGCAGTATCAACTGTTGGAGAAAAAGCTGGGCGGGAATTAATTTGCTATCATCTTTCCTTTTAGAAGATTCAGCTCCTCGGGCAAACATGCTATGCGGAGTGGCCTGCCTCATCCAGCAATAACCAACCTATATTCTCTTTTCAAAGGAAATCCTCCCCTTAGAACACAACGAAGTAGCGGCGATTTATCGGAAACGGATCATAATAGACTGGATCGCAGAGGTGCGCGACGCTTTAACCGGAGTGCGCTGACCTGTGTTGCTGCGACAGGTTAAAGAACTTCCCGCTTCTCGGGTCGAACAATTCCAGGATTTACTGGGGCTCGATCCATCGCTTCTTGTGGCGGTCTGTTTGACTGTTTTTTTTAAAAAAAATCGTGGTATCCGGCGGTTTTTGTTACCTCCGTTATCAAATGTGATACCAGGTTGATAATGATTCTTTGATTTATTCGGGAACTTTGCTGTTCTGACCTGATCGGCCTTTGGCTAGTGCTGCAGTCAGCATTCCCAAAAAAACGCCAACACTTATTATGATGCTTCTTTACAGGCTTTTGGGCAGTCTGAGACTGCTTTTTTTAATCCCGGCGTTGGGGATCGCGGCGTCCGCGGCACCCGACTTTGCAGCCGGTCCTGACGGGAGCGGTCATATCCCAAAGGCAAATAAAGCGGCCAATGGGGCAGGATATTGTTTAGGTTGTACAGATCCCATCCTGTATGTAAATAAAGAGGCTACAGGGAATGGCGACGGCAGCAGTTGGGCCGATGCGATTCTTGAGCTGTCCGATGCGCTGTTGACCGCCAAAACGCTGAATGCAAGCAACCCCGGCTCCGTGCGGCAAATATGGGTAGCCAAGGGTACCTACGTTCCCTTATACAACGCCGCCGACAATACCACCGGCGACGGGGGGCGGGACAATGCCTTTGTACTGTTGAAAGACGTACAGATCTACGGAGGTTTCAGTGGGGATGGCGCCGAAACCAGCATCACTGATCGGGACCTGTCGAATGCCGCCAACCGGACGATACTCAGCGGTGATTTAAACGGAGACGACGGGGATGATTTTTCCAATAACAGCGATAATGCCTACCATGTGGTCATCAGCACAGGCTCATTTAATGAGGAGATCTGGGAATGGGAAGAGATTGAAAATGCCAACCTCAACGGTTTTACTATACAGGGAGGAAATGCAGATGGCAGTGGTTATATTCTGGTAAACGAAACCTTCATTGAGAAAGGTGAGGGTGGAGGACTTGTGATGATTTACTCCTCCTCGACGATGATGAACCTTATCGTTAAAGGGAACACGGCGATTTTCAATGGTGGTGGAATCTATAACTACACGTCCCATTCAGAGTACATCAACCTGCTTATTACCGGTAACCATGCAGACCATAGCGGCGGTGGTTTCTGGAACGATTCCGGCGGCACGCTCATCAACGCTTCTATCAGCCAAAATACAGCTGACAATGGGGCTGAGGTCTTATATTACGCGGCCAACCTTCATGTCCGGAACTCGATTATCTGGGGTAATGGCGTCGATGTAGGCCTCGACGCAAGCATTATCTCCGAAAACAGTCTGATTCAGGGCCGGGACTATCCGGGCAACAACCTCCCCGGCGATACCGACCCGCTATTCAACGACGCTGCCAACGGTGATTTTACCCTGGCCCCCAATAGCCCTGTGATCAATGCCGGAAACAATTCACTCTTTACCGACCTGGATGCCAACACCAAAGACCTGGCCGGCAGCCCGCGGTTATCGGGCGCTGTTATTGATATGGGCGCGTATGAATTCCAGGAAATTACCCCCGTCCCTGACGCAAACGGCATCCTGTATGTAAAGAAGGACGCTACAGGCAGCAACGAAGGCAGCAGCTGGACCGATGCGATCCCTGAGCTGTCCGATGCGCTGCTGGCCGCCAAAACGCTGAATGCAGGCAACCCCGGCGCCGTGAATCAAATCTGGGTGGCCCAGGGTACCTATGTTCCTAAATACAATGCCGAAGACAACACTCCCGGCGACGGCGGGCGCGACAATGCCTTTGTGCTGCAGAAAAACGTCCGCATTTTCGGGGGCTTCCGGGGGGACGAAACCGATACGGCCGCCCGCAACCTGGCGGACCCTGTTTCCAGGACCATTCTGAGCGGGGCCCTCAGCAGCGGCGACAACGCTTACCACGTAGTGATCAGCGCAGGCGATGTTGGAAATGCTGCTCTAAACGGTTTTACCATACAGGGGGGGAAGGCGGATGGTGGAGGGGCAATTCCCGTAAACGGAACAATTATCGATCGGGCCTACGGCGGCGGGATTTGTGTTGAATACTCCTCCCTTTCTCTAACCAACCTGATCATCAGCGGCAATAAAGCCCTTCGCGGCGGCGGGATCAGTAACATGGACTCCCCATTTGTCCTCATCAACACGCTGGTCACGAACAACGAGGCTGGCAATCACGGGGGTGGTATTTATAACAATTCCGCTTCTTACACCCCTGTCCTTACCAACGTAACCATCAGCCACAATAGCGCGGCTGACAGAGGGAGCGAATGGTATAACGCCCGTGGTATCCCCATTATCCGGAACTCGATTATTTGGGGCAATGGGGTTGGCGGCATTTTGTTTGACACGCAAAACAGCCTGGTGCAGGACCAAGCAAATAACGGCGAGTACACCGGCACCGGAAATAATCTGCCCACAGACACTGATCCGCTGTTTGCAGACGCGGCCAACGGCGATTTCAGCCTGGCTCCCAACAGCCCTGCGATTGGCGCCGGAGACAATTCCTTCTTTACCGACCTGGATGCCGCCGCCAAAGACCTGGCCGGCAGCCCGCGGCTATCGGGCGCTGCGATTGACATGGGCGCGTATGAATTCCAGCATCAGCAGTTTACAGTAAGTTTTAATTCCGGTATCGGCCCCGTCACAGAAACACTGGTATGGGAAGGGGATAAAGTCGTTCGGCCTACCGATCCGACCAATACCGGCTATACCTTTGGCGGTTGGTATAAAGAGCAAGCGCTAAGTAATTTGTGGGACTTTGCTACCGATGTGGTAACGGCCGATATCACGCTGTATGCCAAATGGACGCCCAATACCTACACCATCACCTTCGAGAGTAATGACGGCTCTGCGGTGAGTCCGGTCAACGCAACGCATAACAGTCAAATCACGGCCCCGTCCAACCCGGTCAAACCCGGCTACAGCTTTGGAGGCTGGTATAAGGAGGTGACCCTGAACAATGCATGGGCGTTTGACGCCGATGTGGTCACGGGCCCTATAACGTTATACGCCAAATGGACGCTCAATACCTACACGGTTACCTTCGAAAGTAATGGCGGCTCTGCGGTGAGTCCGGTCAATGCAACGCATAACAGCGGAATCACAGCACCGGCCAATCCGACGCTAACCGGCTACAGCTTCGGCGGCTGGTATAAGGAGGTAACCCTGAACAATGTATGGGCGTTTGACGCCGATGTGGTCACGGGCCCTATAACGTTATACGCCAAATGGACGCTCAATACCTACACGGTTACCTTCGAGCGTAACGGCGGCTCGCCGGTGGGCCCGGTCAGTGCAACCTACAACAGTCAAATCACAGCGCCGGTTACCCCGATCCGAACCGGCTATACCTTTGACGGCTGGTATAAAGAGCAAGCGCTAAGCAATTTGTGGGACTTTGCTACCGATGTGGTAACGTCCGATATCACGCTGTATGCCAAATGGACGCCCAGCATCCTCTATGTCAATGCCGGCAATCTCCTCCCTGCAGATCAGCAGGACGGCGCCACCTGGGAAACTGCTTATTCCAACCTTTATACGGCGCTCAACGCCGCAAAAAGCGGCTCTCAAAAGGAAATATGGGTGGCCCGCGGCACCTATACTACCAACCCGGCCGCTGACAGCCCGGCTACATGGGCACAGCGACAGGTCTATTTCAGGATTCCTGACGGCATCGCCCTGTACGGTGGTTTTGCAGGAAACGAGGAAACACTTGACGAACGCAATTTTCGCACCAATCCTACCGTGCTCAGCGGTGAAATCGGCGCTACCGGCCCGGCCGACAATTCCTTCCATATCCTGCTCTTCGACGCAGCAGGTGACGGAACGGTACTGGATGGCTTTATCGTGCAGGACGGCAACGCAAATATGGGTGCGATAAGGGATATCGTACCTCATGCGGTTGTCCCCTCCCTGACAGGATCCGGCTTGGAAGCGGATGATATCGAGCGGGGCGGCGGCGCTTCCTTCCTGAATGGCGCTGCCGTCAGGATACGCAACACCCGTTTTGAACGGAACTGCGCAGTGTTCGGAGGAGGAGCCTATATCGGTGCCGATTGCAGCCCGGTCTTTGAAAACTGCTATTTCCGCGCCAACCAGAGCAATTTTGGCGGCGGGGTGTATGGGAGGGGCATGACAGCATCTTTTGTCAATGTGGTCCTCTCCGGCAACCATGCATTGGGAGGCGCACTTTACCTGGACGACAGCAACCCTGAGCTCACCAACGTCACCATCGCCGGCAACGGATCCTCCGATCCCGACAGCAGGGCCGTATACAACAACAGGGGCAACCCGGTATTCAGCAGCAGCATCATCTGGGGCAACTACGGCGGAGCCATTACTTCCGGGGCGGTCATCAACTTCAGCACCGTGCAAGGGGGCCACGCGGGCACCGCTAACCTGGAGGTTTCACCTGCCTTTACCGATGCTTTTCACGATGGGCTCTCACCCACTCTTGGTGGGGATTACCGGCTATCCGCCGGATCGCCGGCCATCGACAAGGGGGTTGCAGGAGCTACGGGGCTGCCCGACCTTGACCTGGATGGCAACCCCAGGCTACGCAACAGCCGGGTCGATATGGGCGCCTACGAAAACCCTCATTCGGCGCTGCCGGTAACCCTGGTATACTTCAAGGCCCGGATACAGGAAAAGCATGTGGCGCTTAACTGGCAGACCTCATCCGAAGTGAACGCCTCTCATTTTGAGCTGCAGCGCAGTATTGACGGGAAGCACTTTGAAAAAATAGCGGAGCAGGCAGCTGCCGGAACAGGCAACGGGCAGCAGGATTACAGCCATGCCGATTACCCGCCTACCTTGCCGGTTGCTAAAGTGACCCTCTACTACCGCCTCAAAATCATCGACAACGATGGTACTTTTGAGTATTCCCACATGGAATCGGTCGCATGGGACCCAACTGACGGAAATGGAGCAAGCAAGCAGATCGTCCTGTATCCAAACCCTGCACGGGAATCGCTCTTCATCAAAGGGCCACAGGGTGACGAAGTCCGGGATGTCTCCGTGTTGGGCAGCAATGGCCTCGAAATACTCCGTACCGCCAAAGGGCTTTCCGGAGCAATCGACGTCAGCGGGCTGAGTACAGGGTTCTATCTGGTGCGGGTCCGTTTCGCCGACGGGACCTTGCAGACGTACAAAGTCCTCGTCGAGCGATGAGGCCGGCCGGCGGCGCCATGAAAAAATGTGAACACATAAGACGTGTGCTTTTCGCGGCTGCCTTGCCTGCCTGCAATGCCGGGAAATCGTTTTTGTGCCCTTTGCTGTGGTTCATGCTGAACACTGTGCAGGCATTTTCCCAGCCACCCGGTCATGTGGTCATCAATGAATTGATGGCCAGCAATACTGTCACCTATGCAGACCAGGACGGCAGCTATGAAGACTGGATCGAATTGTATAACCCGACCGCAGGTGCGATCGATCTGGCCGGCTATTATTTGACGGATAACCTGTCAAATCTGAAAAAATCACGTTTGGTTTCAGGGAGCCAATCCCTGGTTGTGCCTGCCGGCGGTTTCCTGATTCTCTGGCCCAGTGACAAGCACGACTCCTACAACAACCACATAAGCTGGGGGCTTTCTGCCGAGGGGGAATCGATTGCCCTGGTTGCCCCGGATGGCGTGACTATCCTGGACAGCTTTACGTTTCCGGCACAGCGCCCTGACGTATCTATGGGACGTCGTCATGAAACGAGCGATGAATGGGTATGGTTCTCAGCGCCTACACCCCTGGGGAGCAACGGTGCGTCCCAGGGGTACCAGGGGGCGCTGGCCCCTCCGTTGTTCAGCCATGCCGGTGGTTTTTATCCGACGCCCTTTGGCCTGACCCTCAGCGCGCCGGAGGGCACTGCGATCATGTACACACTGGACGGCTCTGAGCCTGCAGCCGAAAATATCGGCGGCAAGACGTTCACCTATAAACAAAGCTATCCGCTTGAACCCGGGTCATCGCCGGGCGAGCTCCTGACCGATCTGATGAATACCTATCCCTACACAGGACCGATCAGCATTCAGGACCGCTCGGGCGAGGCAAACCGGTTCAGTGCAATGTCATCTACGTTTGATCCGTCGCCTGCTGCCTACGTGCCGCCGGGGGAGGCCGTCAAAAAAGGAGTTGTGGTGAAGGCCAAGGCCGTGAGAGAAGGGTATCTGGCAAGCGTTTCGGAAACGCATACCTATTTCGGATTCGACAATCACTATGCTATTCCTGTATTCTCGTTGACGACTTCCGGCGAAAACCTGTTTGGCTACGACAACGGGATCTATAACGCAGGAGTAACTTTTGACCAATGGCGCCAGCAGAATCCGTCGCTTACGGCCAACGGAATTACGCCGGCAAATTATCATAGATCGGGCGTTGAATGGGAGCATCCCGTTAGCGTGGAATTGTTCTTGCCGGTTACAAACCAACGAGTGACAGCAACAAATGCCGGTTTCCGGGGGCAGGGAAGGTATACCAGGGCCTCGCCTCATAAATCGTTAAGGCTGTATTTCAGAACCCGGTACGGCGGAAGCTCGTTGAACCATGCCATTTTTCCTGACAGTGAAGCCTCGCAGTTCAGCAGGATTGTCTTACGGAATTGGGGAAATGACCGGAACGATCAGTTTGCACTTTTCCGTGACCCGGTCGTTCGGCGGATCGTGAGAAGGCTCAAAGCAGAAACCCAGGAATCACAGCCGGTGGTTACGTATATCAACGGGGAGTATTGGGGCATAGCGGATGCCAAAACGCGGTTTGATGCGAAATACTTTGAAAGAAAGTATGGCATCCCGGAGGACGACCTGGAACTGCTCGAGCGGGATGCCATGATCAACGAAGGGACAAGCAATACGCATTACCTGAATATGAGGGACTTTGTCCGCGACAACGCTATGGGCGTTGCCGGAAACTATGCGTATGTCCGGACCCTTATGGACGTTGAAAACTTCGTGGATTACCAACTGGCGCAGATCTATTTCGGGAACTCCGACTGGCCCACCAACAATGTCCGGTACTATCGAAAGAAAACGGCGGCTTACGAACCGGATGCCCCGCTCAACCATGACGGCCGCTGGAGATGGCTGCACTATGACCTGGATTTCACGATGGGGAACCATGCTGCAGAGCAGTATTTGAATTCACTAAAGCGGGCGATTGAGCATCCCTCGCCCTGGGCGTCTGTTCTCTTAACGAAGCTGTTGGATAACGCCGACTTCAAAAGGAGCTTTATCGTTCGTTACGCCGACCTGATGAATGTCGTTTTTAACGCTGAGCAGGCAAATGAGTCCATTGCGTATTATGAAAATAGCATCCGCCCGGAGATGAACGCGTATCGCGCCCGGTGGCCTTACGGCAGAACGTCCGGATGGGATTGGGAAACGCACCTGAGGCTGATGAAAGATTATGCGGATCAAAGACAAGGCTATGCCAGGGCGCATTTAAAGGAGCAGTTCTCGTTAGGTAATGAGCAGCAGCTCAATGTAACGGTGACGAACGCCGAAGACAAAGCCTATGTCCAGGTGAACACGCTTCACCTGAAGCCCGGCGAGCCGGGAATCGATGCCCCGGTAACCGCATGGAGCGGCCTTTATTATCCTGATTATCCTGTTATGCTCACCACCCATACTGAGCGCGGCAAGCGGTTTGTCCGCTGGGAAGGCGATGTGAGCAGCAGTGAGGACACGATCCGGATCACATTGACTGCCGCCATGAATATACAGGCCATTTTTGAGGATGATCGCTCAGACGAGGCGGGTTTGCTGCATTACTGGCACTTTAACGGAGTAAGTGATTACGCGAACAGTATTACCGCTGATTTTACGCACAATGGAATCACTCCGGGAATAGTCGTCTATGCCGGCAAAGACGGGACCGTTTCAGCAGGCGAGGCGGGGAATATGGACGGCGTGGGCACCGGTTCGACCCTGAACCTGGTGGGAGACGCTCCAAGCGGCAGCGCGCTCCGGCCGCGCAACCCGTCGAACGAAAAGGAACTCATCTTTACGCTGCCGTCCCGCGGGTACGGGGACCTGAAATTGGCCTATGCCACTCACCGTACGAACAACGGTGCACAGACACAACGGCTGTTTTATACCACCAATTACATAGCAGCCACCGCTCAGGGACGGCTCACCGCCACGGAATGGCAGGCATTGGGAGGCCCGGTAGCGGTGGCTACCGGCTTTGACCTGGTAGCGGTTGATTTGCCCGCTGATGTGTATGGCGCTGACAATTTTGCGGTTAAAATTCAGTTTGAGGGCAGCAATGCTGTCTTGGATGAGGGGAACAACCGCTTCGATAACATCACGTTCCGCGGGGTCTATCAGGGCTCCTTACCGGTGCGCCTCATCGATTTTGAAGTGAGCCGCGAGGCGGAAAGTGCCGTGCTAAGGTGGCACACTGTCGCGGAGATAAACTTCCTTCGCTTTGAAATAGAGCATAGTACAACGGGAACTACCTGGAGTAAATCAGGTGAAGTCGCCGCTCAGAACGGGACCGGATCCAACGCGTACCGCTACACCGTCGGGCTGCAGAAAGGGCGTAATTACTACCGGCTCAAAATGATAGACCATGACGGTACCTATGCCTACAGTGAAATCCGTTCGGTGAGAATGGATGGCGCCCCGGCGCCTGGCGTACAGATTTATCCGAACCCGGTTTCAGGCCGGTTCTATCTGAACTCGTCCGAACCTGTCGCAGAAGTAGTGCTCTGGGATCTGGCGGGACGCTTGCTGCGCAGGGAGGCTTATGGGAAAGACACGGGAGTGTCTGTGGCAGGTTTAGGCCCGGGAGTGGTCGTAGCAGAAATCAGGTATACAAACGGCACGATAAGCAAGGGCAAGATAGTGGTGGGGAACTAGCGTCACTTTTGACGATCTACCCCGAAAAGAGATTTTTCCATCTTGCCCGTTCGCGTTAGTTCTTGATTCGGTTTTCCATAGGGCCTATATTTGTACGATCTTAAAATGACAGAACCGTAAGCTGTTCCCGGTCATTCCCTATAACGTTATATGAATCGCTTCAGACCCGTCCTATTACTGATTTTTGCTTTCGCCAAACCGGCACTTGCGCAGTATGAACACTTGCTGCACAAACCATATGCCCAAAAGGTGTCAGGAATCCATGCCATGTACCGAGACTTGATTGATACAGAGGATTCGGTGCAGAGAGTTGAAAAAGCCGGGCGGATAATTAGCTTTGCCCGTAAAAATAACGACAGTGCGCTGGAGCGGAACGTGGATTTTTTCATGGTCTTCTGGAGTTCATTCCATCAGCGGCAAACCCGGGAAGTGTCGCTCCGGAAGCTGACGGCGCAGTTGGAACAGTCAAGCAAGGAGAACGTTGATTTCCTGAGGGCTCGTTCCCTAAGGGCACTGGCAGAATTTTACTGGGGAGTTGACAAAAATTACGAGCTCGCCTTTGAACAGTACCTGTTGTTGAATAGCGAGCTGCTGTCGGCCAAACCAGAGGATTATCCGGAAATGGCGCGTGATTTCATGCAAATCGGTAAGGCCTATTATTTTTTTCAGGATTATGAGATAGCCGTAACATACTTCAAAAAAGCCATTGCACTGCCGGAAACTGCGTTCACTACGGTGGTCATTAACGAAGCGAGAAATACGTTGGGGCTATGCTACCAGCAGCTCAGCCAACTTGACAGTTCGGATTATTTCTTCCACCAGGTGCTGAAAAATCCTTTCCCCGAGGCGGTGGTCTGGAAACGGATTGCTACCGGCAACCTGGGTGCTAACATGTACCTGCGAAAACAGTATGATAAAGCTCTCCCGCTGCTGGAAGCCGACTTTAAGGGCTCCCTCGCAGAAAACGATTATGGTTGTGCCGCCGGGGCTTCCATCTTGATGGCTGATATTTTCCGGGAAAAAGGTCAAACGGATAAGGCTTCGACATTCATCGCTCAGGCAAAAGAGAATATTAGAAAAGCTGAGCAGCCCGACCGGCTGCGGCTTTTATATCCCGTCATGAGTAAGTGGTATGCCGATATCGGAGATATAAAGCAGAGTAAATTATATATGGATTCCGCGCTGGTGGCGCTTAACCGCTACACTGATAAATTCAGTGCACATAGGGCGCTCCGAGCCCAGCAAAAAGTCGATCGTCAGAATGGGGAGTTGCAATCTGCTGCGTTCGACCTGGAAAGACAGCAGAAAATAGCCGAACGGAATTTGCTGATCCTGCTGGTGTTTATTCTGGGTGGGATCATGGTATTTACTTACATTATCCAAAAGAAAAGACAGCTGGCGAAGGATATTAGACTCCAGGCAACGAATCAGAAGCTGGAAATAGCAATGCTCGAACTTAAAAGGTTCACAGAGAAAATTCTGGAGAAGAATGAGCTGATTGAACAGATGCAACGTGCCGATGCCCGTGAACATACTGCCCGGTTTTTTCAGGAACTTCTTCAAAGCACTATTCTTACGAATGAAGACTGGCAGGACTTTCAGGTATTGTTTGATAAAGTTTACCCGGGATTTGTGCCGCGGGTTAAAGAAAAATTACCGGAGCTTTCGATTGGCGATCTGCGCTATTTTGTGCTCTGCCGACTGAATCTTTCCCACAAGGAGATGGCCGCGATGTTGGGGGTTTCGGCAAATACCCTCCATGTCACGAGCCACCGTATCCGCAAAAAACTCACCCTCTCAGATAGTAACGCTCTGGAAGAATTGATCAGAACTATCTGACGCTGTAATCTTCCGGAATAGCTGGGAAGCCGGGCGGACCTGGTCAATGCTGCCGGCTTGGTATTGCAGCAGCCGGTCGGCGCTATTGAAGCCGGGCGTGCAAAAGTATCCGTCGGGTGTCTGCCTGCTGCACACCTTCGACGGGAAGGTTAGTCACGGAGTAGTACAGTTGAGCCCATAGTAACCCATGAGCTCAGTTGTACCTCCAGCGCAATTTAGGACCCTCGCCGCCTGCTCTCTTCCATAAAGGCTGCCAGATCGACGGCCGGCCGGATTTCCCAGCTACTGCCGCCGCGCCCCAGCCGGAGAGAGGGGTGCTTTGACAACAGGCGGATGGCATGATTCAGATCGGTAGCTTCAAGTATCATGATGCCGCCAATTTGCTCCTTGGTTTCGGCGAAGGGGCCGTCGGTTACGGAGACTTTGCCGCTGCGCCACCTCAATGTAGCAGCATTCCGGGCTTCCTGCAGGCCTTCTCCGCCTGCAAGGTGACCATTCTTCCGAAGCTCGTCGTCGTAGCTGAAACACTCATCCATAAAGGTGTTTCGTTCACTTTCGGATAGTGTTTCCCAGACGTCGTCATTCATATATCCAAGACAAATGTATTTCATTGTATAATTGTTAGTGGTTATCGGCTATCAGCTATCAGAAATCGGCTGTCGGCTATTAGTTTTCAGCCATCGGCTATCGGCTTTTGGAAATCGGTTACGCAGTAGGTGGATTTTAGGAATATCCCGGGCCGGGCGGCCCCGCCGCGGTGGCGTACCGCCGGGCCAGTTTGGCACGGGCTTTCTGACTTCCGACTGCTGATTTCCGATTGCTGACTGCCATTTCAAGTAGTTGCGTAGTGCAACGTAACAACGCCTGATTTCAAGGTGTTTGAGTCTACTAATTTGAGGGTGCTTTTTGTGGTGTTGTTGGTGAACACGCTGATGCCGCTGCCTAATATAACGGGGTGTACGGTTAGTTTGTATTCGTCGATCAGGCCCAGGTTCATTAAGGTGGCGGCGAGGCCGGGGCTGCCAAATATAGCCAGGTCTTTTCCGGGCTGTTGTTTCAGTTTTTTCACTTCTTCTGTAATATTGTCTTTTATGAGTCGGGTATTGTTCCAGGTTACTTCGGTCAGGGTTTTGGAGAACACAATTTTAGGTATGTTTTCCACCCATTGGGCATGTTCCAGCGCATGCTTGCCGGCATCAGGTTTCTTCAAAACGGTTGGCCAGTAACTTTCCATTAACTGGTAGGTGGTTCGTCCGTATACAGCTGAACCCACTGTTTTGACCAGTTCGTCGGCGTATTGCTCCAGTTCTTTATCATAGGATAAAAAATCCAGTCCGTGGTTCGGATCTGCTGCAAACCCATCGAGGGATACATGCATGAATAACACTAATTTTCTCATCTGCTTATTGTCTGTTTGGTTAGATTTCTCATCAGGTAGTCGGATAGGAGAGGAGAAAATCGACAAACAATTTCGATTTTTTTTACATTTTCCGAAATTATGGTCCCAATTCGCTCAGCTTTTGTTCGATAAACCGCCGTTCCGGGTCTTGTTGCGCCAGGGCAAGGGCGCGTTCCCATGATTCTCTTGCTTCGTTTATCCGGCCTATCCTCCGGCACAGTTCCGCCCGTGCGGAGTGGGCCAGAGAATAGTTGTTCAGGTCTCCGCGTTTCAGAATGGCATCGATCTGCCGCAATCCTGCCTCAGGACCCTTGTGCATGGCAAGCGCGACAGCACGGTTTAATGCAATAACAGGAGAAGGATTTATGCGGAGCAACAGGCTATACAGGCCGGTGATTTGCGCCCAGTCCGTAGCTTCGGGGCTCGCCGCTTCGGCATGTAAGGCCGCGATGGCTGCCTGTAGTGTATAAGGTCCCGGCTGTCTGAATGCGAATGCTCGTTTGACCAGTGCCAATCCCTCCGCTATCCCGTCGTGGTCCCAAAGCGAGCGGTCCTGGTCTTCCAGAAGGATAAGATCTCCCTTCGATGAGGTGCGGGCCGGTCGGCGGGATTCGTGCAGCAGCATGAGGCCAAGCAATCCTGCAACCTCGGGATCAGGCAGCAGAACGTGCAGCAGGCGGCCCAGCCGGATGGCTTCGCCTGAAAGGTCGACACGGGTTGCCGATTCGCCGGATGACGCGTAATAGCCTTCGTTGAATACCAGGTAAATTACCTGGAGCACGGCTTCGAGCCGGTCTGATAATTCACTTTCCGGCGGCACCTCGAACGGTATTTTTGCCTCACGAATTTTGGCCTTGGCGCGGACAATCCGTTGGGCCACGGTAGACGGCGTCACCAGAAACGCGCTGGCGATCGCTTCGGTGGTCAGCTCGCAAACCTCGCGCATCGTCATGGCGGTGCGTGCATCGAGGGGCAGCGCGGGGTGACAGCAGGTAAAGAGCAGCCGGAGCACATCGTCTTCAATCGCCTGGTCCGTCAGCCCCGAAGGATCGGGGATCTCCGCGGCCAGTTGGCGGGCCTGCTCTTCCTGCAACGGGTCGAATTTTGATTCGCGCCGGGTACGATCGATTGCTTTATGCCGGCCGGTGGAAACGAGCCATGCCCGCGGATTCGAAGGAACGCCTTTTTCGCCCCATTGCTCAAGCGCTGTCTTAAAGGCATCCTGCATGGCATCCTCAGCAAGGTCAAAGTCCTTGAGCAAGCGAATCAGTGTGGCAAATACGGAGCGCGACTCGTTACGGTAAATCTCGCCGACGAGTTGGGAAATAGGTGGCCTGGCTGTCATTTTTGCGTGATGTCCGGGAACTTGTATTTCTTCAAAAACTCCGGCAGCATTTTACCAACGATTTCGTTCCAGCCGCCGCTGAAGCTCTTCCAGGCAAAATCAGCGCTGTCCTGTGGGAAGGTTTCCAGTCCGTGATGGGTGAGTTCCAGCCTGGTTTTATCTCCCACTCCAGTAAGCCGGAAGGTCACGAGGGAATAACCGGGATAGCCTTCATACTGCCAGCTGTACTGCAGGTTCTTTTGGGGAATGACCGCGGTGACAGTGCACAAATGAAGGTATTGCGCGCCTTTGTGGCCCTGACCGGGGAACGTGAAACGGAAACCGACTTCGGGCTTAATATCATCCAGATCGAAATACCATTGCTTCAGCTGTGCTTTGTCGGCGATGGCCTGCCACACCGCTTCCACGGAGGCATCCAGCGTTTTTTCGACGACTACGGGCGGGTATTTAATGAGTTCGGGATGGCTATGGTAAACGGCTTCGGCATACCGGACCTGGGCTTCAAAATGCTCAGGGGCGGAATCCTCCGCTCCGAAGGGCGCTATCTTTTCGCAGCCGTCAAGCCGTTCCTCCAGGAGGTCAAGCAGTTCGTGAAAACCCGCAGGAGCGTTTACAGCATAATCCACCGTCAGCTTGCTGTACGTAAAAACCAGCCGTGTGGAGTGTTCATCCAATGCCTCCAGTTCCCAGACGGCCAGTTCGCCCTCCCAGGTCCAGACAAACCGGTTGGGCGGGTCAATGGATACAATTTCGCCGTAGGAGCTGGTTCTGTCGTTGTCCCTGAACCGGAACGTAATAGCGCCGCCCGGCCGGAAATCCATCTCGATGTCGGTAAACCAGAATTTCAACTCTTCCGGGTTCGTGATGGCATTCCAAACTGTTCCAACCGGGTGATTGAATACCCTTTCAAAAACGACTTTATAGCCGTCCTTTTCTCCTGTTATTTTCCCAAGTGGATTCTTCATGATCTCCTGTTTTATTGTCTGATGTGCTATTGTCGGCAATTGGGCCACCGGGATTAATTTCTATCCCACGATATCGCAACGGCGATCGCACTTCCAAGCGTAATACCTGTTTCCACTCCTTGGTTTATCAATTGAGTAGGTTTAGAAACTACGCCAGTTTGCGTGAGTTGTTCTGTTGTTATACTTACTTATATATTTCGTTTGTTGCTTTCTATCGCAATGAACTCTGGCAAATAATTGGGAGTACACCCTTTTGATACCATTTCACCTTTATAAAGACCTGTTTTCTCGCCAAGGGCGACACACCGATTTCGATACTTTTTTTCATAGACTCCAATCCAGCCTGCAGTGAAATTCATGGCCCATTGAACTTCGGGCTCTTCTATGGCAATACTGGCCTCAATTGCTGAAAGTAAGTCGGGCGTATTTTCCGGGGGCGGCTGTCCTGTCCATCGTAATCTTGCCTGATAGTACCAATAAGTCCGCCTTTGAAGGGAAGAAGGACTGTTTTCCCAGGATTGAATCAATGTAACTGTCTTTTTGTCCTTAGTAAGCTGATTGGCCAACAGCCAATCCATCAGGTGATTTCGCTCATCAAATGGATGAGTCTGTATATCCTTATCAAGCTTATTAATCAAATCTTGGGAAAGAAGCTTGTTGTCCATAATCAGGATGGCCAATTGCCTGGGCAAAAACCTCTCGGTTGACCACAGTTCCATAGCCAGTTCGTGATCCTTTTTGATATCCTTGGCCATTTTCCGTAAGTCTCCTAACTTAGTTGTAGTATTGATTTGAGCCAAGATGTTTTCAGCCTGTGAAGAGCGTCTCATATCAATCGTTTGTTTTTTGAGACAACTAAATAATTCTGAGTCGGGTAGGTGAGGGGAATTTCACCCCAAACCTCCCACAGCACCGGACGTGATACTCTCGCATCTTGTATCCCTCAATACAAATCCGGGGTCTTAACCCCCATCTGTTCATAGCGTTCCTTATTCATATCGTAATGCATCGTGGTCATCATGTTCAGGTATTCCACCAACGGCTCCAATCCATATTCCTTCCTCCGGTTATCAACATTTACCGAGTCGATCAGTCCGTTTTTGGGGATTGCCCGGCCGGTTCTGTTTACTTCGTAGGTAACCTGCGTTCCGAAAAGCTGTTTTTGACCGGCATTCACTTCTACACGATCGTACAGATAGGCATAGTTGCTCCCGTTAGCGTTCCCTTTTTTAACCTCTTTGTCCATTGCTCTCAGTACCCGTTTTTGAAAGGCGGGATATTTATCGCTATGCTGAACCAATAGCCAAAAGTGGTTAGCACCGTCTTTACCGACTTTGTCAATGCCCGGGAACCCGTAGCGATTAAAAATTCTCTCAACTCTAACTTTATGGCTGGTAAACACACTATCCTTGAAACGATTCCACTCTTCTGTTGAATAGCTTTTGTATTTCCCTTGTGGGATAAAGGCTGCTACCTGGTCAATTTCTACCATATTTTCCAGCTCTCTTTTGAGTGCATTTTTCCTATCACCCGTCAACCTGGCGGAACAGGCTGTCAGGAAACAAAGAGTAAAAAGGACCAGTATTTTCATTTTTTCCGATAAATTTGACAAATTACCACAATTTAGCACTTCTTACGTTTGACCAAAATAATTCGCTCATTCAATCGAGTTAAAAACCAGCTACCAGCATGACAACGGAAATAAACCAGCCCTTGCCAAAATACTACCTGGAAATAGACAAAGCCACTAAGGAAATGGGCTTTACCATGCCTTCCGACATGCTGACCTGCTCTTTGCTGAAAACGCTGGCGGGATCTAAACCTTCCGGGCGTTTTCTGGAGCTGGGAACCGGAACAGGGCTCTCGACCTCCTGGATCCTTGATGGTATGGACAACAACTCCACCCTCATTTCCCTGGATCATGAGGAGTCGCTTCTGGCGATCGCCGGAAAATACCTGGGAGCCGACAGTCGCCTCGATCTTGTTCACACGGACGGAGAAGCGTGGATCCTGGCCAATCGCACCCTGAAGTTTGATTACATCTTTGCCGATACCTGGCACGGGAAATACCTGCTGCTGGACGAAACGCTGGATATGTTGGAGAAAGGCGGCCTTTACATCATCGACGATATGCTTCCGCAGCCGAACTGGCCGGCCGGCCATCACGAGAAAGCAGTATTGCTTCTAAAATACCTGGAGCGCAGAACCGACCTGCTGGTTACGAAGCTGAATTGGGCCACCGGGATTCTCGTTGCCACGAAGCGGTGATCGCCGGAAGACGCGGGCATAGCCGCGGGCAGCCTTTTCCGGGAAAACCGGTTGTCACCTTTTTGAGTTCCCGGAATTACACAAGAAAAGGAGAGACTCATGTTAATATGATTCATTGTTATATAAAAACCGGCAATCAGTCCATTCCCATGACAGGCAGAAGTCCGGTAATAATTCGCCGTTTCCTCGAGTGAACTGAAGTGCTGTCAAACCTGCCTTGGACAAATGCCCCAAGTTGGGCGTAGTCTGGAGACTACGCCTGAGTGTCATCGGTCTTCAGACCGGTTCCACTAAAAGCAGCCTATCTACAGTCGGTCAGGAGACCGATGACGCCTGCAAGTAGTCTGCAGACTACTTGCAACCGGGGGCACCTAGCCTATAACGCCCAAGTTGGGCGTAGTCTGGAGACTACGCCTGAGTGTCATCGGTCTTCAGACCGGTTCCACTGAAAGCAGTCTATCTACAGTCGGTCAGGAGACCGATGACGCCTGCAAGTAGTCTGCAGACTACTTGCAACCGGGGGCACCTAGCCTATAACGCCCAAGTTGGGCGTAGTCTGGAGACTACGCCTGAGTGTCATCGGTCTTCAGACCGGTTCCACTGAAAGCAGTCTATCTACAGTCGGTCAGGAGACCGATGACGCCTGCAAGTAGTCTGCAGACTACTTGCAACCGGGGGCACCTAGCCTATAAAGCCTACCTCCGCCGGTTGGTGAAGCGATGAAGCGCGACGGTAGAGGCGGGACCGGGCACGCCGATCAGTTGTTTGTCTTTTTCACTCCGTCTTGTATGGCTGCTTCGAGTATGTCAATATGTATGTCTTTCAGTGTTTTGAACTTAATGCAATAGCCCGTTACACTCGCCCTACCTATTGTTTTACCGTAGTTTTCGGGTAAATACTTTTTGTCTTCAATGCCCATTATATAAACCGAAATTCCTGTTGTGTTGCCACTGATACCAATTTGATAAAAGGCTTTGGTTTTTCCGTCAGCATATTTTACGGTTTGAAGTCCGTATCCTATCTGAGGATTGGAAATAATTTTTCCATTTTCGTCTTTACCGTCTAAAAACCACAATTTACAGGTTGGCAAGACCTGAAGTATGCGTTGATGCAACGTTTCTAAATCAGCATGCTTTGGTTCAGGTTGACTGTCAATATATTTTTTGATGTGTTCTGCTACGTTCATATTCTCATTTTTCATTTTTTAGCGTTGATAATAATGCGTCAAGGCCATTTAAGGTCATTGTGAAACCTTCTTTGAAGCCCATTTCAATCATCTTTTCCATACGCTCAAGAGAATCATTATGGATCGTTATGCTTACTTTGGTAATGTCATGTTGTTCACTGAAATTCAAATTCCAGTTTGAACCGGGCAAATGAGGGTTTTCGTCTTTGTCGGCAAATGCATTAAAAAATTTAAAGTTGGTTTTCGGGCTTATAGAAGTATAGTCTTGTATTTGCCAGCCTATTTCCACTCCTTCGGGACTTACCATTGCATAAAATCTTCGTCCGCCCACTTTAAAGTCCATCGATTTGGTTTTTGACATAAAAGGTTTGGGCGCCCACCATTGGTCTAGGAGTTCTTGTTTTGTAAATGCGTCCCAAACCAATGAAAGTTCAGCTGCAAATTCTCTGGTGATGAATACCGTTTTTGCTGCTTTGTCAACGGTAAAGTCAAATTGTAAATTGCTCATTTTCCCTGTTTTTTAAGGATTGCTAATAAATTATCTAATTGGTTGAATTTGGTTTCCCAGATCTTTTTGAATTGTTCCAACCACTTGTCTATC
>JBEBSD010000037.1:0-58621 GCA_040394475.1 Telluribacter humicola | reverse complement strand
GGTTCGACTCTGCTCACCCATCCACCCATCGTATTTGCTGATAGCTGATAGCCGATAGCCGACAGCTGATGGCTGTGGGCTCAGCTTCCTGGGTTCGACTCCTGGGTTCGACTCTGCTCACCCATCCACCCATCGTATTTGCTGATAGCTGATAGCCGACAGCTGATTTCTTTTTAGTATAGCTACGAAACAGGTACCATATTACAAGCTGACATATCGTTTTTATCCAAAGAAAATAAACCAGGAATAATTGAAAACCGGCGGATTGAAAAAGGGGGTATTCTGCCAGCACCCACAAGAAGAATGAAATGCAGAGTGTAACTATACACAGCTGTTGATACAGATACCATAAGGCAACCCCGGTTTTGCCTATTTTTCGTACCCGACTTTTAACCATCTTGTTCATAACGATCAGCATCGGGGAAAAGCATATACGATCCGGATGCACTGCCGGTACTTTTTAACGATCGGGCTGGTTCCCGGTTGTCCCGGATTCCGGCAGTTTATAATTGCTGCTGCAATATAGTCTTTTTTGTCAAGGCTCTGCCTGCATCCACTCCAGCCCGGGCCAGTTATCGGCCGGGTCGTTGCGCTGGGGTTCTCCGGGCGTGCTCCGGCCGCGGTCAATATAGGCTTTGAGCAGTTTTTTCAGGGACGCTACCTTTTCCGGGTAGGCGCTGTAAAGATTTTGCCGCTCTTCCGGGTCCTTATCCAGTTCGTACAGCTGATAGGGAGGTAACCCTTTCAGTTCAGAGGCCTCCCTGGGGGCGCTCCAGCCTCCGGATCCGGGCCACAGTATCAGCTTCCACGGGCCCTGCCTGATAGCGAAGCGCCCCTCTATGGAATGGTGCACGGTGGCTTCGCGCACGGGGCTGGTCCGGTGCTTGTTCTCCAGAATATCCAGGAAGCTGAAACTGTCCTCGCCGGCGTTGTCAGGTATTTTATAGCCCACAATAGCGGCAACGGTAGCAAAAAAGTCTGTCGTACAGATAGTTTCGCCGGTGACCTTTTGCGTGGGAATTTTACGGGGCCAGTGAACGATAAACGGTACCCTGTGTCCTCCTTCATAAATGTCTGCTTTGTGGCCGCGATAGATATAGCTTGGATGGTGTCCCACTTTTTCCAGCTCCGCGAAATTTGCCTTGGGCGAACAGCCGTTGTCGCTGGTGAAGATCACCAGGGTGTTGTCTTCGATCCCTTTCTCCTTTAGCAACCGGTGGATTTCGCCGATCAGGGCATCGACCTGCAATACGAAGTCGCCGTAAAAATTGGTATTACTTTTACCCATAAAGCCTGATCCCGGCAAGATAGGTGTATGCGGCGCTGTCAGCGCGTAATATAAAAAAAACGGTTCCTTGCTGTCGGCGCTTTCTCTGATGAATGCCAACGATTTCTCCTGAAAGTGGTTGATTACATTGGCATGCGTGAAATCACCCCCTGTCAGCCCTTTTCTCCAAAATCCTTTGTCCTCTACACTCACCGTCGTGTCTGTCGGGATAGCAGTAGCTTTCCCGTTTTCCACGTAGACATACGGCGCCATGTCCAGCGACCCTGCAATGCCGTAGGAATAGGCGAATCCAAGCGCCTTCGGCCCGTTTTTGACCGGCTTCGAATAGTCCACCCCGGGGTGGACAGCCAGGTTATCCAGGTTCTGTACATCAGACCGGAACTGCCAGTTCCACCCAAGGTGCCATTTCCCTACGAAGCCGGTGCGGTAGCCTTTTTGTTGCAGCAGCGATGCGACCGTCAGCCGGTCAGTCGGGATGAGGGCTTCCGAAAATCCGCTGAGAACAGACCGTTTTAACGGTGACCTCCAGTTATACCTGCCCGTAAGGATGCTGTAACGGGTGGGGGTGCATACTGAAGAGCTGGTGTGTGCATCGGTGAATTTCATGCCCGTTCCCGCCAACGCATCGATATTCGGTGTCCGGATCTTCGACGCCGGATTGAACGCTGAAATATCGCCATATCCCAGATCGTCCGCGAGAATATAGATGATATTCGGAGTGTCGGGACCTTGTCCGAAAGCGATCTGAGTGAGCAGCATCAAACCGATACTTCCTGCTATTCTGCCAATTTTCATAAATGTCATTTTAGTAAGAATCCGTGATTAAGACTTTTGCGGAAAGGCAGCTACCTGTCCGAGCCATTCGTTCAACATTTGTAACAATTCCCTGTTTTTTCCGGGGTTTTCAGCTGAAATATCCCTGGATTCCGCCGGATCGGCGTTGAGATCAAAGAGATAATAGCTGTTTTGTTGCTTCACAAGCTTCCATTGACCTTCCCGTACGGCGGCTGCATCGCGGAAACTCCAGAATACGGCACGGTCCCCCGTTTTATGCGGCTTCCCGGTAAGCAGCTCCCGAAAACTCCTGCCGCTGAACCGGGGCGGACTCCCTTTGCCTCCGCCGACCAGATCGGCTATTGTGGGAAATACATCCATGGTGGTGACCAGTTCGTCAGAAACCCCGGGGGCTGTGACGCCTTTCCAGTTGACAATGGCAGGAACCCGGTGCCCGCCTTCCCAGACCTGGCCCTTATAACCTTTAAACGGGGCATTGGACCCTATCCGGGTGGCGCCATTGTCGGACAGGAACAAAACCAGCGTATTTTCCGCAAGCCGGTGCCGCTGCAGCGATTGCAGGATAGCGCCTACCCCTGCATCCATGATTTCGATCATCTCCCTGTAAAGTTCCTTCTTCCGTACGGTATCTTCCGTAATGTCAGCGAGGGTTGTTTTCCCGTCCCGGATGGGCGGGCTGCTCCGGTTCTGGTAGGGGGAGTGCGGGGCGCCATGCGCAACATAAAGAAAAAACGGCTGCTCTTTATGTTGCTCGATGAAGGCCAGGGCGGCGGAAGTGATCAGGTCTGTCAGATAGCCTTCCTGTGTTGAATGACGTTTGTCCCGCCACCAGTCGTAATAATTCTCCTGGTCGAAATGCGAGATATAGTCCACATTGCCGCTGGTATAACCTTTGAAAATATCGAACCCCTGCACAACCGGCGAATAAACGGTGTCGTAGCCCAAATGCCATTTGCCCATTATCCCGGTGGCATAGCCATACCTTTTCAGGTATTCCGGAATAAGGACTTCCGCGGTATCCAGGCCGACGTTCCGGTGATCTTTGGCCGTGATGACTCCTGAAATACCGCATTCCTGCGGATACTTTCCGGTCATCAGCGCCGCCCTGGTGGGACTGCACACGACTCCGTTGCTATGGAAGTCCGTGAACCTGATACCGGCGGCAGCCAGGCTGTCGATGTTCGGTGTCCGGATATCTCCGTTCCCATAGCATCCGAGGTCGCCGTAACCCAGGTCATCCGCGACGATCACCACAATATTGGGCAGCTCCTTGCCGGGTTCTTTCCGGCACGAAAACAGGCAGGCGGCCGCCATGACAGCCAGGCCGGCGCTTCGGAAAAACCGGCCTTTGATCGTTTCTTTTTGCTCAATAGCCGGCATTCTGCTCTCCAAGGTTGGCGTTGTTAACAAATTCGATGGATGGCAGCGGATAGAGATAGTACTTTTTCCCGGTGATCGGATGCACGATTATCCGGTTTTTGGGAAATGACAGTCCCAGCAGATCCATTTGTATCTGGATCGACTCTTCCAGAATACCCCAGCGGTTCAGGTCGAAATAGCGCTTGGCCTCGAACGACAGCTCGATACGGCGTTCTTTTCTCAGCGCTTCCCGGAAGCTTGCCTGATCCGGTAGTGCACTTGCGCTGTACGGCGCGAGACCGGCATTGGTCCGGATCTGGTTCAGGAGCTCGAATGCTTCGCCATTGGACGCATATCCCGCTTCGTTCAACGCTTCTGCACGGGCCAGTAGTATCTCCGCAAACCGGATCAGGGGATAATTCCAGGTACTGAGTCCCCGGGCATCCCGAGTATTATAATACTTGTTGACAAAGAGAAGGCTTCCGTCCGGCTTGGAAGGATCTATAAAATTGGGCAGGCCGTAGTCCGCCACAATCACCGCCTTCCGTTGGTCGCCCGGTTCAAACGCCTGCATGAAGCCATTCCCGGACGACAGGCTGCCTCCTTTGCCCTCCAGTCTCTCGTCTGTAGGCATCACGGCCGCCAGCCCGCCGTAATCCGGTGGCGCGTACGTATTGCTCAGCTGGGTCGTGGTTGCTGCTGAAACCCCGCCGTATTGCACTTCGAAAAAAGAATGAAGCCCGTTTTCCTGGGTGCCATTGAAGTTATCCGCATAGCTCGCCTGAAGCCGGCCGATGGGTATCAGGTCATTAGACGAATGTACTACCTCCTCCCATTCTTCCAGCTCAAGGTGCACCAGCGCCAGAAGCGCTTTTGCCGATCGGGAGGTCACCATACCAGACTGACCGGCAGGTCCGCCCTGGTGGCTGTCGGGAAGCAACGCCACGGCTTCGGCCAGATCACTTTTGATCTGATCATAAGCCTCCTGTATCGTTCCCCGGGGCTTCTCGGAGTCTTCCCTGGACGTAATCTCGTCCACGATCATCGGAACACCGCCATAGATGCGTACCAGGTTGAAGTAATAGAATGCCCGGAGGAATTGCGCCTGACCGGTCAACGACTTTTTCAGTGATTCGCTGGAAAACTCTTCCAGCTTTCCGATTCTGTTCAATACGGTATTGGCGCGGGTAATCCCGGTGTAGTGGGCGCTCCATAGGTTCTGTATACCGCCATAGGTCTCATCTATGATAAAGATATCCGGCTCTACCTCTTTGCGCCATATCCACCCGTCGTCACTGCCCAGTTCCGTCAGCCGGATCAGATCCGACCGGTATATCCCGTGTAACGGTTCGTAGACGCCATTCACAGCGGTGATAATTCCGCTTTCGGTGGCAAGCAGGTCATCCAGGGCGATTTGCCCTTTGGGTTCGGGGGAGAGCAACGTATCGCAGCCGGTGAGCAAGAGCGTGCTCCATAAAATTATAAGACTTTTTTTCATGATAGGAACTTTTAAAAATCAGCTTTGATACCGACAGAAACCAGTTTGGTAAGGGGATAGGGCGTGTAATCAATACCGGCCGAGAGCAGACTGGCCCTGCTCGACGCTTCGGGATCCAGCCCCTGGTAGTTGGTGAATGTAAACAGGTTGGTTCCGGACAAGGTCACTTCCGCTGCCTGGAAAACTTTTCCCTGGAAAATTCCGTTCGGAAGCCGGTACGACAAGCTTACGTTCTTTACCCGCAGAAAATCCGCGTTCTCCAGAAAACGCGTTGATACCATGGTGGCGAGCGTGGTCGTATTCCCTCCCTGCGACGGGCGCGGGACATTGTTGGAAGGGTTGTCGCGCGTCCAGAAATCGTTTACTTCCGCAAAATTCTGAACAAAAGGTACGGCGCGGGAAAAAAGGTTCCGGGCGGTATTGTACAGTTGGTTTCCGGTGGAAAAGTTTAAAAACACTGATAATGAAAAATTCTTGTAATGGATGGTGTTGTCCATTCCCCCAAAAAATAGCGGATGAGGATTTCCTACGTACATTTTGTCGCCTTCATCAAACAGGCCGTTCCCGTTCAGGTCGGTATACCTCGGATCGCCGGGTTCTGCGGCGGACCATTTCTGTGCCGCTTCTTCTTCTCCGGTCTGCCAGATTCCCGCAAACTCATACATGTAAAAGGCGCCTACAGGGTGGCCTGCCCGTGTCAGGTTGGCGGGTTGGTTGGATAATGGAATCAGTTCACCGGGAATGGATAGGGGGTTCCCGATGGAATTAGTCCCGATGTTGAGCACTTTATTGCGGTTATAGGTAATGTTGAAATCGGTGGTCCAGGTGAACGAATTGCGGTTAATGTTTCTGGAGAATACCGAAAACTCCACACCGGAATTCCGCAGGGAGCCGATATTCAGAATAGGATCCTCATTGACGCCGGAGGTAAGCGGTATCGGCGTAGACACCAGCAGGTCCCTGGAGTTTTTCAGGTAATAGTCGATCGTTCCGCTTATCTTTCCGCCTAAAACAGCGAAATCCACGCCTATATCCATTTGCTCGGACGTCTCCCACTGGAGGTGGGGATTGCCGATATTCTGCGACGCATTGCCTACGGTGACGGTATTCCCGAACACATAGGGCGCCGCCATCGCACGGGTAATGAAGGCGAAATTGCCGATATCCTGGTTGCCGGTAAGGCCGTAGCTTGCCCGCAGCTTCAGGTCATGCAGGGCCCCCGAATCGCGCATGAATTCTTCTTCGCTGATCCTCCATGCCACGGAAGCCGAAGGGAACGTCCCGAATTTGTTTTCCGGCCCGAACCTGGAAGATCCGTCTCTCCGGATGGTGGCGGTCAGCAGGTACTTCCCGGCATAACCATAGTTGAACCGGAGGAAGCCCGAAGCCAGACCGGGGACTACTTCCGACCCGGTGGCAATAAAACCGGTCTGGTTGGAGAGCTGGTTGAGTGCGTTGTCGATGGTGCCGCGCCCGGTGACGCTATGATTTTTATTGTGGAACTGCTGTGCGGAAAGTCCTCCCAGCATTCCCAGGGTATGTTTTCCGATACTTTTGTTATAGGTCAGAAACACATCCGAAACCCAGTTCAGTTGCTGCATCGACTGTTCGGTGACCGTCCCTTCCGGTCTGTTGAACAACCCGATGGCATACACAGGCAGATAGGTATAGTCCCCTCCGTTAACCATATCGGCTCCCAGGCTGGTAGTAAGCGTCAGATCCTGTGTAAGCAGAAAGTCCAGTTTGACATTCCCCAGCACCCTGGCAACGTTATTTTTCCGGGTTGGTAAAAGTAAATCAATCAAAGGGTTGTCGTTAGAACCGAAAAACGGCGCGGCGGTGGTATTGATGGCGGTCAGATTCCCGTTTTCGTCGTACGGCAGGGTATAGGAATGCTGATGGACCAGGCTCCGGTATCCTACCGAACCCCAGTTGTCGTTATTCTGGTAATTTTGTTTTTGGTAGCTGGCCGACAAACTCGAAGTGATTTTCAGCCACTCTTTTACTTTCGACTGCAGATTGAGCCTCAGCGACCATGATTTCAGATCGGTATTGACCAGCACCCCTTCTCTATCGAGGTAGGCCACCGAGCCTGAGAACTGGGTCGTTTCCGAACCTCCGCTAAAACCAAGGTTGTAATTCTGTCTGAAGCCGGTGCGGGTTCCCAGTTGCTGCCAGTCGGTGTTTACCTGCCAGGCCGGATGTGCGGGATCGTCGTATACGGAAATGTCGCGGTTCGCGTTTGTAAACCCTTCGACAAACAATCTGCGTTGTTCTTCCGTGGTCATGAGGTCGTACTTTTTAGTGATTTGCTCGATGCCAAGGTCTGTATGGAACGTGAATTTAACATGGCCGGATTTTCCCTGCCTGGTAGTGATGATCACCACACCGTTTGCTGCGCGCGCTCCGTAGATGGCCGTTGCGGATGCATCCTTGAGAATATCGATACTCGCAATGTCCTTGGGATTGATGGTAGAGAAATTGGCGCTGAAAAGCGGAACCCCGTCCACTACAATGAGTGGCTGGCTGCTTCCGGTGACCGACCCGACCCCCCGGATCGCTATCGTAAAATTACCGCTGAGATCTCCGCCCGACTGGCGTACCTGTACCCCGCCCGCCCGGCCCTGAAGTGCATCGTTGAATCCTGTCACCGGCCGGCTCTGCAATTTTTCTTCAGAGACAGATGAGATCGCCCCGGTCAGGTCGCTTTTCTTTTGAGTGCCGTAGCCGACAACGACTACTTCTTCCAGCGCCTTTGTGTCGGTAAGGAGCAGAATTTCGAGATGCGTGCGATTGCCTGCCAGGGCTTCCTGGGTCAGGTAACCTACAAAGGAAAAGATCAACACGGAAGATTCGTCCGGTATTTCCAGTTCAAACCCGCCGTTTTGATCGGTGGTAGTGCCCTGCTGTGTACCCTTTACCAGGACCGTAACGCCGGGCAAAACCTCTCCGCTTTCATCCTTTACGGTTCCGGTTATCCGTTGCAGCGCAGGGACGAACGGGACAGGAGGATCAGCCAGGCCGGTAGGGGACTCCTTCCTGCTCAGGATAATCATCTTGCCCGAAACCTCATAGTCTATGTTCAGCGGGGCCAGCAGCCCCTCCAGCACCTTCCCCAACGGCTCGCCGTTGATCCGATACGAAACCCGGCGTTTTGCATCGATCACGCCGGAGGAGAAAACGAACTGAAAATCCGTTTGCTTCTCAATATGCTGCAGCACTTTTTTCAGTTCCCATTCATTGGCAGTCAGGGTGACCTTTCCGGAAAGGTCATTCTGCGCCCTGCTGTCGGTAGCAGTTGCAGATCCTAAAGCAGCAAGAATCAGCAGTAGTGGAAAATATCCCGATCGCACGATTGTCAGCAGATACTGGTGGACGATAAATTCTTTTTTCATACATTTGAACGTTTTGTTATAAGATGATGAGCAAAACAACCCCCTACCCACTGTTTGTGGATTTGCCGTCCGGAAGCGGAATAGGGTGGGCGTCAACCCTGAGCCACCAGGGTTGACTTCTTTTTAGTTACAGGCGCTGCCTTCGATCCGGATGATTCCATCGCTGACCGTATAGCGGGCGCCGATCGCCTTACACAGTACACGAAGCTGTTCGTACATGGGCAAGCCGTTGATCGCGGCGGTTACATGGCACCGGTTCAGTTTTTCCTCGAAAATGATCTCAATGCCATACACGGCTTCCAGGTCCCTGAAGGCCGTGGAGACCGGGGTTTCGTCATACTGGAACCGGGTGCTTTGGGCCGACTGGGCGATGGGTTCAGGGCTGTCGACGAGGCTTTTCCGCCAGCTGCCGGCGTTTCTGGAAAACACCACCTGCTGGTTCGGTGTGAGTATCGTACTGTCGGACACCTCAGCGCCGGTATTGCCGGCAGGATAGGACTCCCGTCGGAAAACCGCCACACGACCCGTTTTGACTGCTATTGAAGCCTCGGCGGCCCGGGGATAAGACCGCACCCAAAAGGAAGTGCCCAATACTTTGGTCACCATATCTCCGGTGGTCACCAGAAAGGGCCTGGCGGTATCTCTGCGGACATCGAAAAAGGCTTCTCCCACCAGTTCTACCTCTCGTAGCGCCAACCCGAACGCGGGAGCATAGCGCAGGAAGCTCGAAGGCTGTAAGACGACCAGCGAGCCGTCCGGCAGGCTCACTTCCAATGGCTGCCCGGTGCGGTTGTACTTCGTTACCACAGCCGTTTCTGAATAGAGCCCGGCAGGAAGCAATGGCGACGGCATGCTGCCCGATGAGAGGAACCACCACCCCAGCCCCGCAAGAAAGGCAACCGCCGCAGCGTACCGGACTACTGGCAGCAGTCTTCTGTGACGAGGGGAGCCCGGATCACTCTTTCGCGCCTGAACGAGGGTATTCTGTACAATGGATTCCAGGTCACTGTCGGAGAGCTGGTCTTCAGTGATCGTGATGGACAACAGGATCTTGCGGGCCCGCTCCACCTCGTCCCGGCGATCAGGATGAGTCCGAAGCCATTGTTGCCACCTGGCATCTGTTTCAGGAGTAGGCGCCAGCACCCATTCCCTGAAAGCGTCATCCCAGACTAAACGGTCCGCACTGAAATTCTCGTCTTCTTGCATTTTATAGTTGATCACTTACTATAAAATAGACGCGGGCCCGGTACAGATACCATAAAATCCGGTACTTTTTTTTGGAACGCCTCAGAGCAGCGGATAACAGGTAAAAAGAAAATGGAGGAGCGACAATTTAAGGGCTGTTTTTCCATTTTCCTGAAGCCATCTGAGGGCTATCTGGAGCTGGTTTGAAACCGTTTGAGGGGCGATTTGCATAATCCCCGCGATCTCATCCCGGGAGAGATTGTTGAAAAACTTCAGATAAATGACCTCCTTTTGCCGCCGCGGCAGCTGATTCAGCAGCGTGCGGACCTGACCGGTCAGCTGCAGGGTGGATTCATCCTGTATGATTTTTTGCTCGATCGAGAACTCCACATCAAAGGTGTACTCGTCTGCGGCTTCCCTGAATTCCGGCCGGGATTGACACGCCCGGTGCACGCGTCGCCGGAGAGAGGACAGCAGGTAGGGCCTGGGAGGTATCCCGCTGTTCACGGAATTCCTTTTTTCCCAGATATCAAGAAAGAGATCCTGGATGCAGTCTTTCACCAGTTCCTGATCCGGTGTGAATTTTGTCCCGTACCGGTACAAAAGCTTTCCGTACCGGCGCATCATTTCCTCAAATGCCGCTATATCTCCTGCCAAAAGCTGAAGCCAGAGCGCCTGGTCGGTCGGATAGCGGGAGAATTCCTTCATGGGAACGGACTTTAATAGGGGTAGACCTTTCTATGTTACGAGTGGGGACGACCGAAAGTAATCTTTTGGATTGCACAATATCAGGATCTTTTTTTAATAAATCACAATACTCTTCCAGTTCCTTTAAACAGCTACTAATGTAAATAATATAAAATATACAGGTTAGGTAGCTTTCTTTTCTTTGTGCATGATACCACAGTTGCTAGCAATCCTTTCAGACCCGTTGGCCGGGTTTAGGTTACGGGCTGGTACAACGGGGGACTTCGATATTGGACTCCCTGAAAGTCCCGGAAGAACGTAATCTCATAACCCCGGGGCGGTGTAAATCAGGAGAACATGGAGGGGGGAGGCAGAGGATACAATTATTTTTATTGGGTAAAAATAATATCTACATTTAAAATAGAATTTATTTTACTATAATAGTACAATATTTTCTTAATTTTAGAAATTATCCAATAGATTACTATTTACTTATTCGTTTAAGCTACATACAAATGAAAAAAACTTTTCACCTTCTCTTAGGAATGACATTCCTGTGTACGGCGGTTTCAGCACAAGACAAGATTAAAGACGGTACGGTACCAGCATCCGGTAACCTTCCAAAAGCCGGGGCATTGCTTGACCTCGAAAGCAGCGACAAAGCGCTGCTACTGACACGGGTTTCATTAACTGCTACTACAAATTGGGGATTGAATGGCGCGGCTCCGACTGAAGGGGGTTATACCGTTTACAATACCAACGTCGGTCTGACAGGTTCTTCCTCCTATCCGGTTATTACAGGAGGACAGGGGGTCTATTATTGGGATGGGACCGGATGGGTAGCCACCAGGCAAGCCCAGCCGTCTTATATAGAGCCGTGGAATGTTCAGAATACCACTACTCCAGCTACCTTGAACAGTCAGGATATTTATCAAAACGGGACGGTGGCCATTGGAAGGAACAACGTTTATGACGGAGCGGCACTTCATGTTGAAGGCGCCATCCGCGGGGGAAACAATCCCCAGGGTACCGTGGGTGCTAACTCTATTGCGATGGGGTCTGGAAATGAGGCATCAGGCGGAAGCTCATTTGCGGTAGGATATCAGGTTAAGGCAACGGGTTTGAGGTCAATGGCACTTGGTGATGCTACCATAGCGTCAGGAGCAAATTCTACGGCTTTCGGAAACGGATCAGAGGCCAGAGGATCCAGGAGTACTGCATTTGGCTATAATACGATTGTGGGAGCAGATGCTGCCAATGGCACTGCATTTGGGAACGGTACCAGGGCTACTGGTATCAACAGCACTGCATTTGGGTTGAGTACAGAAGCAAGAGGCGTGAGGGGCACCGCATTCGGGAACAGCTCAATCACCGGAATAAATGCATCGGACGCTACTGCCTTTGGTGTTTCTTCCCTTGCCAGTGGTGATGTGAGTACCGCTTTTGGCGCTAATACAGCTGCTTCCGGAGACCGGTCGACCGCGTTTGGAAATACAACTATTGCCAGCGGTCCCAGCAGTACGGCTTTTGGTTACCTTGCCAGGGCTACGGAAATGCGGTCGACGGCTTTTGGCTTTGATACACGTGCCACTGGCAATACTTCGACTGCTTTCGGGGGAGAAACCATAGCCGGCGGACTTTACAGTACTGCTTTTGGTTACCAGAGCAGGGCAAATGTGGAAACTTCAACAGCTTTTGGAAGTGGTGCAATTGCAAATGGAGTAAGATCGACTGCTTTCGGTAACGGGGCAACTACGGGTGCAGAGGGTGTGAACGCGATCTCTATGGGAACTTCAACCTCTTCAAACCATCTCAATTCACTCGTGGCCGGAAACAACGTGGCCAGTAGTTCGGATAATCAGTTTACGGCCAGGTTTCAGGGCGGATACCGTTTTATGACGCAGGCACAAAGCGTAAGCAATATTGGAGCACAACTTGCTAACGGTGCCAATGCCTGGTCAACGATGTCGAGCAAAATCCTGAAAGAAAACTTTGTGCCGGTGGACGGAAAGCAGGTACTGGCAAAAATAATGGAATTTGATCTTACCAGCTGGAACTACAAAGGTCAGGACAAAACAAAATTACGGCATTACGGCCCGATGGCAGAAGACTTCTACGAAGCATTCGGGAATGATGGTGTGGGAACAATTGGAAATGATGATAGTATCAACCAGGCTGATTTCGATGGGATCAATATGATCGCCATCCAGGCATTGGCTAAAGAGAACATCGAATTGGCGAAGAAGAATGCAGAGTTGAATGCCAGAATTGAAAGGCTCGAGAAACTGATTCTTAAAAGGAAGTAATTTGTATTCTTCAGAACAATCAATTCGATAGCACATGAACAAACTATCCATATGCATATTCCATTTGTGCATCGCAATATTATCCGGTGCGGATGCGCTCAGCCAGGCGCCGGGGAGCAGCAACACCGAGAATAGTACCAGGTATGTGGGAGCAACCAGAACAACACTGGCGGAAACGCTCTATATCGGCCCCGACGCCGATATTACGATTGACGGTACCTGGCATATCTACAGTAAGTACGTCTGGATAAGCCCCCTTGCTAAGATCACCGGTTCTGGAACGATGGTGATCTATAATTCCGGAGAAGTCGGCGGCGAGGGTGCAGCCACTATCGTCGATGGAAATGATAACTTATTTATTGACGTTAACATTGTCCATGCCAATGAGGATGGTATGGAAATAAAAAATGTGGTGTTAGCGGCCGATTTGTCTGCCGCAGGCTGGGTGGACAATACAAGTGTAAGTACCCTGAAAATCGGTAAAGATTTTGACCTGAGCCTAGAGGGTGCAAATGTATGGCTAGATGCAACGGATGGCATAACCGGTGACTTTGTATTCGACCAGGACGCTACCATCAGCAACTACAGGCCAGGTAGAATGGTGATCACAAATAACAGTGTGCAAAGCCATATGGTCAAGATTGACGCGTCCGACGGGTTTATTTTTCCCGTAGGGATAGCAGCTGCCGATTATACACCTGCACAGGTGACGGGAGAGGGCGCCTATCATGTAAGTGTGCAAACTTATGCCGCGAGTGCATCTGATGAAACAATGCTTACGGGTGGTCCGGAGCGGACGTGGCACATTTATGCAGATGCAGGAGGTATGGCAACAGTTGCTTTGCAGCACAATGAAGATACCGATGTGGCGCCTTTTAATTCCGGAGAGCCTCATTTTGTGACGCAATACAGTGGCACAGCGTGGTCGGTTGCTACCGAAGAAAGCGGATTGCCCGGCTCGTTCACCGCCGATGCCTCTCCTATCCCTGGTGCAACTGTCCAGGATCTCGCCGGCGTTAACATCCCGGCTACAGGCGACAGTCCGAATTCCTACCTGACCAAGGCAAATAATGAAAGTGTCTTACCCGTAACACTTGTTGCCTTTCTTGTAAAACAGGAAGCCGGGACAGCGCTGGTTAGCTGGACTACTACGGAAGAATCCAACACTGACCGTTTTGAAGTAGAGCGCAGCAATGATAGCAGGAACTGGAATGTTATAGGCAGAAAAGCAGCAGCAGGTGAAAGCAAGGCAATTCTCCATTACACCTTAGCCGACGAAGCGCCGGTCAGCGGTATTAACTATTATCGCCTGAAGATGCTGGATAAGGACGGGACGTTTGCCTATAGTACTATCCGGAGCATAATAGTTGAGCATGCCGGACAGGAAATAATGGCCTATCCGAATCCGATTACCAATATGCTGTTTGTGAAGTATTCTGATGGAAGCCCTTTAGCAGTAGATGTGAAGGAAATTTCGATCGTTGATACCAAAGGAAGTGTGATATATCACTCAACGGCAATCGCCCGGGTTGCAACCGGTGGGATTGATGTGCGAGGATTAACTGCCGGAATTTATTTTGTGAAGATCAGGTTCATCGACGGTACCGTGAACACACGCAAAGTAATGGTCCTGTGGTAGGTACAGTTGTCGTATTATCCCCGAAAAGAGGCTGTCCCAAAAGAGCAGCCTCTTTTTTTTGTGTCTTTTTCAGGCAGTTGCCGGCAACGATCACTCGTTTATTTTTTAACGGCTTTCAACGTAGTTCCATCCTGGAGCCGGATAAAATACACGCCTGGCTGCAGCAAACTACTGTCTACATAGTGCAGATCTGAAGCGAACGTCCATGTTTTTAAGACCACTCCCAGCACATTGGTAAGGGTCGCGGTGGTGCCGGCAATTCCCTGTCCTTCCACCTGGAAACCACGATCAGCCGGAACCGGGTAGACAGACGCAAGCTGTCGTTCCGGAATCTTTACGCTAATGATCCCGCTATTGCTATGCGTCCCGTCAGCTTCCAGGATGCGGAGGCGATAGTAGGCAATCCCCTTACCCCGCGGAGGAGTATGGCTGAAGGTATAACGGGCTACCGGCGTTTGGGTGGCTGCTACCGTTCCGGCTTCCTCAAAAGTGCCGCCATTTGAACGATATTCTACCGTATAGGCATTTATATCCTGCTGCTCCACTACCTCCCAATGAAGCATAACCGCATGTTCAGCGTCGGGAGATCCCGAAAAAGAGACAAGCCTGACCGGCAGCGGGCCGGCCACCGACCCGATGAAGAAGCCGCTGAAGCCTTCTACGTCAAAGTTCACTTCCCACCGCCCATTCACGTCGTTCCATACGATATCTTCCTCCTGCGGGGCAATAACCGTTAGCGGAGCGCCCTGGTAGTCGCCGGGTGTGCTTCCGGCTTCACCGTGAAACTGGTAGACCCGAAGGTTCGTTTTGTTGGCATCGTCACTTGGATGGGCCGGAAGCAGACCTGTAGTCATTTCGTCGTTGAAATGGTTAAATTCTGCCTGTGTAAAATAGAGGGTAATCCGGGCGGATCCCCCTGTTTGCGCATTGATGAGGTAATGACGCTGTACATAAGGCGAGGCATTATGAAAAGCGACTTCCGGGTCGATCCCTACACTGGCGGTAATGCTTCCGCTCACCGGGGCGGTGCCGGAGGGTTCTACACGGGCGATCAGCCGGCAGGCTTCATCGTTGCCGAAAAAGTCGGTAGCGCCGCTGATATTCTTTGTGCTTTCGTCATTATGGAGGGCCAGGTTACCCGTCGGAAATCCCCCCTGGTATTCAAAAGCGCCCATATCCACCACCGCGTGCACTGTGCGCGGATTACCGTCCGCGTCTTCGGTAAGTCCGCCGGGAAGCAGCACATTATCCCCCTTGTTGATGGCCGGACTACAGGTCTGCAGGCGATAATCACCGTTGACCGGATCGGTAAAAAGCGGATCGGTGTCGATGTTGCCGCCGCCGTCAACTCCACGGGTATCATCCCAGTCAGCACTTCCCCCCCAGTTGGCGATCAGGCTATTGGAAATCTCCGGCAAGTCGTTGCCTTGGGTGGAAAATGATGCCGTCTGATCGGTGAAGTCGCCATTGACGTCGTTACCCCAGATAATCACGTTCGCTAAAGAAACCGGTCCTTGAATATTGGCCAGACTGCCTCCCGCCAAACTGGCCGTATTTCCCGAAATCGTACAATTGGTCAGCGCGATAGCTTCGCAGATACCGCTCATCATGGCGGCAGCTACCATGGCTGAATTTCCCGAAAACAGACAATTGGTCAGCGAAATAGCAGGACACGATTCATTGATGATGGCCCCGCCCTGCGGGGCTGTATTATTCAGCAGCTTACTGTTGAGCATCGTGACAGACGACCGGTCATTGCGCATGGCGCCTCCACGCTGATCGGCCGAGTTCTGCAAAAAAGTACACCCGGTCAGCGAAAGCCCGCTTTCTATGTTATGCATTCCTCCTCCGTCGGCTGTCGCTGAATTCCCTGAAAATGTGCACCCGGTCAATGAAAGGGTAGCTGCGGAATTCATCAGCCCGCCGCCATTCCGGGCCGTATTTTCCGAGAAATCACATTGGTCAAGTGAAAGGGTGTTTCCGCCATTCGCTATCCCTCCGCCCGAATCGGCTGAGTTCCGTTTAAATGTGGTGGCAGTAATAGAAGGGCTGGCTTGGACGTTGCACATTCCTCCTCCGGCTTGAAATGCCGAATTCTCCAGAAACATACACCCGGTCAATTGAGGTTCCGCCTGGCTATTGATCATTCCGGCGCCTTCCTGCGCATAATTCCCCAGGAATATACACCTGGTAAGCGAAGGTTTCGAAGCCGTGCTAATGTTGACCATTCCTCCACCCCTAATTGCAATATTCCTTGAAAACAGGCAGTCGGTCAGCGATGGGGAAGAAAAAGAGGTAACCATCCCTCCACCGGCCTCCGAAGACACGGGGAATCCGTTTACGCCGAAAGAGCCGCCCACGTCCCCGCTGGCAGCGCCGGAAGTGATCGTAAAGCCGTCCATACTTCCTGCACCCAGATTTCCGGCGGCGATGACCACATGGTACACATTCTCAGAGTATCCGGAGAAATCGGTCTGATCGTCATCTCCATCCAGGTCTCCGCTCAGCACCGTGCCCTGGCCGGGGTTGTCGACATCGGGAAGCATGCGCTCATCCTCAAGGGTTTCCACACCGTTAGCCGGGTCAAACCCGCCGTAAAGCTGTACGTTGGGCACCAGTACGAACGCGTTGAGGCGATCGCCGTCGGTAGTGTAGCTTCCGTCTCCGGCATGGTAAGCGGGCAGGTAGGCGCCTATGGCAACGTAAATCCGCAGCGGGTTAGCGTTACTCCACCCGTGAGTCCCCCCGTAATATTGCTCACGCGCCCACTTCAGCGCATCGGCCAGTTGGGGAATGGCGTTGTCCCAGGAGTCGCCTATGCCGGTATAGCCCCCAACTCCGGTATTCACGTTGATATCTACGTATAGAACGTTGTTGTTATCCACCTGCATCCGCCTCAGTAGTTGTAACGTGCTCCCGTCTGGTAGCTCATAGTCGCCCAGTATTCGCCCGTCAGCCAGTATGGTACCGCCGAAGGCCAGTTGCTGCTGTGGCACGGGGAACCCTTTTATATCGTTGATTTTATGCTTTACCTGCTGGATAGCATCGGAGGAAAACACATCAAGCTTAAACGTTTCTCCCGTCCAGGCTTCGATGAAAATCTGCATCGATACCGGCTCCAGCCGAAATGCATGCGCCGGCCTGTCCGTTGTACCTCCTTCGGAACGGTGAGATATCGGCGCTTGGCCGGCCGGGTTGAAATCGTTTGCGGGTGCGGCGGTGCTCAGCAGCACAAACAGGGTAGCCCAGACAGGTATCCGGCGCATTGACGGCAGCGGTAGAAGTTTTTCCATAGTGCTACAAAGTGACTGTTTTTATCGTAGCGGCGGTATCCCCCTTTTGGGTGGGGAGGGGGGAATTGGATAAGTACTTGATCAGGAATGGTCTGCACAATCTTTGAATCTTCAGTGACGAGTCCCCGCTGCACCTGACTTATGCTGTCACGGTGACGCTCTCGTGGCTCTTACATTTATCTGCCGCTGAGGCTTGATTTTCTCATAGTCTTCTACACCTGTTTCTTTGGCCCAGGTGAAATAAGCTTCAGAAAGACGGTTGACGATATCCGGATTCGCAGAAGCTGTATTTTGGGTTTCTCCCCGGTCTTTATCGATGTCGTAGAGTTCCCACTGATAGGACGGATAGGCTGAAACGAGCTTCCATTTTCCCTCGCGGACAGCCCTATTCCCGGCCCGTTCCCAGAAGATAGGCTTTCCTCTTTCAACCACTTCCTTGTCGTCAAAGAAAACAGGCAAAAGGCTTTTTCCAGGCAGTGCATGAGGTTTTATGCCCTCGAAGGTTTCGGGATATTTTACCCCTGCCAGTTCGTAAAAAGTAGGGGCCAGATCGATAATATGGCCTACTCCCTGTGCTATTTTACCCGCTTTGATTTTTTTAGGATACCAGGCGATCAACGGAGAACTGATCCCCCCTTCATGAAGGTCATCTTTGTAGTCAAGTAAAGGAGTTTTCGAGAGATAAGCCCAGGGCTGGTCCTGAAAGCCATAAGAGTTTGCAGAGCCGAGAGGTCCGTTAAGCGGAACTCCCCCACCTCTTAAACCTCTTCCTGAGGAAGGGCTGCCTATTGTCGTGACGCCCCTGTATCCGGCCTGCGGACCATTATCGGAGATGAAAACAATAAGCGTATTTTCATATTTGTCCAGTTGCTTCAATCGATCCAGGATCTTCCCTACATTCTGGTCAACGCGGTCAACCATCGCCGCATAAACTTCCATTTTGATTTTCCAGAATTGCTTCTCTTCATAGCTCAAAGCATTCCATTGCGGAACGGCATCATCTCTCTCAGCGATGGTTTGTGTTGAATTCAGTAATCCAAGCTCTTTCTGCCGCTGTACTCTGAGCACGCGAAGCGAATCCCAGCCTATATCATACACGCCTTTGTATTTGTCGATATCTTCTTGCGGGGCCTGAAGCGGCCAGTGAGGAGCGTTAAAAGGCAGGTAAAGGAAAAATGGTTTTCCCGGGTCATTATGGTTGGCAATGAAGTCGAGTGCGTGATCTGTCAGCTCGTCAGTGAGATATTTCCCCTTTTCGAGTGCTTTTTCTCCGTTATTGCGCTTCAATACAACCGGTTTTTTGCTGTCTGCTGTGAAGAAATGACTTAATCCGCCTAAAAATCCATAAAACTGGTCAAACCCGCGCTGTGTAGGCCATGCCAGGCTGTCGCTTCCGACGTGCCATTTTCCGGACATAAAAGTGTTGTAACCTCCGCTTCGCAATACCTCTCCAAAGGTGAGTGATTCTCTGTTGAGGTACCCCTGGTAGGCCGGTAAACCCAGATTTACAGCAAAATAGCCGACTCCTGCTTTGTGTTGGTACTGTCCTGTAATTACCGACGCGCGGGTCGGAGCGCATATGGAATTGTTGTAGAACTGCGTCAGCCTCAAACCTTCTCCTGCCAGCCTGTCGAGATTGGGGGTCTTAATTTCAGACCCGTACGATCCCAGATCTGAGTACCCCATGTCATCGACCATAATAAGAATGATATTCGGGCGATCTTGTGGTGGCGTGGCGTTTCTCTGAGCTTTAGCGGGAACAGTAAACAGCGCCATTCCCAACAGCATTAACAATTGTTTTTTCATTTCTATCAAATTGAATATTAGTTGTTTTTTATGGGTGTTTGCCACCTGGTCGCCGGATAGCGGCCGATCAATAGTTTTCCCATTCGGGAAGTTGTCTTAGCGAAGAATTGATATCCAGCTCGCGCTGTGGGATTGGGAATCTGACATGCCGCGGCGCCGCGTTTTGCTTGCCTGCCGCTTTAACCGCATTGACATAATAGGCCGCCCCTCTCCGGGAAAGATCAAACCAGCGGTTATACTCCAGCACGAATTCTTTGCGGCGCTCCTGGAACAAACTGTCACGAAACTGGTCCTGCGACAACCCTGGATAGGCTTCCTGTAAATGCTGGATTCCCGCACGGCCCCTGACTTTGTCGAGGTAGCGATAGGCCTCGTTTTGATTGCCTAGCTCGTTGAGCGCTTCGGAATAGATCAGAAGGACGTCAGCATATCGGAGCAAGGGCACATTTTTAGATGACTGGACCTGGTTATAGGGAGTAGAAGGATCCCAGTATTTATGAAAATAATAACGACTGAACTTATGCAGTATTCCGGTATTGGGGTCTCTCAGCTCTGTAACGAATGTTATATTTTTACGCTTGTCGTTGTCAGCAAACGAGAAATAAAGATCGCTTTCGTAGTTAGGTGAGTCGATATTGTCGCCATTAAACGGGCCTTCTACCGGGGCGGTCACTTCAGCCAGGCGATGCCCGCCAAAACCGATATTACCCTTATGCTGGGACGAGAAAATGTGCTCTTTCCCGTTTTTCGTTTCCACCTTGAACACATCGGCAAAATCTTCAAAAAGGGCGTACCAGCCGGAATCGATTACCTCTTTGGATTTCTGCGCCGCTGCGGTCCAGTTTTTTTGAGTAAGATATACCTTGGCTAGCAACGTTTTGGCGGCGCCGGCCGTAGCGCGACCGATATCGAGGGAGCTGTATTCCCCCGGACCAGGCAACTGCTCGGCATCCTTCAAGTCGCTGATAATCTGCTCGTAAATAAGTTCTTCCGGTGCCTGCTCCACCTGAATTGTTTTACGGTCGAGCGTAGTCGTTTCCCATAAAATGAGTGGGACAGACCCGTGCCAGCGCACCAGATTGAAGTAATTCCAGCCGCGCAAGAATTTGGCTTCGTTGATCAGCCGCGCTCTGACCGGCGGGGTAATCCGATCCTCCGGTATAAGGGCAATTTTCTCAATTGCGATATTCGCCAGGTTAATGGAATTGTAAGAATACTGCCATGCCCGGTCTATCGCCAGGTTTTTAGGAGCGTGCGAAAGTTTGGAAACATCGATTACTTCTGCACTCCTGGTTCTTGTGCCTGCAGTGTAGTCGTCGGTCGCCATTTCGTACATCATCAGTTGGCGGTTAAACAATACGCCCGCAGCTGCATAGGTTCCGAACATCACGGAATAAATCGAGTTGACTGACGCAATCGCATCTGCTTCATTTCTGTAAAACTGTTCACCGGTCAGCTCCGATTTCGGGGTGTCGTAAAGGTCTGCACAAGACCAGGAAAGCGGTATAATTACCGCCAGCAAAAATTTGACGTAGGTTTTCATATAGGTGAAACTATTGGATCTCATATTGTTAGATTTCAAAAATTGAGGGACACACCGCCACTGACCAGCCGGGGGACAGGATAGTTGCCGGAGTCAGATCCGGGAGAAACATTGCTTCTGTGCGACACGTCCGGATCGAAACCTGTGTAGTTGGTCAGCGTCAGGAGATTCTGCGCGGTGAAATAGATCCGCAATGAAGAGATCGGGCTGTTTCCCGGCGTTGGCAATGTGTAGCCAAGGGTGATATTACGGAGTCTGAGATAGGATGCATCTTCTACAAACCGGTTGGAAAAGAAATTAGAAGGATCGCCGGAGGCCCTGGGAATCTCGGTGTCGGTATTGTCCGGCGACCAGCGATCCCTGGCGATCGCAGAGGCGTTCTGAGAACCGGTCAGGAACTCGAGTGTTTGTTTGTTCCCGTTGAGAAGATGGCCGCCGCAGATCCCTTGAAGGAATACCGAAAGGTCAAATTGTTTCCAGGTAAAATGGTTCTGAAATCCGAAAATGAAATCAGGTTGTGCTGTTCCAATAATGGTTCTGTCGGTAGCATTCGAGAAAGCATCGTTTCCGTCGATATCTTTATACACCCTGTCGCCCGGCTTAGGATTGGTCTTCCCCGTCAGTTTTCCCCTGGTCTCTTCTTCCCCAGCCTGCAAAACGCCGTCCGTCACCGTTCCGTAAAATGAGCCAAGGGGCTTGCCCACCTGTACGATGTAGTTTCCTGAAAGATAGAAGCCTTCTTCAAAATCATTGATTTGCAGCACCTTGCTTCTGTTAAAGGAGATGTTGAATTCACTATTCCAGGTCAGCTTTCTGGCGAGATTCCTGGATTGAATGCCGAACTCAAGGCCCTTGTTTTCGATAGAACCAAAATTTTGGAGAGAACTGGAGTGCCCGGTTGTCCAGGGGATTTCTACGTTGAGCAACAGGTCTCTTGTTCTTTTCAGATAAGCATCTGCGGTCACGTGGATACGGTTGGACAGTAGGGAGAAATCAAATCCCAAATCAAACTGATTGGTTTTTTCCCAGCCCAGGAGGTCATTGGCGATCCGGTTGGGGCTATACCCGATTACGATATTGTCGCCGATCAGGTAGCGATCATTGCCCAGGGTGGAAAGCGATTGATAAAGACCTATTTCCTGGTTCCCCGTAGCACCGTAGCTTGCTCTCAGTTTCAGATCACTGATCAAAGAGGGATCTACTCCGAAGAAGTCTTCGTTACTGATTTTCCAGGAAAAAGCCGCAGAAGGGAATGCCCCCCATTTCTTGTCACGACCAAAGCGGGAAGAACCATCAAACCGGATACTTCCGGTGAGCAGGTAGCGATCATTGTAGTTGTAATTAACTCGCGACAGGTACGACATCAACCCCCATCCCTGGTAGCCTGACGAAGGAGTTGTCACAACGGCCCCGCTACCGATACCGTGGTACAGCAGGTCGTCCGAAATAAACTGGGTACTTCCCTGTGAAAAACTTTCAGATGAGGAGACCTGTTGTGTAAATCCGACAAGAGCGTTGATAGAATGCTTACTGCCCAGGTTTTTATAATACGTCAGGGTGTTTTCATTTAGCCAGGACAACGAATAGTCGCCATCAATGGATGCCCTTCCGTTTACAAGGCTCCCCTGGTACACAGTGGAGGGTTGATAGGAGTTTTGTTTACCGGCGCTGAGATCGGTTCCCAGCGATACTCTGAGTCGCAACCCGGAGATGACTTCGTATTCCGCATAGGCAGTAGCCAGTGCCCTCAGGCTTTTATCCTCGTTTGTTTCAAGATGAAGCGATGCAATGGGGTTGGAAATAATATTTTCAAAAGGGTTTCTCAACGTATACGAACCATCGGCATTATAGATAGTTGCCGTAGGCGGCATGGTCAGCAAGGCACTCACGGTTCCGGAGGGTGCGTTCTGACGGCTGGATATATTCCCGGTGAAATTGACTCCTGATTTCAGACGGTCGGTTATTTCAGTATCCAGATTGAGGCGTAGATTGAAGCGCTCGAAGCCCGTGTTGATGATCGTACCGTTCTGGTTGAAATAGCCGGTAGAAAGATGAAATCTCGTTTTACTGTTACCTCCCGAAACAGCGAGAAGATGGTTGTGGGTGGGCGCGGTAACAAATGCTTCGTTCTGCCAGTTGGTGCCTTCCCCCAGCCTTGCGATTTCTTCCTCACTCAGGTACTGGTTTGGTCCGCCGGAAGGAGTTCTGTCGAAGAGTGCTTCGTTGCGCAGGCGAGCAAACTCGGGAGCGTTTACCAAGGGGATTTTTCTCCGGACAGACTCTACCCCATAGCTGCCTTCGTAGTTGACCATTACTTTTCCCTCTCGGCCTTTTTTCGTAGTGACGATAACGACGCCGTTGGCGCCCCGTGATCCGTAAATGGCAGTGGCGGAGGCGTCTTTCAAGACGTCAATTGACGCAATATCGGAAGGATTGATAAAGGAGAGATTGGCGTCGTAGAGCGGAAACCCGTCAATGATAAACAGGGGTTCGGTACCTCCCTGGATTGAACTGGCCCCTCTTATCTTAATACTTACGCCTGCTCCGGGTTGTCCGGATGTGGAAGTAACCAATGCTCCGGAAACAGCACCTTGAAGTACTTTGTCAAAAGAATTGACCGGCTGCCTGAGGACATTCGCCGACACGGAAGCGACAGAACCTGTAAGGTCTTTCCGCTTTTGGGTACCGTAACCGATCACAACTATCTCGTTCAGGCTGTTATCTGTCGGCTTGAGTGAAACAGTTACCAACACCCTGTTTTTTACATCGATTTCCTCTGTCAGATAGCCCACAAAAGAGAGTATCAGGACATTCTCTTCCGGGGAAAGGGTGATGCTGAACGTTCCATCAGCCTCTGTGGTCGTCCCCCTCGGCACACCTTTGATCTGGATCGTCACTCCCGGCAACCCTTCTCCCCGTTCGTCGGTCACGGTACCTGTCACCGTTTTTTCAGGGAGTGGCGGCGATGCCTTCGTAAGAAGTTTTTCACCCTGATGGTGGGTGGGGTTTTTGTCCGGCTGTTCATCAGTAATCGCAAACGACGGTCTGCAGAGGAGCGCCAGGGTGACTACCGCAACGATTTTGAGGAGATCAAACTTAAATACAGGTTCCCTGTATCGGGACCGTTGGTCAATTTTCATGGAATAAAATTTAGATATCAAAGAATATTTTTTTGGATGGCTCTGAATTACTTCTATTCTAAATGCCCGGGTCTTGTTGACAGTGCAGTATCTCTTGAAAAGGTGTAATCGTAATTTTGAAATCCCCATTTGTTCTACCAACTTAATATACTATAAAGTAACAATTTCAGACTCCAACCCCTATCAGGCGCCTCGTTTTTTTTAAATCCAGCAGATTAGAAGCAAACGGAGGTAGCTTCCATAGGTAGGCTCCAGCGCACTTCTTAGTTCACGAAGCGCCTTTGCAATATGATTTTCAACGGTTCGTTCCGAGATATCGAGTTGACGGGCAATTTCAGAATAGGACAGGCGATGATTCCTGCTGAGCAGGAATACCTCTTTGCACCTGTCGGACAATTTATGAATAACCAGCTTCATCCTTTGTTCCAGTTCCTGATAGTTATGCCAATCGGAAAGCTGATCCTGCGAGAAGCTCACTGGTGAATTCCGCAGCTTTTCGAGGTTCTTTTTATCGGACACATACAGCCTAATCCGATTATAGACAGCATAGCGGTTGGCTTTCAGCAGATAACCCTTAACATCCTGTATGTCGACTTCCTGCATTCTTTCAAAGAGTGAAATAAAGAGATTCTGCACAACGTCTTCGGCTTCTTCTTTTACTTTCAGTACTTTATAAGCTTCATTCAGGAGCAATTCCCAATATCGGTCATACAACCTTTCAAAGGCCCGGGTATCTCCTCCTGAGGCCCGCATCCAGAGTTGCTGATCAGTGCTCGCGCTTAAAATTTGTTCCATAGGGTTTTTGCGTATCGTACAACCAATCAAAGAGTATCTTCTGATTTCGCATTTATTTACACTTGGTTATTTGCTACTAATCCTGAGCTTAAGTCAAAAAAAAGCCTTCACCCGGTCACCAGCGGCAATTATTTTTTAAATAAGTAACTCTGTCCGGAAAAGCCAAAAGCCGGATCCGGGAGATGCGTTCGAACGCCTCATAACCAGGCATATTTTCGACGAGTACCAAAAGAGGATCAATAACGGGGTCAGACTCATATGGTGAGTGTCAGGTTCCGCTCTGGGTCAAAACACTCAGAAAAGTCTCCATAGCAGCCGGGGGCGCCGAGCCGGGGGCGCCGAGCCGGCTGGAACGGCGGGGATACAGACTACGGATATGAAGTCGGGTTCGGCAAGCTGTATTCAATTATCAGGGGGCTGTAAGGCAGCTGGTGTATGGCTGGAATATTTGCCCGAAAATTTCAAAATTATCAGTAGTATGTGTGGATACAGACCGGCGATGAGCAGCGGGTGATTAGACTGGTGGTATGTCAACTTCCCGGCAGCTCATAAATCTCAGAACAAATGATCCTCGAAAATACCCGCCGGGAAATATTACTTTCTGACGACTTTCAACGTAGTGCCATCCTGGAGCCGGACAAAATAGACTCCCGGCTGCAGCGAACTACTGTCCACATAATGCTTATCCGAAGCGAAAATCCAGGTTTTTAAGACGACTCCCAGCACATTGGTAAGGGTAGCGGTGGTGCCGGCGATCCCCTGTCCTTCCACCCGGAAGCCACGATCGGCCGGAACGGGGTAGACAAACGTAAGCGGTCTTTCTGAAAGCTTTATGCTGATGATTCCGCTGTTGCTTTGAGTCCCGTCGGCCTCCAGGATGCGGAGGCGATAGTAGACAATCGCCGTACCCCGCGGAGGAGTATGGCTGAAGGTGTAACGGGCTACCGGCGTTTGGGTTGCTGCTACCGTTCCTGCTTCTTCAAAAGAGACGCCATTTGAGCTGTATTCGACCGTATAGGCCGTTATATCCTGCTGCTCCACCACCTCCCAGTGAAGTGTCAGTGCATTTTCAGCCTCGGCAGCTCCTGCAAAGGATACAAGCCTGACCGGCAGCGGGCTGGCAACCGACCCGATGAAGAAGCCGCTGAAGCCTTCTACGCCAAAGCTGACTTCCCACCGTTGCCTGACGTCATTCCAGTGTATATCGTCATCGTTCGGGTCAACCACACTAAGGAGAGAACCCTGGAAATCGGCGGGCTTGCTTCCACTGGTTCCATGGTATTGGAATATTCTCAGATTGCCTTTATTGGCATTGTCGGCAGGATTGCCTGGGAGGGGGCCTTGCGGAAGTTCTTCATTGAACTTGTCAAACTCGTCCTGGGTAAAATAGAGGGTCACCCTGGCCGATTCCCCTTCCTGCGCATTGATCAGGTAATGCCGCTGCACATACGGTGAACCGTTGTGGAAAGCAACCTCCGGGTCGATACTTGTCCTGGCCGTCACGCTTCCGCTGACCGGGTCGGCGCCGGTCGGTTCTACGCGGGCGATCAGCCGGCAGGCGTCGCCATTGCCGTAAAAATCAGTTACCCCATTGATATTCTTTGTGCGTTCGTCATCGTGGACGGCCAGTGTCGCGCTGCCGGCCTGAAGCGCTGCCTGGAACTCGTACGCGCCGAGGTCAACGACAGCGTGAACCGTCCGCGGATTGCCGTCTGCATCTTGTGTAAGTTCCCCGGGAAGCAGCGAATCAGCTCCGCGGTTGATCGCCGGACTGCAGGCTTGCAGCCGATAGTCGCCGGCGGCGGTATTGACGAAAAGCGGGTCGGTATCGCCGGCCAGGTTATGATCCGATGCATCCGCTTCCATTCCCTGTACCAGGCTGTAGCGGACGAACGATTCGCTTGCAAGCGTGTCTAACACCGCCCGGTTGACTCCCTCATTCCCATAAATAATGCTGTTCTCCACCGTAGCGGACGATTGAAAGATGTTCATGATGAACGGTACAGGGGCTGTTCCGCTTCCTGCTGCCGGGGCGTTCCCCGAAACGGTGCAATTGACCAGGTGAAGCGTGGAGTAGAGAATACTGACGACGAATGCCGACGGGATGAGCTCGTCCGGTGTCCCTGTCGTGTAGTTGCCTGTGAAAAGAGAATTCATGAAAACGGGCGAAGATTGCTGGTTCATCATGAGGCCAATGCTGGGCGCGTTATTCCCGGAAAACGTGCTGTTCAGCACGGTGGGGGATGATCCGTTGTTCGCCATTCCCCCTCCTGCGGGAGCTGAATTGTCCAGGAAAAGACAGCTTTCGATCCTGGGAGACGAGCTGTAATTCAGCATCGCGCCGCCGCTGTTGTCGATATTCAGGCCCTCGTCACCCGCGCTGATTGCGTGGTTGCTCCGGAAGAGGCAGTTAGAAAGGAGAGGAGAGGAGTTAAATATTGTGATTCCTCCACCGGCATGGGCATAGTTTTCCTGGAATGTACAATTGCGGATTGCCGCGGTTTCCGTTAAAAGAGAGGCCAGCAATCCTCCGCCGTAATAATCCGCTATGCCCAACCCATAGGGAGAGAAAACCGGGCTTTCGGAGGAGCTGTTTGCATTTCCTGCCGTAAACGTAAACCCATCTACAACCAGGCTGTCGCTGTTTTCCGGGTCCCCGGCCATGATCATCACGTGATAGCTGTTATCGGTCGAGTTGCCCGGGACGCCGATATCGCCGCTTAATATCGTGGGATTGTTTTGATAATCCCTGGCGCCGCCGCCATTCGGGTAGCCGCCGTATAGCTTCAGGCCGCCTCCTTCTACAAAAAAGCTCCGTTCGCGTTCGGCGCCGCTTTGGAGGCCGGTCGGGTAATAGGTTCCTTCGGCTACGTGGATTTCTTTCACGTTGGCGTTCGACCGGGCGGTCCGGGTAGCGTCTGATAAGAACTTCAGGGCGTTGCCCCAGCTGCTGCCGTCGCCCGGGTCGGCAATGGCGTTATCTACGTAAAGGATGCCCTGCGCGTCGGGCAGGACAAATCCCCCTTCTGTCGATTCATAAGCGCCCAGGTCGACAATGCCGCCCAGGTCCAGGCCGTAGATGCGGGAATGGCCGGCAATGTCGGTGGAGTCCCAGGACGGGATACCCTGGTTTGTGCCGACGTTGATGGCCGGGCTCCCCGGCTGCAGCCGGTAGTCACCGCCCGTAAAGGGCGCTTCTGAGGCTTCCGGTGCGTCGACAAACTTTGGATCTCCGAAAAAGGACGCTTTTCCCTGCAGGTTATCGTATGTTGGATTGATAAGCGTATGATACAGGAAGATCGCGTTGTTGCCGCTGCTGGAATTATGTATATCGTCGCCGAGGTGTGCGGAATTACCCCATATAATAGAGTTGGTAAAACGAGGAGAGGAAGAAAATGCAAAAACACCGCCGCCCGACCCTTCGGCCCGGTTCCCGCTGATGGTTGTGTTCGTAAATACCGCTGACGAACTTTGAAGATACATTCCCCCTCCGTCACCCGCCGTGTTGCCGCTGATAATCACGTTGAAAAATTCGGGGGCGCACAAAATACTGAACATCCCGCCGCCGTTGGGGGCCGAATTGCCGCTGATCGTGGAGTTGACCACAATGGGCGCCGAATCGGTACCACTACTATACATTCCGCCGCCTCCGCTGATCCCGGTGTTGCCATTAATACGCGCATGGCTTATACGAGGCGAGGAAGAATCATTATAGATCCCTCCGCCGCTCCCGCTGCGGTTATGGAGAATGGCTACATTCGTAAGCGTGACAGCCGATTCCTTATTAAATAGGCCCCCGCCCTGCATGATGGCAAAATTCCTTGCGACCGTGCCGTTGCGGATCACCGTATTTTCTGAAACCTCGATAAGCACGATCCCGGCCCCGCGGTCGGCGTATGTCGTCAGGCCGTTATACTCTTTCGAGGTAAGGGAATTTTTTTCGGCATGTCCTCCGCTGATGGCAAACCCGTCTACAACCACACTGTCGGCTTCGGCGGGAATACCGGCGATCACCAGCACATGGTAGCTGTTGTCGAGGCTGTCGCCGGCGACGTTGATATCGCCGCTCATAACGGTCGGATGGGCGATGTAATCTCTTGTGCCGCCGCCGTTGGGATATCCGCCGTACACCTTCAGACCGCCGCGAATGATCGCAAAGCTGCTGTCACGGTTGCTTTCGCTCTGCAGACCGGTCGGGTAATAAGTTCCTTCGGCCACACGGATCTCCTGAATGGCCGTATTGGTTTCCGCAGCCACGGTGGCATCGGACAGGAACTTCAGCGCCTGCGTCCAGCTGCTGCCATTCCCGGGGACGGTAATAGCGGCGTCAACATACACGATCCCCGCTGCGTCGGGGATGATTTCCGATGATGCAACAATATTCACCAGCGGGGTCGGCGCCGAAGTAACCGGGTTTGTAAGATTGTTCGCGTTGCTTCCGGTCCAGTTGTCGATATCCGTGATACGCTCCAGCCAGGTATCGCGGCCGGCCGCCTCGATTGGCCCCGTATACTGTACGTTGTCCTGCTGGCCCGATCCTCCCCATAAGCCGATGGCATCGACTCCGTTGGTAAGTGCATTCTGGCTTCCCGTACCGTTTGGCAGGCGCGAATCCCTTAGTGTAGCGTTGATAGCCGTATTCCAATTACTTGCATCGACCGGACCGCCGGAGCTATTCATCCCGAAAATGAAAAAGGGATTGGCATCCGTACCCTGGTAAATAAAAACCTGGTCCCCTGTATTGATTATCGCATCGGCTACGGTATAACCGGAGGTCACGATAGCGCCGCTCAAATTGGCCGGGGTAGTCAGATTGGTCAGCGTGGTAGGGTCATCGGATCCTCCCAGAAACAACTTCAGCACAGTACCTGCTGTTATCGCGCCGGATACGGTCCAGGTGACAATGCCGTCACCCGTTAGCGACGTCGTGAACGCACTCCCATCCCAGCCCCTGTCGGTGATTTTGATCCCCGTACCGGCCGGGATATCCGCCAAGGCGACCAGGTGTACTTCATCCGTAAGCGCATTCCATCCGATCACCGCCAAATCGCCCGGACTAAGTGTCTGGGCCTTTATACCGTTCAGGCACAGCAGGATGGAAACAAAAAAAAGGACGGTGATTTTTCTCAGGAATAGCAGCTGTTTTTTCATCGCTCAGGTGTAAATCGGCTTGTAAGCATTTCATAACACCACAAATAGACGATAAATGTTAATAAGACGGTATCCCTCTTTTGGGGGGGCTTCGACAGACTCAGCCACCGGAGAAGCCACGAACGAATTGATTATAATCTCTGATTCAGATTATTCTATGGTTACCTGTCCTGAGCATCTCCGAAGGATCGAAGCACTGCCACCTGAGAAAGCGCCGCTTCAAAACCCCGCTATTCCTTCATCACCTTCACGCTTTGAACAAAATGCCCGTTCAAAAACTGAACAATATAAATCCCTGCACGAAGATGCTGCATCGAAAACTGTACCGAATTTTCACCTTCTACAGCCCTTTCATGGATTACCCGCCCGGTCATGTCAATCAGGCGAAGGGTTGCCGCGCCGGCCGCCTTGTCGTTCAGGCGCACAGTGAGCTGGTCGCCCACCGGGTTGGGGCCGATCGTGATCCCCCCGATACCGGAATCGTGTTTTGCTGCGACAATTGTGCTGTAGAAATGGCTTCCGTCTTCGTTTTCCACTTTCAGCCGGTAATAATTGATGCCGTTGAACGGCGAATTATCCACTACATGGTAATCATTTCCTGGAGTTCCGGTAGCATGGACAACGCAGATGGCCGCGAAGTTCCTGCCATCTGCACTGCGCTCTACAACAAAGTGATCGCCCACGGCTTCCTCTGACGTGCTCCAGTATACCTTGTTTATCAGGCCCTCATTGCTGGCTTCCAGCGACTTAAGTTTTACGGGCAACGGCGAGTTATTTTGATTGGTATGTGCGAAGAAACCTGAGAAACTGGTGGTCACAAAGGTCACCTGCCAAAAACCCGAAGCGTGACGAGTCACTTCGGTGGGACTGATCGACTCGGAAAGCATAGGGTCATATCCTTCCGGACCGGAGCCGGGAGCCGTACTGTGGAAAACGGTGATCCGGAGATTTTCCCCGTTTTCTCCGATAGCGGGGAAAACGGGATTTCCGAGAATCGCCACCTGTGCATTATATTGGTTGATCTCTGCATCCGTAAAATACAAGGTAACGGTTCCTCCTGCAGCGCTGCCGGTCTGAATATCGTAATAACGACCAATATAAGGTTGGTTATGGTAGGTCCCGGTACTGCCGGTCACCGTAACGATTACCGACACGTTCCCCAGACTCCCGTCAGAGGAATTAAGGGTGGCAATGCGTCCACAGCTGCTATCGTAATAGTCTACCGTCACACCGGCGCCCTGCACATCCGTTTTGAAAGCATTTCCGGACGCAGGAGCTGGTGCTCCGGCTATATCAACCACCACGGCGTCATTCCAGACATTGGAAGCGCAGCCGCTTGTGACCGAAAAGCCATCGTAAACACCGGGACTCAATCCGTTGAGATCCAGCGTCCCCGCTGACGCAGTTGCCATCACCAGCGCCGGTATTCCGTTTCGCCTGTAAGAAACTGAAGCGGACCCTGCGTTGAAGGAGCCGTCAAGCTGTATGCTCCCGGTAGCACTATTGCAGTTGGAAGGCGTTGCAGCGGATGCACCCGTAATTACGGCACCTGCCCCAACGCCCGTTACGGTTCTTGACGGGATGATGTTGGAGGTGCAATGTTGCAGCGTCACGACGTAGATATCGCTGTAGTCACCGGTGGCCAATCCGGTTAAGGTAATTAGTCTATCGGTATCTGCAGCCTGGCTTCCCCGGGAAGCGCCATTGTACCATATCTCATAATTGGCTCCGGGGACGAAATCCGTGGAGAAGAGCGAAATGGAGCCGTTGGGAGTAGTGCAATCTGTATTACTGCCGCTTGAGAACGCCAGCAAAGCCGGCTTTACGGGTACTTCAATAACGACAGGGTCGACGGCCGCACTTATACAGCTTCCGCCGGAAACGAAAATGTCACTGTAGGTGGCCGGCGAAAGGTCCTCCAGTACGATCTTGCCGGCACCATCCGTCGTCATATTGACCGAGTAGTTCCCCGAAACGCTGCTTAGGTAATCTACCTGGTAACCTTCATTGGCTACCAGGCCGCTGAGCGTGATGGTGCCGTCGTTAGATTCGCAGCCCGTCAGCTCCGTTTTTGAAACGGAACTGATGTTAATAGGATGTAACAGGCGGCTAGTAGTCAGCAGTTTATAGCAAGCGTCCGGATTATTCGTCGATGCTATCCATACGTCATAGTTGCCGGGGCTGGCCAGGTCGGCAAAGGTATCGGACGACTGCCAGGTAACGGGCAACGTCCCCGAGCCACCGGCGCTGATGCCGTAAAGAAAATCCTCGTATTTGAAGGTAATGGTCAGGTCGGTAATTGCCTGCCGCAGGGCATCTCCACCGGTGAACGCAGAGAACAGGTGTTTCCATTGCGACTTGTCGGCGGCGGCGTACTCGGCCGGCAGCTGAATGTCATCAAAAATAATTTGTTCGTTGATTGTCAACGTCAACCGGCTACTTTCATCGATAGTGATCAGAACGGGCGTATCGGTGCGTGTTTTCCATGATTCGGTATCGGCGCTGTAGGCAATCGTTCCAGCGCTGCCGGGACCCATTTGGACATTGCTACTGTAACCATAAGTGAGATAGATGCCTCTTGTATTGCCGTTTTCCGTACCATTGTTGGCGGCATCAAAAACCAGTCTCAATTTAGCGCCTGCGCCGTTAGTGATTCCACTCGCATAGTCGGCGTCGTCGCCAAAACTCCAGGCAAGTCCGTCTCCTCCCCCGGTTCCGAAATTATTGATGGGCTGATCGGAAGTCAGCTTGAAAGCCACGGCAATGGCCTGGGGATTGACGGCAGTAATTCCGGAAAGCTGCAGGCCGCCTTTTTGGCTTGCCGCAGACGGGGTAATGACCGCGCGGCCGTCCGTGACCGAGGCGCTGCCGAACAGGGTAACGGCGGGCGGTAGCATCGGGTCGGAGAAGTCATTCTCCCAGATTTCCGCTGTCTGGCCTGCCCCACGGGCATTGCCGATATGAATCGCGGCCGAGTTGACATCGCAATCCAGTATCGTGGAAACATCCGCGGCAAAACTCTGATACAGCCTGACCTCAGCTGGTAGTGAAAGGCTTTCACAATCGGGTATCCTCGCTACTACATCGTACACGAAAGCACCTTCCTCATCAGGGGTAACCGTGAAGGAAGCAGCGCTTTGCCAGGGAATAATTGCGTTGCCTACGGTATCCCGCAGTTCGTATTCCGCCCCCGGATTCTCCAGGGGATTGGTCACCGTAATGCTGACCGGCACACCGGCGGTACAGCTTGAAGCAGGAAAGTTTGAAAGCTGAGGTCTGTATAGCGCCAATGGCGAAACAGCTACCCTGGCGGTATTCTGACAATTGTTATTGTCGGTCCCGGTCACCGTATAAACGGTAGGCGCTGCGGGCGCTGCCTGTACTGTCGGACCTGTAGTCACATTAAGCCCCTGAGCGGGCGACCACTCAAAACCGGCATCCCCTGACGCGGTAAGCGTGACAGCAGCGCCGCAGGTAGCCAGGTTCGCAGCGTTGATCGTGACGTCGGGCAACCCGTGAACCAGAACATTCACCGGGGTAGTCATGACCACCGATGGGCCACAGGTTAAAATCGCCCTGAACCAGGTGGTTGTGCTCACTTCCGTGGTATACGAATAGTTGTCGCTCTCATTAATGACCTGCCAGTTCGTGATCCCATCCGGCGAGGATTGCCACTGGTACTGCAAGCCTGAATACTTAAAAAGGTCTCCCTGCAGTGTTAATGCGACAGTCTCGCTTTCACACAGCGCAGAAGGAATAGCCATAGCGTTGCCGGTCAGAACATCACTGCTGCAGGGTGTTTGCACCCATTCAAACTGTGCATTGGGGAAGCCGGCCAGGCGCCCTGTAGCAGCCGGCGGGTTGCCCGGATCGGGATTGTTCGAATCATCACGGTAATAGATACTTCGGTTGGCACCCTGTACAGTGGTTGTTTGCCATCTTGCCATTGACCCAAAGCCGGGTGTATTCTCGTCGATTGCTACTACAATATTGCTCGAACCATCCCATATGAAATCTGCTTGCAGGCTGATCTCTATCCAGCCAGGTCCGCTTGCAGGGTAGTCGACAGTGCTCTTAAAGACCTCTGTCATACCGGCCAGCGGAACCCAGTCTGTATCACTGTCAAAACTCTCTTTATCAACATTTCCCATATACACGATGAGATCCGAACTATAGGTTACCCGGATTCTCTCGATCAGGTAAAAACGTATCTTCCTGATCTTTCCGGGCGTGCCGCCGGCAGTTGTAATATCTGCCGCTGTATAAAGCTGCTGGCTGTAATTATAGGAGTAATTTGCATTGATGGGAACATTTGGGCTCGTTGTGCCTCCTGTTCCGACTTGTATGGTATACGTTTGCCCCGATACCTTTCCTCCGCCGGAGATCAGTAAGATGAAGGCCAGTCTTGTAAGAAAAGCCTGAACAGACAGTCTGTAACTTGTAAAGTTTTTCATGATGTTAAGAGCGTTGCCGGTATAGCCTGAGTTGAAAAATTGACAGAAGGTTTGCAAAATGGAATCAATTCCTATTACAAAGAAATAAATTATTGCTGCAATCTGTGCATAAACAGGGGAACTTATTCGCCTGCTCCCAAGCTGCTTATCCGGAGATTGACGAATCCATTCCCACTCTGAAATCAACGCCACAGCCGGAGCGTTTACCTGTATTTCCGGCTAATAAGTGCGTGACGACTGTTTACCTGGAGCTTCCCGTAAATGTTTTTGATATGGTATTTGACCGTTTCGAGTGAAACGTCCAGGCGGATGGCAACTTCCTTGTTGGTAAGCCCTTCTTCTATCGCGACCACGATCTGCGCCTCACGGGGAGTCAGGTTTTCGGCCAGGTCCCGGGTGTTTTTAGGATTGAAATAGGCTACCACCATCCTGGCAATCCCGGGCGACATGGGGGCGCCGCCTTCATGCAGGGACAGGACCGCTTCCTTGATTTTAGCGAGCGGCGTCTGCTTCAGCAGATAGCCCGATGCTCCGTTGCACAATGCCTGGAAAACCCGGTTGGGATCATCATACACGGTGAGCATCATCACCTGACATTTGGGCGCCCGCCGTTTGATACGGGATACTCCCTTGATGCCTGATTCGCCGGGGAGACCGATGTCGGAGAGGACAATATCGAGGTAGATCGCATCGCTCCATTGCTCAAAAAAGGCTTCTACCGAGGATGCGGACAGCAAAACTGTAAGGCCAGGCTGGCCTTCAAAATACAGACCCAGCATGTTTCTGATTTCGTCATCGTCTTCGATAATGCCCAGGCGTATCATGATGCAAAGATAGAGTATACTGTTAACTGTTTATATCCCCCTTTTGGGGAGTAGCTCAAACGTCACCCGGAATAGGCCGTCTTCATCGGCCACGGAAAGCTTTCCGCCGACCTTTACTGCGCGCAGTTCCATGTTCTCCAGTCCGCATCCACCCTGACGGTCGGAGACTGCGGGATGCTTTTTCGTATAGTGATTGGTCACTTCCAGCCGGACGGTCGTACCCACGTGCAGTGCAATGATGATTTCCGAGTCATCGCTGTACTTGATGGCATTGGTCAGGGCTTCTTTAAAAATCAGGAACAGGTTCTGCCTGACAGCCTGGGAAATCCTGCCCGATTCTACTTCACCCGGCTCATCAAACCGATAGCGGAAGTCCAGCTCGTCCCGGAGCCGGTACGCATAGTCTTTCATTCGGATCACCAGGTCTTTCATGGTATCGAACCGTGAATCGATCGACCAGACCATATCGCTCATGGTCAGCAACGCATGTTTGCTTGTGTCGGCTATCAGTTGCAATTGTTTATCCTGTTTATCGTCCAGGTGCTGCCTGGCTGATAACGCATTAACCTGGAAAAATATCCGGGTCAGCGAGCTGCCTACTTCGTCGTGAAGATCGGCTGCAATGCGATTGCGGATCGCCTGTTCACGATGGATTTTGCGGATCCGGTTCCGGTACCAGAGCAGGAGGAGCCCTGCTACCAACACCACGATCACCCCCTTGAACCACCAGGTTTCGTAATAATGCGGGCGCTTGACGATGGTAAATTCTTTCCGCCTGCCTTCAGTGCCCGTGCTCAGGGTCTCCAGCCGGATGCGATAGTCGCCCGGCGAAGGCTCGATGAGGGAAATAAACTGGCCCGGTCCCAGCTGTTCCCAGTCGCCGGTATTGAGGGTATACCGCACCTTGGCGTCGGTTCGGTAATTTCCCGGCGTGCCGGCATACAGGCCTGTGAGGCTTTGCCCGGGTTTCAGCACCAGCGTCCGCTCACCGCGGTAGGGCCAGGTATAATCCGACGATTTCCCGGCGGCATCCCGCGTTGAGGTGTGTATTTCCGTCACGCAGCTTTCCAACTGGTCGTGGCTGCCAAACCAGCGCTGGGTCATATCCAGTACGGTGTATCCCATCAGTCCGCCGATAAACACCCGCTTCCTGGCGGCGTCCCAGAATGAAGCGCCGGAGTTGAATTCCGATTGGCTCAGCCCCTCTGCCGTGCCGATACGCCGTACCCGCCGGCCGTCAACCAGGTTCAGCCCGTTGGCGGTCCCCACCACTTTTATGCCGTCTATCCACTCCAGGCTATACACCAGGTTATTGCTGAGCCCGTTCTCGGTGGTCAGTCGTTGAATGATATGTCCCTGCCAATCTGTCGCCACCAGTCCCGCACCCTGTGTGGCCACCCAAATGGTATCTCCCACTACCTCCGATTTATAAACGCCCAGATTACCTGTCTTGGGGAATATTTTAGTCCAGTTGTCGTCATCCCATTGAAACAACCCGACATTGGTACTTACTAACATCCCGTGGCGGTCAGTCAGCCTGATGTGCCGGATATGCAGTCCCATGGTATGCTTCGTTCCCGACTTATCCTCAAAGGGGCGCAAGATCCACTCTTTTTTATCCAGTAACCACAAGCCGTTGAGACTGCCGACCAGGAAGTCAGTCCCGGTTTCGGCCAGGCTCATCACATAGTAAGGCAGATTGTTGGTATTCTGGTTGCCTGCGGAGGCAGACAAGGTATAGCTGAGCTCGCTTACCTGCATCCGGTTCCGGTCAAAAACCTTCAGGAACCCCCCTTCTGTCCCGATCAGCAATGTATGCTCATTGAGCGGCAGCATCACATAGGCATGCCGCAATTCATCGAATCTCCATGTTTTCCCATCCGGATCTACATAGCCGGCGCCATCGTAGGTGCCGTAAAAAATGCCGCCATCGGGAAACACGTACAGGCCACGGGTGCTCTTGTTAGTCCCCGGGTTGTCCGGAATCAGTTGTGAGATCCCGGCGGTCTTCGGGTAGACTACAAAAATCCCCTCGTCCGAGCCCAGCAAAATCTCATCGCCCGCGATCCGGACTGTCGAGACACGGAATCCATGTGTAGAGGGGATCGCCAGCTGCTGCGTCACCCGGAGTGCGCTGTCGAGCAACAGTACCGATTCGGGCTCGGCATATACGTGCCTCTCTTTTCCTTCTTTCAATACATGAAACTTTGTCTTGGATACCGAAAAATCGCGGGGCTGGAATTTGGAAACTGCACCCGACGGCTCAAACCGGTATAAGCCTTCCTCGTAGACATTCAGGTACATAAAATCCCGGTCGGCTACCAGGTGAAAAATCTTTTGCCGGATACTGTCCAGCGGATAATAACGGGTCTGGTAATCCCTGTCCGGATCCACGGACAGCAGGGTACCTGCGGAAGTGCTGATCCAATAGCATCCGTTCCAGAACGTCGCACATTCCGGGGTGATGGTATTGGTCGTCGCCAGGCTCATTTGGTAGAGATCGTCAAGGATCCTCACGTGGCCCTCCTTCCAGAGCAGGATGTGGCCATTTTCATACGCGATGACCAACGTGGAATCCGACAATTGTTCAACAAACCTGACGGAGCGCTTTTCGACGGGCGGCAAAAGTACGGTGTCGATTTCATGGGTACGCCATGTTTTCAGGTCCAGGTACGACAGGCTGGCATTCCCCGCCATCCACAGGCGATTCTGGTGATCGGCGAAGATACGCTGCGGCATATCATCCATGAGCCGCTGTTCCTCGATGGTCTTCAGGATATCCAATGACCGGTACCCGTCATAGCGGTAGATTTCGCCGTTGGTCAGAAACCAGACGAAGCCCAGACTGTCGCGCGTCACGTCCTTGATCAGTACTTCATCGCGATCGGGAAACAGTTTCAGTTTCGTGATGGTATAGTCCTGTCCGACGACTGGCTGGAATGAAACCAAACACCACATGGTTACGAACATCCTGACAATCTGACGCTGCTTGGCGTAACGCGAAGAAACCATCCCTTTTACATTCATAAGTAAATCCTGGGATAAAAGTAAGAAAATCCGGCAACTTTGGTTTTAGTGGCATCCCTTTCTGCTTTTTCCAAATAACAAAAAACTCCCCGGCATGATTCAGGCGCCGGGGAGTTTGGGTTTGTTTAACAGCGAATCGCGTTTACTTCACCACAAACGATTTGGTGATAGTTGCGCCGCCTCTGGTTGTCAGGCTGATCATGTATATACCTGACGGCAGCTTCCTGACATCGAGCATACGGCTGCCAAGTGTTTGGCTGATCACCTCGATGCCCGCAGCATTGTAGACCTTCACGCTGCTGCCTGCAGCATCCGCTATATCGAGTGTCAGCATGCCGCTTTCTACCGGGTTGGGATAAAGCGTAAGCCCTGTTCCCTCAATCTCCACGCTGCGGATTCCGCTTTGGGCGGAGGTGCCGTCGCGATCAACGATTGTAAGCCGGTAGTAGTTGATACCGCTGGCCGGAGCATCATGCACGAATCCGTAGTCGGTCCGGCCACTGCTTTCGCCCCGGGCCGTTCTCCTGCCTATGACCGTCCATTTCCGGCTGTCCGTACTATGCTCCACTTCGAAGTGGTCGCTGTTGACTTCAAGGGTCGTAGCCCATGAAAGCCGCGCTACGCTTCCCTCCCTTGTTGCCTCAAAATTGACGAGGGTAACAGGGAGCGGGTTGTTAGTAGACAGCGTAAAGGTAGCAGGTTCTGATACAGCACCTGCAGCATCTGTCAGTTGATACTCAAACCCGAGCGGATCTGCAAGATCACCGGAACCAACTTCGCCGTAAATCAGCAGCTTGCCAGGATCAAAGTTTTCCACCACCATGCCTTCAGTTACCAACTCCGGATCACCCGTGCCGAAATCATAGTACAAGACCGTGTTATCGTTGATGTTAGTGAAAGTGATCGTCGCATCGTTGTCGTTCAGCGTACCGTCTTCCTGATCAGCCCCGTTCATCGGATTCGTCAGGTCGCTGTACGGGATCGACACATAGCCCGGCAGGGTTTCGAACGCCTCATAACCCGTCGGAGTCGTGCTGCTGAATGCCGAGTTGCTGAGCGAGCCGTTGTCTACGTCGTTGGCTACCGGGATTCCGTTGACGCCAAAGTTCACGCCGGTCACGACCCCGTCGGGCGTTACTGCGATGATTCCCGGAGTATCCGTTTCTACACCTGTTCCGGCATTGTTGCCATTTCCAAACGTTTCACCGGTGTTTTCGTATTCCCAGTCACCGCCGGTCGGCAAGGATGCAACCGGATCGGTATCACCGATTTCGTAGGTGTCGTCGTTGCTCAGCACAAGGGTATAAGCCACGCCCTCAGCGCCGTTGACAGTATACGAACCATCGCCGGCTACGGTAGCCTTGTCGACTATCTCGCCGGCTGCATTGACCAGGTAAACGGTCAGTGTGCCGGTACCGAGATCGGTTCCGTCTTCACCCGATTGTTGCTCCCCGTTTCCGTTGGCATCCGTATAGACCACGCCGCTGATTGTAATACCTTCTCCGAACGGCACAGACACCTCGGCCGGCTCACTGGTAAGACCTGCTTCATCGGTCACCACGTAGGGCACGGTAACAGTGATCTCTCCATCTACCGGATCTATACTGACCGGCAGATCCGGTACGCCGGCTGTCACGGGTATCTCAATGCCGTCTTCCGTCGGGAACACCGCACATTCAGGCGCAGTACAACCACCCGGAATATCATCCTCAGTGGGGTAGTAAGTAGTAGTTCCGACTGTGATGCTCGTTGCATTTTCAGGGAATTCGGTGATCGTGACCGAAGTAATTTCCCCGTCATTCGGATCCGTTCCCGTGAAGCTGCCGGTGATATCGACGCTCGTCGTTCCGCCGGGGTTGGTTTGTGGCGACAGCGTCGGGCTGTCGGCTACCGGTGCCTGGTTGATACCGAAGTCAAGACCTGTTACCGGCTCGCTGGTAATATCAAACCCAATCACCCCGTCGGTATGGCCGCCGGTCTCCCCGTTGGAACTTACATTGGCAAAGGTTCCGGGAAGCGGTGCATCTGCTTCCAGTACATCTCCTTCTTCTGCTTCCACCGTGCTGACCTGGATCTGGTACCCGGTTCCTGCCGGTATATCGGTGAAGGTGTAAGTACCGTCAGCGCCTACAGGGGCGCTTTGTACGAAGTTGCCGTCCGAATCGTACAGGTTCACAAACAATGGCGTAGCTACGTCTGTTCCGTCGATCGGATCCCCGTCGGCGCCGCCAGTCTGTCCGTCATTATCATTGAAGATCGTACCGCTGACGGTGTAACCTTCTCCGAACGGCACAGACACTTCGGCCGGCTCGCTGGTAAGACCCGCCTCATCGGTCACCACATAGGGCACGGTAACAGTGATCTCCCCATCTACCGGATCTATACTGACCGGCAGATCCGGTACGCCGGCTGTCACGGGTATCTCAATGCCGTCTTCCGTCGGGAACACCGCACATTCAGGCGCAGTACAACCACCCGGAATATCATCCTCAGTGGGGTAGTAAGTAGTAGTTCCGACTGTGATGCTCGTTGCATTTTCAGGGAATTCGGTGATCGTGACCGAAGTAATTTCCCCGTCATTCGGATCCGTTCCCGTGAAGCTGCCGGTGATATCGACGCTCGTCGTTCCGCCGGGGTTGGTTTGTGGCGACAGCGTCGGGCTGTCGGCTACCGGTGCCTGGTTGATACCGAAGTCAAGACCTGTTACCGGCTCGCTGGTAATATCAAACCCAATCACCCCGTCGGTATGGCCGCCGGTCTCCCCGTTGGAACTTACATTGGCAAAGGTTCCGGGAAGCGGTGCATCTGCTTCCAGTACATCTCCTTCTTCTGCTTCCACCGTGCTGACCTGGATCTGGTACCCGGTTCCTGCCGGTATATCGGTGAAGGTGTAAGTACCGTCAGCGCCTACAGGGGCGCTTTGTACGAAGTTGCCGTCCGAATCGTACAGGTTCACAAACAATGGCGTAGCTACGTCTGTTCCGTCGATCGGATCCCCGTCGGCGCCGCCAGTCTGTCCGTCATTATCATTGAAGATCGTACCGCTGACGGTGTAAAGCTCACTGTAGATAACGTAGAAATCTTCCACTTCTCCGTTTTCGACAGAAACTGTTCCGTTCAACTCCTTACTGAATGATGTGCTGTTTGCCGTTGCTACGATACGGATTGCCCCGTTGGCAGCACCGGTGTTGGTACCTCCCGGATTTAGGATAAACGGCTCAGAGATAGTCACCGGGCTGCCATGGTTGGTCACACCCGAACTGAATACATCATCGGCATCGATAAAGCTACCGTTTCCGTTGGCATCGTACCATACTGCCCAGTAAACAGGCGTATTGGCTGCTCCATTTCCGTTCACGGTAATCGCGTAAGCCAATTCAAACGGCGTCGCCGAAGAGGTGACCACAAAAGGATTACCCGCAGAGCCGTCACCCGGTACCGGGCTTCCTGCCTGTGTGACGATGAGCCCGCCGTTACGGTCTTCATTTGATACACAAGCGGTATTGGGATAGCTTTCGTCGTCACCCAGCCAAACCCGGGTTGTATTGCTCAAATCAAGCGACAAAAGTGTTGCAGACGCCTGAGGCCAGATCACCGGCGCTTCGGCGGTCGGCAGGTTGCCATAGTCGAAGTTCTCGAACGGCGGCGTCCAATCCAGGTAGTAGTCCTCTACTTCTCCGTCATCTGCCGCCAGGTGGCTCCGGTCGTCTTCGGGCGTACCACCGTCGTCGGACAGCGCCGTTGTCGTCAGCCGCAGCCGCACAAAACTCCGGAGATAATCCATTTCACCAGCACATTGGGCAGCGTCAAACCCTGGATCTTCCCAGGTGAGCGTAGCAGTTTGGGCTGTGGCAGATGAAGGAACGGTTGCCGTTACCGTTTCAGCAGGGGAGAATACACCATCAGCGTTCCAGTCGATAAATCCATACAGATAGGCCGTGGTACCCGTGTTGTTGGTAAGCGGTACTTCCAGGGTATATTGCAAGCCGGCGGTTTTTACCGGCAGCGCTCCTGCAAAGGCATCTTCATCATCGCCTTTTTCATCGCTGTCGTCTCCGTCTGCCAGGTTATCGTTTCCTGTTGCCGTAATCTGCGGTGCATCATCACTATCTGCGGCGATGGTTCCCAGTTTCAACGGGTTTTCGGACTGTGCATACCGGATCTGGTGCCTGGCTTTATCTCCGTTGTTATACCTGTCGTCCAGATCGCCGTAATCGAAGGCTTCTATACCGCACAAGGGTCCGGTAGAAGTAGTTCTTTCAAAATTATACTCAGAAGGGTTGTTGGTGCAGCCACCGCATCCGTCCGAGCCGTTGATCGTATGCCCTACATAACCGTAGCGGTCACTGCCTTCTTTGGCCAGCACCCCGATATGCCCTCCGGCTTCTCCAAATACCATTTTGCCCGGCAGCATCATCGTGCCGTTGGCCGTAGTCATGGCGGTAAGTACCGTCCGGTTGTTGGCATTGACCGTACCCGACATCCCTCCGCCGCCGGAGTTGCTTCCGGTATGATAAGCAATTTGCTCTTCGGTAATCACGATCAGGTGCCCGTAATTGCTGTCATGATTATTGGCGGTAATCAACGTCACCTTACCAATCGGGCGGCTCACATCCGGCTGTTTACCCGGATCATCAGGCTGTTCATTAATAGTCGTAATTTGCTGCCAGGAAGTCTGTGCCGTGGTAGTACCTAAACCAAGCTGCCCTACATCATTATTACCCAGTACATGCACTGTCCCGCTGTTGTCCAGTATATAGTACGATGCCGACAGGTTGGTGCCGTAGCTCAGGTCCACCTGCAGTGCCGGTGTCGCAAATCCTGGAGGCAACGTCATCGGCGTCGCATAGTGCAGCGTGGCGGCGGCACCTGTTCCGGTGTACACGTTTCTGCCCCAGGTATAGAAGTTGGTACCATCGGTCGCAATCATGGCCGCGCCTGTACTCCTTACGTCTACCATGCCGGTAAGCGGCACGCCTGCTGCTGTCTGTACCTGGTGCCAGCCTGTGCTGCCATTATTCTCTGACAAGTTGCCATCTCCCTGAACGGCATTGAAGTCGTTGGTCGTATTGGCAGCGTTAAAACTTGTTCTCACCCATATTTCTCCGGCTGTGGTCAGCACGGCAAGTGAACCTTGGGCCTGGCCCGTGTAGGAAGCGCCCGCGTCGATCATTTTCACCCTTGCCGGGTTTGTACCGGGCGGAAGATCTATCGGCTGCATGGCTCTGCCGCTTGTAGCCGCTGTAGGTATCGCAATTCCTCTTACGCCCCAGGCATATAATCCGGCGGTTGTCAGGGTGAAATACTGGTGGTAATTGATATAGGTGGAAGCGAGTGTCGCCATCAGCACATCTCCCTGGAAGTTGAACCCGTTGCTGCCGTTTTCGAGTTTGGCAGGCGTGTTCAGGTTACTGCTTCCGTTGCCATGTGCACTTTCCCCGAAGACCAGATACCCGCCGCTTGCAGGTCTTACCATCGTAGCATGGAAGGCAGCCTGTATAGGATCAATCGCTCCCAGACCGAAACAAGGTGCGGCGGCAGGGATGCCGGTATTGTCTACCGTAATCAGGTAGTCCTCTATTTCACCATTTACCGGGTTTCCGTAGCTACCTGTACTCGCGCCGTCACCGATGCTCCGTTCATCTACAGCCGCTGTCGATGAAAGATCCGTAAGCGTATTGGTCGTAAACCGCAGGCGCATGTAGGTATAGTTGTTGGTGCTGGTGTAAGGAGCTGCCGACCAAAGCAGGTTGACGGTTTGCGCACCCGTAGCTGCCGTTACAGTAGCCGATGTATATTCTCCGACGGAGAACCGGCCATCGCCGTTGAGGTCAATCCAGGCATGGACAGTTCCGGTACCGGAGATGCTCTTGAACACATTTACGGGTACACTGTAGGCTCCTCCCGGGTAGAATACCGGCAATGAGGCAATACCGTCTTCTTCTTCTCCCTCGCCGTTGGTGCCGTTGTTATCGGCGCCGTCAGCTACGTTGGATGGACCATAATCGAGGCTGTAGGTACTTCCCAGGTAGAGGGTAGCCGTAGTGAGATGACGTGCGGGTACTGCGACATCGGTATTATTCTGCTCGAAGCTTACCGGAGCATCACCAAAGTCGAATGCCGGGATTACTGCAAGTTGGTAGTCTTCGATTTCACCGCGGGTTGCTGCCGCACCATATTCACCGGTTGAAAGCCCGTCACCGAAGGCTCTTTCGTCATAGCCGGTACCTGTATTATTGGTTAAAGCCGCATCGGCTAACCGTAGACGGAGATACACTTTGTCGGTTTGAATGCCACGTGTTTGTGCAGCCGTCCAGCTCAGGTTCACCGTACCGTTGTTGACAGCTCCTCCGACGCTTACCGTAGTCATTTCTCCGTCGTCAAAAGTACCATTGCCGTTCAGGTCGAGCCAGCCATAGAGGGCTCTCGCGGTCCCTGTAGTATTGGTTACCGATACCGGCAGCGTAAATACGGAGTTAACCGTTACCGCGTGGTTTTCAGGAACGATACCGTCTTCATCCTGGCCATCGCCGTTCGTGCCGTTATTGTCTGCTCCCGGCGCCACACTCTGTGCGGCAGGCTCTACGTCGGGCGTGCCGCCGATTTGCAGAGCGGCGTTAGAGATCTGGCGCGCCGGCCGCAGAGCGCCGCCCGGCTGCTCGTAGCTGACAGGCACGTCACCATAATCAAGGTCGGTGGTGACCGCAATCACATAGTCTTCTATTTCACCGTTGGCCGCGTTGGCAGCATACGCTCCGGTGTTCAGCCCATCGGCTATTGCCCGTTCATCTACAGTGGCAGAATTAGTCGTTAAAGCACCCTCCGATACCCTCAGGCGCATATTCAACTGACTGCCGGAAAGACCGGTAGTCTGGCCGGTAATCCAGCTAAGCGACGCAATACCATTGTAGGTGTTATTGGCCAAAGAAACGGTCGCCACTTCTCCGGACTCAAACCTTCCGTTGTTATTGAAATCAATCCAGCCGTAAAGGGTACGGGCTGCTCCTGAATTATTGGTGAAGGTGACGTTCAGTGTATAGCCGCCCCCTGCTGTAATCGGACCCGGCACTGCGCCGTCTTCATCATTGGTACCATGACTATTGTCGCCTTGTGCATCCGTTGTAACCTGCTTGTCCGGTTCTGCATCTGCATACAATTGGCCCAGGTAAAGCCCCTGGCTTACCGCTTGCCGTGCCGGAACATTCGCTGAAGCGTCATTGCTTTCATAAGAAGCCGGATCAACATCTCCATAGTCATATTCGGAGATTACGGTAAGCTGATAATCTTCGATTTCACCTGGCTGAAGGGTACCATACTCTCCGGAAGCAAGCCCGTCCCCGATAGCGCGTTCGTCTACCAGAGCAGGGTTGGGCGCTCCTGTTCTGTCGGTCAGCGTCCCCTCTGAAATCCGTAGCCGCATGTACAGCTTGTTGCCGGCGGGCGGGGTAAAGGTTTGCGCTGTCCAGCTCAGGGTAACAGTTTGCTGCTGAGCGGACGAAGGTACCGTAAGAGTAGCGGCTTCGCTACTTTCGAAACGACCGTTGTTGTTGAAGTCTATCCACCCGTACAGCGTCCGGTTGGCGCCTGTATTATTGAGCAGGCTCACCTGCGTTCGGTAGGCAATGCCGCTATATAGGGGTGCCAGGTCGATGATGCCATCTTCATCCGACCCATCGCCGTTGGCATCATTATTATCGTCGCCGTCTGCTACGGAAGCAGGAGTGGATTCGTTATCTACGGTAAGCCCTAACCTGAGCGAGTTGGACGCTGCCTGACGTGCCGGAACAGCCGCCGGTGCGGCATTGGCGTTCATTTCATAGCTGGCCGGTGCGTCCCCGTAATCGTTCAGGTTGCTCACCAGGAACTGGTAGTCCTCGACCTCACCTGAAGCATTTCCGGGGCCAAAGCTACGGGTGTCGATCAGCGTCAGCGTGCCGCTGTTGCTATTCGTAAGCGTTGCTGCCGACAACCTGATGCGTATGTAGGTTTTTCCTGCAGTAATTACATCCGGAGTCGCGGTGCTGGTTTGCGTTCCTGTCCAGTTTAATGTCACATTTGTTACGCCAACGGCCGAACCGAACGAAACCGGGGTAGCCACCTCATTGCCATTAAAGATACCATCGCCGTTAAAGTCGATCCAGGCATAGAGAGATTTTGCGCCTGTGCTGGTACTTGTAACCGGCACTGTCAACGTAAACGGAGCACCCACTGTGATGGTATGCTGTTCTGTGACGGCATCCTCGTCGGCGCCGTCTCCGTTTGTTCCATTGTTATCCTCTCCGGCTGCTACCGAGTGCGGAGCCAGTTCATAATCGACTGAAGCCCCCAGGTAAAGCTCCGGCGCAGGTGTGTTCGATTGAAATGCCGGATTCCCGTTTTCATAGGAAACCGGCGCATCGCCGTAATCCTTGATAATCGTCAGCTGATAGTCTTCTACTTCACCCAGCGACACAGAGGCATATTCGCCGGTGCTTAATCCATCGGCGATAGACCTTTCATCTACCACTGCATTGGCTCCTCCGCCTAAATCTGCAATAGTGACCTCTGCATTGGCCTGTATAAGTCTCAGCCGCATATACAACTTATCGGCAGCGGCTGGTATGTTACCGGCCTGCGTAGCTGTGAAAGGCAATGAAACCGGGCCGTTTGTATTGTGAGGGACCCCGACCGATGCGTATTCTCCGACCTCAAACCGGCCATTGTTGTTGAAATCAATCCAGCCGTGCAATGTCGCGGCGGCGCCGGTGGTGTTGTTCACCGTAACTGAATAGATATTGGTGGAAAGAGATCCCCCGAGGCGGACAAAAAGCTGGCTGGCATCGATACCGTCTTCTTCATCGCCGTCGCCATTGGGTGCATTGTTGTCGGCGCCGGAAGTTACTGAAGAGGGACTGCTTTCCAATACATAAGACTGCCCGATAAACAGGTTATCTGTCGGGTAATTCCGGGCCGGACGAGAATCGTTGCCCTGGTTTTGCTCATAACTAACCGGCGCGTCGCCATAGTCCAGATCGGTTAGCACCGGGAAGCGATAGTCTTCCACTTCACCAATGGAGGGTATACCGTAAACGCCGGTACTAAGTCCGTCTCCAATGCTGCGCTCGTCTATATCACCGGTACCTGCGGCATCTGCACCGGCAGTTTGGGTAAGTCTTATTCTGACATACACATTATTGATATCATCGGGGATCGTGTTCGTCTGGCTACCCCTGAAATAAAAGGTGCGGTCATTCGTACCAACGGCGGCAGTTTGATAGGCCTGAGAGGTGCCGGAAGCGGCGGTATACGCGGCTTCGCTCAACTGGAACTTCCCGTCGTTGTTAAAGTCGATCCAGGCTATGATGCTGGAAGCCACATTAACCGTAACCGGTACCGTAAAGCTAAAGGGAGTTCCTTTGACTATGACAGGCAGATCGCCCGTAATACCATCTTCTTCTTCACCATCCCCGTTGATACCGTTATTATCTGCCCCTGCGGCCACATTGTTTGGTGTGCTTTCGTTTTGCACAATGCTGCCTATGTGCCTGGTAGGCAAGGCAATCTGCCGGGCGGGTACACCGTTTTCATAGCTTACAGGTGCGTCGCCGAAGTCATAGTCATCTACCCTGAGCTGGTAATCTTCGACTTCCCCGAAAGCTATGGTCGAAACCAGTGTAGCATTGTTCGTGGCGGTTGCCCCGCTTCCGATGCTCCGTTCATCGATTGTGGCCCCTCCTGATGCCGCAGTCGTAAAATCCAATAGCTGTGTATTGGAAAGCCTTAGTCTCAGATAAATGTCTTTTGTATTGACCGGGATGCTGGTGGTCTGGACTGCAGACCAGGTAAGCGTACGTACAGAAGAACCGGTAATGGTAAAATTAGGAGTCGCTGTGGTAAGTTCATTTGCCTGGAAATGCCCGTCGCCATTCAGGTCGAGCCAGGCATAAAGGTATTTGGTCCCGGCCGGAGCGTTGACGGGCACATCTATGGAATAGGCCACACCCCGGCTTACGCTGATGAATTCTGTGAGACCGTCTTCATCCTCCAGGTCGAATTCATTGTCTCCTTCGTCGTTGTTATCGTCGCCATCTGCTACCGAATAAGGCCCCGACTCTATATCCAAAAGCGCTCCGATCGACAATCCCTCTAAAGCGGCATGCCTTGCCGGAACGCTATTGCCATCCTTGTCATCTTCAAAACTGGCGGGCAGGTCACCGAAGTCATACAGCCGCACCACATCCAACTGGTAATCTTCCCCCTCGCCCGCAGGCACAGTGCCATGGTCGCCTGCATTGGAAGCGCTTATGGCCCCGTTGCCGATACTCCGCTCATCGAGTGTCGCACCGCCGCTTGCTGCTGTGGTAAAATCAACCAGCGCCCGGTTAGTCAGGCGAAGGCGCATATACAATTTATCCACCCCCGCCGGTATCGTGGCTGTTTGAGCGTTCGTCCAGGTAAGCGTGCGGGTTGTGGCCCCGGAAGTCGTAAAGTTAAGGGTCGCATTGGTGAGCTCGCCGGCCTCGAATCTTCCGTTATTATTAAAATCGATCCAGGCATACAAATACTTGGTGGCGGTGTTCGGACTGTTGACCGGTACAATCAGTGAATAAGGCAGCCCCTGTTTGATCGGTTCGATCGGAAGCGCGATCGCGTCTTCCTCATCGCCGTCACCGTTAGGCTCATTGTTGTCGGCGTCTGCAGCTACAGAGTTAGGTGCAAGCTCGGGGAATGGCCCAACGCTGCCCAGACGAAATCCTTCGATGTGTGCATGTGCAGCGGGAGCATAAATGCCGTCTTTCGACAGTTCGTAAGCATTGGGCGCGTCGCCGTAATCATATTGAGCCGTGGCTACGCTCAGCCAGTTGGTACCTACTTGTATCCCGTCCAGCTCCAGCGTCGGGGCATTTGCCGCCGTCCCCTGGTAGAGATTGACAGATGAAAGGTTATAGCTAGCGGTAATATCAGAACCCTCAGCCGCGCTGTATGCTACGCTGGGTGCAGTAGGTTCTGCAAGTAATGTAGCATGATCGACGTATAGCTTCACCAGATCGTTGGCGGTACCGGCTACTACTTCATATTTTAGAACAATAAAATAGTTGGTGCCGAAAGCTCTTTCGGTGGTCTCGTATACGGGCGTTGCAGAATTACCCCGCGATACCCCAAAACTAAACCCGCTTCCGTTGGACCGGATATGGATTTTCGCTCCGTAGAGATGGGGGTACGAAACATTTCCCAGGATATAGAAATAATCGCCTGCGGCCTGTGCTGCCGATACGTTAACCACCAGCGAACTATAGGCAGTAGCGTTGGTGGCCGTGAAAGTACGGTAAACGTCCTGCCCGCTGGCAGCCAACGCCACCTTGTTGCCAAAATTGCTGGCGATGGTATTACTGAAAGCCAGGTTGCCGGAAACGACGGATACCGCGGGCGTTCCGGATGCCCGCGGCGCCCAGTTGGTTGCGGCGAGCAGCGTGCCGCTGTTGTAGTTGAAACTTTCGGTCAGCAATGGCTGAGACTGAGCTCCTGTTGCTGCGAGCAAAAACAGGAATAACCTCCAGTTGAGCCAACTGCTGCGGGAAGTTCGGAGTAAATAATTTCTCATTTTTGAAAAGTTTTGGTTTATGTTCTCGGTTCTGATGATGGTTTGCAATTTGACTTACGCGTGTTGAAGATTAGTGGCGGCATGCAGATCCATTGCTACCCGCGAAGCAATTACGCCGCATAGCGTAGGTTCGCCATGACGACAGAATCCCCGTTCCGTCTTCTCCTGAAAAACAGATGCCGGTTGCTGAAAAGCAACTTTGAAAGAGGTAAGGAACAATTCGGGAGCCCGTGGTAATGACCGGATCCCTTTTCGCTACCCGCCAGGGAAGCGATCGGTGGTACAGGTTATACGTATCGACAGTAAGGGTAGGGTATGTTTGTGAAGGGAAACCGGTCGGCTACATGGAATACGCTCATGAAAGCGGCGATCCGATAAAAAAGCAGTCATCATAACAGGAAGTTTTAATAAAAGTCACATTCAGGTGCGCTTTGAAAAATAGACGCACAACGGGTTTATTTTGGGTTTTAATAAAATTTAGGTTTAATAAACAGGTAATCAATCCGGAATGAATATCGAAAAGTTATACGCTTACTAATTCCGTATAATCCGACGAATTGTCTTCGGCAGTTTAACTGGAAATGGGATCTTATTCAGAATTAGGATACGGCATGATCGTACCTGTCAATCTTTTCTACAGAGAAATCACATTAAAAGGTGAGTACTATATAAATCGAGATATTTTCGAACAATTAAAGCGAATTAGCTACCCGTTCGGTAAAACGAAGTTTACCGGTTAACGGAGGATCCGGATAGGTACTGCCAATCAGCGATAATCATCAAAATAATTTGACTGATGTTAAATGGATAGCCTTCAAAACTGTTTCATTTCGGGTAAGATGCGCTAGCCTTTAACATTTAATGTTACTTAAGGAATAAACAATAGAGTATCCGATGTACTTCTTTTCATAATCGTATCACATTAATTAAGAGCTCAGTTTTGGCCAGTCAGCTACTAGCGGACTGGCTGTCTTTTTCGAATGGAAAATTAGGCATTCCAGAATTCTTTCGACGGTGAAGAATTTGTCAATTGTGGTAGGTGTTTTTATCTCCGGCATTTACAGGGGCCTTAAAACCTGAAAATTCATGAACAAACAGGGGTTAACCGGGACGTTAAGCAGCGCTCGAGCCATTTTTTGAAGGATTTGGAGAAGGGCCGGTTTTTCAGACGTTCTATTAGGGGCATCTGTTCCAGGTGTTTTTACCCTGATCTGCTTTTTTTTAGTAAAAAATCAGCAACTTTATACTAACGTTTATCCATGGAAGGGGTGCAGAACGTGCTCCGCCTGGTTGATGAAGACTTTAAAATCCTGAACCACATACAACGAATTATTGTTTTGACTGCCGGGCTATTGCTCGCCGTATCTGCGCTGCACGCGCAAACCATCCGCTATGTGAAGCCTGTAGCTTCCGGTGCGCAGGACGGCTCCTCATGGGCTGATGCTTCTTCCGATTTACAACTGGTTATCAACAACTCCGCTGCCGGCGATGAAGTATGGGTAGCTGCGGGTAGTTACAAGCCCACCCGCCCTGCCGATAACCTCGGCACTATCGCTGCGGGTAACAAGATCAACGCCTTTGTGCTGAAAAGCGATGTGAAGGTGTATGGCGGCTTTGCCGGCGATGAAGGTACCCTTGAGGCGCGGAACTGGGTAGTCAATACAACTACCCTCTCCGGGGATCTGAATAACAGCGGCACATTGGATGATGGCGATGCTTATCACGTGGTCATTGCTGCAGGGGTGGCAGGTGCGGCGGCGTTGGACGGCTTTACCATCACAGGCGGCAATGCCGATGGTTCCGGTGACAATATTTCCGTTAACGGGCAGAATATTTTAAGAAACTTCGGCGGCGGGATGCAAAACAGTAACTCCTCCCCAAGTGTTACCAACTGCGTGTTTTCCGGCAATTCGGCACGCAACGGCGGCGGGATGGTTAACTACGACTCTTCCTTCCCAAGCGTGATCAACTGCAGCTTTTCCGACAATTCGGCAGACGTCGGCGGCGGGATGTACAACTTCGAGACCTCCTCCCCAAGTCTTGCCAACTGCAGCTTTTCCGGCAATTCGGCAAACTCGGGCGGTGGGATGGTTAACTACGAATCCTCCTCCCCAAGTCTTGCCAACTGCAGCTTTTCCGGTAATTCGACAACCACCGGCGGTGGGATGGTTAACTTCGAATCCTCCTCTCCAATCCTTATCAGCTGCAGCTTTTCCGGCAATTCGGCAAGCAGCGAAGGCGGTGGGATGGTTAACTTCAACTCTTCCTCCCCAAGCCTTGCCAGCTGCAGTTTTTCCGGCAATTCGGCAAGCATCGGCGGCGGGATGTTTAACTTCAACTCCTCCTCCCCAAATCTTGCTAACTGTGTGTTTTCCGGTAATTCGGCAAGCAGCGGCGGCGGGATGTACAACGTAGCTTCCTTCCCCCGCATTGCCAACTGCCTTGTCTGGAACAACCGGGCAAACGGTGTCACCGATACTGCCCCGGCTTCTATCTTCAATGATGATTCGACGCCTGTTATTTCCTACAGCCTGGTAGCCAACAGCGGGGACAGCGGCAGCTGGGTAACCGCAATGGGCACGGACGGGGGTAACAATATAGATGCCGACCCCTTGTTTGTGGAAGCTGTAACCCTTTTGACCGTACCGAATACGACCGGCGACCTGCATCTGCAGCCCGGAAGTCCTGCTATTAATGCGGGCAGCAATGCCCTGATACCTGCCGACGTTACCGTGGATCTGGACGGCAACCCGCGCATCTATGATGATGCGGTAGACATGGGGGCTTATGAACACCAACTACCCCTGCCGGTTACGCTCGTGGCCTTCACGGCACGAAAGCAGGAAAACGTTGTGCTCCTTACCTGGAGCACCACTACCGAGGCCGGGGCCTCCCACTTTGAGGTCCAGCGCAGCGCCGACGGCAACGCTTTCAGCCCCATGGGACGGGTGGATGCACGGGGTAAAGGGGTGGCCGGTGGAGGCACCGACCGCCCTCAACGCTACAGCTTCACCGACCTCACCCCTACTACCTCCTCCCTGATACCTATGCTATACTATCGTCTGAAAATGGTGGATACTGACGGAGCTTTTTCCTATTCCCCGATGGAGGCTGTCCGCTTGGAGGATTTGGCTGAAGTACGCCTCTACCCCAATCCCGCCGCCGGCAGGGTGGTCCTGGAGGTTCCCGGCGGGATTCGTGATGGCCTCCGTATCGATGTCTGCGACCTGGCGGGCAGGGAGGTTAGGGTCTTGCAGCCGTCGCTGCGGAACGGCAAAGCGGAACTGGACGTCAGCGGCCTGGCGCCGGGCATGTACCTGGTACATATCCGCGATGGGGCAGGGGTGATGGTCAGGAAGCTGACGGTGGGAAATTAAAAACGGCCCGCGTCGGCGTACCGGCCGTACGGAGGAGCGCTTCCGGCCGCTGCGATGAAAAACTATTCCTTATCTGTCAGATAAACACCAACTTGCCAAAAGCAAAAAGCGGAACCATTGATGAGAATTCATCAAAGTTCCGGCTAGTACCCCTCCCGAGCAAATGTCGAATCGGGTCATGGGGGATTTGGAGACACTGTCCCGGTTATGGTTTGTCGAACCCGATTTCTAAATTCTTTGGACGGTGTTCCGGAAACTTACGGGTAGCAGATTTCCTCCTCCGGGCAGTTTCATAGTTGATATGGATTCGATTATTTTCCAGGTATCCGGTGATCACTTTGCTCAAACAATTGAAGGTGTTGGGATTTACCTGATAAATAACGAAAATCCCAGCCTGTATTTTAAGATGTCATTGGCGTCATCTTTTATTGTGTAATTATCAAAACGTGTGTTGTATAGCGCGTCTATACCAAAGTTTTTTCCAATACGAAAGTTTACACCAAAGGCCCCGGAATAGGCCAATTTGCGGGAATTGATAGAAGATCTTTTTCCATCCGGGGACTTTTCTCCCGTATGAAAATTATATCCTGTTGATAGTTGAAAAAATGGTTTAACTCTAAATTTTAAAAGGTAGTAGCGCGAATAAATTTCAGGAAGATACGAATTGGTTTTGTACTCATATCGTGAAGTGGTAGGCTGCACACCAGACTTAAGGCGCCCGAAATTATTGCCCGTAGAAAATTGAAAACCAACAATCAATTGATTTGCAACAAAATAGCCTAACTGTGGGGCTAAACTCCATCTCCTGGTGAAATCCTGATAGCTATTACTGGCACCGGTAGAGCCATTTAACGCGAAAAAGAAATGACCTTTATCAAGCTCCGTAGGTGACCTTGCGTGTTCCACTGTATTCACCTGACCATCTGCCAACAACGATAGGAAGCAAAGAGTTAATACAAGAATGATTTCTTTCATGGATTACTTTGAAATAGCTTTAAAAAACAGCAGTCTGGTGCACCTGCTTTAGTTAACCTTCTTTGATCTAAAATTTGAGTGTATAGCCGACGTATGGCAAAATGAAGAGAAATGATACCTGCTTGATAGAAATGTCAGGTGGTTTGAAATCAATGGCATCTCGCTGAATATACAGATCAAGATACTGTATAGGAAACAGATGAACTCCATGAATTATTAATTACATGAGCCCCATTCTGCCAGGCAAAATTAATTCCATCCGCTCGGGCCATTCGTGATGCGGGAGTTGAAGCCAAACTATTACTAATTGCCATCAACTGAGCTTTGGGGGCGACACCGGCAACACCTAGGCTATTATTAGTAGACGCTGCGGCCGCTCCAGCAATAATCGTACCATGAGCGCTATATGCCGTACTGGGCGAGGTTCCTGTCTCAGTATTAAAGCTCGAAGAATGGATCTTGCCCGAAAGATCTGGATGAGTCTTTTCAATTCCTGAATCCAGAATAGCAATTACAATACTGGAACAACCGATTGTCAGATCTAGAGCGGCACAAAAAGCAATATCGCGGCCAGTATTTGTTGAATTCCGTAAGTGCCATTACTTAAATTAAACGGGTTAAGCGGATATTTATTTGATAAGTTAACATCCTTATTTTTCCAAATTAACTATTTTTTATCCAGATACATTTTAAGAGGAATTTTATTTCCTCCATACCAATAGTAAGAATTATTTGAGGATTGAATTCCTGAAACTGGAGTGTAGATCAGAACAATTGACAACAATAGGTAGAGCATTTTCATCGAGTTGGAGTTTAGGTTTATTGATTGACAACGATTTCAAATTCCACTTTTCCACTTACCACTTCCCTGCTGATTACCGTAAAGAAAGTTACACTTTCCAGCATAAGGCAATCCATTTGATCAAGGTAAACACGGTAAAAGACCTTCCCGCAACCGACCTGAACGCTATAGCCTGAGAAACCAATACATTGATGCCATTTTTTCCGACCGGCAAGAACTACCTGTTTAGAAAAGTCTATGGCTGGCAATTCCGTAGAGCTTTCGACATACTTTTCGAAATCCTGCTAACTTCGGAGCACGAGGTTGACTTCCTCCTGTGACTCATCGATGTTCTGAAGCGTTAGAATGCCGCTGTCAGGAGCTTTTAAATCTTCTGCTGCTACTAGTGTTCGCTCTTCAATGCCATTGTCGCACGGCTTAGGATCAGTACAACCGGCGAGAAACAGAAGCAGCATAATCGTAATACCACCCCCTGTCAGTTGTTCTTTTAACGTATCCATTTTTGATTGAGGAATAACTTACTATGCGTATGATGACTTTAAAATAGCACGAATTGTTAGAATTTCCAAATATGAAATAATTCACAAAGAATGCCCGAACATGCGCAGCTACCGGGATAATCGCAGGTGTAGTGCACTAATAATGCACCTGGCTAAACATTATGACCCTAACCTACAAAATTTGGTTGTAAGCAGTATTTGTTATTTTATAGGGTTACCCATTTAGTTCTCGATGTGATGTCATCTGATCATAGCAGCTGTGAGTGGCGGATGGTTAGCACACCTTTGTAGGAGTTTGTCTAAGATTGTCCCCCGGTGGTTTCTTCTGTTGAACCTCAACATATACTCGTCAATATATTTTTGGAAATACCTTTTGTCACAAAATGAATGTACTCTCCTTAGCCAATTTTTGAAGTTTCTGATCTGGGTATGGAGCTTTGGCATAGGCCCTACCGGCTTTACCGTCCCGTGACTCGACGCTATGACCAGGCGTATCTTTTCTTCACTTTTACTTCGCCCCTGCTAACCGGCTTTAGGGGGCCCGATCTCAAACTCATCCACTTCTCCCTGTAAGGGACACTCTTCACTACTTGCCATAGCTGCCTGCACTTTTTGCCGGAACAACCAGGCTGTTTTCTGATTGACACCGAAGCGTTCGGCCAGCCAGACGCTATTGGCCCCCTTTCTTGCTGGTAGTGATTTCATAAACCATTTCAAAAGCCTTGAGCAGACTGAATTTTAACTTATGGAACAGTGTTCCGGCAGTGGCTGACTCATCATAACCACACTGACTGCACCGGCGGCTACATAATTGCTTGCAGCCGTCATTTTTTGCTTTGTAACTTTCGTTTGCCCTGGCTGCGGGCATCTCGAAAAAATCAACCGATCATTATACTATTTTTAGAATCCTTTCATTTGTCTCAAGGCTCCCGACTTCGGAGAGGAGCCAATAATAAAAACCCGTTGTGATACAACGGTACATCATGCCGAAACCATCGGTTCGATCTACCCCGAAAAACTCGTGTTTTCAGAAAATAATCTACCACCTAAACACCACCTTACCCCACAAAAAAAACCGGAATTTCCGATGAATCCTCATCAAAGTTCCGGTTGGTACCCCTGCCAGAGCAAATGTCGAATCGAATTCTGATTGATTTAGAGAAGTTGTCTAGTTTAAATCTTTGATATTCAGTTTTTTGCTTTTTCTAGTGTTCTTTACTGTTATACAAAGCCAGTAAGGATACTTAAGAGTTCCTTTGTCCGACCAGTTTCAATCCTCAAATATCGCTATACCCCAGATTTTCAGTCCACTCTGCTATTATACGATACGAGAGTGAAGTAGTCATAACTCTCAAACAAGTTCGATTTCAAATTTTGATTACTGGAACCAATCGACACGACCACTTACTGAGTTAATCCGAGCGCTTGCTAATAAATGGGTATGGAATCTTCAACTTTATGCAGAATTTTGACTAAGTTTAGGTTCAAGCGTATCCGAGAAATTCATGGTTTTCTTTTATAAATTACCTCCTTGGGCACATACCCAAGACTTTTCAGCATTTCGCGCCCCTTTTCAACGTCTTCGATTTCATCGTACTCATCCGATGGCATGCCTGTCTCAACTTCAAGGAATTTCCACCACTTTCTTCCAAGATCATTTACAAAATCTTGTAATCCTGGAGAATTATCAATGTCATCGTATCCCGGGACCCAGACATGCCGATCTAAATCACCTGGATGGAACATTGTAACTTGATTAACTGTGAAGTATATGGTACAGTCGATATGCATAATATCTTTCCGCTCATAAAGCATTGAGTGCACTAAAAGTATAATTTGATCGGCACTTAAAAAGTAATTCCCATCGTTACACAGCAGTAGAACTTTATAGGTTTTATCATCACCAATTGCTTCTTTCGTAGCCGCGAGTTGCTTGTGAGCTTTTTTCAATATTGTCTGGAAGGTCTCCCTAGTTAACTTGTATATTTCAACCAAACACTCTTCGGGAATACCCTTTTTCCCCATGAAAATTGGGATTAAATCGACCTTTTTTAAAATTCCTTGCTCTAGCCATTTATCTACCAATCGCTCGTTTCGCTCAAAGTCCGAATCGGAAAAAATGTCTCTTTCAAGACATTTCAATTCTGCCACAATGTTTTCTGCCTCAAAATAATAGTCAGCGTTCTTGAATTTTGGCTGATGTCCGAGATACTCCACTACGGTTTTTCCTCCGACCGAATGTACAAAGTCAGTAATAACTCGCTCAACGTCCTCGAAAAAGGGTCTCTCCATACTAAGAGTTAATTATGTATTCAAGTTCAGCTCAAACGCTCCAAGGTACACATTTCTAAGCGATTTCAAAGGCTATACGCTTGAGCGATCGTAATGGTAAATCACATCTCCCCACATAATGACGGACGAGAATTCGGCCGTGAGGTAGTCCAGTCCAAAATTGAGCAGGGGTTGATTGAAAGTTGACTGCCCGCTCCCCAGGTTTGAGGATACTCCAAGGATGAGCAATGGGGTGTATGAGCCGATTAACTGAATTAATAACCATTAAAAAGGCAAAAAAAAACATAAGCAGCTCAAAAACAACCACTTGAGCCTTCTGTCTATACCCAGAGTGAAGAGGTTTTTAAAGGATGTGGAGAGAATGAACAGATTAGTAAAGGATCAGGATAGCAAAGATGATTGGGATTTATACCCTTAATGGTTAATCTTGTAACTGATAATCGCAAAAGACATGCCCGAATCTCAACATGTAGAATACAAGCAGCAAGTAACGCCCGAATTGGAAAAGGAGGTTGTAGCCTTTTTAAATTCTAACGAAGGTGGGGTTATCTATATCGGGATCAACAAAAAGGGTGAGCCGGTCGGTGTAGCTGATACCGACCATGAGCAACTTGTAATAAAAGATCGCTTGAAGAACAATATCCTTCCTTCGTGCCTGGGACTTTTCGATTTGGCGACAGAGTCAATTGATGGCAAAGGAATAGTAAAAATAATTGTTGCCGGAGGGTATGAAAAACCCTACTACATTAAAAGATATGGGCTTTCTGAAAAGGGGGCGTTCATACGCGTGGGCAGCGCTTCCGAGCCTATGCCTACCAGGCAGATCGAGCTTTTGTTTGCAAAGCGAACCCGGCATTCGATCGGTAAAATTAAATCTCCGAAAAGTGGGTTGAAATTTGAGCAGTTGCA
>JBEBSD010000036.1:0-60994 GCA_040394475.1 Telluribacter humicola | reverse complement strand
GGGCCAGTAACCAATTGGGGACGGGCAGGACCCCAAAGTGGTCTGTGAAGACACAGACCACGGCAGACCACGGCAGACCACAATGGTGCATTTTAAAAAAAAATTCCCGGGCGAGCAGATGGAAGTACATTTCCCCGCGTATTAGAGGCATCATATCCGGAAGGGTGAAATGAGTTCTACCTAAAAACCCGCATGACGTGAAAGAGGATAAGGATTATTTACAGGCGCTTTTTACCAGATACCTCCAGGGAGAATGTACCCCAGAGGAAGCCGAAAGGCTGCTGGATTATTTTGAACGGGATGAGCGCGCAATACAGGAACTGGTCCGACAGGAGCTGGGCAGTCCGGTCGTTGTTGGAGCCGCCACCCGGACTGCCGTCTCGAAAGTACACGGAAAACTCTTGAAAACCATCGGCGGTTCAAAGACCACCGGCAGATGGCTTTTCACCTCCGGGATGGCTGCGGTCTGGCTTGCGTTACTCGTAAGCGCAGGCGCCCTGTTCTATTATTTTCAGGCCCCGCAACCACCATTGGAGCAATTCGAGGAAACAGTTACGGACTCGGGCGAACGCAAAAAACTGGTTCTTGATGACGGGTCAGTTGTCTGGCTGAATGCAGCCAGCAAGCTGTATTATCCCACCGTCTTTGCTGCCGGCACGAGAGAAGTCAGCCTGGAAGGAGAAGCCTATTTCGACGTAGCCAGTGATTCTGGTCGTCCTTTTATTATCCGTTCGGGAGAGCTGAAAACCACTGTGGTGGGGACCAGTTTTAATATCCGTGCCTACAAGGAAGACAAGACGTTGTCGGTTGCTGTGGTGACCGGAAAAGTAAAGGTAGCCTCCGAAGCAAGCGACAAGGAACTCCAGCTTACGCCCGACCAGCAGGCGGTGTTTGACAAGAGCGACCGGCAGCTTGTCAAACAGGAGGGCGTGCTGGCGACAAGCATCGCTTCCTGGAAAGAAGGGCAGCTGCGGTTCAGGAATACTACGTTCTCAGAAGTAACCGCGACGCTTCAGCGCAGCCATAATGTGCGGATTACATTTGACCCGATGCTCGAAAACTGTCCGATCGTTTATGCGGATTTTGATGAAAGTGAGCCTATCGAAACCATTTTGGATATGCTGCTCATCTCGGTAAACGGGAAAGTGCACCCCAAAAACAAGTCCACCTATCACCTGACAGGCACGGTAGCCTGCGGGAAACCAACTAACCCATGATGCCTATGCCAACTCACCGACTTTAGCGCAAAAAACCCGGCAAATGCACCGGGTCCATGTCAAGATGAAAAGTTTTTAGACAGGTTACAAGGCCAGGAGCTTCGAAACAAACGGCCATGTTCCTACAGGTAACGATTCAACCTTTAACATTCAAATGTATGAAAAAATCTCTTCCAAACAGAGACAAAGTGCTTTATCATATCAAGATCGTAATGAAGTACAGCGCTTTTCTTTTTATCCTTGTATGCTCCATGGCTTCCATTGCGCTGGCGCGGGAAACCTATGGGCAGCAACTGCTCGACAAACAGGTTTCGGTCCAGTTAAACAATGCAACCCTCGGAGAGGCTCTGGACCGTATCGCACAACAGGCCGGAGTGAAATTTGTTTTTGTGGGTACCCGCCCGAGCCAGGGAAACACAACCAGCCTGAAACTAAAAAGGCAACCCCTGGGTACCGTGCTTCCGTTGCTTCTGAATCCCTACGGTCTATCGTACCAGGTGATGGGGAAAAATATTGTGATACAGAGTGTGAAGACGACCGAAGCACACCAGGAAAAAATCCCTTCCCCCATCCCCGACCGGGAAATAGAATGGAAACCCCTTGAGAAACGCAAACCACGGCTATTTGCGATGCGCGACCGGCTGCCGGTACCGGATGCCATACGTATAAGGGGAAAGGTTACTGACGAAACCGGCAGCGGCCTCCCGGGTGTCAATATCCTGATCCGGGGGACCTTACAGGGAACTGTAACCGATGCCGACGGCAGCTTCTCGGTAGAAGTCCAGGATGAAAAAGCAGTGCTGGTGTTCTCATTCGTCGGGTACATCAACCAGGAAGTGGAGGTAGGAAACAAGACACAGCTCGATATTACACTTCTGGTCGACAATAAGGCGCTGGAGGAAGTAATCGTCGTCGGATATGGTACGCAAAAGGCGGCGACAATCACCGGTTCCATCAGTACTGTAAAAGGGGAGGTTCTTAATAAAGCGCCTGCTATTAACTTATCCAATAGCATGGCAGGGCGCCTGCCCGGGCTCGTGGCGGTTACCCGATCAGGACAACCAGGCTCAGATGGTTCTACGTTCCGGATACGGGGAGCCAACACCCTGGGCGACAACTCGCCGCTTATCGTAGTCGACGGTGTTGCGAACCGGGGATTGGAGCGATTGTCAGCCACCGACATTGAGAGCGTTACCGTACTCAAAGACGCCTCTGCAGCCATTTACGGTGCGCAGGCTGCCAATGGCGTCATACTTATTACTACCAAAAAAGGGAAACAAGGAAAACCGCAGGTCAGCTTCTCCTACAATGAAGGATTGAGCAGCCCCACGGTGATTCCGAAAACGGCGGATGCAGCGACTTACCTGCAGATGCTTAATGAGATTTACGTCAATAACGGCCAGGACTCCCGGTATTCAGAAGAAGAACTCCAGCATTACAGGAGTGGGAATGACCCCTGGCTTTATCCGAATACCAACTGGTACGACGCGACCTTCCGAAAGGCATCTTCCCAACGGACGGCCAACATCAGTATTTCCGGAGGACAAGAAAGCCTTTCTTATTTCATCTCGGCAGGCTCTAATTTCCAGGATGCTATTTATAAAAACAGCGCCACCAAATACAAGCAAATGAACTACCGGATCAACCTGGACGGAAAGCTGTCCAAGTATGTCCGCTATGGTCTTCGCCTTGCTGGGCGCGAGGAAAACCGGAACTACCCTACCCGCTCTGCTTCGGACATCTTCACCATGCTGCGGCGGGGCAAACCACACATGCATGCCTACTGGCCCAACGGTTTGAACGGCCCGGACATCGAGTACGGCAATAACCCTGTCGTAGTGACAACCAATCAGACCGGCTACGACCGTAATAAGACTACTGTGCTCGAAAACAGGGCCAATATCGACGTGGAAATCCCCTGGGTGGAAGGACTTTCGGTTAGTGCCAGCGCCGCGCTCGACAGGACGATGATCAATGACAAACTCTGGCGTACTCCCTGGTACCTGTATTCCTGGGACCGGGAAACGTACGATGCCAACAACCAGCCTGTGCTGACGATTGGTCAGAAAGGCTATTCCAATCCGGAATTGCAGCAGGATATGGGCGACAGTCATTTACTGACCATGAATACCCTGGTCAATTACGAGAAAACCATCGGAACGAAACACTATCTGAAACTGATGGCCGGAGTGGAACGTATTTCGGGGGAATCCATGAATTTCTTTGCCTTCCGGAAACATTACGTCTCTACTGCTCTTGACCAGTTGTTTGCCGGGGGCGACGCCGAGAAAAACAATGGCGGAAGCGCCTCGGTACAGGCCCGCCTTAATTATTTCGGACGTGCCAATTACGACTACCTCAACAAATACCTGTTTGAATTTGTATGGCGTTATGACGGTTCGTACATCTTCCCCGAAAGCAGGCGATTCGGCTTCTTTCCGGGCGTTTCCCTCGGATGGCGGGTGTCGGAAGAAAGTTTCTGGCAACCCCTCAAGCCTGTGGTTAACGATGTCAAGATCAGAGGTTCGTGGGGGCAAACGGGGAACGACCGTATTGCCACCTATCAATACCTTTCGAGTTACGGCTTTGCTTCGGAAACAAAAGAAATCTACACATTTAATTCCGATGTAGAAAGCAAGATTCTCAGGGAGTTGCGCATCCCCAATCCGGAAGTCACCTGGGAGGTCGCCAACCAGTCGAACATCGGTCTGGATGCCAGTTTCTTAAACAATGCGCTGACCTTTTCCGCCGAATATTTTTATAACCTGCGAACCTCTATTCTCTGGAACCGTAATGCATCAGTGCCTACTTCTTCCGGGCTGACCCTTCCCCGGGAAAATATCGGGGAAGTCATCAACCAGGGATCGGAATTCCAGTTGGGGTATAAAAACAATTTCGGGCAGCTGGAATACTCGCTTGGCGCCAACTTCAGCTTCAATAAAAACCGGATCCGGTTCTGGGACGAAACACCCGGCATCCCCGACTATCAAAAGTCGACCGGCTATCCGATGAATACCCAGCTGTATTACCGGGCCATCGGGATTTTCGCGACCGAGGCGGACGTAAACAACACGCCGCACTGGGCCGGAGCGCGTCCGGGAGACGTTATTTTCGAGGATGTGAACCAGGATGGAAAGATCGACGGACTGGACCGGGTCAGGATCCATAAAACAGACTTGCCCACCCACACCGGGGGCTTTAACATTGACCTTTCGTATAAAGGGTTTTATACCTCCCTGTTCCTTCAATGGGCGACGGGAACCCTTCGTAACGACTATTATGAGTTTAACGGTGAAACAGGCAATTACCTCCAGCGGGACACCGAAGGCCGCTGGACGCCCGAAAACCCGAATGCTGCCAAACCCCGTCCCTGGAACCGGTATTCGGAATACTGGCGCAACAACGGAACCAATAACGGAAACACCTATTGGCTCCAGAATTCGGATTACGCCCGTCTGAAAAACTTCGAATTCGGATACAGTATCCCGGCAGCCGCCTGTAAAAAACTGGGAATGAGTAATGCCCAGGTTTACTTTACCGGACTGAACCTGCTGACGCTGACAAAGGTGAAGGATTTTGATCCCGAAGTAACTTCGGCAACGGGTTACCCCCTGAATAAAGTCTACAACTTAGGTGTTACCTTAATCTTCTAAGCAGCAAGCATTATGAACAAGATACGAATAATACTCCTGGCTTTTGCGGTTTTAACAGTTCAATCCTGCAATCAGGACTTTCTTGAAACGGTTCCCTACACCGAGTTCTCGGAAACGGCGGTCTGGGGCGACCCTGCCCTGGCCGAAACCTTTATCAACGACATCTATTTCCGGCTGGACGAACCGCTTTCCGACGGCCGGGCGAAGGCCAATATCGTCGACGAAGCCCATTACCGGGGAAACGGGGGTTCCCGTGATTTCAATAATTGCCTGATGACCCAGGACAACCTGCTGGTATGGCCCGCATCCGTGTCAAGGTTCCGGTCGTGGGACAACCTCTACAAGAACATCCGGTACTGTAACATTTTCCTGGAAAGAGTAGACCAGATCCCGTTCGAAGACAATCTGACGGACGGCAAAACGCCCAAAGACCGCATGACCGGAGAAGTTCATTTTCTACGGGCCTACAATTATTTTAACCTCGTCAGCGTATACGGCGGCGTTCCGCTTATTGCTAATGTTTACGGGCTGAGCGACGATTTCCAGCTGGCCCGCAGCAGCTTTGCCGAGTGTGTCGCTTTCATTGCTTCTGAATGCGACAAAGCGGCGGCGCTGTTACCGGTCCGGCACAGCGGCAACAATATCGGCAGGGCTACAAAAGGCGCCGCACTGGCGCTGAAAGCCCGGCTGCTGCTGTATGCAGCCAGTGATCTGTATAACACCACCGTCTTCCCGGAATTTGCTGCCCCCGAGCTGATCGGTTATACCGACGCCGACCGCGCCCAGCGCTGGCAGGCGGCAAAAGCGGCGGCAAAGGCGGTAATCGACCTGAATGAATACCAGCTTTTCCGCGCCGAGCCCGCTGCCGGCGATTCCGTCGCCCAAAACATCGCGGACCTGTTCCTGAGCAAGCAAAACGAGGAGGATATCTTTATTAAATTTTTCACCACCCCCATGGCGCAGAACTGGGGGCTTTATACGTCTCCCAACGGGTATCATGGCTGGGGAACAAACGCGCCCATCGGCGACCTGGTAGACGACTATGAAATGCGGGACGGAACCCGTTTTGACTGGAACAATCCCGCCCACAAAGCCGAGCCTTACCGCAACCGGGACCCGCGGTTCTACGCTACCATCTTCTATAACGAAGCCCCGTGGCGCATCCGGCCCGTCGACGCGCAGGGACTGGACCCCAACAACCGGGTGCAGACCGGTACCTGGGAAGTGTGGAACAGCGCCACCAGCAGCACCAATATCCTCTATGGAGTTGACACACGCAACAGTACCATCGAAGACTGGAACGGTTCGTATACCGGCTATTATTGCCGGAAATACATCGATGCGGGAGTTGACGCGCAATATGTCAAACAAACCGCTACCTGGCGCTTTATACGGTATGCCGAAGTCCTGCTCAATTACGCCGAAGCCTGCATCGAACTGGGAGAGGAGGAGGAAGCCCGTATCTACATCAACCAGGTTCGGCGGCGGGCGGGCCTGCCTGCAATCACCGAATCCGGCGCCGCACTGCGTGAGCGCTACCGGAACGAAAGGCGCATTGAACTCGCCTTCGAAGACCATCGGTTTTACGATGTCAGAAGGTGGGTAATCGGTCCCGATGTATACAAACCCGTCCTTATCGCAAAGATTGTCTATAAGCTTAACCCCGATCGCACCACGGCCAGCCGTCCCACTGTTACCCACGAAGAGTGGGAAGCGCGCAGCTGGAACAATAAAGGCTATTTCCTCCCCTTTATGCGTGATGAAATGAATAAAAACAGTCTCCTGGTTCAAAACCCGGGGTATTAAAGCGACTTTTTTTCCAATATTTGTGGCCACAACCTCAAAATCCGGGGTTGTGGCCATTTAAAGTCATCTTTTATGAAACGACTCTTTTTCCCTTTCCTGCTTCTTTTTTCCCTGAGCCTTTCGGCCCAGCCTGCCTTTAAGATTACGCATGGCCCCTATTTGCAGGCCTTGCACGATACAGGCGTAACAATTGTATGGACGACCGACAGCGCTGCTATTAGCTGGGTGGAGCTGGCGCCCAACGACAGTACGCATTTTTATCAAACCGAACGTCCGAAATTCTTTGCCAGCAGTCATGGCTTTAAAGACGTCTCCAAAATCCACAAGGTCACTTTACGCGGACTTACTCCCGGCACTACCTACCGCTACCGGGTTTATTCACAGCAAGTCTTAAAGCATTTCGGCACAAATGTACAATACGGGACCGTAGTGGCCACACAGGTTTACCGGCAGCAGCCTCTTCGCTTTACCACCAGCCAGCCCGGCCAGAAGGAAGTCACCTTTGGTGTGATCAATGATATTCATGGGCGAAATGATGTTATGGAAAAACTGCTGGGCAATCTCGATATGAAGAGCACTGACCTGGTTTTCTTTAACGGTGACATGGCCAATGACCTTCGGAGTGAATCGCAGCTGTTCCAGGATTACATGGATACAGGCGTTAAGGCATTCGCCAGTGAAGTCCCGATGTACTATGCAAGGGGCAACCATGAGACCCGCGGTCCTTTTGCAAGTCCGTTCGCAACTTATTTCCCGACCACGTCCGGGCACTTGTATTACCTTTTCAGAAGAGGCCCGATCTGCTTTGTCGTGCTGGACAGTGGAGAAGACAAACCCGATTCGGACATCGAATATTCCGGCATTGTCAATATGGATTATTACAGAAGCGAACAAGCCGAATGGTTGAAGCAGGCCCTTCAGCAACCCGAATACAAAAGTGCACCTTACAAGGTCGTCATCTGCCACATGCCTCCTTTCGGCGGCTGGCACGGCGAAAAGGACATAGCGGAAAAATTTATCCCCCTGCTCAATGAAGCCGGCGCCCAGATTATGCTGAGCGGCCATCTGCACCGCCACGTTAAAGCGCCAGCGGTCGCTGCCAATCATCATTTCCCGGTATTGGTCAACTCCAACAATAACATGATCAAGGCGAAAGCCGACAGCCAGCGACTGCTGATCGAAGTGCGCGACCAGCAGGGCAAAGTCGTTGATTCGATAGAACTACTCCCGCAGCAATAATACAGAACCTCCATTTATTCCTTCCCCAACCTTATCTGCATCATCCTGCGGCTCCGATCGGGGCCGCAGTGATGCGGAGCTTACCTTTCAAATTCCACCTGATAATTAAAATACTGGCTGAAAACAGGTATCTTGATTTTTTGATAGTCTTCACTGGCGGAACCTCTCTCTCAAAAGCTCACAAACTGATTGAGCGATTCCGAAGATATAGATTTCAGGATAATCGCACCCAGCCTTGAAGGACAGGGAGTTTCTAGAGAACGAAAGGCATTATCGAACTTTAAAAATCAACTGATTGGATGGCTTAAAAACGAGTTTGAAAGTTGATGCCAGGGATGAGTTGTATCGTATCCCAAACCGACAACATCAGCACTTAGAGCCAACAAACATATTCTTTCCGGCCATTATCCCCGCGGCTTCAACCGGTAAAGCATCCAGGCAATCAACAGAATAAGGACTGCTGAAATTTTGAAAAGTACGCTTATATCAATGTGATGATCCCTTACGACACCACCCGCATAAAGGCTTAGACCGCCTACCAGACACGATACAAAATTGAGGATGCCGTAGCCGGTTGCCAGGTATTTGCGATCAATCAACATGGTGAGTATGGGCATCATATTGGCATCCAAAAAGACCCTGAAAAATGCAAATAGGACAAATCCTGCCAATGCCGGATATAAGCTATCAGTACTGCTGGCCAGGAACACGGCCGGAGCAGCAATAAGCAACGCGACCATTGGGGTCAGCAACCGTCCTCTTTGATGACGTTTGCTCCACCTGTCAGCCAGATACCCACCTGCCAGTACGCCAAAAAGTGAGGCTGCATGGAAATAACCAGTAGCAAACACGCCCGCCATACGCTGCGACAATCCGAAATTCTCTTTAAAATACGTGGGAAGCCACCCTACGACCAACCAGGCTATTATCCCCCCCATTCCCCAAATGAGTAAAGCTTTCAAGTACCGGGTATTTTTTATCAGCGCCCGGAGCGTTTGTCCAAATGCAATTGTCTTTACAGACGCAATCGGATCATCGGACTTGGGAGCATCACGGAGGACAAAACAAAGCACAATGGCATAACCGACACCAATAACACCAAACGTACTGAACGCGAAATTCCAGCTATGAGTCTCCGCCATCCAGCCGCCAACAAACCCCAGGCTTTGTCCGATCATAATACCTGCCAAATGGATCCCGTTAGCTAAGGACCGCGTAGCCCCTTTGTGATAATCCATGATCATGGCAAGACCGGCCGGTATATAGCAGGCTTCACTGATCCCCATCAGCGCCCGCGTCGCCAATAACCCCTCAAAAGTGGTCACATAAGAGGTTAACCAGGTTACGGCCGACCAGACCATCAAGCTGCCGATGATGACCCATGATCGATTAAACCGGTCGGCCAAAAAACCTCCTACGGGGCTGAGCAACCCATAAATCCACAAAAACAAAGAAGTCAGCAAGCCGAATTGCGCATCGGTCATGGGAATGGATTCCATGATGGAAAACCGCATGGTGGTTATCATCATCCGGTCGAGGTAGTTCAGACATCCCACCACACTTAACAGACCCACCACCCACCAGGCATAGTGTTGCGAATTTTCAGGTACAATAGCGGATCTGCTCGATTTCATAGGTTTTCCTTGTTTGATAGACTCACCAACTGGTCCATCCCCCGTCGACAAGTAAGTTATGCCCGGTGATGTATGCCGCCGCCTCTGATGCCAGGAATACAACCGGTCCCTGAATGTCCCGGTCGTTAGCAAACCTTCCAAGAGGGGTCAGCGCTTTATAATTGGCAACAAACTCCTCCTTCCCTTCCATTTGCGCTACTCCCGGCCCATATCCCCCCGGACTGATACAATTGGCGCGGATATTGTATTGGCCATAGTAATTGGCCAGCCATTTCGTAAAGCCTACCATTCCCCATTTATCATACGTATAATTGACCGGGCTGATCATGCCGGTCTTCCCGTATACCCTAAAATTAGGACCTACTGCACCCTGGATGGAGCCTATATTAATGATATTTCCGTAGCCATGTTCCCGCATTAGCGGGATGACCGCTTTGGTCATTAACATCAGTCCTGTAGCATTAATACGCTGTGCCTGTTCCCACTCCTCCACATCCATATCCTCAAGTGTCCGAAAACCCTCTCTTGAAACGGCATTGTTTACCAAAACGTCGACTCTTCCGAATCGGGCTTTAATCGCCGTCACGAGTACATGGATACTCTCCTCGCTTTCCAAATTCAGTCCCAATCCAGCCGCCAGATAACCTTCCTTTTGCAGTTTACCGGCAAAGATTTCGCAATTCGCAGCATTACGGGAAGCAATAATAACCTGCGCGCCAGCTTCGGCAAGTGCGCGAGACATCGGCGCGCCAAATAATCCCGTACCACCGGTGACCAACACCACTTTCCCCGTTAAATCAAATAAGTTTTTCATGGTTCGCTTTCGTTGTCAACCGTATTTAAAATTTGAGACCCCACATTCCAGGTGTAATCACCTCCTGTGGTATATTCAGAACCAGGTCTGAGAGGGCCGCCCTGGTTTTTTCCGGCACCCGGGGACCGTTTAGTAACCGGATATTCTCCCCGATCTGCTTCCGGGTTTCGGCGCCGATTACCAGGCTGTCCACGGAGGAAAGATCCCGGATAAATCCAAAGGCCAATTCTGCAACAGAAAGCTGCGCTTCCTGTGCCAGTTCCTGAAGTGCCGTCAGGTAGGGACGTGCCTTTACCAGCTCACCATCCAAGGTTTCCGGATTTCTGAACAATAATCCCTGCAGAAAAACACTTCGGATAAAAATAAGTATCCCCCGTTGGTGTAACCGATCCAGCTCTCCCGAATGGATCAGGGACTGATCCAGCACATTCAATGGAATCTGAAGCGCCTCAATCTCCGGATCAGTATCAACGCCATTGGCATCAGCCGAAAAATAAAGTGACAATCCCCCCCTTTCAACCAATCCATCTTCCTTTAACCGGCCGATTAGCTTCGGAACCATTTCCATCACCTGGTCCATGGATTCATCCGAAGCCTTGTGGTACAATGCCAGCGGAAGTCGCCTTAACTTCAGCCGCTGCAATGATTCCTCAACCTGCTTTTTAACTTCCTTCCATGCGTTCTCCAGGTCATTACACCATCTCCGGTCAAATTTAAATTTGGAAATGATCAGGTAATCTGTCTTTTGCTGTTCGAAATAAGCGCCCAATACCGCTTCGGAATTACCATAGACAGGAGCGGTATCAAACGCAGTAATTCCATTAAGCAGGGCGTCGTCCAGCATGGAGAAGGAAGTTTCCAAATCAGGAGCACCTGAACGGTTGGAAACCCCGTAGTCCATGCCCAGCTGCACTGTGCCCAGCGTCAGCGGACTTATCCGGTATTGGTAAAAATCACTACGTTGCATGCTTGCTTTGTTTAAAGTTAACGCACTTGCACCGAGGAAGGTGTACGAATACCTGGTTTGACTTCTCCGCTAACGTATATCCATCCTTGCTGCCACTTTACCACCGGCAGCGTTACCCGGGCAGCTAATTCCTGCTGTTCACCCAAATATTCCCAGGTATCGGATTGAGGATAATAGTAAAGTGCCGTTCTGACAATTCCCGGATGGGTTTCCGGTGTTCTGTACTGAGCCGTTACCGCATCCACCCCACCCCATATCAAAAAACGGTCGTCTCGTAACAAGGGCAGTGTAGTACCTCCTGCCGACACCCCTCGCGGAACCGGGGTCCTTTCTTTCCAAACAGCCTTCCAGCCTTTTTCTTCTTTCTGAAGTTGAAGCGAGTAGTTATCCAGTAAAATATTCCTGTACGTTTCCCCTACCGAATTAGTGCGGGTGTTTTCGCCCCCCATTACATAGACCATACCGTTCCACACGCCACTTACCGGAAATATCCTATTCTCCGGCAACGGTGTGGTTGCCTGCCAGCCTTTTTCAGGCTGTTTTAAATCCAGTAGAAAAACCTTGTCGAGTGCTGTTCCTGTGGGCGTTTCCATACCGCCGAAGATGAACAGCCAATTATCCAGCAGCGCACCGCCCATGTTTGCAAGCGAAATCGGCAATTCAGGCAATGCTGTCCAAAGGAGCGTTTTTCCTGTCCATTGGCACGAATGCACAGAACGCAAATGGGTCGTTTCTGTACTCCCACCCACCAGGATCACCTGATCACCATAGGTGACCGATACCCCATAACCGGACGGGCATGGTAACTTTTGATCCAGTAGTTCCCAGTTTCCTCCGGGTTGCAGTACGTAAATATGATCGTACCACTTCTTTTTCCCACCTTCCCAGGGAAGCCTATCCGGGAAATTAGCCCCGCCCATTGCAAGCAGAACACCGGAACTAACACCTGCGTACATTCCGGCAAAGCCCTGCTGATCTGGTAACGGCGGTATTTCCGACCATTCCGGCTGAATTGTTTGCGACATTAGTTCTATTGAAATAAAAAAGAAAAAAAAACTATAAATCAGGTGGTAAGTTCCGGTTTTGCTCATAGCATTAAAGGGTTATGGTTAAGGATCCAACCAGACAGTCAGCACGACGACAGCTCCTGGTCCCGGCTCGTCGTACCCGCCGGTTACCACGATGGTTTTACAATTGCCCTCCTCTTTCAGGAAGGCGATGTTACTGGTCAGCGGGAGGCCGGTGTCCAGGCTTCCCAGCCATACACCGGCTGCCGAGATGACCTGAACCGCCTGCATGCCATAATGCGCCACCCATAGCCGGCCCTCCCGATCCAACGCCAGGCCATCCGGAAGGTTTCGGACCGCCTCACCGGACGGGTGTGCCGGCAAATCCGCCCACAGGCGTTGGTTAGTCCCTTGTCCCGGGCTGTCTATAGCGATTGCCAGGATACGGTTCTGATAACTTTCAGCTACATACAAGACGGACTCATTTGCCGACAGCACCAGGCCATTCGCATAATCGATGCCCTCCGCCACAACCGTTTCCACACCATCGTTCCCTTTAAAAAACACCGTCCCTTCCGAGCGGACCGAATCCGTAAAATAAAGGTTTCCGGACCGGTCCAGAATCAGGTCATTGGGACAATTCACCCGCTTACCCGCACACGTGTCTTTTACGATATAACCACTAAAACGCCCCTGCGCATCGTACCGTGAAATACCGCAATGCAGGCTCTCACAAACCCAGTGTTCACCTTGATTGCTTACTACCTGCCCGTTGGGAGTTTGCCCTGACGCCCACCGGGAGTGGTCACCGGGGGCGTGCAGATGTAGGATTTCGCCCCCTTTTAAGGTGGTTACATAGATCCTTTCCATGGCATCGACGACCGGTCCTTCCGTATAAAATTCTGTATCCATCCATTTGGTTACCGTGTACTTTAGCATACAATAATCTCTGATAGACTGTCAATCAAGCTGTTTCAAACGGGAATAAAGGTCTGCGGCGATTATGATATACAAACCGGGTCATGTCGGCGCTGGTATCCCCCGGTGTATCTACCTGGCATATGGTGCTGCAAACATCACGATATGCTGCGATCGGGGCATTTACTCCCTTGGCGACAATGAAGCGGAACGCCAGCGGGTCCAGGCCGTGTGCCGTGAGCTGCCGGAGGCTGTACGGGAGAGTTCGCAAGGAGGTTAGCATCACCGTTTGTCCGGATGCTGTTTCCACGATTGCCGTCTTTCCCATATCGTAGTTTACAAAGCCTCCGTGCCTGGGGGCGGCCTCTGTAAACCTACCGGTTGCCCATCGCACCGCGCTCACTTTTATCGCATACCTGTTTTCCCCGATCGCCAATACATCGCCCGGCTGCAGATGCCTGCTTTCCTCAACCGCCACGGGATCAAGAATACAATGAAAGGAACCCGACAAGCCCGCTTTATCCAAAGCTTCCAGCAAAACAGTACTCCGTCCGCTGCTCCCTCCCCCCACATTGTCGCCCATATCCAGTAAAAGAATGGGGCCGGGAAGGCCTTTCAGTTGGGGGATCCATTCCGCTATTCCTTTCTTCGCCCCAATAAACGCATCCCTCTGTTGTTTCATGTATTGCCGGAGCTGGTCTTCGGCTTCCGGCAGGTTACCGTATCCTGCTGCTCCGATAAGGATAAAAGCAGCCCCCATCTCCTTTACATCCGCATAGGGAAAACCAAGCAGCAGTCCGATATGTAATAACCCGTGTGCTGCTTTAACCTCCTCCATATACGCCAGAAGCGGTAAACACGGCGCCTTTGACGTATACTGCTGTTCAATACTGATGGCCAACGGCAGCTGTACCAGCCGTTGTACCACTTGTTTTTGTTCCATCAGGATCCTCAGCAAAAGGCGCGCAGCTTTACGGCCGGTTTCTGCCTGGTCGATGTGCGGGTTAGTCGCGTAGGGCAGCAGCGCCTGCGTATGCCGCACCATGTCAGGACTAACATTTGCATGGGGATCCAGGGTTCCTACTATCGGAAGTTCATCTCCCGCTTCCTTTCGCAACAACCCGAGCCAATAGCCATCCATATCCGGATGCGCCGCACTCACTCCCGCACCATGTGGCACTACCATGACCCCGTCATACGGGCCTTCTTCCCGGAACAGTTGGAACATCCTGGCAAGCATCGCCTGCAAAGCCTCTCCCTCCACCAGCCCTCCCGGGGTTGCATACGCATACAATACGGGGATCAATGCGACATTTTCCGCTGCTTCCAGCACCTCGATGATACCGCTGATTTCGTGGTGTGCGCCTCGGTATTCGGTGAGAATCTCCTCCCTTTCCAGCCAAAATCCCTGTTTAAAATCAGCAAGCTGCGTGGGAGATCCGGAGAAGGTATTGGTTTCATGGTAGATCCCGAGTAATGCAATACGTCTTCTCATTTCAACCCGGCAATTTAATGATTGCATCCACTTCAAACTTCAGCAAGTCGCCCAGGCATCCGATTAAAGTGGTCCGTGCCGGGTAGGGCGCATTGAAATATTCTTTGTAGATAGCATTAAACGCTGCCAGATCCTCTTGTTTCCCGACATAGTTACGCACTTGTACGGCGTCGTCCAACGTAGCTCCTGCCGCTTCTGCAATGCGCCTCAAATTGTCAAAAGACCTTCGGCATTCCCCTTCAAAACTATCGGCAACGATCTTCCCGGCGTCATCCACCGACGCCTGTCCCGAGATGAATACATGTCCGCCGGAAATAATGGCCGGAGAAAAAGGCAACTGGCTGCCGGGGATAGCTGCTCCTTGTACTACTATTTTGTCAGCACTCATAATACACCAAATGTTTCGTACGCTTCCTGAGCTTTCATCCCTTCCTTAATTGCATCACGGGATATGTTTTCGGCATTGACTTTCCGGATGGCTGCTGCGATCACTTCGGTTTCAATTTCCTGAGGAACAACCACAATGCCGTCTTCGTCCGCCATCACGATGTCTCCCGGATTAAATGTAACGCCGTCAATTTCCACGGACACATCCATATCGACCACTTTCTGCCGGTTCCGGCTATCATATGGATTTTTAGCAGTCGCGAAAACAGGGAGCCCTATTTCTCTCATTTTAGCAACATCCCTGACGGCACCGTGCACAATCACACCGGCGCAACCGCTGTTTCGCGCAGCGGTAGAAAGCAACTCCCCCCATATCCCGGATCGATGTGACCCGCCTGCGGCAGCGATCAGTACCTCGCCCGGCCGACAGGAGTCTACTGCTTTCAGTTCCAGCTCATAGGGATTCGGATCCGCATGGTACATATCCGCCCACAAAGTGGTTTTACACCTTCCTACCAACACACCAACTCCTGCATACGGTACAAATGCTATTCGGGTTGCCTGGTCCGGGTACCCCATACTGTCCAGCACATCTGAAACGACAGCCGTGTACAGTTCATTTTTGATCATTTCAAAATCCATCATTTCTTCAGATTAAACGGTTACATAAAAACTATCGACTTCCTCCATCATGCCCACCACTTCTGCGTCGCTCCAGGGCATTGCCGGGGCCAATAAGGGAGGCTTGGGAGCTCCTATGGTGATGTCGTATTTCAGTTGCATCCCCCGGTCGATAAAAGTCCATACGTAGGGCAGTATGCGTTCGATAAACCCTTGAAAAAGGAGCATAAAATCATTGGCTTCCCGGACATTTCCTTCCAGAAAAGACGCCCGTATATGTTTACAGGTCGGACCGAACATGTTGTAAAAAGTTCCGATGGCCCCCACTGTACCGCAAATGGCAGCCTGGCACATCAATTCATCCGCGCCACTGAATAATTTCCATTTTTCCCCGGCTTTATTTTTGATGGCGCCGATCTCCAGTAACTGCGTAGTAGTCAGCTTCATACCTCCCACCTGGGGCATCTCCAACAGCCGATCGATCACCTCGTCACTGGTGGCGCCCCCTATCTGGTACGGAAAGAAAGGCAGCCCTGTGGACTCGGCGATACGCCGGTAATGGGTAAAGGCCATTTCCGCACCTCCGCCGAAATAAATGGGACCGACAGACGAGATAGCATCCGCTCCATGCAGCGCTGCGTGCCTGGCCAGGCGAATTGATTCCTCTGTGTTCAGAGCTCCCACGTGCACCATTACCGGCACCCGTCCCCTTACGATCTCCAGAGTAGCCGCAGCAATCTGCTTGCGCTCTTCTTCACTGAAGAGCAGTCCTTGCCCGGTGGAGCCGAGCAGGTAAATACCATCCATTTTCTGGTCGATCATCAGCTCGACCAACTTTTCAAGTTCTTTTTCATTCAACGTCCCGTTTTCACTCACGGGCGTAAACAGTGCGGGCCATACTCCCTGAAAATTTTGATTACTCATATTGCGATAGCTATTAGATACGATTATTTAAAATTTCTTTCAGCCAGCTCATGGCATCCGGCGGTGCCATGGCGACGATGTCTTCTTCCAGTTTAAAATTTCTATCGACACTGGCCATGTCTTTAAAGCCACTGCCGGTCACCAGGCAGACGATCTGGTTGTTTTTATCAATTTCATTCTTCAATAGCGCACTCTCAACCCCAGCCAGAGCCACCGCCCCGGCAGGTTCACTGAATATCCCTTCTCTGTAAGCCAATTCCCGGTGCCATTTGAACACATTTTCATCCGAAACTACGTGCCCGGTCCCCCCCAGGCGGATGCATGCCTCAATCACTTCGTTCCCATCCAGGACATTCGCTACCTGCAAGCCGCTGACCTGAGTCGTAGAACGTGCCACCGCAACCGCCGGCACTCCGTTCCGCAGGGAGGAAGCAATCGTATCATTCCCTTCCGGCTGTACGCAATGCACTTTCGCCTTCCGGGTTTGTCGCATCATCCCTTTGGACACCGCCAGGGTAAGCCCTCCTCCCCCTGCCGGGACAAACACCCTCACGTCGCCTGACAATTCGTCCATTAGTTCAGTTGAAATGGTCTCAACGCCTTTCATTCCCTCCGGGCAGTAGCAATAGGCGCTGACAGGAAACGGCAATTTCTGTACACCGACCAGGTCAGTTAACGCTTTAAAAACCTGTTCGGTGACGGCAGCCGATTTCCCAAAGTCCTGCACCATCAGCAACTTAGCACCATATAACTGCATTTGCCGGAGCTTGGCCACCGGAGCGCCATCGACCACAAGAATTATACACACAATCCCCGCTGCAGCGCTGTAGGCCGCCAATGCTGCCCCCGTATTGCCACTAGACGTAGCGATACAAATTTTTTGGCCGTTCGCTACCATGTCATTAATTAACATAGCGGCAAAGCGATCCTTGTATGAACCAGTTGGGTTAACGGTCTCCAGTTTGAAATACAAGTGAGGTAACCCCAAGGCAGGGCCAATTTGCCGGGAACGAACCAAAGGGGTGCGTCCTTCACCCAGACTGGTGCGATTCACAGCCTCGGGCAAATGAGAATTATGTGTCCGGATAGGTTTCAAAACTCGTCAGGGAATTGTAGTCGTTTGACGGAATACGGGTTAAAATTGGATTTAAAGCCACCATCAATGGTGAGGGTGGTCCCGGTTATATATGATGCGTTTTCCGAGCAGAGCCAGGTGATCGTCCTTGCTACCTCGTCCGCCCTCCCGCCTCTTCCCAAAGGAATAAAATCTGTCAATTGGTCTATTAACCGGTCACTGACGTTTTCCCCCTGCTGGTCGGTGTAGTCATTACTCAACGCCGTGTCAATATATCCTGGCGCTATCCCCACCACCCGGATCCCCTTCCGGCCATAGGTGATCGCCAGTTCCTGTGTCATGCTATCCAGGGCTCCTTTCGCAGCAATGTAGGCCGGGGCCAGACCAGAAGGCCTGTCGGCCATTACGCTCGATACGTTCACAATCACGCCCCCATTTCCTTGTGTTTCCATCACCAGTGCCACTTGTTTACTCAAAAATACGGGCGCCGTCAGGCAGACTCTGAGGGTTTTTTCCCAGGTATCCAGCGAAACCGTTCTCATGGAGCCCGCTAATCGCCAGGCTGCATTGTTTACCAGGATGTCGATCCTTCCGTAGGTGGTTCTTGTAAATTGCACCAACGCTTCCCAATAACATTCTTCCTCCAGATTCCCTGCCCGTACTGCCACCTCGGCATTTTGCTTTCTCAAATGCTCCGCCAAATTCTCCAATGCGGCTTCATTGTTGTCCGATACAACAATTGTATACCCGGCGGCAGCAAACTGACAAGCACAGGCAGTGCCGATCCCTCCCGCCGCTCCTGTAATAATGACTACTTTTTTACCGGCGGACTCAGGAATTTCCCGGGTATCAGGCGTTTCCGGAAGATGCTGCCGGTTCTCAACCGGTAAAATCCCGCCCAGTGCGTCGCCTTTCACCACCTTCACCGTATTCCGCAGCAGGAATACCAGTCCGTCGCTATCTGCCCGAACGACTGTCGTTGTTCCTGAAACCGGGTCCACAATCTCCCCCCATTCCTGCCCTTTTTTTACAAGAGCTCCCAGGGAGACTTTTGCAATAAAGATACCTTCCGCCGGGGCAGGCATTTTCCCTTGCAGGTACCCACTGTCTTTCCGGTCGTCTTCCACCCGGTAACGCCCGGCCTCCGGCGTAGTTTCCACTTCCCCTTCCATCATTCCGAGGGACCTGAGCAAATTGAAAAATCCTTTTACGCAGGCAGCAACCACCTGTTCCCGGATGCCCGTACCCCCTCCATACTCCAGGTAAATAGCGGGAATCCCTGCGTCCCTCGCGACAGAAAGCGTTCTGCCGTCGGGTGACGCATCCGTTCCCCAGATAACCGGCAGGTTACAGGCAAGTGCCATTTGCCGCTGTTGCTCCAGAACCGCCGGATCGGGATGCAGCATATAGCCTGCCAACGGATAAATCCCGAATGCCAGCCCGCCGGTGTGCATATCCACCAGGTAGTCGGCGCCGGCGATCAAAGCGCTGATACCGGCAGCCGCCTGTTCGGTGACGGAACCTGCAGCATTGCCCGGACAAACCCGGGCCAGGTCGAGGCCATCCGCACCATAGCGGCTTGCGGCAAAATAGGCGCTTTCATTGGCAAGCGGCACAACCGTTACCTTGCCCTTCCGCAACCGGCCGGACAACGAGGCAGCTATTTCCCGCGCCGCCAGGATCGGTTCATATTCATCACCATGCACGCCGGCAATAAGCAGCAAATGAGGTCCCGGCGTATCTCCGGCTACAATTTCAGCTATTATCATTTCAGTGTTGCGCTTCATACAATTCTCCTATACAAGCAGGTTGGCCCCGGTTGAAACATCACCTCCCACGGAAGTTGCCGGCCTATACTCATTTATAGAGCCACTTTTGATTGATGCGTGTAATATTGGTAACCGATAAGTGTGTTTTCTGAGACTGGCTTCCCGCGCAATATCCCAGCAGTATTTCCTTTTTCGTAAAATGAACAGCAATGTAACAGTACCAGCCGTCCGGGTCGGCTTCTATATTCCTGATATGTTCCCAGGTCTTGCCTTCATCCCTGGAAACGGCGACGGTGAGCGGCGTTCTGGCGCCTCCATGCCAGGCAGGATCCGTTTTCTTGTTATTGTTCCATACCAATAGCAGATCACCGGTTTTGGGGATACGGGTAACGGTAGCAGGCGAAATAGGCGAATAAATAGCGCTTTCTTCTATATGACTCCAGGTCACTCCTTTATCGCCGGAATAAGACAGTTGCTGCTTCCCGCCGCTGGCCCTGATAAGCATCATGATCCTGCCATCCTTAAGTTCTACAAGACCAGGTTCCTGCGTGATAATATCCGTCGTATTCGGTACGGCCGCTCCCGGTTTCCAGGTAGCCCCGCTGTCGTCCGAATAGTAGCTGTACAGGGTTGCCTGGGCCGTCCATTTTCCGTCTTCGGGCCTGTGGAGCGCCACTGCCATTAGTAAACGCCCGTTTTTTAGCTGGATCACCCGGTTATTGTTCAGGACAAAATAGCCGTTCTTATCCGTGATACAGGCGATCGGAGCGCTCCAGGTTTCCCCCTCATCGGCTGAAAGCCGCAGCAACGGCTTGCAGTCGGTCTCCGAGTTTTTTTTCAGGTACCAGAGCGCTATCCTGCCATCCTGCAAACGCAGCAACGACACCGACATCACATTCATATCGCCCTCCCGCTCTACGATAAGCCGGTCTTCGTTCGACCAGGTCTTCCCGCCGTCACCGGAATACCTGCCGGCCAGGTACGCCGGGGCATGATCACTGGTGGAATTGCCGGTATACCGGCTGTAGACGAATAATATCCGGCCGTCTTTGAGGGTCACAAAATCCCCTTCACTGTTGCGGGGATTGTCCGGGCCGGGAAGGATTTGATGCGCCAGCATCCGGGTTTTGTTCTTTTGGGCGAATAATGCTGCCGGAGGGAGAAACCACAAGGGGATCAGCCAATACAAAACTATTTGTTGCACTTTCATATAATTTATTCGTTTTAGAATAAATATCGTTAAAATAAACGTTAAGCTATCGTAGCAGCAGGGCGCATTCCCTGAATGGGATACAGCTATTTAACGCTTTTATGTAAAAATCGCCGAAACATCGGCACTTCTTCAAGAGGCTATTTTGAAGAAAATTAACGGATCGCTATTCAAACTTAAAGGAGTATAAATCTGCATCCTTCAGAACAAACCGCAGCTTGATTATTTTTCCTTTCAGATGGGAGACGTCTGTTCCCTTATCTTTCCAATGAACCGCCCTGGAAACTGTATCTCCAAAAATTTCGGAGCAGTCATTAGTCGTATAACCCGGAATTGGCTTTCCGTTTTCATCCTGTATTTCTACTTTCATATCACCTGCCGCTGACGTCGAAAAATTAAGCAACAGCTGACTTCCGGTAAAAGTGAGCGGCTTGGTAATAAGTTCACCGCCATCCATAGGTGCATTTGCCGATACAAATCCGTCTAATCGCAGTGTATAACGTCGTAATGCACTTGCTTTCCCTTTCCAGTAATGCTCGGTCGCATATAACGATAATTCGTCAGGCGCGCCCTCTCTGTCTGATTTGGTTTCGACGATGTGCCAGGCGATGTATTGGTCGCCGTAGGTCCAGGTCCCGTTACTTTCCATTCCCGGTCTTAAGAATGCTTCATTCCAGCGCTTGAAGGTTTTTCCATCCCTGCTTGCCATCAGTAAACTTTCGGTCAAGGCTGTACCGTATCGCTGGCTTACCGCTGCCCTTTTCTTTCGTTCCTGATATTCGGGCAATGTCTCCATCGAATTGGACCAACCGCGGTCGATGTACCTGGCCGGAAAGCCGATATGGATATGCGGCGCCCGGTGATATGCTTTTATCTGGTTTGTATATAATTCTTCCTCAGGGGAGTCCAGATACGTTATATTGGCCTGGTTGTGCCATGTTATAAAATCTGTTGAGGTAGCGGTTCTGATCGCCCTGGTCCCAACGTAGGTGTTTTTTTCATCATTTGCGAAACCAGACTTCGTAAAATACCTCCAATAGGCCCTGTACTCCTTTCTTTCACTATCCCAGAATGCAAGATTCTGGGAATCAAAAGCGCCGTCGGTGATAATGGGATCAGAAGATACCGGCTTCCAGTTTATACCATCGGCAGATTGGTAGGCGACCAATCCACGTTTAGGATTCCCGGAAATCAGAATCGCTTTGTACAGGGCGTCTTTACCAACAGCGGGATTTTCGTCTTTGAATACAGCCGGATGTCCTGCATTCAGGGAGAATCCATCAAATGATCCGCTCGCAAAAACAATATTGTTGTCTTTGGAACCCTTGTATTCGTGCAAACCCAGATTGGGCTTGGTCCAGTGAATACCGTCATCGCTTTCTGCATAGGCGCAGAATAACGGGTGAACATTGGAAAGATCACTGCTCGCTGTATGCTGCCACGCTTTATAGTACATCCGGTATTTAGGACCATCTTTGAACACACTGTGATAACCGCTGCCACTGCCTTCCCAGGGTTGATCGTGTATCATTACAACTTCTCTGGGTACAGGATGATGTAATTGAAGCGTTGCTTTCCCCGACAACTGATCAATTAAATAGTCATCTACGAATAATTCCCGTCTCGAATCTATCGCAATGGCTTTGGCTGCCTGCGGATTCTTCTCCGCATAGAGCGGCATGGTGCTGTGGAGCAGCAATGAGATACTGATTATCCTAATCAAAATGATCGTTTTCATCGTACGGAGCTTAGTATTCGGATTACCTTCAAAAATGACAGCTGCTGACCCGGCATTATTTACTGAATTGCAGTGAATACAAATCCGAGTCCTTGAGAATAAATCGCAGCTTTATTACTTTTCCCTGAAGGGAAGCAACATCGGTCCCTTTCCCTTCCCAATAAACGGCTCCGCTGACGGTGTCGCCAAATATTTCCGGACAGTCATTTTCGGTATAGCCCGGAACCGGATTTCCATTTTCATCCTGAATCTCTACTTTTATGCCCCCTGCGGCCGAGGTGGAAAAATTGATCAGAAGCTGATTCCCTTCAAAAATAAGCGGCTTTGTAATAAGCTCACCGCCGCTCATGGGCGCATTGATCGAGACAAATCCGTCCAGGCGCAAGGTATAACGCCGCAGGGAGCTGCTGTTGTCCGTCCAGTAGCTTTCTACTGCATATAAGGATAATTCATTCGGGGCACCGGGAAGCGACGATTTGGTTTCAACCACGTGCCATCCGATGTATTGATGTCCGTAGTTCCAGGTCCCCGGGCGCTGGATACCCGGTGGCAAAAAGGCCTCATTCCAGCGCTTGAACGTTACTCCATCTCTGCTGGCGATGAGCAGGCCCTCGCTTATCGCTGTACCGTAGCGCATTGCGGCCTTTGACCTGATTTCCCGGTGTTCTTTCTCCGGTAGATTATTCAGGGATTCGCCCCATTTCCTTTCTATATACCGGGTTGGAAATCCAATAAATAGATGGGGAGCACGGTCATACGATTTTATTTGGTTGGTATATAGCTCCTCTCTGGGAGAATCTACGTATACGAGATCAGACTGGTCCTGCCAGTGGATGAAGTCTTTCGAAACAGCCGTCCTGATGCTCCTTACACCCACGTACGGTTTGTCAGCAGTTCCTTTGTCAAAATAGCGCCAGTATGCTCTGTACTCCCTGTTAACCGGATCCCAGAAAGCTAAATTCTGAGAATCGAAGGCTCCGTCGGTAATGATCGGTTTATCGGTCATTTGGGTCCAGTGAATACCATCAGGCGACTTGAAGGGAAGAAGTCCTATGGGGTTTGAGGTCGCGAGAAGTGCTTTATAGCGTTCATCACCGGCTACGGCGGGATTCTCATCTTTGAAAACGGCAGGATGGCCTGCATCGACAGTCATTTCGCCCAATTGGCTCCTTGCCATTACAATATTATTATCCTTGGACCCCTCATGTTGATGAAGCCCCAAATTTGGCTTTTGCCAATGTATTCCGTCTTTGCTTTCGGCATAACAGCAATACAGAACATTTTCGTTAGCATTGCCTTTTTCAATAGCGATGTTCCATGCTTTGTAATACATTTTATACAGATCTCCATCCTTGAAGATACTATGGTAACCACTGCCGGATCCTTCCCATGGAGCGTCGTGTTCAATAACGATCTCTCGGGGAATTGGTTTGTGCAGCCTGTTTGACGCGCCGCCTTTTAATTGTCCGACCAGATAATCATCTATAAACAATTCCAGCCGGCTGCCGATAGTTAGGGGATTAGCTGAGACAGAGTCTGTCAAAGGGGGGTTCCCGGAGGAATTAAACCCGGTCGATTCAGTATAGGCAAGTATCAGTAATAAGCAACTTAAGCAAATCTTACTTTTCATCACAACAATAGTTTTTTAATTGAATAATTTATGCGTCGCTGATTTACCTGAACACAGAATAGTTTGTTCTGCCGCGAATGCACGAATAATTACGTACATTCTACCCTGTAAATTCGCGGCAAACGCAAGTTAAACGGGTGATTGGATTTAAGGAGTATTCCATCCCGGGTTTTGAACCAGATTGCTGTTTAATTGTATTTCCAACGGCGGTATCGGGGCCAGATACTTATAGTCGGGAAATTCTTTGACCATATCCGGTTTGACAATTATTTTTCCTTTGTCTCCCTCAGAAAGCCGGATGGATGTCCCGTCGATCACCATGTAGAATACTCCCGGCGCCGGATTGGAAGGTGCGGCTCTCACAAACGAAATATCAGGAGTGCCGTCCCCGTTCAGATCATACAAGACATTCAAATCGGGCACATATATACCGTCTGTTTCCTTTTCCAGATTACCGGCTGCCTTCCAGCGCATCAGATCATCCCACCGAAACCGTTCCAGGATAAGCTCGACAGCTCTCTCCCTTCTGATCTCCATAATGGAGACTGAAGTCACGTTCTGATAGAAATTGGTTTGCAGGTAGGAGTCAATGGTATCCGGCATTTTGGTATTCGTGATACCTGCGCGCTTTCTGAGCAGGCCAATGGTATTGTCCCAATCCGTTTCTGTAAAATCATCCAACTCCGCTTTGGCTTCAGCGTAATTCAGGAGAACTTCAGCATAGCGCATTAAAGGAATGTCATTGGTATTGCGCCCTACATCATCGAAAAACGGATCAGGGTGTGAGTATTTTATCGGATGATACAGGGTGGTAGAGACGCTCCCGAATGGCGCGGGAGTCGAGCCATCGGAACGGACGTAGGAGGACGTACGGATAGTTTGCGACAGTCTCAGGTCCCGGTTTTGAACTTCCCGGCTGAAAAAGACGGTGTCGTAACCCGGAGTATCCGTAAACCGGCTGCCGTCACTATTAAGGTATGTATTGACAAACCTTTTGTTTAACGAGGTCATATACCGTCCTCCAATATTGGAATAATGGTTGGTAGCATTGTTCCACACCTGCAAATTGTCATCGTGCGCATTCGCCAGCATCACCTCGGCGCTCACGGCATTCTCACTGATGAAAAGAGCATGATAGTCTTTACCCGATTCACTGGTGGAGTAAATGGCGTATTGACCGCTCGTCATAAGCTGGCTCGCTGCATCCGCAGCATGCTGTAGCCAGGTGCCGGCATCGGGCAATCCCAGTTCCGTATGATATTTTCTGAACGTTCCTTCAAAAAGACATATCCTCGATTTTAAGCCCAATGCCACCCATTTGGTGATGGTGGTGCTGGTGTTGTCTTTTCTGTCGGAGATATTCTCAATAGCAAAGTTCAGGTCTGCCAGCACTGAATCCATCACGACAATTCTCGGATCTCTGGCTTTATAGAGTCCTTCGTCCAGGGAACCGAGGGCGGTGCTGTACCAGGGCACGTCGCCGAAGCGTTTGACTTTATCGAAATAGAATTTTGCTCTGAACCAACGGGCTATGCCCGCATAATGGTTCCTGACTGCTTCGGGGGCTTCTGAAGCGTTATAATTATCGAGAAAGTAATTGATTCTCCGAAGCTCGTCCCAATACCAGAACACCTCGTCAAATGGGGTATACGCACCCGGGACATAGTATTTTTCAACAAATTGTCCGTTGAAGGTCAAATCGCTGCGGGCATCTGTGACATATTGAAACTCTCCGATACCTTCAGCTGCCGGTACGCCATAGATGTGGGCAGAAGGAGGAAATGTTCCCGGAAGTTCGTAGAGTGAATTGATATACATTTTTAAATTTTCTTCACTTTTGAACGCCTGCTCCGGCGTGAGGGCATCTAACGGCTTTACATCCAGTAATTCCCTGCATCCGCCTGTAAAGACCAATACAGCTGCGTAGATTAAACGTATGGTATTCTTCATGTTTTCTAAGATTAGTTACGCAAAACGATTGTACTTCATCACGGCTAAAAGCTCAGATTAATTCCCAGGCTATAGGACTTGAGCATTGGATAATAAGCCCCGAGCCCTCCATCCATTTGTTCAGGATCGATATCTTTTGTCAGTTTATACACAGGAGAATAGCTCCAGAGGTTAAACCCGGTAAAAAGCACCTTGAAATCGTTTATCCCGATCCGCTGCACTAATTTTTTCGGTGAGTACGCGACCGTTAGTTCCTTCAACCGGATGTAGGCGGTATTCTGCAGGTAACGTGTCTGGGGCTGCAGCTGGCGGTTCGCGTACGCCATGTTCCCTTTCCATCTGGGCCAATACGCATCAGGGTCGGGATTGTCATTTGTATAAGCGTTTTCCAGGAAATGCATGGGGATTTCTGCGGCCCAGTATCCGTAAGGCCCCCAGAATGGATTCTGATGATGGGTCGGATACCAGTCTCTTTTACCGACCCCCTGAAAAAATGCAGTAATAGAAAAATTGCTGTATTCCCCGTTTAATCTCATGCCGAACTTATAACGGCTTGCCATATTTCCGATTACTGACAGGTCACCGGGATTGTTTACGGTTCTGTCGCCCCAGTCTATTTTACCGTCCCCGTTGATGTCCTCAAATTTGATGTCACCGGATTTCGCGGGCATTCCGCCGATATTTGCCAGTATAAAACTCTGGTCAGCATGATTGTTGATATCGTCCTGGTTAACAAACAGCCCCAGTGTCGTCAATCCCCAGATTTCGCCGATTTGCATCCCTTCGTAGTAGCCTGCTGTTCTCAGGTCCGGATCGATCACCAACGTGCGTTGGGGGTTGTTAAATTTCGTTATCCTCGAAACGTCGTCGGCCAGCGTCAGCTGTATGGTGTAATTAATCGGCTTATTCATTTGAATCTGATCGCGCCATGTCAGTGAAAGTTCCAGGCCCTTTGTTTCGAGATCGGCATAGTTTCCCTGCGGCATCGCGGCGCCAAATACCGACGGCAGCAGGGGACCCGAAGTAATCATATCGGTTGTCCTTCTGCGATACCAGTCAAAAACAACACTGAACCTGTTTTGAAACATATCAATATCCAGCCCGACATCAAATGTGGTTGACGTTTCCCAGGTGAAATTATCGGCTAATACCGCCGGGTTCCTGGTTGCTACAGGCCTGACGCCCTGGAGTATTTTCGGAGACTGGCTGCCACGAATCTGCGGCAGATACATATAGGGGCTAATCTGGCTATTGCCGAGGGATCCATATGAAACCCGGGGTTTGAGATTGTCAAGCCATTTTCTGGTCCCGCTTAAAAAGCGTTCCTCACTCACTCTCCAGCCTACGGAGAAGGATGGGAAGAAACCAAACTGCTGCTCCCTGGGAAATTTGGACGATCCGTCATACCGTCCGTTCAGTTCCACCAGGTACTTTTCCTTAAACGTGTAATTGATCCGGGAAAAAATACCGGCGTTTGCCCAATCGCTTCCTCCGCCTCCAATATTGAAGTTTTCTCCTGTCGCCAGGTTGAAGGCGTCGAGTTCCGGAATGATCAGGTTGGATCTGTTTACATTCAGAAACCTTGTTCTGCTTATTTCAATATTGGTACCTCCCAGTATTTTCAGATGGTGATTCCCTGATTGCTCTTCGAAATTCCCGTACAAATTATAGTTAAAATAATTCAGGACATTCCTGTTATTGGTTAACCGGGAATCGCCGACCGTAATGATTTCTCCCGGAACATTACTGTACGGAACAGGAACCAGTTTTTCCATCGTTTCGATTGTCCGGTTTCTGAAAGTAAAATTCCCCTGCAGGTTCAGCTTGTTTTTAATAATTGAGGCATCAAAGGCTCCACTCGCGAATAGCTGTGTCTGCTGCGTTTTTGACTCGTTGAACCCTTCCAGCAATCCAACAGTCTGAGAGCCGATCAGTGTATAGGAGCCATCCGGATTGTAGGGAACTCCCATTGGCGTCGCGCCGCTTCTTACATACATATTGGCAAAAACATTGTCTCCCGAGAAAGGATCGGTATAGGTATTGTTTGAATAGTGAACATTGCTGCTTATCTCCAGCCATTCCAGGGGTTTGACCGATCCCTTTATACGCATGTCGTACGATCTGAACTTGTCTGACCTGAGTTTATAGAGCCCGTCCTGTGAGAAATACCGTCCTGACAGGTAATAAGACGACTTTTCATTCCCTCCGGAGGCTGTCAGGTTATGTTCCATCGAAGGAATATCGTCCTTGTACAGCAAGTCCCACCAATCGGTATTTCCATAGTACATGTAAGTGCCGGTTGCCGGATTAATTCCTACATCCGGGCGTCCGTGGTTCGGATTTTCCGAGCGGTATTTAAGTTCATCAAGATACTCCTGCGAAAAATTAATCCCCACATCCCCAACCGTGGTAGGAGTTCTTGTTCCGCCGTATAGTTCCGTAAAACTCTCCATATACATTTTGGACCACAGGTAGCTGTCCTGGAGGACATCCCGCCTGGCTGTTCTGGAGTTGGCGGAAAAAGTGGAAGAATAGCGCAGTTGTGCTTTGGTACCGGGGTTTTTAGTCGCAATCAGAATCACGCCAAAGGCACCTCGGGAGCCGTATATCGCTGCCGAAGCGGCATCCTTCAAAACAGATATGCTTTGTATATCATCCGGATTCAAGGTACTCGGATCCCCCTCCGCGCCATCAATCAGGAGCAATGCTGACCCTCCCGCCCCGATGGATGTTACACCCCTGATATTATACGTAGGATTGGCATTAGGCCTTCCGCTATTGAACGCTATGTTTAATCCGGGAATCTGTCCCTGAAGCGCCCTCGATACATTCGGAACAGCCATGTTCTCGATGATCTTTCCGTCAATCTGATCCACAGCTCCGGTAAGATTGACTTTTTTAATGGATCCGTAGCCGACGGCCACTACTTCATTCAGCGTTGTTATATCTTCCTCCAAACGAACGTCGACTTCATTTTGAGTTCCGATGAGAATTTCCTGAGATTGATACCCTACAAAACTAAAAATTAATGTTTGTCCCGACGAAACATTGATCTCGTATACTCCTTCCGCATTGGTATGCGTACCCAGCTGAGTCCCTTTTACCACAACGGTTACTCCAGGTACTCTCGCGCCATCCGCAGCCGAGACAACCGTTCCCTTAACCAGCGCTTGCTGCGCACGGAGGGAAACAATCCCCATACTTGAAAACACAATCAGAAGAATAAATCCCCTGTAGAACAGATAGCTATGTTTCATCGTACAATTGGTTGATTTGGTAATTTAACATCTATACGGCACCAGGTTTTAACAAAATATTCTTCTTAATTTTATTTGTAGGACAAATATAATGATAGACTTTTAGCTTTCAAATTTTTCGCCGCTAAAAATTGGCCTTTTTTTCTCAAAAAGAAGTCCTTAGGCTATCGGCGGTCAGAAGTCGGCTATCAGCTATCGGCTATCGGAAGTCAGCTATCGGCAGGCATTAAAAACCATCATCTCCCCAAAGCCCCGAAGGGGCGACATCCCTCAGCCCCGGATGCAGTCCGGGGTGTGGTGTGGGGTCCGAGGTCCGGGTGCGGATGCGGATGCGAGGACCGGAATCCCGGTCCGACCCCATGTCCTAGATTCCAGAACCCAACACAACATCCAAGTAAAAAAACCACCGCCACAAACGCAAATTTTCAAACAAACAAAAAAATCACCGTTGAAACACCCGCGATGTATAAAATACAGATAAGTTACAAAATGTAACTACACGATCCGTAACACACAGTCATCCTGTTCCACCAGTATACCCTCCTGCAGCAGTACCTCATCGACCACCCCATCACTGGCGGCGGTGGCGGTGCTTTCCATTTTCATAGCCTCGATCACGAACAACGGACTGTTTTCCCGGACGGTATCGCCTGGTTTGACCCATATTTTTACGAGTCGTCCTTGCAGGGGCGCCCCTATATCGCGATCGCTGACTGCCTTAACATGCCTGGGGATACTGGCTTTCAACGACTTGTCCCGTACCTGCACCCGGCGGCTCTGACCGTTCAGTTCGAAAGTCACGGTGCGCATGCCGTGTTCGTCCGGCGCGGACACGAAAAGCAGCCGTACCAGGATGTTCTTACCTGCTGCGAGCTCGATCATGATTTCCTCGTTCGGCTCCAGGCCAAAGAGGAAAGTCGGTGTAGGAATGGCGCTGACTTCGCCGTATTGCTCCCGTGCTTCGTAAAATTCTTCGTAAACCTTCGGGTACATTTTATAGGAGAGGTAGTCGGAAAAACCGCCCTGTTCACTCTGCGGGAATTTTTCGTAAAAGCTCCGCAGATCCGCTTCGAAGTCGATCGGGGGCAGGTGCTCGTTAGGTCGTCCCGAAAAGGGACGCTCCCCCCGCAGCACCAGTTGCTGCAGTCTCTCCGGAAAACCACCTGCCGGGTGTCCGAGTTCGCCCCGGAAAAAACCCTTTACCGACGCCGGGAACGACAACGTTGCCCCTTTTTGCAGAACGTCTTCCGCCGTCAGGTCATTAGAGGTCATGAACAGCGCCATATCCCCTACTACTTTCGACGACGGAGTCACCTTGACGATATTCCCGAAAAGCTGATTGACCACCTGGTAGTTTTCCTTCAGCGTCTCGAACTTATGCTCAAGCCCGAGGGCCGTCGCCTGCGGCCTTAGATTGGAATACTGTCCGCCGGGAATCTCGTTCCGGTACACCTCCGCGCTCCCCGCCTTCATACCCGATTCAAACGGGTAATACCATTCCCGCACCGCGTCCCAGTAATTGGAATAAGCATTCAGCGATTCCAGGTTGACCGGGCTTTCCCGTTCATGGCCCTGCAGCATGGCAGCCACCGAATTCAGATTGGGCTGTGACGTCAGCCCCGACAATGCCCCGATGGCGCAATCAACAATATCGACCCCGGCGTTCACTGCGCTGAGATACGTGGCCGCCTGAATAGACGAGGTATCGTGCGTATGGAGATGCAACGGTATATCGACGGCCTTTTTCAGCTCCGTGATCAGCGTTTCGGCAGCGCGGGGTTTCAGCAGACCGGCCATGTCTTTCACCGCCAGGATATGCGCTCCCTCGTCTTCCAGTTGTCGGGCGAGGTCCAGGTAGTAGTCCAGTGTATATTTGTGCTCATCCGGGGCCAGCATGTCGCCCGTATAACAGATCGCCGCTTCGGCAAGCGCATCTGTCCTGTCCCGTACAGCCCGGATGCTGACTTTCATAGCCTCCACCCAGTTGAGAGAGTCGAAGATGCGGAACACATCGATACCGGTTTCCCACGATTTCTCCACGAACTTCTCGATGAGATTGTCCGGGTAGGCTGAATAGCCGACGGCGTTGGAGCCCCGGAACAGCATTTGCAGCAGCATGTTCGGCATGGCCTCCCGGAAGGCCCGGAGCCGCTTCCAGGGGCATTCATAAAGGAACCGCATCGCCACATCGAAGGTAGCGCCGCCCCAGACCTCCATTGAGAACAGCTCCGGGTGCTTTTTGGCAAAACCTTCGGCTATTTTCAGCATGTCGCGGGTCCGGATACGTGTAGCGAGGAGCGACTGGTGTGCATCCCGGAAGGTGGTGTCGGTGTACAGCACCGGCTGATACTCCCTGATTTCCCGGATAAACCGTTCACGGCCCAGGGCTTTCAGGCGATTCCTCCTTCCTTCAGGGTAAGGGGCGACATGGTCCCATCCGGGCGTAACCGGAACAGGCAGCGCCCGGTCCCGGCCCATTTTTACCTGCGGGTTGCCGTTCACAATCACTTCGGCCAGGAAACTCAGCATTTTCGTGGACCGGTCTCCCGGCTTGTACAGGTCGAACAGTTCCGGATGATGGTCCAGGAACGTCACCCGGGCCTGTCCGCTTCGGAACACCGGGTGGCTGATCACGTTCAGCAGAAAGGGGATATTGGTCTTCACACCCCGTACCCGGAACTCGGCGAGCGCCCGTTTCATGTGCTGGATGGCGCCCTCGGGCGTCCGGCTCCGGGCCGAGACCTTGACGATCAGGGAATCGAAAAACGGAGAGATCTTCGCTCCCGGATAACTGCTTCCTTCATCCAGCCGGATCCCGAAACCAGCGGCATTCCGGTAAGCGATGATGGTACCGAAATCCGGGCGGAAACCGTTTGCCGGGTCCTCGGTTGTAATCCGGCACTGCACGGCATACCCGTTGAGAACGATACCGTCCTGACCCGGGATACCGATCTCCTCGTCAGACAACCGGTGTCCCATCGCGATCGCTAATTGCGAGCGCACCAGGTCTATCCCCGTCACCTCTTCCGTAATGGTGTGCTCCACCTGGATACGCGGGTTCACTTCGATGAAATAAATCGTCTCTTCATTCTCTACCAGGAACTCCACGGTACCTGCGTTGTAATAGCCAGCCTCCCGGCCAATCCGCAGGGCATATGCATACAGCCGTTTTTTTACCTCGGGAAGCAGTCCTACCGACGGTGCAACCTCCACTACCTTCTGGAAGCGGCGCTGCACAGAGCAATCCCGCTCGTAGAGATGCACGAGATTCCCGTAGTGGTCACCCAGCAGTTGGACCTCGATATGCTTGGGATCCGTAATGAATTTCTCGATGAATACCGTATCATCCCCAAAAGCCTTCAGCGCCTCGTTGCGGGCATCCAGAAAGGCTCCTGGAAACTCAGACTCGGATTTTACGACCCGCATGCCGCGTCCGCCCCCTCCCGCGGCAGCCTTGATAAGCAGGGGAAAACCAATCCGGCCGGCTTCCGCCTGGGCAGCAGCGATGTCAGTCAGACGGATGCGGCTGTCAGGCACGATGGGGATCCCGGCCCTGACGGCCAGCTTTTTGGCCCGCACTTTATCGCCGAGAGCCTCCATTGACCCGGCCGACGGCCCGACAAAAATCAGCCCTTCTTCCCGGCATCGCCGCACCAGGGCGGCGCTTTCGGAGAGAAAGCCATAGCCGGGATGAATCGCTTCAATCCGTTTAGTTTTTGCCAGTTCAATAATACCTTCCACATCGAGGTAAGGTTTCAGGGGGTCATCGTTCTGACCAATCTGGTAGGCTTCGTCGGCCTTGTACCGATGAAGCGAATACCGGTCCTCGTAGGTATAAATGGCCACAGTAGTGATACCAAGCTCCGTGGCGGCCCGCATGACGCGAATGGCAATTTCCCCGCGGTTTGCAATCAACAGCCGCCGGAAAGGCTGGGTGGGAAGGTGGTGCGTCACAATATTTCTGCAGGGTTTTGAGTGGATACCCCGGACGGCAGGACCCCGGGAGGCAGGACCCCGGTTATTCCCGGAAACCGGGCGGCATTTTCCCGGAAGGCCAGCAACAGCTTCATGGCCTGTCGGCGATAAACGGCCTGGTCGGACCAGGACTGTTCCGGCAACAGGAGCTCAGGAGGTACGCCGGGACAACTGGTGGGTACGTCGATTTCAAATACGGAATGGCTCACAAACGCGGTGCTGCGGAGGTGATCGTTCAGCACGGCCTGCAGCAGCGCGCGCGTGTACCGCAGCGGGATGCGCCGTCCGGTGCCATAGGCGCCGCCCGTCCAGCCGGTATTGACCAGCCATACCTGCGCTTCACCGGCGCTCAGCCGCTGGCCCAGCATATGGGTGTAGGTCTCCGGGGACAAGGGAAGGAAAGCGGCTCCGAAACAGGACGAAAAGGTTGCTGTCGGCTCGACGATGCCCATTTCAGTCCCGGCCAGCTTGGATGTGTATCCTGAAAGGAAGAAAAACATTGCCTGCTCCGGGGTCAGGCGCGACAATGGGGGCAGTACTCCGAAGGCATCTGCCGTGAGGAAAAAAATCTGCGTCGGGGCTTTCCCTGCCGGAGGCAGCACCGCTCCGGGTACATGGGTCAGCGGGTAAGCGGCTCTCGTATTTTCTGTTACCGTAGTATTGGTGTAATCAATCTCCCGGCTGTCGGGTTGAAAACGGGTATTCTCCAGGATAGCGCCCGGTCGGATGGCAGCAAAAATCTGGGGTTCCCTTTCCAGGCTGAGGTTCACGACCTTTGCATAACATCCGCCTTCAAAGTTGAAGATCCCTTCCGCGGACCAGCCATGTTCATCGTCGCCGATCAGTTCCCGCTCCGGATCGGCGGATAAGGTTGTTTTGCCGGTTCCGGACAAGCCGAAGAACAATGCCGTGTCGCCCTTTGGTCCCCTGTTGGCCGCACAGTGCATGGGCAGCACCCCGTTTTCTACCGGCAGCAGGAAATTCAGGACGCTGAACATCGCCTTCTTGATTTCCCCTGCATAGCCGGTACCGCCAATCAGGATCGTCTTGCCCGTGAAATCGATGATTGTAAAGTTTTCCTGCCTTGTGCCGTCCGTGACCGGATCCGCACGGAATTCCGGCACACAGTACAGCGTCCACTCTGGAATGAATTCTGCCAGCTCCGCAGCGTCTGGTCTCAGGAAGAGGTTATGGCAAAATAAGCTATGCCACGCCTTGGTTGTCACGGCCATGAGCGACTTCCGGTAGCGGGGATCCGCCCCCGCGTAGGCATACCGCACGAACACCTGCTTGTCGGCCAGGAAATCGCACATACGATTGCGGAGCCCTTCAAAAGCGTCGGGCTCGAAGGGAAGGTTAACCGCTCCCCAGTCGATGATGTCCCGGGTACGGGAGTCGCGGACAATAAACCGGTCCTTCGGCGAACGCCCGGTGAAAACACCGGTGTCGCACATCAGGGCACCGTTGGCAGCGATGACCCCTTCGGAGCGCGTAACCGCCAGCTCCGCCAGCCGGTCCGGCGACAGGTTCAGAAAGACAGTCTTACAAAGCAGCGGGCGCTGCTGTAACGGTAGAAGAGAACTATCCTCCCCGGATCGGATAATGGTAGTTGTTTGCATTACATGAATGTTATTCAGAATGATCGATATGCAATATTGATTTATTATTTATAAATAGTCAATAAGCGATTTAATATATTTTAGCGAATCGTCGCTAAAATGATAATTTCGATCTTTTTTGTTAGATTTGCCGGGTAATAAATGCTACCGATGATCCCTGCTGCAGACAGAGTCCGTTTGATTTTTGGTTTAAAGCTGAGGCAGCTCCGCCAGGACAAGGGGTTGCAGATCAACGAGCTGGCCGAACTGGCCGGCTTCTCCCCTTCCTACCTCAATGAAATTGAGAAAGGCAAGAAATACCCCAAATCGGAGAAAATATTTGCCCTGGCAAAGGCGCTTGACACACACTACGATAACCTGGTGTCGGTCACGCTGGGAAAGCACCTGGAGCCTATCGAAGAGTTGCTTCATTCCAATATCCTGCAGGAGCTCCCGCTGGAGTTGTTCGGCATTGAGCCGGCCGACCTGCTCCGGATGCTGTCGGAAGCGCCTTCCAAAGTAAGCGCATTCATCAGTACTATAATCGAGATCAGCCGGAACTACGGGATGAACGTAGAGCAGTTCTACTTTTCGGCATTGCGGTCGTTCCAGGAGCTTCACCACAACTATTTCGAGGAGATTGAGCAGGCGGCAGCGGCATTCGTGAACGAATACCTGAAACAAAGCGGCCCCGGTTTCCGGGAAGACTGGCTGCGCAATCACCTGGAAACTGTTTATGGCTATCGTATCGAAACGTTTGACGAAGCCGGGCGGCCGGAGCTGACCGGTATCCGCTCGGTAATGTTGCCGGGCGACGATTCGCCGGGCGACGATTCGCCGGGCAACACCGATATCCTCCTGATCAACCAGGATCTGGAATCGGAGCAGCGGGCGTTCACCTACGGCCGTGAGATCGGCTTCCGCTGGATGGGCCTCTCACCCCGGCCTTATATTTCTTCCCAGACCGAGGCCGATTCGTTCGACCAGGTGCTCAATAACTTCAAAGCCTCTTATTTTGCGGGTGCGATCCTCGTTCCCCGTGAACTGCTGGTGTCGGGGTTGGCGGTGTTTTTTGCCAACCCGGTTTGGAATCCGGTTGCTTTCCTTAACCTGATGCGCACCTTTGAGGCCACACCCGAAATCTTCATGCAGCGGATCAGCAACGTAATGGCCAGACATTTCGGCATCAACGAATTGTTTTTCCTCCGGTTCGACCACACCAAGACAGCCGGTTCCTTTAAACTGGCGAAAGAAATGCACCTGGCCAAGCTGCCATTTATACACGGAACAGCCAATGAGCACTATTGCAGCCGCTGGGCATCCCTTTCCGTTCTGGAAGACCTGGCCGCCCTGCAGCAGGCAAATCAATGGGACGGCGCCCCGCTTTGCCAGGCGCAGATCGCCGAATACATCGATACTTCCAACCGTTACCTGGTTCTTACCCTCGCCAAGCCGTCGCCCCCCCGCAAGGACCATAACAGCAGCCTGACGCTGAGCTTTGCCATCAATGACCGGCTGAAAAACCTCGTCCGCTTTCTGGATGATCCCGCTATGTCCCATCAGCAGGTAAACGAAACCTGCGAGCGCTGCCGGCTGACCGACTGTGGAAAGCGCTCCCACCCCCCTGTAATCTGGCGTCGACAGCAGCGCAACAAGCAGCTGAGAGCGGTAATGCCCCAGCTCCGGGCACAGTATCAGCAGCCGTAGGACCTTACGGACCTCCACCCGGAATGCGGGTGCTACCGGCGGTCGTTTTTCAAACGTGTCAGCGTCGCTTGCAGGTGCTCTTCCATGACTTGCGCTACAGTCTCAAAATCCCGGTTCAACAAGGCCTGTACAAGTGTATGGAAGCGAGTCAGTTCATTTTCCAGCCCGGCTTCGTTTCCGTCATCCTGTCGCAGGTAGCCGGTGGTCAACTTCAGCAGCGAACGGTACGAAGCCTCCAGGAAGCGATTGCGCGCGGCGCCGGCCAACCGGCTGTACAGGGCGTATTCCATTTCGCAGACATCTGCGGCCGCCAGGCGCTTTCGCTTTAAACGGCGCCGGATCTGTGTCTGCAGCAAGGCCCAGTCCGTCCGGACCCGCTCATTTTCCGGAAGCAGCCGGATCGTCCGGAGGGCATGCGTTTCATACAGCCGGCGGGCCGAGATAATCTCTTCCAGCAGTCCGGTAGTAAACTCGATGACTTCCCATTTCTGATGCGGATGTTTCCGGATGAACCCGCTCCGGGCGATCTTCTGCAGCACCTCCCTTACCAGAATGGTACTGGCGGCGAATTCCCGGGCCAGTTCCAGTTCTGAAAACCGTTCACCCGGTTTCAGTCCGGCCGTGGAAAACTTCTGCAGTATCCTTCTTTCTACCTGATCGGCTTTTGATGATTTGCCGGCTGCTTCGGAAAAATAATCGCCTGGAACAGGTCTTCTCAGCACGATTTTATGCGGCCCTTCCAGGCGGGCGATGCCCTTCTGAACCAGCAACTCCATCAACTTCAGCGTCGTGGTACGGCTTACCCCTGCTATTTCCGAGAGCTGCGCGACGGCCGGCATCCCGCAAGGTACCTCGGGAAGCTCTCCCAGGTAATCCAGAAGACGATTGGTAGCCGTTACGACTAATTTACTGTGGTTGTCAGGCATTGAAGCAGGAAATGTGTTGCGGACACGCGTTCTATACGTTAAAGATAGCGCTGAAAAACGTCATTTTCCGCTGTTCATCATTTTGCGGCAGTTTTTTTCATCCCCAAAAAAGCCCGATCAGGTTTTCCGGAACGTCAAATCACTACTTAACACCATGATTATCAATTGGCTGTAACTAGAACCCTCTTCCTAGTTCCCTGGCCGGCTCTCCGGCAGTGATTCCCGAAACGACAGTCGGGAACGTATGGCTCACTGGTAATTTGTCCTATTAATTAAATTATTCCATTATTTCTTACTTAGAAATGTATCGATATCTATATTGTCCTATAATAGTTTGCCGTTAATTCAGTGGTTCTATTAACTTTGCACCCAAAAAATAGTAATGCATAACCAGAGTCGCACCACTTTATCTCCGGTAGGAACGCTTTCGATGACCGACCGGGTGGAAAACATACTTCGGGAATATTTCGAAGACAATAAATTCAAACCCGGGGACGCGCTTCCCAACGAGGTCGAAATCGCACAGCAGCTCAATGTAAGCCGGAATGTCGTACGCGAAGCACTCAGTCGCCTACGGATGCTAGGGATGATCGAAGCCCGCCCCCGCAGGGGAATGATCATGGCCCAGCCTGACTTGCTGACCGGGATCGAAAAGGTGCTCAATCCGCTGATCCTGAGCAAGAACAATCTGAAAGACATATTCGAAATGCGTCTTATCCTGGAAATGGGTATCGCAGAATTCCTGTTTGCCCGGAAAACAGAGGAGCAACTCACCGAGCTGGAGGCGATCGTATCCCGGCAAAAGGATGTCTCTAAAGTCACCAAAGAAGAAGAAGTAGCGTTCCATGGCAAGCTCTATGAAATGACGGGGAACGACACCTTCAAACGGTTCCAGATCCTGCTGCTTCCGGTTTTTAACCATGTGTTTGCAGAATACTATCACAAAGGCATTACGATTGAAATAGCCAAACCTGTCACCCACTATGATTTGCTGCAGCTTTTGAAAGATGGCACCTCTGAAGAATTCCGTAAAGCCATGTACATCCACCTCGAACCTTACTACAAGAGCAGTATTGTAACAGGGTAACTCCGGCCGGCATCGTCTCCGTACGGGTCCCTCTCCCGGGCGCCGCACGCCCGTCCATCAGTCCGGTCGCAGCAAACCTCTTCTCCGACTGCACTTTCTCTGGGGGGGGAAACCCCGCAAAAAACCATACAATTCCAATAAATTCCTCTTAACTTACGCGTCCAATAACAAAATAGTACGGAAGTAGCGCAGGTTACTTCCATTGACTCCTTAACCCCCAACCCTGGATGGACACATCTCAAAAGACAGGCAATTACCGTTGGTTTGTCTGCGGCTTACTTTTTCTGGCGACCACTATCAACTACATTGACCGGCAAATCATCGGATTTCTCAAACCTACCCTGGAACAGGAGTTTCACTGGACGGAGTCTGACTATGCCAACATTGTCATGACCTTTGCCGCCTGTTACGCGATCGGTTATGTTTTCTTCGGAAACTTCATCGATCGCCTGGGTTCCAAAATAGGATATGCTCTTTCCATTACCGTGTGGAGCATCGCCGCCATGCTGCATGCGGCGGTAAAAACAACCCTGGGCTTCAGTTTTGCCAGAGGCCTGCTCGGGCTGAGCGAAGCCGGAAACTTTCCCGCAGCCGTAAAGGTAATTGCGGAGTGGTTCCCGCAAAGGGAAAGGGGCCTTGCAACCGGCATTTTCAATTCGGGAACCAGTATCGGGCCGATCCTTGCCCCACTGCTGATCCCCTGGCTGCTGGGCACATTTGGCTGGAAAGAGGCCTTTGTCATTACGGGTGCGCTCGGATTTGTATGGCTGATCCTCTGGTGGATCTACTATGAAATCCCCTCCCGGCAAAAACGCCTGTCGCAAGCAGAATTCGCGCTCATCTACAGCGATAGCAGTGCCGGCCAACCCGAGGCCCCGGCACTCAAAATAAAATGGGCGCACTTGCTGAAGCTTCGCCAGACCTGGGTCTTCATCGTAGGTAAATTATTCACTGACCCTATCTGGTGGTTCTTCCTATTCTGGCTCCCGTCTTACTTTGCCACTACTTTTGACCTCGATCTTACGAAACCCAGCCCTCACCTGGCCGTGGTGTACCTGACCACCACCTTCGGAAGTATTGCCGGCGGCTATTTTTCGTCCTATCTGATCAAAAAAGGCTGGCCCGCTCTCAAAGCCCGTAAGGCTGTCCTGCTCGGAGTAGCCATTCTGGTCCTGCCCATTATGCTCGCCCGGTATGCAACCGATATCTGGGTGGTTGTAGGGATTATCAGTCTGGTAGCCGCGGCCCACCAGGCATGGAGCACCAATATTTTCACAGTCGTATCCGATATTGTCCCCAAGAATGCGGTGAGTTCGGTCGTAGGGATCGGAGGAATGGCAGGGTCACTCGGCTCTACAGCTTTCCCGTTGCTGGTAGGAGCCCTGCTCGACCATTATAAACTGATCGGCAACATCGGCGCCGGGTACAACATTCTGTTTATCATTTGCGGGTTGGCCTATTTCATTGCCTGGGGAATTATCCATTGGCTTACTACTTCTATGAGGCCGGCTGAACAGGTTCTGAAAGAACTGCATTAATCTTCCGTCGAAAATCAATTATGCTTACCTATATTAGTATATTAAAGTGAAAACAAGAAGTTCGATTTGCCTGATAATACTATCCGGATGGCTATTCTTTTGTAAATCTCCAAAACCTTCCGGCGCACAACAAGCTGCTACAGCTGCAACCACCGGGAAAATAACTGATTTCTCGGTCTCCCCGATCCGGTCTCCACAGGAATCACTACAGCAATTCCAAGTGGAAGAGGGGTTTGAACTATCGCTTGTCGCCTCCGAACCCCTTGTCAATACACCGGTTACGATGTCGTTTGACGGGAAAGGGCGCCTCTGGGTGGTTGAAATGAGGGGTTATATGCCCGATACTATCGGTACGGGCGAAGATATCCCGAACGGAAAAATCGTGATCCTGGAAGATTCCGACAAGGATGGCGTCATGGACCGCCGCACGGTTTTCCTGGATTCACTCGTGCTTCCGCGTGCGATCTGCCTGATCGACGAGGGGATCCTGGTAGCCGAGCCTCCCCGGCTTTGGTATTACCAGATCCGCAACGACCGGCCGGTGGCTAAGACCCTGGTGGACGAACGCTACGCGGTTGGCGGAAATGTCGAGCACCAGCCTAACGGCCTGCTCCGGGCGCTGGACAACTGGATTTACAATGCCAAATCCGGCAAGCGCTATCGCAGATCGGGTGACCAGTGGCTGATCGAAAACACGCATTTCCGGGGACAATGGGGGATTTCCCAAGACAATTATGGCCGGCTTTACTACAACCATAATTCAGCCAATGTCATAGGGGATTATTTTCTCCCCGGTTTCGGGAGCGGCAATTCCCATCAAAAGCGGGTAAACGGGTACAACATGGGCATTGTCACGAATAACAGGGTCTACCCGGCCCGGCCTACGCCCGGGGTTAACCGGGGGTATATGAAAGGCATCCTGGACGACAGCCTCCGGCTGGCGAATTTCACTGCAGCCTGTGGCCCGCTGGTTTACCGGGGCGACCTCTTCGGCCCTGCTTATCAATCGAATGTATTCGTGCCCGAACCTTCCGCCAACCTGATTAAACGCAACATCCTGACCACAACGGAAAACTATCCGGTAAAAGGACAGCAAGCCTATTCCGGCCGTGAGTTCCTGGCCAGCACCGACGAACGCTTTCGTCCGGTGAGCATTTGCAATGCACCCGACGGGGCCTTGTATGTGGTGGACATGTACCGGGGGATTATCCAGCATAAAACGTACCTGACGCCTTACCTGAAAGGGGAAATTGTCAAACGGGAGCTGACCCCGCCCATCGATTACGGACGCATCTATAAAATTACGCCCAAAGGACAGCCCGCCGCTCCGCTTCCGGCACTTCCGGATACTGACACCGGACTCGTTGGATTGCTGGGCCATCCCAACGGCTGGATCCGGGATTTTGCGCAGCAACGGCTCATTGACCGGAAGGCAAAGGGGGTTGCTCCTTCCCTTCATCGGCTCGTGCAAAACAGCTCCCGTGAACTGGAGATTATCCATGCGCTCTGGACGCTGGAAGGATTGGGTGAACTATCAGAAAAGGAAGTACTGCCCTTGCTGTCCCATTCGTCTCCTGCGCTCCGTATCCAGGGATTCGGGCTCATCCCGTCGGTGATTACGGCCGGCAACTACCCGTTATTTGTGGCAGAATGGCACAAGCGGCTGCAGGCCAACGATGTGCTCACATTCCCCTATATTGCCTATAACCTGCATAACATCATGCAATTCAACCAGGAAACCGCCTGGGACCTGCTGCAGCAACTGGCCCGGCTGCAGCCGGACAATCCGTATGTCGCGGATGCCGTCATCAGTAATCTTTACGACCGGGAAAGCCGCTTTCAAAAGGAGCTGAGCGCGCTGGCCGGCGATACGAATTCAGTCATTCACAAACAGCTGACGGCTGCCATCAATACCGCGGCCAGTTCCCGGTCTAACCGCGATCCCGAAGCCCTGACCCGGCTGTACCCCAAAGGTGCAGCGCTGTACAAGACCATCTGCCAGACCTGTCACGGTGCGGATGGGAACGGCATCGAAAGCCTTGCCCCGCCCCTGAATCAATCGGAATGGGTAACCGGGGATAAAGACAAGCTGTCGGCCATCGTTTTATTCGGGCTCACCGGTCCGATCACCGTCAACAACCGTACCTACAGCACTCCGGAAATTGCAGGAGAGATGCCGGGGATCGGGTACGATCCGGAAATGGCCAGCAGTCAGATTGCGGAATTACTCACCTTCATCCGGAAATCCTGGCAAAACAACGCCGAGCCCGTACACGTCGAGGAAGTCGAACGGGTCCGGACGAAACTTGCCAAAAGGGAGAAAGCGTTTACGGTGCCGGAGCTGGATGGGTTGTGATTGTTGGGCTGTCAGAAGTCAGCTATCAGCCGTCAGCTATCAGCAGTCGGCTATCAGCCGTCAGATAACCCTAGCAGTCCGAAAGCCGATAGCTGAAAACCGATAGCTGAAAGCGACATTACAATCTGTGTGCATCTATACACAAAAAGCCGGCCCTCGAAAATGGGGGGCCGGCTTTTTTGTGCGATTCGATTTGCTTAATACCGGTACGTATCCGGTTTGAAGGGGCCTTCCACGCTTACGCCGATGTATGCGGCCTGATCCGGTTCCAGCACTTCCAGCTTAGCTCCGACATGCGGTAAATGCAGGGCCGCCACCTTTTCGTCGAGTACTTTCGGCAGCACGTAAACCTCTTTTCCATACTTGTCGGAATGGTTCCACAACTCAATTTGGGCGAGGGTTTGGTTAGAAAACGAACAAGACATGACAAAGGAAGGATGCCCCATCGCACAACCCAGGTTTACCAGGCGGCCTTCTGCCAGAATAATTACCTCCTTGTCGTCAATGGTATACAAATCTACCTGCGGTTTGATCTGGTTCTTGGTCGCTCCGTAATGCGTATTCAACCAGGCCATATCAATCTCATTATCAAAATGACCGATATTGCATACGATTGCCTTATCGCGCATTTTCCTGAAATGGCGCTCGGTAATTATGCGCTTGTTACCGGTAGCCGTTACAAAAATATTGGCCCGCGGGGCAGCCTCGTCCAGGGTAACCACCTCAAATCCGTCCATAGCCGCCTGCAGGGCACAGATAGGATCGATTTCGGTCACCAGCACGCGGCAGCCGGCTCCTCTTAACGATTCCGCCGATCCTTTTCCGACATCGCCGTAACCTGCGACCAACGCCACTTTTCCCGCCAGCATCAGGTCGGTAGCCCGGCGGATCGCATCTACCAGCGACTCCCGGCACCCGTATTTATTGTCAAATTTCGATTTGGTCACCGAATCGTTCACATTGATCGCCGGCAAAAACAAGGTCCCTTTTTTCTGACGTTCATACAACCGGTGCACGCCCGTTGTGGTTTCTTCCGAAAGACCTTTAATCCCCGGGATCAGTTCCGGATATTCGTCAAATACCATGTTCGTCAGATCGCCGCCATCGTCCAGGATCATATTCAACGGTTTGCGGTCCTCCCCAAACCAGAGTGTCTGCTCGATACACCAGTTGAATTCCGCTTCATCCATTCCCTTCCAGGCATACACGGGAATACCTGCCGCCGCAATGGCCGCCGCCGCGTGGTCCTGGGTAGAAAAGATATTGCAGGACGACCAAGTCACTTCCGCACCCAGGGCAGTAAGGGTTTCGATCAGGACGGCTGTTTGAATGGTCATGTGCAGGCAACCCGCAATACGGGCTCCCTTCAGCGGCTGTGACGGGCCGTATTCCGCCCGTATCGCCATCAATCCCGGCATTTCTGCCTCTGCCAGGGAAATCTCCTTGCGCCCCCATTCGGCCAGGCTGATATCCTTTACCTTATACGGTAAGTAGTGGGTGGGTGTTGCTACTGACATTGTTCGTTGTTTTAGTTAGTGATCTCGTCCCTGCAAAATTACGCCATAAAACCGACAAACACACTCCAAATAGATGATATTAACAACATTACACTGTTTTTTGGATAAATCACCTACATAACCGGCAATAACACAATAAAGAAAGCTGCATTTCAAAGATAAAATGTATGGGGTCAGATAATTTGTCTGAGGTCTGCGCGGACCGGTTCCCCCCGCATACAAGCAACAGGGGCTGTACCGTTTGGTCAGCCCCTGTACAATCAGAACACCTTACCGGCGCATTCAGATCAGCACTGTAAAGCTTTTTATAATAGCTCCCAGGCGAACGGCATCCACTACCCGGGCCTGCGACCCGCCATGCTGGAGCACCGACTGTTCGTGTGAAGTCACACACAGTTCGCAACCGTTAAGTGCCGACACTATCAGACTGACCAGTTCAAAAAATTCCTTGCCAAGCACGGGGTTCATCATAATACTCATTTTGATACCGGCCGGCGCGGTCTCATAATAGTCTTTGTTTACAAAGTGCCGGAACCGGTAAAACACGTTATTCGCATTCATCAGCGATACGCACCCTGTAATTTCGGCCAGCTCCGCCCCGGTAGCTCCTTCTCCGGTAGCCAGTTCCTCCAACGCAGCTGCCAGCGCCGGCTGCTTTTCGTTGATGGCCACGGCAAGGGCAAGGAGCAGGGCTTCCTTGCGCGAAAGGTGCTGTGACTTCAGGACGTTGCCGACATTGATCTTCAGATCTTTCAGGTAACGGTGCTCAACCGCTGCCAGCTTATCGAGTAAAACACTCTCAAACGAAGCGGGCAAATTAACTTCTTTGTATAGCGACTCCCTGGGGTTGGTCGCGGTTGCAAATGGATACATACTAAAAACAATTAAATGAGATCAATGAGCTTGCGGCGATCGGATGTCAGCTATCAGCTATCGGCTATCAGCTTTCAGCTATCGGATGTCAGCTTTCAGCGATCGGATATCAGCTTTCGGCTTTCGGCTATCGGATCAGACCGTCAGTGTTGCTTCTCCTTTTTGCCAGTTACAGGGGCAAAGCTCGTCGGTTTGAAGCGCATCCAGAACACGGATCACTTCCCCTACGTTCCGTCCAACAGACAGATCGTTGACACTCACCCAACGGATGATTCCCTGCGGATCTACAATATAAGTAACCCGGTAGGCTACTTTTTCGCTGGCTTCCAGGATACCCAGTTCTTCTGCCAACGATTTGGAGGTGTCGGCTAACATCGGGAATTGCAACCCCCGGAGATCATCGTGATCTTTTCTCCAGGCCAGGTGTACAAACTCACTGTCGGTCGAAGCCCCGATCAGAAGCGTGTCACGGTCTGCAAAATCTTCCACATGTTTGTTGAATTCTGCGATCTCGGTAGGACAAACAAATGTAAAGTCCTTCGGCCACCAGAACATGACCATCCATTTGCCGGCTTCCCGGTGATCGTTAGCCGTTATATCATAAAACTCATTGCCCTTTTCCAGGGAAACGACAGCTGTTTTCTTAAACTGAGGAAATTCTGCTCCTACGGATAAAATTGCGTTGGCCATATGTGCTTTGCTTAATAGTTATTTTTTGTACTTTTTCACTATTGCAAAGATACCCACCATCGCACTTCAACGCAACTGTCGCCATAGCACTTCCATAGGAATTAGTAGCATTTCATTCATAAACGCCATTTATATTCTCTATAGGCCTATAGAAGAAATCTATATCACACAGCACCCAACATATTAAAAATAGAACTATTCCTATATGTGTTTTTCTAAATCACTGACGATCACACGGCTTATAGGAACTGTACGACACTTTCCAGTCCCACACCCCTGGAACCCTTGATCAGGATATGGGTATCCTGCTGCGGATGATCCATTATCCAGTTATGCAGCGAAAACTTGTCCGGAAAATAATAGGCCCGCGGCAGCGCAGGTAAGGCATGACGGATAGCCGTACCGGCAAGCAGGATCACATCAAAATTTTCCCTGGCGATGAGCTTCCCGAGGGCTTCATGTTCTGCCTGGCTCTCGTTCCCCAGCTCCAGCATATCACCCAGTACAACCATTTTACGGCCTGCCCGTACTTCGGCAAAGTTGGCCAGGGCCGCCGCCATGGAAGAAGGGTTCGCATTGTAAGCGTCCAGGATAATGGTATTGGAATTCCGTTCGATCACCTGGGAGCGGTTGTTGTCCGGGGCAAATATCGAAACGGCCGCGTGGACACGGTCTTTCTCTACCTTAAAGTAATATCCCACGCACAGGGCAATGCAAATGTTGGCAAAATTATAACCGCCGACCAGGTGCGTGGAAACCGTCCGGTCGCAGGACTTGTAAATAACAAAAGGCGACTGCTCTATCAATACAGGATTAACCAGTCCGTTTTCCGAATTGTAAAAAACAATTTCCCCAAACGACCTGCGCTTGCTGGCCATTTCCATCAGCATTTCGTTACCGGCATCGACAAAAACAACCCCTTTTTTCTTCGACAGAAAATCATACAGCTCTCCTTTTGCCTTCCCGACCCCTTCCAGGCTTCGGAATCCTTCCAGGTGGGCTTTCCCGATATTGGTAATCACGCCATGAGTGGGCTGCGCGATGGAGCAGAGCAACGCAATTTCCCCCACATGGTTGGCCCCCATTTCTACCACACAGACATCGGTCCCTTGCGGATCTACCGACAGGATCGTCAGCGGGACGCCGATATGATTGTTCAAGTTGCCCTTGGTCGCAAAAACCCTGTACTGTTCAGATAAAACAGCATAGATCAACTCTTTCGTAGTCGTCTTGCCATTGGAGCCGGTGAGGCCGATAACGGGAAAATCAAATGTTTTACGGTGCAGCCGCGCCAGGTCCTGCAGCGTCTTCAGCACATCCTCCACTACCAGGTACCGGGCGCCGGCTGCTACTTCCGGGTTGTCCACCACCGCATAGGCTGCTCCTTTTTCCAATGCTTCCGCCGCAAACAGGTTGCCGTCAAAGCGCTCCCCTTTCAGTGCAAAAAACAGTGATCCCGGGACTATATTCCGCGTATCTGTCGAAATCAGGCGCTTTTCGCTGTAAAGAGCATATATTTGTGTTGTTTCCATAACAATAACCGAATCTAATTTCTCCCGAATATCCCGGCTTTCCCCAATTTTTCGTTAAGGATATGCCGGATCAAAAATACGGGAAAATATCCTCAATGAAACTATTAAAAAATCTATTCCTGCTCGTTACAGGTTTACAGCCTTTCACGCTCTATGCCCAGTCTTCCTGGTTTACCCGGGAAGGAACGGCCTCCCTTACCATTAACGGGAAAGTCCTGGCCAATCCCTGGGCAGGCGGCCTGAACGCCATTCAGTATTCTTCGATGGACCTGAATGACGACGGCACCGACGACCTGGTTGTATTCGACCGCACCACGGGTAAGGTCAGTACGTTTCTCGGCGACGCCGCCACCCGTTCGTATCGCTATCAGCCCGAATACGAAGCCCGTTTCCCCGCTACCAATAACTGGATGCTGCTCGTTGACGCCAACGGCGATGGCCGGAAAGAACTCTTTACCTTCACGCAACTGGGCGCCCGCGTTTATTCCCGGAAAGATCTCCCGGGAGGCGATTGGCAATGGGAGGTCCTTCAACCTTACCTGAAAACCAGGGGTTTGTCCGGCAATCTCGTTAACCTGCAGATCGTTGCAGCCGACATCCCGGCGCTCGTCGATTTTGATGATGACGGCGATATGGACATCATCACCTTTGAGTCGCAGGGTGACTATGCCGAGCTGCATCAGAATATCAGCATGGAAAAATACGGCGTTCCCGACAGCCTCGAATTTGTCCGGAATGGAAATTGCTGGGGTAATTTCCGGAAACATGAATGCGACGATTTTACACTGGGGGTGGATTGCGGCGTGACAGCTTCTGCTTACAACGCTGTTCCCGCGCGTGTCCTGCATGCCGGCAATTCCCTTCTGCTCCACGACCTCAACGGCGACGGCAGGAAGGATTTGCTACTGGGGCATGTAAGCTGTGAAAACATCAGTTTCCTGGTAAATTCCGGAACCGGTCTCCAGGCAGATTTCACTTCCTTTACCTCCAACTACCCTCCGGCTGACCCTGTCAGTATACCGGGTTTCCCGTCCGCCTACCTGGAGGATGTGGATTTTGACGGCGTAAAAGACCTGCTCGTGTCGCCCAATGTATACGCCAATGATGGCAACCTGATTGATTTTCGTGCGTCCAGCTGGTATTATAAGAATAACGGAACCAGTACAAACCCTGATTTCACCCTGCGACAAACAGATTTCCTGCAGGATCAGATGCTCGACGTCGGCGAAAATGCCGCCCCGTCCTTCTTCGACATAGACGGTGACGGCAAACAAGATCTCCTGATCGGCAACGCAGGAACCTGGAAAGGAGACCGGTTCTACGGCGCCCTTTCGTTCTTCAAAAATACCGGGACCCCTGCGCAGCCTGCCTTCGAACGGGTATCGGAAGACTATCTCGAACTTTCCGGGGTGATCGCTCTCACCAACCTGCAACCGCAATGGGCCGACTTTAACGGCGACGGAACTCCTGACCTCGGGATAACGGGCGTCTCCGACCGGACGCTGCAGTTTCTCTATTTTCCTAATAAGGCCGCCCAAGGACAGTCCGTTCAACCGGACATTTCAAAAGCAATCGCTGTTACATTACCTCCTGAGCTGGTCACCACAGATAAACTTTTCTTTTATGACGCCGACCAGGACGGTGACCTCGATTTGGTGGTAGGGGTCAGTCAAGGGAATATCAGTTACTACGAAAATACCGGTTCAGCCGCCCAGCCCGTCTATACGCTCAGGACCAGCAGCCTGGGGGGCGTCACTCCCAATTTTGCAGGGAGGAATGTCTCACTTGCAGTAGCCGATATTGATTTCGACGGGAAGCCCGATCTGGTAACGGCCGATATCAGCGGAAAGCTGAAGGTCTTTCATGGAGCCAACTGGGGCGAATGGACTGAGCGCGATACTGCCGTCGTGGAAAATGCCCTCACCCTGGAGCCCTATGCCCCTTCACTGGGTAATTATCTCCATGTAGCGGTTGCCGACCTGGACCAGGACGGAAAACCGGATCTCGCCGTAGGCACCCATGCCGGGGGGATGTACTTATTTCGAAACCGGCTACCCGGAACCGTCACGGGGACCGAGCCGGGCAACAAACTGAAAGTGTTTCCCAATCCCGCTCACAGGCAATTTTCAGTACATTCCGAAGTACCGGCCCGCATTGAAATCATTACCGCAACCGGCCGGACGATCACCACCCGTCCACTGTACGCCGAAGCCAATGTTCCCTTGCCCATCCCCACTGTGGGCTGGAACCCGGGAGTGTATCTGTTAAGAATAATGACTGACACCACAGTGACAACCCGTAAAGTAGTGGTTTACTGACGCACCGTTTATTGTTTGTTTATCCTTTCAAAGCATGGTACTTTTGCAATCTGTGCCTATTTAACACGACTTGTTTACCTCATGGATTTCCCTGGAAAGTTGTACCGGTCACCCGATACAATCCGCCCGCTTTACTCCTCCTGTCTACTGCGCTTCACGACCCGCCTGGGATGCCTGTTGCTGCTGTTGTTTCTGTTTGACCGCGCAGCCGCGCAGGAAAACCTCCCCGAACCAGCGCCCGGGAAGAAGATGGAATGGCTGAAAGTCCAGGGTTATGTCCAGTTGCGTTACAACGAACTCTTTGAGACCAACCCGGATCTGGGCTGCGAGCAATGCGACAAATCCTGGGGGAACGATATGGGGCTGTTTATCCGCCGCATGCGCTTTTCCATTACGGCCCAGGTAACACCCCGCCTGTCGCTTACCGTCCAGCCCGATATCTCCGGACTTCTGGAGCCGGGGGATGCCGTCCAGTTAAGGGACCTCTATATTGAATACGACCTGGATAAGAAAAGCCGGTTCCGGACCCGGCTGGGACAGACCAGGGTTCCTTTTGGCTTTGAAAACCTGCAATCCACCCGTAACAGGATTCCCCTCGACCGGAATGATGCCGTCAACAGTGCGTTTATTAATGAAAGAGACTGGGGATTATTCCTGTATTACACCCCGGAAGCACTGCAATCCCGGTTTAAGGAACGGACTGACAACGGCCTGAAAGGCACAGGTGATTTCGGCCTGGTGAGCCTGGGAATTTTCCAGGGACAAAGCACTCCGGAAGACTTCAACAAAAATAAGCACCTGGTTGCACGGGTGGCCTATCCGTTTGCTGTCGGCACCCAGTTGGTGGAAACGTCTCTTCAGGCTTATACGGGAACCTATACCATCGCGAAAGACAAATTAACCAAAGGAGTGGCTTACCGTCCGGACCGCAGCTACCCCGACCGCAGAGTGGCCGGCGCTGTCGTCCTCTCTCCAAAGCCCTTTGGCGTTCAGATGGAGTACAATGTGGGAACCGGGCCGGAATTCGACCCCGCTTCCGGGGCAGTCCGTTCCCGGCAGCTGAAAGGAGGGTATGTGCTCCTCTCCTACCTGCTCCCGATCCGGCAGCAGCTTCTGTATCCTTATGTCCGGCTGCAACAATACGACGGGGCCAAAAAACACGAACAGGACGCCCGTCGCTATCAGGTAAAAGAGCTGGAAACCGGTATTGAGTGGCACATTTCTCCGTACGTAGACGTCGTGGCCGCCTATACCTTTTCCAATCGCCGGTTTGAAGATTTCCGGTTGCCGGCCAACGATCAGGCCGGTTCTCTCTTACGCGTCCAGCTGCAAGTCGGTTTCTGAGATCAATATCCCATCTCGTGGAGCAGTACCCTCAGATGCGCTGCCCATACTTCGTAGCCCGCCTGGTTCAGGTGAGTTTTGTCCCTGGCAAACACGGCTCGCAGGCCCTGCTCATCCGCGAGCCATTGGTTCGGGTCCACCCAGCGGATAGTGCGTTCCCTGCAATAGTGTACCAGCCACTGATTGAGGCTATCGACTTTAGCCTTACTGACCGGATCAGCCTGTTCGTACAAGGTCAGCTGCACGACCGGCCGGATTCCTGCCGCCTGTACCTGCTCTAACAGCTCCGCATAATCGGCGCTCACCTCAGACACCGGGCGCTGCATCAGGGTCAGGTCATTGATCCCCGCCATGACCAGGCAGACCTCCGGGCTGAAACGGACTACCTGTGCCTGTACCTGCCCTTTTAAATGAACCACCCCCAACCCGGCCAGCCCGCTGTTTTTGACGTTCCGGTTGTCCAGCAGGATTCCCCACTCCCCCTGTGCAGTCATAGAATCACCAAAAACCACAATAGCCGCCTTTCCCCGCCAGTCCAGGTAATGCTGCCACAAGCGCTCCCGGAACGGATACGCCACCGCCAGGCCCGCAGTCATCAACAAGACATTCAGCAGCAGCGAAACAGCCAGTAACCTTTCAGATGTTGTTTTTTTCACGGGGATGGGAATAGGCTTTTTGTTCAATACTGAAAATATTTCTGATGTGCTGCATGTCCGGAAAACCTGATACACGAAACTAGCCTAATTTTCCATTTTTTCCCGCTTTGTCTTTGAGATTGTCTGACCAGAGATCAGGTTTTGCCCCCTCTCCGGCAAAACTGTCCGCACGCACGACAGATAACAACAGGTAATTTCAATACTGAAAAGCCCTATCGGGGCGGCATTTTGGTAGAAAAGGCACCCAGCACCTGGCAGGAAGGCCTGTAGGGCCGACATTTTAACAGCCACCGAGGGCATTGTTACCGGTTCGCGGGTCCGAAGCCCGCCCTCGGGAAGCCGCCCTCGGGAAGCCGCCCTCGCCCTTTCACCGTCGACGTGACCCGGTCAGTGTGAACCGCTTTCACCGCTCTCCCTCGTCATGACGACGGGAGGGTGACAGCAGGTCTCCCGACCTGCGTCTAATCACGCGTCAGACACGGGTCCGTGACCCGGTCAACGTGACCCGATCAGCGTGACCCGATCTGCGCGACCCGATCCGAACACGGAAAGAGCAGCAGGTCAACATCTCCGACAGCCGATAACCGAATCTCCGATAGCCGACAGCTGAAATCCGATAGCCGAGAGCCGAATCCCCCCAAGCCCTATACCACAGTGTTTCCCAAAAACAATATGATATATTTATACTATATAATATATTTGTATCATAACCAATTTAATGCAAATGCAAAAGAACAGCAACGTTCCCAAAGGGCGGGGAGCTGCGGGCAACAGCCCCAATCGTTTTTCCAGGCACCAGCTAGACACCAGCCAGGGTGTTGACGACGATCCGGATTACGAAGAACCTGCACCCCGCACCCGGTTTATTTTCGATACCCCCAAAACCATTGTTTCCGTATCCGACAGTCCCGATATACACAATTTTATCTCGATCAATCCCTATCGGGGCTGTGAGCACGGTTGTATTTACTGTTATGCCCGGAACTCACACGAGTACTGGGGATTCTCCGCCGGACTCGACTTCGAGGCCAAAATTATTGTCAAGAAAAATGCCCCTTATCTGCTGGAAAAACTGTTCAATTCCAAGAGCTGGGTACCTGCCGTCATCCATTTATCCGGGAATACCGACTGCTATCAGCCCGCCGAAAAGGAGTTCCGGCTGACCCGCCAGTTACTCGAGGTGTGTCTCCGCTACCGCAATCCCGTATCCATCCTGACCAAAAATACCCTTGTCCTCCGCGACCTTGACCTGCTGCGCGAACTGGCGGCGCGGAACCTGGTTTCCACGGCAGTCTCCCTGACAACCCTGAACGAGGAATTGCGAAGGGCGCTTGAACCCCGCACGGTTACCGGGCAGCGCCGGCTGGCCGTGATCCGAACCCTGCACGAAGCCGGCGTCCCTGTGGGAGTCATGACCGCCCCCATCATTCCCGGGCTCAACGACCACGAGATCCCCGACCTCATCCGGAAAGCGGCGGCGAACGGCGCCTGCTGGGCGGGTTTCACGGTAGTGTGGCTCAACGGCGCCATTGCCGGTCTGTTTACCGACTGGATCCATCACCATTTTCCCGACCGGGCCGAAAAAGTACTGCACCAGATCCGGGATTGCCATGACGGGAACCTGAACGACTCCCGCTTTTTTACCCGTATGAAGGGAGAAGGAAATTTCGCTTCCAACATCCACCAACTCCACCAGATTGCCCGGAAACGCTACCTTTCCGGACGGACCCCACCCGAACTGGATACCCATCAGTTTCTGAGGAAAGGACAAATGCGCTTATTTTAGCCTTTTATGTTTATTTTTACAAAATCTAGCTATAGTAACCCCGTAGCGCATTTACGTTTAACAACAAAACTATTTTTACTTTTGGCAAAACCGTCAGCACCTAAAGAGACGCCACTGAACAAACAGTACAATCAGATAAAGGCGAAATATCCGGGGGCATTGTTACTTTTCAGAGTAGGTGATTTTTATGAAACGTTTGGAGAAGACGCCATCCGGGCATCGAAAATACTCGGGATCGTCCTCACCCGCCGCAACAACGGCGGCGCACACGAAGAACTGGCCGGTTTCCCGCATCATTCCCTTGATAACTACCTTCCCAAACTCGTCCGGGCGGGGGAACGCGTCGCCATTTGCGACCAGCTGGAAGATCCTGCTACTGCGAAAGGGATTGTCAAACGGGGCGTCACCGAACTGGTCACGCCGGGTGTTTCCCTCAACGATAATGTCCTGGATATCCGGAAGAACAATTACCTGGCTGCCGTCCATTTCGGCAGCGAGGACCGGCTGGGAGTGGCTTTTCTGGACATCTCTACAGGAGAATTCATGACCGCACAGGGCAACATCGCCTATGTCGATAAGCTCCTGCAAAGCCTGATGCCTTCCGAGATCCTCTTTTCGAAAAAAGAAAAAAATCTGTTCTTACAGGCATTTGGCGACAAGTTCCATACCTTTCAACTGGAAGACTGGTGTTTCGGCTACGATTTTTCCTTCGAAAAGCTCACCACGCACTTCAGGACAAAGACCCTCAAAGGATTCGGAATCGACACCCTGCCTTTGGGCATCATTACCGCCGGCGTAATCATCCATTACCTGCTCGAAACCGAACACAAGGAAATCGAGCACATCAACCGGATCACCCGGCTGGAGGAAGACAGCCACGTATGGCTCGACCGCTTTACCATCCGGAACCTGGAACTGGTCTATCCCCAGCAGGAGGGCGGCGTACCCCTGATCCAGATCCTCGACCAGACGGTAACCCCCATGGGCGCACGCCTGCTGCGTCGCTGGACCGTCCTGCCCCTGAAAGAAAAAGTACTGATCGACGAGCGCCTGAACACCGTCGACTTTCTCCTGAGAGATAAATCCCTCCTCGAATCGCTCACACAGCACCTCAAACCCATCGGGGACCTGGAGCGGCTGATCTCCAAAGTTGCCGTACGGCGCATCAACCCTAGGGAAATGGGGCAGCTCAAAAAAGCCCTCAACCAAATTCAGCCGATCCGCCAGCTATTACAGCTCACTATCCAGGAAAAAACCGGGGAAGGCAATCCGTCTCTGACACCGGGGGTTATACAAAAGTTCTACGACCAGCTCAATCCCTGCGAATCGTTGCTTCAGAAAATTGAAACAGAATTACGGGAAGATGCCCCCATCGTCTCCAACCAGGGCAACCTGATCAAAACAGGCGTCCATGAAGAGCTGGACGAGCTGCACAAGATCGCTTATGCGGGGAAGGACTACCTCTTGCAGCTGCAGATCCGGGAAAGTGAGAAAACCCGGATCCCATCCCTGAAAATTGCGTACAACAAAGTTTTCGGGTACTACCTCGAGGTTAGCAATGCCCATAAGGAGAAAGTCCCGGCGGAATGGATCCGCAAGCAGACGCTGGTCAATGCCGAGCGGTATATCACCATGGAACTGAAAGAGTATGAAGAGAAGATCCTGAATGCGGAAGACCGTATTTTTGCCATTGAGCAACGGCTCTACAACGAACTGGCACTGCTTGCCACGGAATACATCGGCGCCATCCAGCAAAACGCCCGGACCCTTTCGGAACTGGATGTGCTGGCCTCTTTCGCCACCAATGCCCGGAAAAACAATTATGTCAAACCCGAAATCAGCGAAGGGAATAAGCTCGACATCAAAGCAGGACGCCATCCCGTAATTGAACAGCAGCTTCCTGCCGGGGAAACCTACATCCCCAATGACCTGTATCTGGACGACGAGACGCAGCAGATCATTATCATCACCGGGCCCAACATGGCCGGAAAGTCGGCCCTGCTCCGGCAGACAGCGCTGATTGTACTGATGGCCCAGATGGGAAGCTTTGTCCCGGCCCGGGCTGCAGCCATCGGCCTGGTCGATAAAATTTTCACACGGGTAGGCGCCAGTGACAACCTGAGCCGCGGAGAAAGTACGTTTATGGTCGAAATGACAGAAACAGCCAGTATCCTCAATAACCTCAGCCACCGCAGCCTGGTATTAATGGATGAGATCGGACGGGGTACCAGTACCTACGACGGGGTCTCCATTGCCTGGGCCATCACTGAATACCTGCACAAACACCCGCATTTCCGTCCCAAAACCCTTTTTGCTACCCATTACCACGAACTCAACCAACTGGAAGAAGATTTTGCCCGCATTCGCAACTTCAATGTTTCGGTAAAAGAAGTGGATGGAAAAATCATCTTTCTCCGAAAGCTGAAACCGGGCGGCAGCGCCCATAGCTTCGGGATCCATGTAGCCCAGATAGCCGGTATGCCGCAGCCTATCGTACTGCGTGCGGACGAAATCATGCGGCATCTGGAAAAAGAGCATGTAACGGGCCATCACCGGCAAAAAATAAAGGAAATCCCCAAAAACAATTACCAGTTGAGTATTTTTGAGCCCGCAGACCCGCGCCTGGATGCCCTGAAAAAGGCGCTGGACGGACTGGATGTCAATACCTTGTCGCCTATTGAAGCCCTGCTCAAACTCAATGAATTTAAAAAGCTGGTTACCTGATCGGCAGCAAGTTTTAGTGAACAACCATTCAACCAGTACCTCTTAACCCATTAACCAACGCATATGAAACCAGCAACCCGGATCCAGTTAATGCTCATGATGTTTCTCCAGTTTTTTATCTGGGGATCATGGTATGGACAAATGAGTAAATACATGACCATACAATTGGGCGCCAGCGGTACTCAGGTTGGAAATGCTTACGTGGCTTTTTCCCTTGCTATGATTATTGCCCCTTTTTTTGTCGGCCTGGTGGCCGACCGTTACTTTGCTGCCCAAAAGGTATTGGGTGTTCTTAACCTGCTGGGGGCAGTTATCCTCTATTTCCTGATCCAGACTGACAATCCGGATACCTTTTTCTGGATGATCCTTTTGTACTGTATCAGCTATGCCCCTACCCTGGCCCTGGGGAATTCCATTGCCATGCAGCAAATGGTCAGCTCCGAGAAAGAGTTCCCCGCTATCCGCGTCATGGGCACCATTGCCTGGATCGTCGTCACGAATATTATCGGCTTTTACAGCTTCGGAGACAAAGTGACCATTTTTGAAATCTCCATGTACACCTCGCTCGTACTCGGTCTTTTCGCGTTCACCCTGCCCGACACGCCTCCCAAACCTTCGGAAGGTAAATCTATTTCCGCTATTCTGGGGCTGGATGCCTTTCAGTTGTTTAAAGACCGTTCGTTCCTGATTTTCGTTATCTCGTCGATCCTTATCTGCATTCCCCTTTCGTTTTATTATGCCTGGGCCAATCCTTCCCTGACCGACTCCGGTATGACGAACGTGGAAAACAAAATGTCGCTGGGACAGGCCTCCGAGATTATTTTCATGCTCCTGATCCCGATTGTGTATTCCCGTTTCGGTGTAAAATGGATGCTGATCATGGGACTGGTCGCATGGATCATACGGTTTGTCGGGTTTGGTTACGGGGATGCGGGTTCCAGTGAATGGATGCTTTACCTGGCCATTGTGCTTCATGGGGTTTGTTATGACTTTTTCTTTGTGACCGGCCAGATTTACACGGACAATCGCGCCGGGGAAAAAATCAAATCGTCGGCGCAGGGGCTTATCTACATTGCCACCTACGGGATCGGGATGGGGATCGGCTCCTGGCTTGCAGGCGTGGTAGCCGACTTCTACACCCATGACCAGGTAAAGGACTGGACCAGTATCTGGCTGGTTCCGGCCGGTATTTCAGCGGTCGTGCTGGTGTTGTTTATCCTGTTTTTCAAAGATAAAAAGAATGGCGCAGCCCGGTTGACCTGATATGCATATCCTTTCGTACAATGTAAACGGGATCCGTGCCGCCCTCAAAAACGGTTTGGCGGAATGGCTTCAGACCAATCCTTTCCGTCAAACTCCGTTTGATCTGCTCTGCCTGCAGGAAGTAAAGGCGCAGCAGGAACAGGTCGACCTGTCGGGCCTGGAAGCGCTCGGCTACCAGGTGATCGGCTGGTTCCCGGCCGTCAAAAAAGGCTACAGTGGTGTGGCCATGCTCTCCCGGATACCCCCTGACCTGGTGGTATCCGGCTGCGGCATCCCTTTTTATGACAGTGAGGGCCGTGTATTGCGGGCCGACTTCGAGGACCTGACCGTGCTTAACTGTTATTTTCCTTCGGGTACTACCGGCGAAGTGCGCCAGACCGTCAAAATGCAGTTTCTGAATGACTTCTTTACCTATGTCGACGAGCTCCGCAAGGAACGCAGCAAGCTTATCATCTGCGGCGATTACAATATTGCGCACACGTCCGACGATATTCATGACCCGGTGGGCAATAAAAAAAGCTCCGGCTTTCTGCCCGAAGAACGGGCCTGGATGACCCAGTGGTTCCGGAACGGGTTCACCGACGCATTCCGCTTCCTGTATCCTGACACGATTGCCTACAGCTGGTGGACGTATCGCGCCAACGCCCGGGCCAATAACAAAGGATGGCGGATCGATTACTTTTCCGTTAGCGACACCCTGCAATCCCGCCTGCTGGACTGCCATTATCTGCCTGCCGCCGTTCATTCCGATCATTGCCCGGTGGTGCTCGCCCTGCAGGAAGAATCCTGAGCATCGATCACTCTCTTCACTCGTAACCGGGCAGATGGTCACCGGATGGTTGCTCTCGTACAACCATCCGGTGCGCTTTGTCATCTTTCAGACAATCTGTACCTTTACAGTCCAGACCACATACGATAGCCATGCCGACCACCCGCCATTACCTGCTTTTTTTATGCTGTGTTCTTTCCGGAATTTCCGTGGCTGCGCAAACCGGGCTCAAAGGCACCGTTAAAACACAAAAGGGGGAACCCCTCCCTTACGCGGCGATCGCGGTCCGGGGTACCTCTACCGGGACCATTGCCAATGAGGAAGGCGCCTACCGCCTCGATCTGAAACCCGGCTACTACGAGCTGGTTTTTCAGTACCTGGGCTATCAGACCGGTATGAAAGCCATCACCATCACGGATAAAACGGAGGTGTTCGATGCCGTACTCGCTGAACAAGCCCTGCAATTGTCGGAAGTCCGGGTGGGCGCCGGCAACGAAGACCCGGCTTATACCATTATGCGCAGGGCCATCGCCAAAAGTCGTTACCATTTGCTACAGGTAAGCAGCTATAAGGCCAAAGCCTATACCAAATCATCGCTGGTCATCACCGACCTGCCCCTGGAATTCCTGGTAAAAAAACGGCTGGAGAAAATTGCGAACGAAGAGAATTTCAAGAAAGGGGTGCCGATTCTCAACGAAACGGTGTCCGAAATTGAGTTTCACCAGCCCAACACATACAAGCAGAAAGTAATCGCCTCCCGCAACAGCCAGGACAATAGCCTGATTAATCCCAATGAATACATTCTGACCAGCTTTTATAAACCGGAAATTGCCAAAACCGTTTCTCCTTTGTCGCCCAAAGCCTTTGCCTATTACAAATTTGAATACCTGGGTTCCTTCCGGGAAAATGGTGTGGAAGTAAACAAAATCAAAGTGACCCCCAAGTCCTACGGTGAAGGCGTCTTTAAAGGGACCATCCACATCATCGAAGATCTCTGGTGCCTCTACAGCCTGGACCTGCAAACGCATAAACAGGGGTTCCGCCTGGAGGTTAAACAGCTGTACAGTCCTATCCAGCAGGTCTGGATGCCCGTCAACCAGAAGTTCCATGCGGAAGGAGGAATTTACGGGGTAAAAGGGAAAGGCGATTATGTGATTGCCCAGACCTTTAGCGAACTCGTGGTCAATCCTACCTTCGCCCCGGAAATTGTAGTGCTGGATGAAAAAAAGGAACAGGAAGAAGCCCGGTCGGTACAGGTAAGCAAGCAGGATCTCAAAACCAAAGAGCTGGAAGAACTGCTCCGGGACCAAAAGTCGTTTTCTGCCAAAAATCTCCGCAAGCTGATGAAGGAATACGATAAACAGCAGTTTGAAACGGCCAAAGAGCAGGGAGAAGATGTAGACATGAAGGAAAGAAGGGAGCAAACCACAGAAGTGGATTCGATGGCCAACCGCCGCAATTCCACCTATTGGGATTCCTTACGGACCGTACCGCTTACCCGTGCGGAAACCATCAGCTACAATCGCCTGGACAGCATGCTCCTGCGCAAGTCGCAGGAACCCGCGATGAACCGCTGGCAGCGGAACCCGGCCCGGGATACAACCGCCAGGCCGACCCGCAATAAGGGCGCGTTTGGAGTCGGCGACCTCTTCCTGGGAGCTACCTATCCCCTTTCCAAAGACAAATCCTGGAAATTGCAATACAAAAGTCCCCTGGCCGGGCTTCAGATCAATACGGTAGAAGGCCTGGTAGTGGACGGGCTGGGACTTTCTCTTCAGCACACCCGGAAACCGGTCCCCGGTAAAACCGGATACCGGCTGCGGGCCGACGCGCTGGCCCGCTATTCACTGGAACGCAACAAACTGCTTCCTTCCGGAGTCCTGGAGTATGGATGGCAACGCAATACCCTCTCCCTGCAGGGCGGCCGGGGGATTTCCCAATTGAACCCCGATACCCCCATTGCGCCGCTGCTCAACTCCGTGTCCACGCTTTTCTTCGAACAAAACCTCGCCAAAATTTACCAGAAGGACTACCTGAGAGCCGGCTTTGACCGATCGTTGTCCAACGATCATTTCCAATTGAAGTTCTTTGCCGAATATGCTGACCGTACCGCCCTGGCCAACGCCGAAAAAGCGTACCGCTACCGGCTGATTAACTGGAATAAACGGGACTTCACCTCCAACACGCCGCAGCACCCGTACTTTGAAGAGCTGCCTGGCACGCTGACACCCATGGAAAACCACCTGGCGTTTACAGCCGGCCTTTCGGCTTCCTGGAAACCCTGGCAGCAGTACCGGATTCAGAAAGGGAAAACCACTTATTATAAAGACGACACCCCTGCGTTTTCACTCGAGTACCGGAAAGGGGTTCCAAACTGGTTCGGCAGCACCTCGGATTTTGATTTTCTGAAAGCAAAAATCACACACGGGTTTAATACAGGTATTAAGAGCCGGCTGTTGTACCAGGTAGCTGCAGGAGCCTTTCTCAACCGGAACCAGGTCCATTTCCCGGACTTCAACCATTTTGCCGGCAACCTCTTCTTCTTCCAGCTGGGCGACCCGGTCGGGACCTTCCGGATGCTGGATTACTACCGCCTGAGCACCGACCGGCAATTTGCGGAGCTGCATACACTGGCAGAATTCCGGCAGCTGCTGCTGACGCAACTCCCGTTATTCCGGATACTGGGGGTTAAAGAGACGGTGATCCTGCATTACCTCGCCACCCCCGATTCCCGCCATTACACCGAACTGGGGTACGGCTTTGACATCGGGATCCGCTTTCCTTTCCGGGTCGAAGTGGTGAACAGCTTTGAAAAGTTCCGCTACCAGCAGACGGTTTTCCGGATCGGCACTACTATGAATTTTCCGTTTTAACGGGGTGCCTCCATTTCCCCGATGATTGCTGAAAGCGCCTTATAAACAGTGGGTGCCGTTTCCGGTCCCAGCGAATTCACTTCTCCATAAGGAGCCTTTTCCCTTCCATAGGTATACGGAGCCCTGGTGTCCCACTGGCTTTTGGGAATGA
>JBEBSD010000035.1:0-61591 GCA_040394475.1 Telluribacter humicola | reverse complement strand
ATTTTGGTAGTATTAAGGATACTCCATCCCGACAAAAGCCCCGGAGGGGCGGCATTTTGGTAGTATTGAGGATACGCCATCCCGACAAAAGAGGCTGTTTGCATGCGCTTCGGGTTTTAGTTTTCACTTTTGTCAACTTAAAGTTACTGTGAAACTGGATCCGAAGCCGCCTTTCAAACATACCAACTAAAAAGGGCAGCCTCATGGATGCATTTTTTCAATGCGCAACCAACTCCACGGCTTCTTCCACCTCTGCCAATCCTTCGTGGTTCAGTTGCGTGAGCACCACTGCTTTTACTTCGTTGATCAGGAGCGGGTCGAAACGGGCGGTAACCCGAATGTAATTCTCGGTAAACCCCTGCATATTCCCATCTGCCACGTCTTCTTCGAATAAGACCTTAAACGGCTTTCCCAGTTGGCTCTCATAAAAATGCCGCTTTTTCTTATCACTCAGAATGTGCAGCATCCGGGAACGCTCAGCACGTTCCTGCCTGGGAACGACCGGTTTTAAAGAAAGTGCAGCGGTATTGGCACGCTCGGAATAGGTAAACACGTGCAGGTAGGAGATGCGCAGTTCATTCAGAAACTGATAGGTTTCCAGAAAATCTTCTTTCGTTTCTCCCGGATGCCCCACAATTACGTCGACTCCGATACAGCAATCCGGCATTAATTCCCTGATCCGCGAAACCCGGTCCGCATAGAGCTCCCGGCGATAGCGGCGGCGCATCAGTCCCAGGACCTTATTCGATCCTGATTGCAAGGGTATATGAAAATGCGGGACAAACCGCCGCGAGCCGGCCACAAACGTTATAATTTCATCGGTAAGCAGATTGGGTTCAATCGACGAAATCCGGAACCGCTCGATTCCCTCTACCTCATCCAGCGCCTTGACCAGATCCAGAAAAGTCTCGTTGACCGACTCACCATTGTGCCCGAAATCCCCGATATTGACACCCGTGAGTACGATTTCCTTTACGCCCCGCGCTGCGATTGCCTGAGCCGACCGGATAACATTCTGAATCGTATCGGAACGGCTCTTTCCCCGGGCCAGAGGAATCGTACAATAGGCACAAGGATAATCACACCCGTCCTGCACTTTTAAAAAAGTACGGGTGCGGTCATTGAGAGAATAAGAAGCATGGTAATCAATGGCCTCTTCGACCGGCGATGCCAGCACCCGGCCGGGAAGTCCTGTCGGCACCTTTTCGAACGTATCGATCAAATCGAGCAACCTGAATTTTTCAGCAGCTCCCAAAACCACGTCCACGCCCGGTATTTCCGAGATTTCCACTGGTTTCAGCTGCGCATAACACCCCATTATGGCCACATAGCCATCCGGATTGACGTGTTGGGCTTCCCGTACAATTTTCCGGCATTTTTTATCCGCATTGTCCGTTACCGAGCACGTATTAATAATAAAAATATCCGGATCCTGGTTGAACTCCACCTTTTGATAGCCCTTTTGCTCAAACATCCGCGAGATAGAAGAGGTTTCCGAATAGTTGAGCTTACACCCCAGGGTATAGAATGCGACTTTCTTCATTTTTTTCTGATAAGAGCAGCAAATTTAGTAAATTATCCTCAAACCGGGGTATCCCGTTTCCGGAATCCGATACCGGCAGCCTGCCCGTCAAAATCCATCCGTAAAATCCGGACTGCATTCAGGATGGCCAGCAGGGCCACTCCCACGTCGGCAAATACGGCCTCCCACATGGTAGCTACTCCCCCGGCTCCCAGCAGTAAAACGATGGCCTTAACCCCGAAGGCCAGCCCGATATTTTGCAGCACCACGCTCCGTGTCGTTTTACCGATACGGATAGCCGTGTTGATTTTTCCCGGCTGATCGGTCTGTATGACTACATCCGCTGTCTCAATGGCCACATCACTGCCTATTCCGCCCATGGCGATCCCCAGATCGCTGTATGCCAATACCGGGGCATCGTTGATGCCATCTCCTACAAAGGCCACTACGTTCCGGGGATTGGCCTTCAGCCGACTCAGCTCGGCGACCTTTCCTTCCGGCAACAGCTCGCCGACCGCCTGGTGAAGTCCCAGCTCACGCGCTGTTTTCTGAACAATAGACTGTTTATCACCGCTCAGCATCACCGTTTGAATCCCCTGTGCCTTTAAAGCCGTTACCGCCTGCATGGCGTCGGCTTTGGTGGCGTCGGCCACTACCACATAACCCGCATACTGGGCATCAACGGCCACCAATACCAGGCTTTCCACCTGTTCGTTAATCGACTGCTCATAGGGGATCCCGAGTTCATCCAGCAGGCGGCTGTTCCCCGCAACAACCGCTGCACCTCCGGGCAGCCATTCTGCGTGACTGACGACTGCTTGCAATCCCCGGCCCGCCAATTCCTCCACCCCGGTCACCCGCCACGACGACAGGTCGGTTGTAGCCGCATTTACCAATGCTCTGGCGATCGGGTGTGTGCTGTTTTGCTCCACAGCCGCCACTAAGGCGAGGAGCGTCGTTTCATCAAACTTCCCCTCCCGGGCTTGCGCAAGCCGTACGGACTGCACCTCGAAGACGCCTTTGGTCAGGGTCCCGGTTTTATCCATCACAACGGTATTCACACGGGTAATCAGGTCCAGAAAATTAGCTCCTTTAAACAAGATTCCATGCCGGGAAGCAGCTCCGATCCCTCCGAAATACCCCAGCGGAATAGAAATCACCAGCGCGCAGGGACAGGAGATCACCAAAAACACCAACGCCCGGTATAACCAGTCGCGGAAGTCATAATCCGCAGCCACCCAATACGGAACAACTACCAGCGCAACCGCCAGAAAGAAAACTATTGGGGTATAAATACGGGCGAACTTCCGGATCAGCAGCTCCGTCTTCGACTTCCGGGCCGTTGCGTGCTGCACCATTTCCAGGATCCGGGCCAGCGCGCTGTCCTGGTACAGCGCCGCTACTTTCATTTCGACCGCATTCCCTTCGTTTAACATTCCGGCAAGCACCTTTTCATTTTCGGCAATCCGCTGCGGACGGCTTTCCCCGGTAAGCGCTGCGGTATTAAAAAAGCTTTCCCGGGTTACCAGTAACCCGTCCAACGGAACCTGCTGCCCGGCCAGCACCTGTACCTGGTCGCCTATTTTCACCATTTCAGGCGCCACTTTTTCATAGGTTCCGTTACGCAGCCGGCTCACTTCCTTCGGGCGCACGTCCAGCAATGCGCTGATATTGCTTTTTGCCCGGCGCACCGCTGCCCCCTGAAAAAGCTCCCCTACCGAATAGAACAGCATTACGGCAACTCCCTCCGGGTATTCTCCGATAGCAAAAGCGCCCAATGTGGCGACCACCATTAACGTAAACTCATTAAAAAAGGACCCCTCTCCTAACGCCTCGCCCGCTTCCTTTAGTACCGGCACCCCCACCGGAAGATACGCCAGCACATACCAGCCCACGCGGAAAGCACCTTCGAAAAAGCCGGGGTGTATCCAGAAATCCCAGGCCAATCCCAGGATAAGCATTACCAGGCTCAGGAAAGCCGGGACATAGAGCCGGTATCCCGGGGCAGCCGGATGATCGTGGGAATGCGCATTCGTTGAATGATCACAACAAGAAGCGGGAGCGGTGTCTGTTGATGGATGAATAGGATTCATAGCCTGTTTCCTGATAATAATACAATCACAAAGGTAAAACAGGCGCGCTGCAATTGCATTGCAATCCGATACGATGGTATCACCCGTGCCTTACAATATAAAATTAATCAGGAACAGTGGTCGCACAGGCCGCGAAGCACCACACTCATTTCATGGAGGACAAATTTGCGGGGTAAACTATCGATAGGGACATGATAATCCTGCAGGCAAAACGTTTCATTGCATCGGGTGCAATGAAAATGCGCGTGGACATCTTCGGGGCGGCACTCGCAGCTTTCCTGACACAGCGCGTATTTCACACTCCCGGTCCCGTCTTCCACGCTGTGTACCAGTTTGTGCTTTTGAAAGGTTTTTAAGGTCCGGTACAGCGTCACCTTGTCGGCCCTGTCAAAAGCTGCTTCCAGATCATTCAGGCTGACCGCCGTTTTCATCTTGCTGAGCTCGTCGAGAACCAGCAGGCGCATCGCAGTAGGGGTTATATTCCGTGCCAGTAAGGCTTCTTCCAGTTTCACTTGCTTTAACTCATAGTTAACGGCCGGTCATTACTGCCGGCAACTCGCCCGGCTATTTCCCAACGGCCTTTTTTCCTATACAACGTCAATCCCTCCCTAATAATTTCCTGCCCGCGCGCGCCGCGCTGTTGACGGGAGAAATCCGCCGGTCACGATTTACCCGGGACATAGCGTTTCCGGTATTCGACCGGCGTACACCCCTTGATCTGCCGGAACTGGCGGGCCACATTTTTGCTGTCCGAAAACCCCAGGTCCATGGCTATTTCAAAAACGCTCATATCCGTTTCCAGCAACCGGGTTGTAAATTTCTCCATCCGTAAATTGAAAATATACTTATAGATCGGCATTCCGGTCATTTGCTGAAACCGTTTCTCCAGCGCCCTCCTCGAAAGCGGCACCTGCTTCACTACATCGTCTACCTGCAGGTTCTTATCGATATTCTGATGAATAAATTTCAGCGAAGAAGCGATGTAATCGTCATTGGTGGCATAGATATCCGTCGACTGCCGGGTGATCACCTGGGTAGGCTTGACGATAATGTCGTAAAATTGGCTGGCATCATTCTCCATCATCTGATGCAGCAGCTTTGCCGTATCGTACCCTCCTTTTTCCGCATCCTGGCCAATACTTGAAAGCGGGGGATCCGAAAACTCGCAGATCATTTCGTCATTATCCACTCCTAAAACAGCCACTTCCTCCGGGATCCGTATGCGGGCATGGCGGCATGCCTCTGTAATATGCTGGCCCTGGTTGTCGTCGCAAGCCATCAGCGCAATCGGTTTGGGCAGCTCCTTCAGCCATTGGCTCAGCGAACTGGGTTTGTAAAACCATAGCTCTCCCGTCCGTGACATCCGGTGTTCGAAATAATGCACCTCGTGGCCTGCTTTTACCACCGTATCCTCAAATCCCTCGGCACGTTCACGCGACCATACAATATCACTGAACCCGTAAAAAGCGAAGTTTTTGAAGCCCTTTTTCAAAAAATAATCAGCGCCGATCACCCCGGCCTCGTAATGTGCCCCTGTGATATTCGGAATATTGCTGAAACGTTCCTTAAAATCCTGTGCAATCACCGGGATACCCGCCTGCACGATCAGGTCGATTTTCGGATCATTGTAAAGCTGTCCGATAATGCCGTTCGCCTCCCATTCCAGCGCCCATGCCAGGATACCTTCTATCCCGATCGTCTCCCGCTGATACAACGGCATCCGGCAGAAAATCCAGGGGCCGTGCTCCCGCGAATACCGGGCGATGCCCTTTAACAGGCTTTTACTGTATTCTTCTGCGAAATCGATTAGAAGAATAATCTTATACATAATTCCAACCCGTTTACCCTTTAAAAATACTTCCTTTCATAACATCAGGCATTTTACAAAAAAAATAGCAGTTTACCAGCCTGTCAACCGTGTTGTCTTTCGGATACATGCCGAAATCCGGTATCGCCAAACAAAATAAAAGTATTTTAGCAAAAAAAAGGAAAATTTTGTAACTATGCCCTTATAACCGTACAAATGACACTTCACCACAGATTACCTCAATGTACACCAATAAAAACGGCCATAAAAGCGGCCACCTACCTACCAAACCATCATACCCGAAACTCATAACTCATAACTCATAATTCATAACTCATATGATTCCATCTTTCCGGCGGATTACCTGTTTAACAGGCGCTTTGCTACTATTCTTATTTTCGGCTCCCGGGCTGCAGGCACAAAAACGGGTGCTTGTTTTCTCCAAGACAGCCGGATTCCGCCACGCATCCATCCCCACAGGACAGGAAGCGATCCGTCAATTAGGCAAAGCAAATGCATTTGAAGTGGATACTACTGAAAATGCCGCCTTGTTTACAGAAGCCAATTTACAGCAATACGGGGCGGTCATTTTCCTGAGTACTACCGGAGACGTACTGAACGACGAACAGCAGCAGGCTTTCGAGCGCTATATCCAGGGCGGAGGCGGTTATGTGGGTATCCATGCGGCAACCGATACCGAGTACGACTGGCCCTGGTACAATAAATTATCCGGGGCCTACTTTCTCAGTCATCCGGGCAACCCCAATGTGCAGGAAGGCGTAGCCTACGCGGTCGATAAAAACCATCCTTCGATGGAGCATTTTCCGGACCGGTGGACCATCAAAGACGAATTTTATGATTTTAAGAATTTCAATAAGGACGTCAAGGTGCTGGTGAAGATCGATGAAAAGACGTACAAAGAGGGCAAAATGGGAGACGACCACCCCATGGCCTGGTACCATGAATACGACGGAGGAAAGGCGTTCTATACGAATTTCGGCCATGAGCACGCTACTTTTCAAAACGAGGTATTCCTCCGGCACCTGATGGGCGGCATCCGTTATGTAATGGCAGACACGATCGATTACGCCAAATCCCGGCCGGAAGAAAACCGCTTCACTAAAAATGTGTTGGCTGAAGTACTGGACGAACCGACGGAACTCGCGGTGCTGGACGATCACCGGGTACTGTTCAGCGAACGGAAAGGGAAGGTAAAACTTTATAACCCGCAGACGAAGCAGCTGAAAGTAGTGGCCGATGTACCCGTATTTACAAAGTTCGAATACGGGTTGATGGGCCTTAACATCGATCCGGATTTTAAGACAAACAAATGGGTGTACCTTTTTTATGCACCCCTCTCTACTGCCGCCGATACCGCCCAGCATTTGTCCCGCTTTGTCTATGACGACGTGAACGACACCCTCCTGCTCCATACCGAAAAAGTGCTGCTTACCGTACCGGTCAAACGAACCGACTGCTGCCATACCGCCGGCTCTATTGAATGGGATGCACAGGGCAACCTGTATTTGTCAACCGGCGATGACACCAATCCTTTCGCCTCTGACGGGTTCAGCCCTTCCGACCATCGTCCTGACCGGGCCGGCTGGGATGCCATGGCGAGTTCGTCCAATACCAACGATCTGCGCGGCAAGATTCTCCGCATCAAACCGCAGCCGGATGGCAGCTATACCATCCCGGAAGGCAACCTTTTCCCTCCCGGCACCGCAAAGGCCAGGCCTGAAATATATGTCATGGGCAACCGGAACCCCTACCGGATCTCCGTCGACAAGCGAACCGGCTTTCTCTACTGGGGCGAAGTAGGTCCCGATGCCGGGAACGACAACCCTGACCGCGGTCCCCGGGGACACGATGAAGTAAACCAGGCGCGGCAGGCGGGCTATTTCGGATGGCCCTTGTTTGTAGCCGATAACCGCGCGTACAACCGTTATGACTTCGAAACCAAAACATCGGGAGAAAAACACGACCCGGCAAAGCCCGTAAACGATTCCCCCCACAATACAGGACTCCGGGAATTGCCTCCCGCCCAGCCGGCCTTTATCTACTATCCTTATGCCGATTCGCCCGAATTCGGTGCGATTGTCGGGAAAGGAGGACGCAATGCAATGGCGGGCCCGGTGTATTATTATGACGACTACGAAAGCGGCAAAGACAAATTCCCGAACTATTATAACGGAAAATTTTTCGCTTACGACTGGATACGCGACTATATCAATGTGGTCACGATGAACAAGGAAGGGGATTTGACCGCCATAGAGCGTTTTATGCCCGGCGCCACCTTCAGCCATCCGATTGATATGCAGTTCGCCCGGGACGGCTCCCTCTACGTGCTGGAATACGGCAATAAATGGTTTGCCGCCAACGACGACGCCCGGCTGTCGCACATCACGTTCAACCCCGGCAACCGGGTCCCGAAAGCCGTAGCAGGCGCCGACAAAACCATGGGGGCCGTGCCGCTGAAGATCGCATTCTCGTCGGAGGGCTCCCTTGATTTCGATGGCGACCCGATCCGCTATGAATGGGCATTTGGCCGGGGCCTTCCCAACAGCACCGAAGCGAACCCGGTCGTTACGTACACGAAGGCCGGTGAATATACCGCTGTACTCACGGTAACCGATTCGCAGGGCAACACCCAAACTTCAAACGTATACATCAAAGCCGGTAACGCCGTTCCCGATGTAGCCGTCGCCATCAAAGGCAATCAAAGTTTCTACTGGACCGGCAAACCGGTCAGCTATGAAGTAAAAGTCACGGACAAAGAAGACGGATCGCTGGAAAAAGGCACTATTCCCGCAGAGGACGTAGCCGTCAGTATCAACTACCTGGAAGGCTTCGACAAAACCCTTCTCGCTCAGGGGCATCAGGCCAACACCGGATTTGCTACCGGGAAACGCCTCATCGAGCTGAGCGACTGCAAGGCTTGTCATACGATCAGCGACCAATCGATCGGCCCTTCTTACCGCGAGGTGGCCAAAAAGTATCAGAAAGAAAACAATGCTCAAAAACTGCTTGCCCAAAAAATCATTGACGGCGGCGGCGGTATCTGGGGCGAGCAGGTAATGCCTCCCCATCCCCAGCACAAGTTAGCCGAAGCGGAAGATATGGTCAGGTACATCCTGTCGCTCGCCGATGAAAAGAAAGCGGATGTTCACCCGGTCAGCGGCACGTACATTCCCGGCCAGCAGCAAAAACCCGGCGCCTACGTTTTTGCTGCCAGTTATACCGACAAAGGCACCTACAAGATCGGCCCGCTTACCGGGGTGCACAGCATCGTCCTGAGACCTGCCAGGCTCCCTGCCAATTCATTCGATGAAGGAAAAGAAGTGACGACCTATAAGCTGCCGGAAGGGGCGCCCCAGGCCGGCCTGGAAGTAGTGGTAGGAACCAAAACGGAGGCCTATATCGCCTTTAATGCGGTTGATCTTACCGGCATCAAAACGATTGGTGTCACGGCGACCTCCTCCGCAGCGCGTACAGCCGGGGGTGTGCTGGAAGTCCGTACCGGTTCGCCGGCAGGACCCAAACTGGGGGCGGCAGCCGTTCCCGAAGACGGGACTTCCACCCTTCAGATCCCGGTTAAAGCGACCGATGCCGTGAAAGAACAAACGCTTTATTTCGTCTTCCGTAACGACAAAGCCGGCAATAAGCCCCTCTTTACACTCAACTACATCGACTTTGAACAATAGACGGCTCTGACAGTCTTCAAATCCCCGGAAACAGCCCTTGTTTCCGGGGATTTTAGTTACCCGAAAGTACCTGAATGGCAGCGCCCCCTCTCCATTCCCCTGCCTGTCCCGCGACCGGTAACCGCAGTCCCTACTCCCCTTCCCGATATCAGCGTTTTGCCCGTTCCCGCCAGTGGCCTCCGGCTGTAAAGCCGAACCGACCCGCACGGAGTTCCCCCGATTCGCCGGTTCCGGCAAGGCCGCAAACAGGTAAATGCTCCGAAAACGGCAGGTTTTGTGTACGGCGGGCTTCCCAGATTATTATTCTGGAAAATAGTATTACAAACATATATAAAAGTAGAAGATGGCGCATTGAAGTAAATCTAAATTTGTATTGACAATCTCCCAATCATAAACTCAACTTAATCCCATGCAAAAAAAATACTTTGATGAATGGATGCCGCAGGTTTTGCTGACCCTGTTAATGTGCTGTTGCTGTTGTGTTGTATCTGCACAAGGAACCAGGCAGTTGGAAGGCAGGGTAACCGGAGAAGAGAATGAGATTTTACCAGGAGTGACCATACTGGTTAAAGGCACCGTAACCGGAACCACCACCGACTCGGAAGGCCGGTATTCACTTAACGTACCATCCGGAAACGCAACTCTTATCTTTTCCTTTATCGGCTATAAAAGCCAGGAGATTACCGTTGGAAACAGTTCGGTGCTTAATGTAACCATGCAAGCAGACGTTTCTTCATTAAAAGAAGTGGTAGTGGTAGGATATGGAACGCAGTCACGCGAGACTGTCACCACCTCGATCAGCAAGCTGGATACTAAAGTATTAGAGAATGTAACGTACGCAAATCCCGCCTCAGCACTACAAGGTACAATTGCTGGTTTGAGGGTTCAGAGCACATCCGGTCAGCCAGGTGATCGGCCTCGCGTCATATTAAGAGGTGGAACTTCGATCAATAGCCCAGATGGCTCTACGCCGTTGTATGTAATTGATGGAGTAATTCGTAGTGATATGGACCATATCAATCCCAGGGATATCGAGTCAATTCAGGTCCTAAAGGACGCTGCGTCTACATCTATTTATGGAGCTCGAGCTTCCAACGGAGTGATAATTGTTGAAACGAAATCGGGTAAAGAAGGGGCCATACAGGTAAGCTATAACTATAATCTGACTTCTTCAGATGTCGGTCAGCTTTACAAATTAGCCGATGCCAAAGACTTCGTACATTTTATGAGGTTAGGCATTGCAGCGAGTGGCGTAAAAGCACCCAGTGTATTGGATTTTCTGACACAAGCCAATGCAGGTGGGACAGGTAATGATCTGACAAACAATACAGCTTTCACAACCATGTACCTGACACCCGAGAATCAATATCTATTGAATCAGCCTGTGGATGAATGGGGAGCCAGATGGGAAACTATTCCGGATCCATTAGATCCATCCAGGGATTTAATCTTCAAAGGTACCGATTTTCAAAATACCGTATTTCGACGTGCCTATACGCACGATCATAATTTATCCGTGTCAGGAGGGTCTGAAAAAGTGAAATTTAACATGGGACTTGGATACTTGGGCAACCAAGGTATTGCGATCAATAGTGACTATGAAAGGATATCTCTTAATCTTAACGGAGATATAAAAGCAAGTGATAAACTTAGCTTCTTTGGACGCCTTACGTACGCCAATGTTACAGACTCACAAGTACCGAATGTAGGCGTGGTATTTAAGAATAACATTAATACGGCACAGACTACAAAATATTCATTTGAGGATGGCACACTAGCACCTGGAAGGCTTTTTACAAATGGAAATCCAGCTTATTATATTAGCCGCTACGACGCAAAAAGAAGACGGGATAACTATATGTTTGTGGTTGGCTCAAACTGGAATATAGCACCCGGGCTTACATTCAGGCCGCAACTATCCATTGTTAACAACAATTTCGAGAGCCGAAATTTCTTAAAATCATATTTGGATGGACCTCTGGTTTTAAACGAAAATCGCCAGGCCGATTACTCTCACTCCACAGCAGTTAATCATCAGGCAGACGCTGTATTGAATTACTCAAAACTATTCGGCGCCTCACATGATTTCGAAACGACGGCAGGCTTTTCATACTATAAAACGATGAACAGAAGTACGTCTGCGGTGGGAAGAAATGCAGCTACTGATCTCATTCCAACGCTGAATGCTTCAGGAATCCCGTGGAGCGTAAGCGGGTCGGAAACCGAAATGTTGCTATACGGCTATTTTGGAAGGATCAATTATAATTATAATCAGAAATATTTGCTGACAATCAATGCACGTTACGACGGAGCTTCCAATCTGGGGCAAAATCATAAGTGGGGATTTTTCCCAGGCGTCTCCCTGGGCTGGAATCTACATAAGGAGAACTTTTGGCGTGCACTACCGGCGGATCTACTTAGTTTAAAACTCCGTGGGAGCTATGGTGTAAATGGAAACATTAGTGGATTGGGACCCTATCAGGCCCAAGGGGCTTATACAGTGGGTAATCGATATTTTGGTGACGCGGCAATTTACAATTCAGCCCTTGCCAATGCCGAGCTTCAATGGGAGCGCTCCAAAACATTTAACGTCGGATTTGATCTGGGCGCTTTCAACGATAGGATTACTGCAGCGGTAGATATTTATCGAAGGGTAACGGATAACCTGTTAACGAATCTAGAATTACCTCGTTCAACTGGCTTTACCAGCATTTTAACAAACTTGGGAAGCTTGGAGAATAAAGGAGTTGAAGTAGAAATAAACGCTCATCTTCTGCCATCCACCTCTGATTTCAGCTGGATTACGTCCTTTAATGCCAGCCTTGTAAAAATGAAGATATTGAAACTACCCGACAATGGAATTGAGAACAACAGAATTGGGGGTGTATATATCTGGGATGAAGCCTTAGGAGATTATGCCTGGAAAGGGGGCTTACAAGAGGGAGGCAGAATAGGAGATATGTTTGCCTATAAGCAATTGAATATTTATGCGACAGACGAAGCAGCGGCGGCGGGACCAGTGGACGAGTTGGTAGTAGGAACAGATAAAGCAAAACACGGAGGTGACGTAAATTGGCTTGATGTTGATGGGAATAATATCATTAATGACAGAGATAGAATATACATGGGAAACCCCTATCCGAAATGGACAGGAGGATTTACAAATCGTATAGGCTATAAAAACTTCGGCCTTACTATCCGAATGGACTACACAATAGGACACATGATCTATAATGAGACTAACGCCAGAGTTCTTGGTAACTTTTCCGGGCAAAATGCCATTTCCGAGGCTGTAACGAGGTCTTGGCAGCAGCAGGGTGACATTACGGATATTCCTCGCTACTATTGGGCCGATCAAAATCAAAAGCAAAACCTATGGAGAGGAAACTCTCAATACTATGAGGTCGGGGATTTTCTATGTCTACGCGAAATTGCGTTATCTTATTCCTTCCCACAGGAGTTAATCAGCAGACTAAAATTAGACAATCTGAGGCTTCACGCTACGGCAAACAATTTGGCTTATTTCACCAAGTTTACGGGACTGAACCCGGAAGAGGGAGGAACGGACAATGGCCGTTACCCGATGCCAAGAAATTTCATTTTCGGCATTCAGATTACACCATCATTCTAAAATAATGCGGGATCATAAATTGTATCTTATTATGAAAGCACTATTGAAAAAATTCTTGTATTCCTTTATAGCTGTCCTATCAGTATCCGGCTGTACGGAGAATCTTACCCTGTCACCCATCAGCCAGATTACCAATGCTTCCTTTTGGAAGTCAAAAGACGAATCTCTGGGCGCTCTAAATGGAATGTATGTAAGAATCAGGACACAGATGACGTCCAATATGTTTATGTGGGGTGAGGGAAGAAGTGAAATATGGGTTCAGAATTTTGGTTTTGATCCTTCTATAAATTTTCACGTATTTACAAACAATATGAGCCGGGTAAATGCAGGGCCGGACTGGACTGCTATGTATTCGGTTATTCATGACGCAAACTTAATTCTGAAGTATGTTCCTGCAATTGATTTTGTTAATGACGCAGAAAAGAACGACATCCTAGCGCAAGCTTATGCCATGAGGGCATTTACCTATTTTACTATGACCAAAACCTGGGGGGACCTCATATTGGTAGATGAGCCGACAGAAGGGTTTGATCCCAGTACCATTTATAAGGAAAGATCTCCTCAAACGGAAGTATTTCAATTGATAAAGAGTGATTTGGAAAATGCAATTTCCCTATTTTCCGGAGATGCATATCCTACGGGAAGAAACAGGTGGTCGAAACCAGCAGTAAATGCTTTAAAGGCGGATGTCTTCCTCTGGACAGCCAAAAAACTCAACGGTGGGGATGCTGACCTGAATACTTCGCTTTCTGCCATTGCACAGATTGAAGCCAGTGATGTAGCGCTGTTGCCGGATTTCAGAGAAGTCTTTAACTTCGGGAACAAAGGAAACAAGGAAATTATAATGGCTATCCGTTTTGAGGAGGGGGAGTCTCCGACCCGGGCTGTTTACGGAGGAATGACAGCGCTGGCAGCTCCAACTTTCCCCTTTACCGATCAGGAAACCATTGATAAAATCTTACCATACTCCGGGAAAGATACCTATTGGCAGATCTCTTCATCCGTTACTTCACAATTTCATGATGACGATACCCGTAAAGATGCTACGTTTATTGAGGTATATCAGACTCGTGACGGGGTGACAAGCTTGATGTATAATCTTGATCAAAAGTGGCCCGGCATAATTGCGGGTGGAGTAAGGGTGATGTACGACGATTTTATTTTGTATCGCTATGCAGATATCCTATTGATGAAAGCCGAAGCAAAAAACAGCTTGGGGCAGGATCCATCCGATGAAATCAATGCGATCAGGAAGCGGGCTTATGGAACCAATTATGATGCCCATGTCTTTGTCAGTGGCTCTCAGGAAAGTAATGACGAAGTAATCCTGCAGGAAAGACTATTTGAGTTACTACATGAAGGGAAAAGATGGTGGGATCTGCTCAGATTCGGCAAGGCATTGGAGAAAGTACCTCTTCTTGCCGGAAAGAACGAACAATTCCTGCTGTTCCCGATCGCGGAAAATATTCTCAGCCTGGAACCCTTAGTAAAACAAAACCCCGGCTACGAATAAATAAAAGCTCCGGATACTTCATCGCAGCTATCAGAGAGCCCGCTGAAGCAGTTATCATTCATTCTATCAAAACATGAGACTATGAAATTGTGGCAATTCAATAGTTTGCTGGTAATCGGATCACTGGTATTCTTCTGTACTGAGAATTCTTCCTTATACGCAGGAAAAATCGATGATAAAATTATCAATCTGGGAAATAGAAGAGAAATTTTTGTCGATCACTATCTGATAGATAAATTAATTGGCACACAGCTGATTCTCCAGAAGCCGGTGGATAAAGGGATCGTTCTTCGTTATGATAAACCGTGGGAGATTTTTTCGCCTGCGTATGTGACCATTCTTAAGGACGACAGTCTGTACAGAGCTTACTATCGCGCCGGGAAACGTGAAGGCATTGAAGCCTATACCAACGATGAATGGACTTGTTATGCGGAGTCAAAGGACGGAATAAACTGGGAAAAACCGGCATTGGGACTATTTGAATACAACGGTTCAAAGCAAAATAACATTGTATTGGCAAATGAGGCCCCTGTACACCACAATTTCAGTCCATTTATCGATAGCAATCCCAACGCACTTCCGAACCAAAAATATAAGGCGCTGGGAGGGACCTCCAGAAATTCCATTGGATTAATTCCTTTAAGCTCCCCCGATGGTATCCACTGGGAGAAAATAGCCGAGACCGGCGTTATAAAAAAAGGCGCCTTTGACTCACAGAATGTCGCATTTTGGTCAGAGGCTGAAGAGGTATATGTATGCTATTTCAGAACGTTTACTGAAGAGGGCCGTTTCAGAACAGTCAGCAAAACAACGTCCAAAGACTTTACTAACTGGACTGAGCCGGTAGAAATGACCTATGGAGATACACCGTTAGAGCATCTTTATATTCAGCAAACCAGTCCTTATTTCAGGGCTCCCCACGTCTATGTTGCAATTGGCGCCCGGCTTCTGCGTGACCGGCAAATTGCCAGTAGCGAGCAACTTACCGAATTAAAGGTAGCTCCCAGCCAGCATAAAGGACTATCTGAACCCTATTTTATGACAACAAGAGGGGGGTATCTGTATGACCGAACATTTATGGAAGCATTTATTCGTCCTGCAATCGGACTGAATAATTGGTCCGCAAGGAGTAATTTCCCTGCACTAAACGTCGTACAAACTGGTCCGGATGAAATGTCTTTATACGTAAATCAGGACTATACCCAACCCACTTCTCACCTTCGACGCTATACCCTTAGAATAGATGGATTCACGTCGATCAATGCGCCTTACAAAGGTGGGTCCATCGTTACCAAGCCCTTTACCTTTACGGGAAAATCACTTGAAATTAACTATTCGACCGCCGCTGCAGGAAGTATTCAGATAGCGATTGAGGACGCTGCCGGACGCCCGATTCCCGGATTTTCACTTGCCGATTCCGAAGTACTGATTGGTAATGAAATAACCAGAACTGCTTCATGGAATGGAAACACAGACGTGAGTAAATTGTCTTCTCAACCGATACGATTGAATATTCACATGAAAGACGCCGACTTATTCGCCATTAAATTCAATTAGCTAGATTTATTTTACAGGTAAACTCTCGTGCCATAGCGGACACAAACAACCCATTATTATTGAATAAGACAGCTTATACAGGTTTTCATCAAATAAGGTTCATATGAAAAATTACAGTAGCAACAGTTTCGCATATAGTTTAGTACTCACCACTATCCTTGGCGGTTGCGCGGGCCCGAATCAGTCACAGAAGGCCGAAATTCTCCAATTGGAAACCAGACGTGAAATTTTTCTGGACAATTACCTCATTGATGTCTTTGACGGCACAAGAATTATAAAGCATGCTCCGGTAGATCAAGGACCCGTTATCCGTTTTGACAAACCCTGGGAAAGTTTCGCTCCCGCTTATATCACCATTTTACATGATGGCGACCTGTACCGGGCATATTATAGAGGTAAACATTTGAAGGAAGATGGAAAAACCACAGAAAATACGTGCTATGCAGAGTCCCGGGATGGCGTTAACTGGGAGAAACCTGCATTGGGCATAATCCGCGTTAACGGGTCAAAAGGAAACAACGTCCTACTCGACGAAGAACCGGTAACGCATAACTTCAGTCCCTTTATTGATAAAAATCCAAACGCCGATCCTGCTCAAAAATACAAAGCTTTTGGAGGAAGCAATAAAACCGGTTTAATACCTTATGCTTCAAAAGATGGGATTCACTGGGAGAAAATAGCAGATGACGGCGTGATCAAAAATGCATGGTTTGATTCACAAAATGTTTCGTTCTGGTCTGAAAGTGAACAGGTATACGTCTGCTATTTTCGCTCTTGGACAGGGGGGAAAATAAGAGGTTATCGGTCAGTAAGCCGCTCAACTTCTCAGGACTTTATCAATTGGAGCGACGCAGTTGAAATGACCTATGGGGATACGCCCTACGAACATATCTATACACAACAAACCAGTCCCTATTTCAGAGCTCCACATATCTACGTCGCGATTGGTTCCCGCTTTATTCCTCATCGTCAGGTCGCCACAAAGGAGCAGCTGGAGCAGCTGAAAGTTGATCCGTCACAACACAAGGGACTATCCGAGTCCTTTTTAATGAGTTCCCGGGGAGGCAATCAATACGACCGGACCTTTATGGAGGCTTTTATCCGGTCAGCGCCGGGTTTGAACAATTGGTCGGCCCGTACTAATTATCCCGCACTGAATGTTGTGCAGACAGGACCCGACGAAATGTCGGTTTATGTCAATCAGGATTACGCTCAGCCTACGGGACATTTACGGCGATATTCCATGCGTCTTGATGGTTTCACATCCATTAATGCGCCTTATGAAGGTGGTCTGGTAGTCACCAAACCGTTCGTTTTCACCGGGAAAGCGATGGAGATTAACTATGCTACTTCCGCCGTTGGGGAAATAAGGATTGCTATTCAGGATGAAGAAGGAAATGAAATTCCCGGTTATTCAATGCTGGCCTGTGATCAGTTGGTTGGAAATGAAACGTCCAGGATCGTTTCATGGAATGATGAAGCAGACCTCTCCCGATTTATTTCAAAACCTGTCCGTTTACATATTTATTTAAAGGATGCCGATTTATATGCGATCCAATTTAAATCCGGTCTCTGATTTACGGAACAGAATCAATTAAGGCAGCGATAAACCATTACAATACCTAGTATGAAAAGATATAAAATTATTTGCCTGATCTCAGCGATATCGCTTATTTCCATGGGGGGTACTTCGTTAGTTTACCAGGAAAAAGTAAACTTAAAGTCAACAATTATAGGAGAGCAGGAATGGACTACGGAAAATCTCAATGTCGAAAGTTTCAGAAACGGGGATCCCATTCCAGAGGCAAACACTTATGAAGCCTGGGAAAAGGCAAGTATAGAAGGTACCCCCGCCTGGTGTTATTATAACCAGGATTCCAAGTATGGGAAAATTTATGGGAAACTGTACAATTATTGGGCGGTAACCGATGAGCGGAAACTGGCTCCCGAAGGATGGCATATTCCCAGCGATGAAGAATGGGTAAAGCTGATGGACTATTTAGGTGGAGAAGATAAATCGGGAACGAGTTTAAAACATTCGGAAAGTTGGGAAAAAGAAGGAAATGGAAACAACAAAAGCGGATTCACGGGATTACCCGGCGGCTATCGCAGTCATGAAGGTCCCAGCTATTATGGAGGTCCTTTTTTTGAAGCAGGATTTTCAGGCTATTGGTGGAGTACAACAAGGTATCTTGTAGATAACACCATTTGCCGAACATTGAAGCATAACCATTCTAAGCTGGAAAAAAATAGTTTCGTGCTGACCGCGGGATTATCGGTTAGGCTTTTAAAGGACTAACTACTATTCGATTATACAAAATAGCAATTCCATTTGAACAAAAATCTGTCAGAAATGAATCAAACATATCGTAGAATCCTACATAAGGTGAATAATTTGATTGGAAAAGAAAGCTATTTGGCTGCCCTAATTTTATTGTTATTTCCTAATAATACTCCCGCTCAGGGGATCCCACTTGAAGTAGCTGCATATACCTTTTCCATACAACCTAAAATCGGGACTCCCAGCGGGCATTCCAGATCCGGAAATAAGATTGAAGAAGTATACGGTGATTTGAAGAGCACGCTATTTTTGTTTAAGTACGGAAATAATATGCTAAGTATCCTCACTTCTCCCTTAGGGGTTGAAAGACACCATCTTCATGAATATAGTATTAACAGGATAAGCGCTAAACTCGGTATTCCCCACAAAGCAGTCGTAACAAACTCTTCCCATAATCATACTATTCCTTTTCCTGACGTACGTGACAGTAAAACACCTGCAGAAGGTACCCCGGAGTATTTATCCTGGGAGCTTGGAAGGGAATTCATAAAGGGTCTTGACAAAGCCATTGAACAAGTCTCCGGAAATCTTGTTCCTGTTTCAATAGAATGGGGTGTAGCGGAAGAAAACAGACTATCTTATAATCGAAAAGGGCATAGGTTAGATGGTACTACTTACTTTATGCGTGAAGAAGATCGTTTGTCTGTTGCCGGCGAGGGATATCATGGCTTAATCGACCCCAATGCCGCTGTAGTGGTCTTTAAGGATAAAGGAGGCAAGGCAGTAGCCGCTCTTTCATTTTTTACCGGGCATCCCGTAGCTGCTTACAATCCCGAAAAAATGATAAGTTACGGGCAATTTCCGCAAGCGGCTTCCGAAATCTTGTCTCAATACTTAGGCGGTGCTCCTGTTGGTTTCCTCCAAGGATGTGCCGGAAATATAAATGTAAAACATATGCTTACCGGTACCATTGAACAGGCGATGGTACTTGGCGAGCAATTGGGTCAGTCATTCATTGCCGCAGCAAAAAATCTTACTCCTTCCAAACGCAGCGGTCTTGAGTGGAGTCGCGAAAAAGTTCAAATCCCTCTGGACGAGCTTCCGGCTGAAAAAGACTTAAAAGCAGATTTGGTTAAAATAGATGATTTTATCAAGAGAGGTAATTCCGGAGACGAAAACACGCTGGAATGTGTCGGTTTCAACTTTCCCAAAGCCCTGTCCCCTCCTTATCGGGCAAAACTGATTGAAATAGTAAAACCCTGGTACACATGGGCATTAGAGCAGCATAGTACACATAACCTGATCAATATCCCTTCTTATGTACCCATCGAAATCATAGTGGCAAGATTTGGAGATATTGGATTTGTAGGAATGCCGTATGAAACATTTGTTGAAACAGGACTAAAAATAAAAGCAAATTCAGATTTGCCTTATGTACTGACATGTGGCTACACAGATGGCGCCTATGGTTATATCCCTAATGCCTCAGGTGTAAAAGACCTTGAATACATGTCGGGAAATTACAAGTATCGAGGCAGTTTCGGCATGTTCCAGGATTGGAAGGAAAAGAAAGACAATGCTCCGCCCGCCGCATATAAGGCAAGGGAGTTTACTCCCCCTTATAAGGCTCCTGCCGGGGACGCATGCGCGGATGTGGCAATCGTTAAACTTCGGCAATTCGCCAGGTAGCGATCCATTGTATCATACGACACTAATAGAATAGTTGTTTCTGCGCCCTTATTCGGATATGCCCTTAATTGGATAAATCGATTTAAAATGAAAAAAAGAGCCACTGTAATTTTTACTCTTATTATAGGCTGCTGCTCGCAAGTGTACGCAAACACCGGCGAACTGAGGGCCTCTGCTCACACCTTCTCTATACATCCTAAAGTAGGAACTTCCAGTGGACATTCTCAGACCGGACATAAGATAGAGGCGGTATACGGTGACCTCAAGACCACCATCTTCCTTTTTGAACAAGGTGCTGACCGGCTTTGTTTGATAACATCACCCTTGGGAATAGAGTCCGGAAGGCTCCGGGCGGCTTGCGTAAACGTCTTATCGAAATCGCTCAATTTGTTACCCGAAGCGATTGTTGCTTCTTCTTCCCACAATCATACCATTCCCTGGCTGGATATTGACACCACGCAGAAGCATCAACCCGGGACGTCGGAGTTATTGGCCTGGGAGTTGGGAATGGATTTCATTTCTGAACTGAAGAAATCAGCTGAGATAGTAGGCAACACGCTTGAACCAGTTACAGTGGAATGGGGCAAAGCTGAAGAGAATAGAATTACCTACAACCGTCGTGGTGTTTATGCAAATGGCAAAACGTACTTCATGAGGGAAGAAGACCGACTTGCTATAGCCGGAGAAGGCTATAGAGGCACCATTGATCCGGATGCGGTGGTTGTACTGTTAAAAAACAGAAGGGATAAACCATTGGCGGCGCTGACATTTTTCACGGGTCATCCCGTAGCCGCCTACAACCCTGAAAAACTAATCAGTTTTGGGCAGTTTCCACAGATTGCGGCTGATAAATTATCGAAACATCTTGGAAACATTCCCGTAGGCTTTGTGCAAGGATGTGGTGGCGATATAAACTGTAAACATATGCTTACAGGAACCATCGAACAAGCGCAACTACTTGGGGAACAGCTGGGAGAAACGTATCTACTGGCACTGAAGGCTTTGCAACCATCTAAGCGTATCGGCTTGCAATGGAGCAGGGAAAGTGTCAATGTCCCGTTTGCCGGTTTACCTGCTTTAAAAAGTCTTGAAAAAGATCTTGCATCAATTGATGATTTCATTAAAAGGGGAAACGCGGGCGATGAAGATACCCGTGAATGTGTAGGGATGAACTTTCCCGTAGCTTTGAGTCCGCCTTATCGGGCAAGACTGGTTGAATTGGTTCGTCCATGGTACATCTGGGCAATCGAACAACATACGACTGCTAATGTAAAGAACCTCCCTACCGCCTTGCCTTTGGAAATAGTAGTGGCGCGGATTGGCGATGTGGGGTTTGTTGGATTACCTTACGAACCTTTTGTAAAAACCGGCTTGAAAATAAAGCAGGAAGCAGATTTGCCCTGTGTATTGACATGCGGTTACACGGACGGATCTTATGGTTACATTCCGGATGCATCTGCCTGCGATGACCGGGAATATATGTCGGGCTTTTTTCGCTATCGCCGAACAATTCCTCCATATGCTGCACCCGCAGGCGATGCTTGTGCAGAAGTGGCTGTAAAAAGGCTGGCGCAATTTGCCCGTTGAGTCGCAGCTAATGAAAAACAGTAGTTGTACGATAAACAGAATCCGGAATGGACATTAACCAGAACGATATGAGAAACTGCGTGTTGGGAGAAAAGCCTGAAATAGCACCCAATGTAATGCTGGGGTATCGCTATCCCGGCAGCAATACCCCAACCCGAATCGGAGACAGGGCACGGATTCACAGTGGAACGGTTATATATGCCGATACAATCATCGGACATCGTTTTTCTTGCGGACACAACGTGACAATCAGAGCTGAATGTGAGATTGGAGACAGAGTGGTTATTTTACACGGGTCGGTCCTGGAGGGAAAATTAAAAATCGGCAAAGGGGTTAAAATAATGTCAAACGTTTACATTCCCAGCAGAACGGTGATTGGGAATATGGTTTTTGTCGGACCTGGAGTCAATTTTCTTAACGCTATGTTACCTATGAGAAATGCTCAAATACTGGGTGCGACAATCGGCGATAACGTAGTAATAGGAGGAGGGGTAACAATAGGCCCTGGCGTTTCTATTGGCAGTAATTCCTTTATTGGCGCCGGTTCAACGGTATTGCACGACATACCGGCAAATTCGCTGGCTTATGGCGTGCCGGCCAGAGCCCGGGCAATACCGGAAAAATTTGGCAAACGGAACGATCCCAGGCAAATTTTTTGCGGACTGGATTTATGGGACAACCGGCCCGATGACGGAAGTTGGATGGAAGAGGAATTTCCCGGGAAAGATGAATGGCTGAATGAATAATCTTATGAGAATTAGTTACCCTACCTGAAACCGGTAGCTAAACTCACTGAGCAACTATAGTGATTACAATGATTGCTTTTCAACTGTTAACTTATTCTCATATGAATTCCTTATATAAACTGTGCCTGAAAATCTGTTTTTTTTTGATCGTAGCAGAGGGCGTTTCCTGGTCACAACATACGGTCCGACTCGGAGACAGAAGAGAGGTATTTGTGGATAATTTTTTAATTCAACAAAAGCATAATATAACTATTGAAATGCACAGTCCTGAATATGAGGGCCGTGTCTTGCAATTTGATCAACCCTGGGAAGGAGATTTTAGTTTATACACAACAATAATAAAGGAAGGTACGCTTTATAAAGCTTACTATAGAGGCGTGCGGACGTCCGGCCACGACAACAGTACCAATGAGGTTACATGTTACGCCGAATCAAATGATGGAAAAGTATGGAGAAAGCCAAATCTGGGACTTTATAAGATTAACGATACGTACGATAATAATGTTATCTTAATGGATGCTGCTCCTGTTACACATAATTTTTGCCCGTTTCTGGATACAAATCCCAAAGCCGTTATTAGTCAGCGATACAAAGCAATCGGTGGTAGTCGTAAGACCGGTCTGATTGCCTATGTTTCGGAAGACGGGATTCATTGGAAAAAACTGAGAGACGAGCCAATTATAACTGAAGGAAATTTCGATTCCCAGAATGTTATTTTTTGGTCAGAGCCGGAGAAGCTGTACTTGTGCTATTTTAGAACTTCTAATAATGGAATCAGATCGGTTAGCAGAGCTACGTCCAGTGACTTTGTAACGTGGAGTAAACCCGTAGCGATGGAATTTGGCGATACCCCTCTGGAGCATTTATACACGCAACAAACCAGCCCTTATTACAGAGCCCCGCACATTTATGTGGCGATAGCCGCGCGATTTATGCCCCAGCGTCAAATCTTGTCAGACGACCAGGCAAAAGCGTTGAACGTTGATCCTAAATATTATGGCGACTGTTCGGACGCTGTACTTCTGACTTCCAGAGGAGGGAACTTGTATGACAGAACCTTTATGGAATCTTATATACGTCCGGGTACCGGTTTCGAGAACTGGGTTTCCAGGACAAATTACCCGGCTTTGAATGTAGTTCAGACAAGCGAAACAGAAATGTCGGTGTATGTGAATGAACACTATGCTCAGCCATCTGCACATCTTAGTAGATACTCGATGCGAATTGATGGCTTTACGTCCTTGAAAGCCGATTATAAAGGCGGGGAAATAGTGACCAAACCGTTTATTTTTTCGGGGAAAGAATTAGAAATCAATTACGCTACTTCAGCTGCAGGTGAAATAACGATAGAACTTCAGGATGAAAAAGGCAAGGCGGTCCCTGGTTACTCTCTTAATGATTCCCAGGTGATCATTGGAAATGAAATAACCAGGATTGTCTCATGGAAAGGGAATGAAGATGTTAGTTCACTGGCTGAAAAACCGGTCCGTTTAAAAATAGTAATGAAAGATGCCAATCTGTATTCCTTTAAATTCAATTGAAAATTTCACACGTAAGTCAAATGACGATGACTGCACGTATTTACCTTCTTTTTAAATCCTAACCTTATGATTTCAAGATTATTTTACATCGGCGGTCTTATTTTAGCAGTTTCTTGCCTTTATGCGCAACAACCCATCCAGTTAGCCGATCGCCGGGAATTGTTTATTGATAATTACCTGATTGAAAGCCTCCGGGATGTGCGCCTGATGTTGCATGCTCCCCGTAACGAAGGTCCCGTCCTGCATTTTGATCAACCCTGGGAAGGCGCTTTCTGTGGCTATGGAACCATTATCAAAGATGGAACCTTGTACCGGCTTTACTACCGGGGGGTGCCGGTCGCCGGAAAAGACGGGAATGATAATGAAGTGACCTGCTATGCCGAATCAACCGACGGGATCAACTGGCAAAAGCCTGCTTTGCAGATTCATACGGTCAATGGCTCTTCGGAAAACAATATTATCCTGGCAAACGCTGCCCCGGTTACCCATAATTTCAGTCCTTTCCTGGACACCAATCCCGATGCCCCGGCGGCTCAGCGGTATAAAGCTGTAGGCGGTACGGATGCCACCGGGCTATTTGCCTATACTTCTCCGGACGGCATTCACTGGAAAAAATTACAAGAGCAGCCGGTTTACAAAAAAGGTGTTTTTGATTCGCAAAATGTGGTATTCTGGTCAGAAAGTGAAAAGCAATATGTTTGCTATTTCCGGATCTGGTCGGAAGGCGGATTTTCACAGTATAAGGGCTTTCGTTCGGTTGGCAGAACCACTTCCCGGGATTTCATTACCTGGACCGACCCCGTCGCCATGACGTTTGGCGAAGCTCCTTATGAGCATTTGTATACACAGCAGACCAGTCCGTACGTACGCGCACCGCATATTTACCTGGCAATTGGCGCCCGCTTCATGCCCAACCGCCAGGTGGTCACGGACGCACAGGCGGCGAAGTTGAATGTGAACCCGAACTATTATAAGGATTGCTCGGATGCTGTTTTGATGACGAGCAGAGGAGGAAGCAGCTACGACCGCACCTTTATGGAATCGTTTATACGTCCAGGGATTGGTATTCAGAACTGGGTTTCCCGGTCCAATTACCCGATTTTGAATGTGGTACAAACCGGTCCGGAAGAGCTGTCCGTTTACGTTAACGAGGATTATGCACAGCCAACCGCTCATATCAACCGGTATTCGCTGCGCCTGGATGGGTTTGCATCGCTTCATTCCGATTATAACGGCGGCGAGCTACTTACCAGACCCTTTGTTTTCGATGGAAAAGAATTAGAGATCAACTATTCCACTTCTGCCGCAGGAGAAATCCGGATAGAAATACAGGACGAGAAAGGGAAAACGATTCCCGGCTTTTCGCTAGCCGATTCACAGATAATTATTGGAAATGAGGTGAAACGGATTGTTGCGTGGAAAGGGAATGAAGATGTTAGTGCATTGGCGTCCAGACCTGTCCGCTTAAAGATTACCGTGAAAGATGCGGATTTGTATTCCTTAAAATTCAACAGGTAATATAGCGGCAAGCGTTTTGATCTTTTCTTTACCGTCATTTTTTTATCCGTAAATGAGACACCAATATCCGGGTAAACCGAAACCCTCCGGTTCATTGTTTTAGAGAATAGTTAACATTATTAAATTTTCGTATTATGATTCAAACCACCTTTGACAATTATCTGATTAGAATTATAGTTTGTTTTTTCTCCCTGCTGTTAATTTCAGTCGACAAGGTTTCCGGGCAACCGCCGGTATCGGGAGCGCGTAAAGTTAAAGACATTGTGATCTACCAGGATTCCGCTTTTTACGCTGCATTTCCCTCGGTTATTAAAAAGCCGGATGGTGAATTGTTTCTGGCCTTTCGACGTGCACCCGAACGTAGGATATTGGGTGAAAAAGGGACCAACCATGTTGATCCCAATAGCTACCTGGTAGCAGTGCGTTCCAGGGACGGAGAAAATTGGAGTAAAAATCCTGAACTGATTTATGCCCACGCATTTGGGGGTTCTCAGGATCCTTGTTTATTACAACTACGTGACGGAAGTATTCTTTGTGCCAGTTATGGCTGGACTTTCCTCCGTCCCGGTGCAACTGCGCTCGAAAACAACCAGAATTACTTCCATACGGGCGGGGCAACTTTTTTGGGAGGATATATCGTCCGCTCTACGGATGGCGCAAAATCCTGGCAGGGTCCTATTTATCCTCCCAGTATCCAGCAGGAGTTGAGAAGCAATCCGTTCGGAAATCCTATTCCTGCCTATAACAGGGGAGCTATGTATGAAGGAAAGGATGGCAGAATATTTTGGTCGGTTGCCGGAACCGGAAAACAAAATGGTGATAAACGCACGACTGCTAATTACTTACTTATCTCCAAAGATAAGGGGATCACCTGGGAGTACTCCGCTGTTGTCGCTGATGATGAAACAGTTACTTTCAACGAAACGTCTGTTTATGAAACTCCTAAGGGAGATATTGTAGCCTTTTTACGTACTGCCGGATTTGAAGATCAGGCCTGCATCGCACGTTCTTCGGATGGAGGAAAGACTTTTTCCAAATGGCAATCCATGGGTTTTAAAGGGCACCCCTTGCAGGCAATGCGTTTGCCGGATAACCGCGTATTACTCGTGTATGGTTATCGTCATAAGCCTTACGGAATCCGTGCCCGGATTTTGAATGAAGAGTGTACGGATTTTGCAACGGCAGAAGAAATTGTACTTCGGGAAGACGGTGGTGGTGGAGACATCGGCTATCCCTGGGCTGTCCAACTGGATCAGAACCGTGTATTGGTAACGTATTACTATAATATTGACAATGGTACCCGTCATATAGCCGGAACGATTCTGGAGATAGGCAAAAATGCCAGGTAGCAGCGTTGTATTTCAACTAAAATCATCCTGAATTCAAGTAGGTTATAAAATGACTATCAGTAACTCCGACTTATTTAGTCTCCGTCACCAGACGATCTGGGTATTCGGAGGGGCCGGCTACCTGGGACAGGCAACCGTTTTGCTGCTTCGTGAACTAGGGGCGCGTGTGCTCTGTGCCGACCTCGATGACAAGGCCGGGGTTTTTGTCCGGGAAAAAGCGTTGGGACCGGAAGTAATCCCGGCTACCATCGACGTACGGGACCCGGCGGCTGTCCGGCGCTTTGTCAGGGAGAAAACCGAAACGCACGGCGTCCCCAACGGGCTGGTCAACCTCACCTTTGCAGCGACCTCCAAAAAACTGGAAGAACTTACGGAAAACGACTTCGACCAGGTCAACCAGGGAGGCATTACGGCCACATTCCTGCTGACCCGCGAGGTGGGTATGAAAATGGCAGAAGCAGGCCGGGGCAGCATTGTATTGTTTTCAAGTATGTACGGATCGGTCGCCCCATACCCGGAAGTATACGAAGCCCCCATGACCAAAAATCCTATTGAGTACGGTGTCGGCAAGGCCGGAATTGTCCAGATGATGCGGTACCTGGCCGTTCACTGGGGAAAATCCAACGTCCGGTGCAACTGTATTTCCCCCGGACCCTTCCCGAACCCTCAGGTACAACAGCACCACCCGGATTTCATCCGCCGGCTGTCGGGCAAATCGCCTATGGGGCGTATTGGCCAACCGGCAGAAGTCGCCGGTGTTGTCGCCTTTTTACTGGCCGGCGCTTCCTCTTACATGACCGGGCAAAACCTGGCTGTGGACGGGGGATGGACTTCCTGGTGACAGCTCAAACCTCCGTAACGATGGCTTTACAAACGAAACTTACTATTTCATCCTAGTTGATCACCTGTGCGATACAACCCATCCATCACTACAGAAGACAGCGTTTTAGCAGCCCGGTTACATGATTTCATTCCCGAAGAGGTCTATGACATCCATGTACACGCATACGACCCGTCCCACTTCGCCTCCGGAACCTGGGAATTCCTGAAGGATGCGGGAGTTCTCGGTCCTGCAGAACACCAGAGAGTCCTCCAACGGTACATGCCGTCCAGAACGGTACATGGTTTGTATTTCGGTTTGCCCCATCCGACAGCGGACCGGCAGGCCATGAATGCCTGGACCGCCGCTCAGGTGAGTGAACACGCAACGCCTCTGAGCCGTACGCTTCTGGTAAGTGCTCCTCAGGATAGCCCCGTTCAGGTAGCAGCTGCCTTACGCAGCGGCAGGTTCACCGGTATCAAGGTCTACCATTGTTATGCACCCCGTCCGGACACCATGCAGGCCCGCATTACCGAGTATGCTCCGGAATGGATGTGGGAACTCCTGCACGAGGTGCGGGGTGTCATGCTGCTGCATATGGTCCGGGAGGGAGCTATCGACGATGCCGTGAACCAGCAGGAAATCCGGCGTCTTTGCCGGAGTTACCCGCAGGTACGCCTGATCCTAGCCCACGTAGCGCGGAGCTTCAACTACCGGAATGCCCGCAGCGGATTATATACCGTTGCCGATCTGGACAATGTGGTCATTGATACCTCGGCCATCACGGAATCCGAATCGTTTACCGCAGCCCTTAAAATGCTCGGGCCTGGTCGTGTCCTCTGGGGCTCAGACTATCCGGTCAGCGAGATGCGGGGACGCTGTGTTACCGTGGGCGCTCATTTTTTCTGGCTGCACCCGGAAGTACTCCGGCCCGGCCATCAGCCTCCGACCCGGCAGGAAATGACACTGGTAGGCATAGAATCCCTGCTCACCCTGAGGGAGGCGTGTGAGGATGCCGGACTCACCAGGGCCGAAATAGCGGGCATTTTCCGGGGAAATGCCCTCCGCTTACTGGAGCATCATCTTCCGGCAGAAGCGGTGCCGGAACCCGAAAACGGCAATGCACTCTGGCAACAGGCCCGAACCGTCATATCCGGCGGCACCGGCCTGCTTTCCAAACGTGCGGAAATGTTCGATGACCAGGAATGGCCTGCCTATTTTTCAAGAAGCGCCGGTTGCGAAGTCTGGGACCTGGCCGGCAGACGCTATGTTGACTTTGCCGGCGGCATCGGCGCGGTGCTGTTAGGGTATTCCGATCCCGATGTCAATGCCGCTGTGTACAGACGGCTGAGCCAGGGCACTTATGCTTCGCTGGTAAACCCCCAGGAGGTGGAGCTGGCTGTGAACCTGCTGGCGCTGCACCCGTGGGCGGGAAAAGTACGGTATGCGAGAGGAGGAGGAGAGGCCATGGCGATGGCCGTACGGATCGCCCGGGCGTTCACCGGGAAAAGCGGTATTGCCTTTTGCGGTTACCATGGCTGGCACGATTGGTACCTGGCCGCAAACCTCGGCGAAACAAATGCGCTGGACGGACACCTGCTGCCGGGCCTGGAACCCAGCGGAGTGCCGAGAGAACTCCTGGGCACTTCCGTGCCTTTTCACTACAATGACCTGGATTCATTGGATGCAGCCCTGCAAAAACTGGGCAATAACCTGGCCGGGGTCATAATGGAGCCCATGCGCGCCCAGTTTCCGTGCGACGGTTTCCTGGAAAAAGTAGCCGAACGGTGCCGTGCCTCGGGTGGTGTATTGGTGGTGGACGAGATCACCAGTGGTCTGAGATACGGATTCCCCGGAGCATCGGCTAAACTGGGCATTGAACCCGACATCGTGGTGTATGCAAAAGCGATGGGCAACGGTCTTCCTTTTGCTGCGGTTATGGGTCGTGAAGACGTGATGCGTGCGGCCGATGCCAGTTTTATCTCTTCCAGTTACTGGACCGACGGAGTCGGTACTGCGGCAGCGCTGGCGGTATTGGAAAAGATGGAACGAATGGATGTATACCCGGAAGTCTGGAGCACCGGCGAATCCTTCCAAAAGCAGCTGTCACAGGTTGCAGCGCGTTATCCGGCATGCCAGGTGCAGGTCGGAGGAATGCCCAGCACCCCTACCCTGACGTTCGGTCCTGGGGTCAGGCCATTGTACGTCCGGAAAATGTTGAAAAGCGGGTTCCTGGCATCGGGCGTTTTTTACCTGATGCTGGCGCATCAGGCACACCACCTGGCAGCCTTTCTGGATGCTTTTGATAAAACGCTGGATGAAATCGCGAAACAGGTACAGGCCGGTAATCTGACCGTACCGGAAGAAAACCAGCGCCCGCCGGGCTTTACCAGGCTTGCCTGAAGGAAGTAGAAAAATAAATAATTGCGTTTTAGTTAGAAAATCCGATCGATGACCAATCCTTCCCCCTTATCCCCTAAATCAAAGCCTTCTCTGTATCCCTGGCTGGTAGTAGCCCTGCTCTGCGTCGTTGGCTGCCTGAACTACCTCGACCGCATGATGATCACCACCATGCGGTCGTCGATTGTGGACGCCATCCCGATGACTGACGCTCAATTCGGGCTGCTCACTTCCGTATTTCTATGGATCTACGGATTACTCAGCCCGGTGGCGGGCTTCCTGGCAGACCGCTTCAACAGAAGCCGGGTCATTATTATCAGTTTATGCGTGTGGTCCGCGGTAACCTTTCTGACTTCCTACGCCACCTCCTTTGAACAGTTGCTCGTTACCCGGGCGCTGATGGGGATCAGTGAGGCCTGCTACATTCCGGCAGCGCTTGCCCTGATCATGGACTACCACCGGGGACCGACCCGGTCGTTGGCTAACAGCATTCATATGGCCGGTATTATGGTGGGGCAAAGCCTGGGGTTTGTGGGAGGATGGCTGGCAGAAAGCCACTCCTGGAACTATGCGTTCGGTATTTTCGGTATGATTGGAATCGTGTATTCTCTCTTGTTGCTGGTTGCGTTAAAAGACCCCCGGAAGGGTGCGGAACCGGAACCCCTTGCACCGCCGGTAATCGTGAAACAGGTAGGTTTCGCGGACGGCATGAAAAATCTTTTCGGGAACCGCTATTTCTTACTGGCGATTGTCTGCTGGAGTTTGCTCGGAGTAGTCGGGTGGATGATCGGAGGGTGGCTCCCGACTTATTACAAAGAACATTTTGACCTTTCCCAAACCATGGCCGGGGTGTATGCCACCGGGTATTTTCATTCCGCGGCCCTGGTGGGAGTCCTGGTGGGCGGGTTCCTTGCCGATCGCTGGAGCCGCCGCAATCCGCGGGGCCGCATCCTCCTCCCGATTGTGGGCTTATGCATCGCAGCGCCGGCTATCTTTATTGCCGGCAGTACCGCGATTTTACCCCTGGCAGTCGGTGGTTTTATGGTATTCGCCTTCACCCGCATTTTTACCGATGGCAACATGATGCCCATTTTATGCCTCATTATTGACCCGCGCTACCGTGCTACAGGCTATGGCGTACTGAACCTGTTCAGCTGTATTATCGGAGGAATCGGCTTGTACGCCGGGGGCGCTTTGCGGGATGCGGATATCGACCTTGGAAAGGTATTCCAGGCCGGGGCCGTTTTATTGATTATCTGTATCCTGGCCCTGTCACTGATAAAACCGCTTTACAAAGAGGACGGCACCAAACTGGATCAATCGGCATGACGGCCGCTATTTTCAGATACAGACCAATCCTGTGGCTGCTTTTTTCAGGAATGACGCCAGCGGTACAGGCACAGGAAGCCGCCTGGGACAGCACCGCCCGCCCCGAAATTTACAAGACAAGGGTCGAGCTCTTCCGTACCTTCCCCCAATCGCCGGAGGACATCGTTTTCATCGGGAACAGCATCACCTTCTGGGCCGACTGGAATGAGCTGACGGGATCTTTATCCATCAAAAACAGGGGTATTCCCGGTGATATCACTTTTGGAGTTCTCGAACGCCTGGGCGACGTAGTAACCGGGAAACCGGCAAAGATCTTTATCCTGATCGGCATCAACGACCTGGCCCGTAACATTCCCGACGATGTCATTATACACAATCACCTGCGTATGATCCGTCAGATACAATCGGGGTCGCCGGCCACCAGGATCTACCTGCAGACCCTGCTTCCTACCAACAGTTCCTTCGGCAAGCTGAAAAACCATTACAATAAAGAAGAGCGGATCAAAAGCATTAACACGGCGCTGCAAAAAATGGCACAAAGCGAAGGCTGCACCCTGATCGATCTCCATACACATTTCGCGAACGATGAAGGACAGCTGAAGCAGGAATACACCTGGGACGGTGTACATCTAACCCCAGCAGGCTACGCCAAATGGATCGGAATACTGAAAGAAGGGAATTTTTTATGAACGGAAATCAGCTATCAGCTATCAGCTATCGGAAATCGGAGGTCAGCTGTCGGAGGTCAGCTATCGGAAGTCAGCTATCAGCTATCGGAAATCAGCTATCGGAAATCGGCTATCGGAAGTCAGCTATCAGTTGGCCCAACTCATAACTCATAATTCCTAACTCATAATTCCTAATTCATAACTCCCCCCTTCTTCACAAATGAAAAAATCAATAACGCCTACCATAAGACACCTCTCACAAACGGCAGGGATTCTTGTATTATTTTCCTTGCAGAATGCCTGCACCCCAACCGACAATCCTATGAAATACAATGAACTTATAGAGCAATCGCTTCTGGAATTGCGGACGGTGCTCACGACACAGGAAGAATGGGTAAAAGTCCATGCGGCCGAGTATTTGCTTTGGGCCGGTTATCCGGAAGGTGTGCTGCAGGAATACCTGAAAGAAGCAGAAGAGCATCAAACAAAGCCGCAATACAGGATCGGAATCTGGCGGGTATTGGCCCAGGCCGATCCTGCTCCCGAAAACCGGAAGCAGTGGACGGATACTATCCTGAATGCTTTTCTGGATACCGGTGGACCGGATCGCATTCATGCCGCAGAGACCCTGGCCAAGCTTAAGGTATCCCCGGCCGTAACGGCTCCGGAAATCACCAGGCAAACACTTGAAAGCGAGGTCAACAGCCTGGTGCGCTATACCCAATGGAGCATTTCGTATACCTCACCCGACTCACTGGAGGCTTTTCGTGACCGGTTTATCGGAATTGTCACGGATCCTGAAGCCGATGCTTCGGACAGGCGGCTGGCAGCTTATGCATTAGGGCGATCCGGAAAATTACCACTATCCACCTGGAAACAACTGGCTCAGGCTGCTTTGGATGAGGCCCCGGATGCAGGGCTTTTTCTCCTGAGCGCTGCCCTGCAGACAGCGCCGGAGGAAGAAATTCCGGGGGAAATCTATACCGGACTCCGGGCAAAACTCCGCCCCTATCAGCAGGTAAAGGAAAAAGGCGTCCGGTCGGAACTGGCAATGGCGCTCGCCCGGGCAGGCGATGAAACGGATATTCCCTTACTGGAATCCTTGCTGTATACGGAAGACCCGATTGGTAAGGAAGCAGACGACGCAGATGTTCGGGCCGCTGCCGCGTATGCCCTCTTGCAGCTCATTGAACGGGTGACGGACAACCGGTGACATCCTGCGGGCAGGAGTGTCTGCAGGGAAACGATTTTATCGAAAATCTGAAAAATAGTATCATAAACCCCTATAAAAAGGGTAGCGGTCGGGTTGGTTTCCTGCTATTTTTGCCTATTGGTAACAGGAAACCTTTGTAACCGGTCCTGTAATCATTATCTGTAAGAACAATCATTTAATCCTATAAGCCCTTGAAAATGCGTACAAGCCGGGTACTGACCAAACTTCGGGCCGGCGAAACAGTCAGCTGTTTTAAAATTAATCTGGCCGACCCCAGGGTGGCCGAAATCGCGGCGATTGCCGGCTTCGATTGTGTCTGGATCGATCAGGAGCATATCGCCCAGGACTGGTCAGTGGTTGCCGCCAATGTCTGGGCGGCCAAAGCCCATGATACAGACATTCTGGTACGGGTGTCCCGGGGCAGCTACAGCGACTACATCAGGCCATTGGAGCTGGATGCGACCGGCATTATGGTCCCGCACCTGATGTCCCTGGAGGAAGCCCGTGAAATAGTCCATACCACCCGCTTTCATCCGGCAGGCCGCCGGCCCATCGATGGCGGCAATTCGGATGGCGCTTATACGGCGCTGGGCTTTGACGACTATATCCGGCAGGCGAATGAGCAGCGTTTTGTCATTCTCCAGATCGAAGATCCCGAACCCCTCGGGGAACTGGAGGCCATCGCAGCGCTGGAGGGTTATGATATGCTGTTTTTCGGACCCGGTGATTTCAGTCAGGGAATCGGCGCCCCGGGACAGTGGGAGCATCCCCTGTTGACCGGCACCCGTCAAAGAGTGGCCGAAGTCGCCAGGAAATATGGCAAATTCGCCGGAACCGTAGGCGGCCCGTCCAACATCGAAGAACTGACCGGAATGGGTTACCAGTTCATCAGCGTTGGTGCAGATGTTGTCGGCCTGACGAATTACTGCCGCGACCTGACCGACGCTTTTGCTGCTACCAGGACAAATAGCCCTCCCGGCTCCTATTATAAGTAATCAATTGTTTCTTACCGATTTATGCTTACAAGAAAACTTGGAAATACGGGCCTGTCTGTATCAGAGATAGCATTCGGCGGGGTAGAAATAGGCATGCCGTACGGCATAGGCGTCCAGGATGAAAAAGACATGCTGTCCGAAAAGGAAGCCATCGGCCTGCTGCATGCCGCCACCGAAATGGGGGTAAATTTCTTCGATACGGCCCGGATGTACGGCAATAGCGAAGCCCTTATGGGAAAGGCATTCCGCGACCGGCGAAAAGACGTCATCATCGCAACCAAATGCTTCCACTTTCTGCAGCCCGACGGCACGCTCCCCCCGGAAGAAGTCCTTCGTGAGATCATCCGGAATTCATTGTCCCAAAGCCTGAAAGCCTTACAGACCGATTATGCGGATGTGTTTATGCTGCACCAGGCCGGCGGGGACGTGCTGACGCATCCGATTGTCGCGGAAATTTTTCAGGAGCTGAAAAAGGAAGGTAAAATACGTGCCACAGGGGTTTCTACCTACACCGTGGAGGAAACGAAACTGGCGCTTTCCAAAGGGATGTGGGATATCATTCAATTGCCGTTTAACCTGCTGGACCAGCAGCAGGCAGTGCTTTTCCAGGAGGCTGCAGACAGGGGAACGGGTATCGTGATCCGGTCTGTGTTGTTGAAAGGATTATTGAGCAACCGGGGGAACGGGCTGCATCAGGCGCTCCAACCCGTGGCAGCCCATATTGAAGGATACAACGCCCTGCTGGGAGCCGATTACCCCGACCTCCCTACCCTGGCTACCAAATTTGCATTATCCTTTGAGGCGGTATCGGCGGTCCTGGTAGGAATAGACCGCATGGACTACCTCCGGCAAGCCGTTGCTACGGCCAATGGACGTTATATGAACCCGGAAACATTGGAAAAAGCCAGGGAGATGGCTTTTCCTGATCCTGCTTTTCTCAATTTACCCTATTGGGATAAAATGGGATGGCTTAACTAGCAACCAAGATGATTAAAACAGGTATTATCGGCATGAGCCCCGGGAACGCACATCCCTATTCCTGGTCGGCTATTATTAACGGGCACTTTGACGGAGCGGAAATAAGCCGCGTCGGCTATCCCGCGGTTACTGCCTATCTGGAAGCCAACCGCGACACCCTGGGTATCCCGTCAGCGCGCGTCACACATGTCTGGGCACAGGACAGTGCGACCGCAGCAAGCATAGCCCGGACTGCCCGGATCCCCCATGTGGTCACCGGCCTCACCGATATGATCGGAGCCGTCGATGCGGTGATCCTGGCGCGCGACGACCCCGAAAAGCACCGGGAAATGGCAGCTCCCTTTATCGAAGCAGGCATCCCGGTCTTCATTGACAAACCCCTCGCCTATTCCCGGGAAGATCTCGAATGGTTTTCCGGCCAACACGCAGCGGGTAAGTTCATTATGTCCTGCTCCTCGATGCGTTACGCCTGCGAATGCCGTACGGCCCGTCAGGAACTGCATACACTGGGAAAGCTGGAGCTGGTGACGGCTGTCGGGAAGAAAGACTGGAAGAAATACGGGGTCCATCTGCTGGAGGCCATTTTCGGTATGCTGGATGACCCCGAGGCCGGCTCCGTGCAGCATATCGGTGAACCGGACAGGGAGATCGTACGGATACGGCTCCGCACCGGGACCGACCTTACACTGCATCTTTTTGCCGACATTACCGGGACCTTCCAGGTATCGTTGTTTGGACAGCAAGGCTGGCGCCTGGTCGATATCCGGAATTCCTATTCCATGTTCCGTGACAACCTCATCGAGTTTTTCCGGTCCGTAGAAGAGGGCGCCCCGCGGCTGGCGTTTTCCAAAACCGAAAACATCATGCGTATCCTGATCGCTGCACAGGAAAGCCGGGATGCCGGCGGAACAGTTGTCCTGACGGCTCACCATTAACCAGCAACTATTCCCATGAACTGTCAGAAATCAGCTATCGGAAATCGGCTATCAGAAATCGGCTATCAGCGGGGCCGCCCAGGCGTACAAACCGAGAAATGAATAAGGCCGACAGCTGATCACCAACCACTTTTTCCCTAAAACCTAAAACCTCATACCTAAAACCTTTTTTACACAAATGAACGTAAAAGCGTTATTTAACCTGGAAAATAAAGTCATCCTGGTAACCGGTGGTTCCGGTATGTATGGAAAATGCATTGTGGAAGGCCTGGCCGAAGCCGGCGGAACCGTTATTACCACCTCGCGTGATCTGAAATCGGCGGAGGCTACCGCCGCGGAATTCCGCGAGCAGCACCTCGACGTCCACCCCATGCAGGTCGACCAGGGTGATCCGAAGTCCGTACAGGCGCTCAAAGAGGCGATCGGGCAGCAGTTCGGACGACTGGACGGCTTCGTAAACAACGCCGTTTCCAGGCCTATGAAAGGATACAATGCCCCGATTGAACAGTTCGGGGAATCGATGAAAGTAAATGCCACCGGCATGATGGACCTCCTGCGCGAAATGACGGAGCTGATCATCCGGAGCGGCGGCGGAAGTGTTATCAACATCGCCTCTATGATGGGGATGTCCGGCCCCGACCTCTCCAACTATGAAGGGACAGAGAATATGGGGGATTTACCGCCCGACTATTTTTTCCACAACGCGGGCCTCATCAACCTGACCCGTTTTATGGCAAAGATGAATGCCGGCAACAATATCCGCTTCAATTGTATCAGTCCGGGAGGATTGTTCAATAACCAGCCCCAGGCCTTTCTGAACAATTATTGCAAAAAAGTCCCGTTACGTCGCATGGCCAATCGTGATGACATCAAAGGACTGGTGGTGCTGCTTGCCTCCGATGCCGGCGCGTACATCAACGGAGAAAACATTCTGATGGATGGCGGACTGAATGCATGATCTGGGTACCGCCTTAACCCTTATCCCGCATGCCTGTTTTGTATAAATTTATTTCGAATATGTAGCAGCTTTTGGTATGAGTAATCACCGGCACGATACAGACGCATTGCTGTTTGAACTGATTTCTTCGGATAGCGAAAAGGCATTCGAGGAAATCTACAACCGCTATTGGGCCTCCCTCTACAGCAATGCTTTCAAGCGGATTAAAGATCCCGAAGCGGCCAGGGAAATCGTCCAGGACGTCTTTACCGAACTTTGGATCCATCGCCACGACCGGAAAGTCCACACTTCCCCGGGCGCCTATCTGCATACGGCCGTACGCTACCGCACGCTGAACCAGATTCAGAAGGAATGGGTCAGGTCCCAGTATTACGCGGAGGTACGGCTTACTCCGGTTGCCGGCCAAAACAGTACGGAAGACGCCATCTTTTTAAAAGAGCTTTCCGAGCGCCTCGAAAAACTCATTTCAGCATTACCTCCCCAATGCAGGCGCATATTCGAGCTGAGCAGGATGGAATATAAAAACAACCGGGAAATTGCCGCCGAATTGAATATTTCGGAAAAAACCGTTGAAAACCACCTCACAAAAGCCCTCCGTTTACTCCGCCAGAACCTCCGCAACCTGGTCTCCGTTCTCCTGCTGCTGCTCCTTGGATAATCCGCCTCCAGGCAGTAAAAAATCACGTATTAAAAAAAAACACAATATCCGGGTAGGGGAAGTACTCCACTCGACTGACCTATTCATATAAGCAACCAGACAACATGAAAGAAGAAGTGTTTCCGGAACTGATCCGCAAGTACCTTCAGGGAAACTGTTCACCCGAAGAACGCCGCCAGGTAGAGACCTGGTACCGTTCGTTCGAGAACGATCCTGATCTGCTGGAATTTCTTTCAGAGGATGAAAAAGAACTGCTGAAAGGAATTCTTTTCAAGCATATAAGGTCCTCTATTGCAGACCACCATCAGGTCAGACAGCGGCACATCTGGGTGCGCTATGTGGCCGGCATTGCCGCCCTGATAGCAATCGGGGTTGGCCTCTCCTGGGTGTGGCGGCCTGTTGATCCGCCCGATGCCGTTGCGGAAGCAATCCGGACCATTGTGGTAACCAATACAGACAAAAGCCTGCAGCGGGTCGTCCTACCGGACCGCACTCTTGCCTGGCTGCACCCTAATTCCTCGCTTACCTACCCGGAGCGTTTTGAAACCGGGCTCCGGATCGTCAATATGACCGGCGAGGTTTTTTTTGACGTAACCCCTGATTCGTTACGGCCTTTTATGGTTTATAGCCGGGAGGTCCGTACCAAGGTACTGGGCACCAGTTTCCGGGTCCGGGCCTATCCGGAAGATCCCTTTACCCAGGTTTCGGTGGCGACCGGGAAAGTATCCGTAAAACGTATAGAGAGAGCGTTACCAACCGGCTCTCTGGAACCCCAGGCGGAAATCAAGGAAGAAGTAGTATTACTGCCCGATGAAAGTGTACTGTTTTCGGAACAGCAATTCCGGAAAGCAACTCATGCCGGCGATGCCCGCCTGGCGATGTGGAAGAAAAGCGATGTAACCTTTGAGAATGTACCGGTGAAAGCGGTGGTAAAACGGCTGAACAGCCTGTACGGTGTTCAGATTGAAGTAACCGACACCGCCTTGAATGATTATCAGCTAAAAGCAGACTTTACAGGAATGAACCTTCCCGATGTATTGGAAATACTGGAACGTTCGCTTGGGCTGACCTATGAAATCGATGGTGATTTGATACGGTTAAAACTACCTTGAAAGCTATTAGTTAACCCTAAAACCATGCCCTTATGAAGTAAAAGGCAACCGGCGTAATCGAGTAAAAAGGGGGTAAGTGCTGAGCCCACTTACCCCCGCAAATCCCCTGTCATGCCAATAAATGGCATCAGGAATTTTATTGTCCCATGTTTTAAACGAAACGGTCAAATTTATGAATTTTCATGTACAAATTCCATTCGATTGGTGTAGAATTATGAGAATTACATGCGATCAGCTACTCATCGCGCTGTGCATTACCTGTGTCTCTTACGCCCACAGCGGCCGGAGCCAGCAGGTACTGGATCACCAGGTCACCATCTCCTTTCAGCAGATCCCGCTGGAAGAGGCCCTGAACCGGCTGGAAAAACAGGCCTCGGTCAGGTTTGTTTACAGCCGTAGTATTGTCAACGCCGATCAGGCCGTCAGCCTGAAAACCCGGAAAGCCAGTCTGAAAAAGGTACTGGACGCCCTCCTGACCCCATCCGGCATTGGCTATTCAGTGGTCAACGACAGGATTGTGCTGAACCGGATACCCGAGCGCAAAGCTTCCGCCGCAAATACCACTGTAGCGCTTCCAGACCTCTCGGAAAGCTTCGTTTCGCTTCCTCCCCTGGAAATCGTCGTAAAAGGCAGGGTGACGGATGAGAAAGGCGAAGGCTTACCGGGCGTAAGCATCCTGGTGAAGGGCACGCAACAGGGCACAGTGACCAACGAAGCGGGCGACTATACGATTTCCGTAGCCGGAAAGGAGTCGGTCCTGATCTTTTCTTTTGTAGGGTATATAGGCCGGGAAGTGTTGGTAGGAAGTCAGTCGGCCATCCATGTTTCGCTAAAAGTCGATGAAAAAGCGCTGGAAGAGGTCCTGGTGGTCGGGTATGGTACCCAGTCAAGAGAAACGATTACGACCTCTGTTTCAAAATTGGATAACCGGGTACTGGAAAATGTTCCGTACGCCAACGCGGCTTCGGCGCTGCAGGGAACCTTATCGGGAGTACGTGTTCAAACAACGACGGGACAGCCGGGAGCTGCGCCAAGAGTTATTGTAAGAGGGGGTACTTCGATCAATAATCCGAATGGGGCAACTCCGTTGTTTATTGTTGACGGAATTATCCGGGCAGATATAAATGATCTGAATTCCAACGATGTCGCGTCCATGCAGGTTTTAAAGGATGCCGCTTCTACGGCTATTTACGGGGCGAGAGGATCAAACGGAGTAGTGATTATCACCACAAAAACGGGCAAGCCCGGAAAAGCATCGGTCTCTTATGGGTACAATTTAATCGCATCCAATGTGGCCAAAACCTATGATCTTGTGTCAGCCAGAGATTTCATTAAGTTTTACAGACTGGGTGTGATGGCCAATGCCCGAAAGCTTCCGGCAAACGTGAGCTATTTAACAGGAGCCACACCCGGGGGAACAGGAAATGACCTGACCAATAATACATTTTTCACTACCCAGTATCTCACACCCGAAAACCAGCACAAATTAAACGAAGGCTGGGAAAGCATGCCGGACCCCCTGGATCCGTCTAAAACGATTATTTTTCAGGATACCGATTTTCAGAAAATATTGTACAGAACAGGCATCTCACATGATCATCAGATCGCGGTAAATGGCGGCACTGAAAAGGCGACATTCAATGCAGGCGTAGGTTACCTGAGCAATGAGGGTATTGCGATCGGTACCGGGTATCAGCGTCTGTCTGTCAATTTAAACAGCGATCTGAAAGTAAGAGATAACTTGAGTGTTTCCGGCCGCCTGATGTATTCTAAAATAGCGCAGGATGGAGATGCCTGGCCTTATGACCGGTCGCAGGCCTTGTCACCTACGTCTAAGCGCACATTCGAGGACGGAACGCTTTCGCCCGGCTTGGGAGGCGGTAATCCGGAGTATCTCCTAAGTACCTGGGACCGTAAATATACCAACGATAAATTGACGGTTTCGTTAGGCGGTCATTGGACTATTTTCCCGGGATTCTCATTCGATCCGCAAGTTTCTGCATATTCAATTTATTCCGACAGGAGAGAATTCCGTAAAGCGTATGTAAACGCCCCCGGAAGCATTGTAAGCACAAGGGCAGCTTCGGCTTCTTATTTTAAACATATGCAATACCAGGCGGACGCCGTGTTCTCCTATGAGAAATCGCTCGGAGGCAACCATAACATAAGCGCTAAAGCAGGGTTTTCCTACTTTGACAGAGGCGTAACGAACCTGAGCGCAAACGGGCAAGGCGCAGCTTCAGACTTGATTCCGACCCTGAACGCGGCCGCGTCTCCCATTGCGGTGAGCGGCAGTGAATCAAAGCAAGCTATACTGGGATATTTTTCAAACATCAATTATGACTTCGGTCAGAAATACCTCTTAACGATCAACATGCGTTACGATGGGGCATCCAATTTAGGAAATCAGAATAAATGGGGCTTTTTCCCGGGGGTTTCGGTCGGATGGAATTTACATAAAGAAGACTTCTGGAAGCAGCTCCCCAGCCAGTTATCAGCGCTGAAAATCCGGGGCAGCTACGGAGTAAATGGTAACCTGGGAGGTTTGGGCGACTACCAGGCACAGGGAGAGTATAGTGTAGGGCGTCGGTACGATGGAAATGCAGTCATTCAGAATACGGTGCTGGCGAATGATAATCTGCAGTGGGAGGTATCGAAAACATTTGACATAGGAGCCGATCTGGGTTTATTTAACAACAGCGTTACGCTGCTGATTGATTATTATCGCCGGGTAACCGATAACCTGCTCACCACGCTGTCGCTGCCGCAGTCAACAGGATTCACCAGTATTCTTACAAACCTTGGAAGCCTCGAAAATAAAGGTATTGAGTTCGAGGTAAGTGCGCGTGTTCCGACTGGCTCCTCCCGGGTTCAATGGGATATTTCGTTCAATGCTTCCAAGGTGAAGAACAAGATTTTGACACTGCCTTACAACGGGACGGAGAACAACAGGATAGGAGGATATTATTTATGGGACACCGCTTTATCGGATTATCGCTGGATGGGAGGATTGCAGGAAGGAATTAGTCCGGGAGAGCTGTTTGCATACAAACAAGTCGGTATTTATGCTACCGATGAAGAGGCTGCGAAAGCACCTGTGGATATGCTGATCAGCGTGAGCGACCGGACTAAGTACGGCGGCGACGTAAATTGGCTGGATGTAGACAACGACGGCATTATCGATTCAAAAGACCGGGTGCCTATAGGTAATATGTACCCGGTATGGACAGGAGGATTTTCCAACTCACTAAGTTACAAAGGGTTGTCTCTTTTTTTTCGGCTGGATTATACAACAGGACATACCAAGTATAATTGGTCGAGAGCTCTGATGCTGGCTCAATATGGGACAAACAGTGGAATACCCGTCGATGTGCTCAGATCCTGGCAAAACCAGGGGGATGTGACCGATATTCCCAGATACTATTGGGCGGATCAGCAAACACAACGAAATATTGCCAGGGGGCAGGCTACAATTGATGGCGGGAACTCCATTTTTTTTGAATCGGGAAACTATGCATCGCTGCGTGAAGTTACCTTATCTTACAGCCTGCCGAACTCGCTTACAGATAGGATTAAGGTAAGTAACATCAGATTTAATGTGTCAGGCCATAACCTGCACTACTTCACCAATTATAAAGGACTCAGCCCTGAAGATGGCGGCCAGGATAACGGCGGATACCCTATTCCCAGAAATATCATATTTGGTGTTAACGTAACTTTCTAATTAAAAGACACTAACGGCTATATTATGAAAAAGTTATATAGAATTTCAACAGCACTCCTTGCAGCGGTTTTTACGACTACTTCCTGTACTGATACCATTACGTTAGAACCCATCAGTACCATTACCAACGCATCCTTCTGGAAAACAGAAAGTGACGTAACCGGCTCTTTGTATGGCATGTACGATCGGTTCAGGGCGCTGGCGGAAAATCATACCTTACTCTACCTGGGAGAAGCCAGAAGCGAGGTGATGGGAGGAAGTTTTGGTACAGGACCTAATATCTACTGGGAAAACATTCTAAATTCCAGTAATCCCGGCCCGACATGGCAAGGCCTGTATACGGTTGTTCACCATGCCAACCTGCTACTGAAACATGCCCCTGCCATTTCATTTACCTCAACAAACAGTCAGAATGCAATTCTCGCCCAGGCGCACGCAATGCGGGCTTACGCTTATTTTGTTATGGTAAGAACTTGGGGAGAAGTACCGATGGTAACCGATCCTACAGAGGGATATAGTCCGGATCTGATTCAAAAAGAAAGAGCACCCGTCGCGGAAGTCTTCTCATTTATTAAATCAGACCTGGAGAAAGCACTTAACTTATTCCCGGATAATAACTTGCCTGCAGGCAGAAATACATGGTCAAAGCCGGCAGTCAATGCACTTAAAGCAGACGTATATCTTTGGACTGCTAAACGATTAAATGGAGGCGTACAAGATGTGAATGCAGCCCTAAACGCTTTAGAAGACGCGGATAACGGAGACGTCGCCTTACTCGATAATTTTGCAAGCGTATTTGATTATACGAACAAGGGAAATAAGGAAGTGCTGATGGCCATAAAGTTTCAACTTTTTGAATCCGCCTTTAATTGGGGAGGCATTTCTTATATGAATCAGAACCTTGTTACTGCTGAACTGGAGGCAGCTTCCCTGGAGGCGATCGGCGCCACCGGGATCACCATAGGAGGTTCATTTACTGCTTCTGAAGAAACCAGAAATCAATTTACCACAGATGATCAGCGTCGGAATGCTACGTTTTGGGAGATGTTTGTAATACGCAACGGAGTCAGAAGCTATTACGGATCCTTTTGCACCAAATACAATGGAACGGTGGATGGCGGAATCAGGCAGTTCGTCGATGATGTCGTCATTTATCGTTATGCCGACATTCTGTTAATGAAAGCAGAGGCAAAAAACGCCCTGGGACAAGATCCTTCTGTGGAGATAAATCAAGTGAGAAAAAGGGCCTATGGCGATACGTTCGATCAGCATCTGTTTACAAATGGCAGTCAGGAACAAAACGACGAAGCTATTCTTAAAGAGCGGCTGCTGGAATTGGCCCTTGAAGGAAAACGCTGGTGGGATTTAATTCGATTCGGGAAAGCATTCGATTTGGTCCCCTCTTTACAAAGCCGAAAAGGAGATGATTATTTATTGCTTTTTCCCATATCCGAGCAGACTTTAAGTCTTGAACCCAAAGTTAAACAGAACCCAGGTTATTAGTTTGTTCCCGATAATCAAGCATTGAATATGAATAACGATACATTGACGTCGTCCAGACGGGATTGGTTTAAACGGGCCGGAACATTAGGATTCAGTACACTGGGAGTTTCGTTTTCAAAAGCCACCGAAGTAAGAGCGCAGCCGTCTGGCTTGAGCAAAAACGCCGCAAGTGGTCCGAGAGTACTGGAAATCGGCCATGATCCGCAATTATTTGTCGATGATTTTTTAATAGACAATCATTGGGCGGTAAAGTTCCAGACAGAAACGGTGGTACGGGTTCCGCATCAGCCCCGGAAGCATCCTGCAAATCCCGTTCTCCCGGGCAATGGAGGCTATGTCAATGTCGCTTATGATAAGGAGGCGGGTCTTTTCCGAATGTGGTACCAAGATTTCTGGATACAAAGCATGGAGCCGTTCAAATATACGTATGGCATCGCCTATGCCGAGTCCGAGGACGGTATTACCTGGAAACTGCCCCGGATCGGGAAATATGCGTTCAAGGACACACTGGATAATAATATTGTATTTCGGGGGGCAAAAGGAGAAGCAGCGGCATGCCCCTATTTGATCGACGTTCCTGACAGTGAGAAACGGGGCTATAAATTTATCATGCTCTGTACGACGGCGCCCAAGGGAATGCACCTGATCGGGTCGAAAGACGGTATTAACTGGGAACACGCAAGTCGGGTACGAATCACGCCCGAATACGGCCCCGATACCCAAAGCAGCATCCTTTGGGATCCGCAGTTAAAAAAATATGTGTGCTTCACCCGGGCTACCAATATCTACGGCGACGAAATAGGACGACGCAGAAAAGTAGCCAGGCTGGAGCATACAAGTCTGTGGGATGAATGGCCGGTATTCCCCGAGAATATTTTACTTCCGGATGAAACGGATGTCAAAAAAGGATACTGGAAGTTCTACGGAATGCCCACGAGCTATTACGCCGGCATCTACTGGGGGTTCCTGTGGCCTTATAGTCCTATTACGCATAAAATTCACACCGAATTGGCGTTTAGCCGGAACGGGTACGATTTCCACCGGTTTTCAGAACCGATGCCGTTGATTGACACAGCGCCCGGACCTGCATGGGACCATGGTATGATTCTGGGATCGTCCGGCTGGGTAGAAGTAGGTGACGAATGGTGGATTTATTACTTTGCTACCGACTCGGATCATTCATCAAAGGAGAATATCCCGGGCATCGGCCTGACCCGTCTCCGCAAGGAGGGGTTTGCTTCGTTGCGAAGTCCGGCAGGGGGCGGCACCATCATCACCCGTATGCTGCGTTGGCCGGGTGGCAACCTCTATCTGAATGCAGACGCAGGCAGTGCAGGCCTGACCGTCAAAGTGATGGATTATCACCTCAAACCTCTTGATGGTTTTGATCCCGAACCAAGCCTTCCGGTAACAGGAAATAACATCCGGTCCGAGGTAAAATGGAAGAATGGAGACATCAGTACGCTTAAAGGAAAGGAAATAAGGTTGGAGATCTTTATGAAAGGCACCGCTGATGTATACGGATTCAGAGCAGTGCCGCCGGGTGAAAAGGCCTGATCTCCGGAGACACCATGGTCTGTGTCCATGGTATGTGTCCATGGTCTGTGTCCCCACAGACCATCCCATTACCGGCCGGGCTGCGATCAGCCAGGCCACGATCAGCGGGGAAGTGGACTGTGAAGACACAGTCCACGGTTTCAAAAGAAGACACAGTCCACGGTTTTAAAAAATAGCGAAAAATAACATATAACAGCCCAATAACCCCAAGATGAAATAGCCATAAGCAATCAGCCTTCAGAAACCGGATTGCACAAAAAGCGGTACGCCGCCCGCCATCCGTGAATAAGCACCTGGGCGGCCCCACCTGGGCGGCCCCGCTGATAGCTGACTGCCGAAAGCTGATAACCTTTTATACAGATGAAAAAGCTAACTTATAAAACAATACAAAAAGCAAAAGGTTGCTGGGCTATCAGCCTGGTACTGTTTACGCTGACGGAAGGAAAAGCGCAGCTCACAGAACCCAGGGAAACGATCGTTATCGGCAATACGAAACAACTGTTTATCGATGACAAGCTTATCCAATCCCATAAGTCCGTCGATTTTGTAATGAATCAACCCTATTCCACCGGAGAAATTTTGATAGAGACCGATTTACCTCACGAAGCCGGTGGAGAGGTCTATCTCTATTCGAGTGTGTTGAAGGATGACGAAGGCAAAGTGAAAATATGGTATGATTTTCTCCGGCAAAAAAGCGAGACCGATCCCTATGATCACGACCGGCATGTGGGATACGCCGAGTCTGCGGATGGTATCCATTTTACAAAACCTGAGGTAGGGTTACATGCGCTTAACGGATCCAAAAAGAATAATGTCGTATTACCCGGTATCATAGGTGGCTCCGCTGTCTGGCTGGATCCGCAGGCGCCGCCGGCGCATCGCTATAAGACGCAGGCCAAAGTATATCCTTCCGGGAAATTGCACATGCATAGCTCTCCGGACGGAATTAACTGGAAATTTTTCTCCGAAATAAATCCGCGCGGCCCTTTTGATACACAGACGATTGTATTCTGGGATGAAACTAGTAACAAACACGTATTTTACGGTCGCCATTTTGTCGATCGTAAAGAGGGAGACGAGTTGGTGCTCAGACGAAGAGGCGTAAGGCGTGCTATCCTGGAGGATTACAAGGATGTAGTGGATACCGGAGTGGTGCTTTGGCCAGATTTTATCGATCAGGGCACCTATAGCGATAAAGTCCGGCAAAATCCTGTCGACTACTACGGCGCTACTGTTTTTCCCTACCCGGAAACAAAGGGTGTCTATATAATGCTGACGCAGGCTTTTTGGCACTGGGTTACGGATACCGAGTTTCAGGGGACCGGTGAGCCCGGTACACGGGACATTCGGTTGGAAGTGAGCAGAGATGGTACTTCCTTCTCAAAAGCCGGGGCCAGAAAAGCGTTTATAAAGCCTGGTCCCTTGGGTCGTTTCGACTCCAGGCAGATTTGGGCGATGCCGAATCCTATTGTAATGGGCGACGAGATCTGGATCTATTATTGCGGTGTAAACTGGGATCGCGCCGGACGGATCGATCCGATGGCCCCGGGCGGAAAAAAGAAATCAGCGATAACACGTGCGGTGCTGAGGCTCGATGGATTCGTTTCACTGGACACGCCGTACGATGCCACGGGAGAGGTGGTTACGAAACCGGTGACTTTTACAGGCGGCAAACTTGAAATTAACACGGATACCGGGGGAGGCGGAAGTATTCGTGTGGAAATTCTGGAAGAAGACGGAACGCCTGTCCCTGGTTTTACACTGCAGGAATCCGATTGGATTGTCGGTAATTCCGTCCGTTATCCTGTGACATGGAGAGGAAAAGCGGATGTGAAGCAATTGGAAGGAAAATCGGTTCGGCTGCGATTTGTTATGCGTGATGCCAAACTGTATGCTTTCCAGTTCAAATAGTTATTATATGGGACCAATCAGGTTGGGAGTTCTATTGTTAATCGTCCTGTGCGGCGGTTTAAGCACCTGTTTCGGGCAGGAAAAGAAAGGTGTCTGGGATGTTTTTCAAACCGGGGCCCGCGGTGACGGCGTAACAATGGATACCCGGGCGATACAACGCGCTATCGATGAATGTCATCAGGCAGGAGGAGGAGAGGTCTACCTGCATAACGGACGTTTTCTTTCGGGCACGCTCTATCTGAAAGATCATATAACACTCCACATAGCGGCCGGCGCTGTCCTGGCGGGAAGTACCCGGTTGGACGATTATCCGGTCGGGTCCTCTGCCTACCCGGGCTACAATGGGGAATTTGTAACCGGTAAAATGTTGATTTATGCCGAGAAAGCTGTAAATATTGCCATTATCGGACGCGGGAAGATCGACGGCAGCGGACAGTATTTCAAAATGATCGAGGGAGCACAGCCGTTTACAGACAGGCCAAGAATCATCCATTTCAGGGGCTGTGAAAACGTGCTGCTCCGGGATATAACGTTGTACAACGGAGGTTCATGGATACAATCGTATCAATCGTGCCGGAAGATGGTGCTGGATGGGATAACCGTAGACAGCCGTGAAAACAAGGATATTGAGAAGCCCCGGTATGCCGATTCTCCGGGGCGTAATACCGATGGTCTGGATCTTATCGATTGTGAGGTGGTACGGATTTCGAATTGCTATATCAACAGCGGCGACGATGCGATTTGTCTGAAGAGCTATTCCCCGAACGAAGCTTGCAGGGATATCACTATCACAAATTGCGTGGTAAGCTCCAATGCATCCGGTATTAAAATCGGAACAGAGTCGGCGGGTGCATTTGAGGACATAACAGTTCAGAATTGTACTGTTTTCGACACAAGAGGAGAGGCGTTAAGCATCATCTCTGCAGACGGGGCCCGCGTGGAACGTATTAACATCTCGGCGATAAGTCTCCGGAATATTAAGGGCGCTGCCATTTTTATACGGTTGGGAAGTCGTCACCGCAGCTATCGGAAAAACGCAGCCCCGCAAAAAGGAATTCTGAAGGATATAACCATCAGCAATGTTCAGGGAACACGTATCAGCGGATATGGTTGTTCGATTACAGGTTTGCCGGACCAGCCTGTCAAAACCATCACTCTCACCAATATCAACCTGGAATTTACAGATGGAGGAAAAGCTGTCAAAAGTGACGATGTACCAGGAGAGCGGCTGACCCGTGAAGAGCGGCTAAAAGAAATTAACCGGGAAGTTCCGGAGCTGCCGCAAGCGTACCCGAGCGGAAGAATGTTTGGCCGGCTGCCGGCCTACGGGTTTTATGTCCGTCATGCCGTCCATGTTACTTTTGAAAATTTTCACCTTCGTTTTGCGGAAGAGGATATACGCCCGGCCCTGGTGTGTGACGACGTTCAGGAGATACGGGTGCAGGGTTTTAAAGCGCAGGCAACTTCTGAAACACCAGCCCTGATCCGGCTGATAAATGTGCGGGACATGGTCCTTGCAGGCAGCGCCCCGGTCACGGCTGTTCCGGTGTTCCTTTCCGTCAGCGACCCGCGTTCGAGCAACATCAGGCTGATTGGCAACCACCTGGAGAATGTACAAAAGAGCAGGTATTCTTTGGAAAAAGGGGCTTCAGAAGCGTGTATTAAAGAAATTTTATAATAGAAAGATAGTAATGATTATATGTAAAAAAACCGCCCGCTCTTCCCCGTCTTCCGACGGGTGAAGCAGTGATAGCGGGTCTCCTGACCCGCTTGATAGGCTGTAGATCTTTCGCAGGTCACAGACCTGCTGTCACCCTCCCGTCGTCTGAGACGAGGGAGAACGGGTCTCCTGACCCGGGAATAGGCAGCATACCTTCCGCAGGTCGGGTTTCAGAAGCCTGCATTAAAGAGATTTTATAATAGAGGGACAGCATGATTATACGTGAAAAAATGAGGAAGCAGTATCACCGCACCGTCTGCGGACTGGCTTTTCTGAGTCTGATACCGCAACTCCCGGTAGCGGGTCAACCGGTAAAACAAGCGATTGACGTTATCGTTTCAGCTGACCGGCCTGACTGGACCTATGCGGTGGGAGAAAAGGCAACCTTTTCAGTGATGGTATTACAGCATCAGGTTCCCCTGGCATCCGCCACCGTAACGTTCGAGATCGCTCCGGACAAGATGGAACCGGTGCATAAAGGGACTGTCAAACTCGCAGACGGAACAGGAATAGTGGGCAGCGGAACGTTAGATAAACCAGGATTTCTCCGTTGCACAGCGATAGTCGAAGTCGATGGCGTGACCTACAGAGGCTTAGCTACGGCGGCTTACAGCCCCCAGGCTATCCGGCCTACGGTTGAAATGCCGGCTGATTTTAAGGCGTTTTGGAACCAGGCCATAACGGAAGCTTCCAGGCTGCCTTTGGATACACGTACGACACTGATGCCCGATCGCTGTACGGAATCTGTCAATGTATACCAGGTCAATGTACAAAGCCACCAACCGGGAAATCGTCTCTATGCAATCGTATGTATCCCTAAAAAAGAAGGAGTTTACCCGGCCCTGCTGCATGTACCAGGCTCCGGCATACTGGGTTTTGACGGGGATATAAAGAATGCAGAGAAAGGTATTATTACCGTCCAGATCGGTATCCACGGCATTCCGCTGGACATGCCTTCTCAGGTATATACTAATCTGACAAGAGGCGCCTTAAAGGGATATCCACTGTTTAATCTGGATCACCGTGACCGCTATTACTATAAACGTGTGTACCTGGGGTGCATCAGAGCCGTTGACTATATTTATAGCTTACCGCAGTTTAACAAGCAAAAATTAGCAGTTGAAGGGGGGAGCCAGGGTGGTGCATTGGCCATCGTAACGGCGGCGCTGGATTCACGGGTAAACTATGTGGCAGCGCTCTATCCCGCTTTATGCGATTTGACAGGATACTTACACGGTCGTGCAGGAGGATGGCCCCATATGTTCAACGCTACCAATCTGCCCTTCAACAATACACCGGAAAAACGCAGGACGGCGCCCTATTTCGATGTAGTCAATTTTGCGCGTATGGTGCAAATTCCCGGTTTTTATACCTGGGGCTATAACGATGAAGTCTGTCCGCCAACTTCCTATTATGCTGCTTTTAACGAGCTGAGTGCTCCAAAAGAATTGCTCCTGGTTCAGGAAACAGGGCATTGGCTCTATCCTAAACAAGTGGAAGCGATTGATAACTGGCTCGCAAGGCAATTACTGGACAACTAGTCCAATTGTTCCGTTCAAACATAAACCAATCGTATCTCCTCAGACTGATTTAAGAAGTATAGAACAGGAGGTAGTCCCCAACCGACAGCAACCCATGGCTGCAGACTCAACCATAGCAATACCTTCAGCATTACCATCAGGCGCCTGGCGTGTAGTAGCATTACTTTGTGTGGTCGGTTGTCTTAATTACCTGGACCGTACAATGATTACTACCATGCGGGGTTCTATCATACAGGCAATTCCGATGACTGAAGCCCAGTTTGGCCTTCTGACTTCTGTCTTTTTATGGATATATGGCCTATTAAGTCCCTTAGCCGGTTTCCTGGCCGATCATTTCAGCAGAAGCCGCGTGATCATCGGTAGTCTTTTGGTATGGTCGGCGGTTACCTGGCTGACCGCTTTTGCCACAACTTTTGAAGAACTGCTGGCAACACGGGTACTGATGGGAATCAGTGAAGCCTGCTATATTCCGGCGTCATTGGCGTTAATCGTCGATTATCACAAAGGATCCACACGTTCGCTGGCATCCGGTATTCACATCGCCGGTATAATGGTTGGACAGAGCCTCGGGTTTTTAGGGGGATGGATTGCCGAAAAAAATGCGTGGACAACCCCTTTCAGCGCATTCGGCATCGTAGGGGTTTTGTATGCCCTCGTATTGGTAGCGCTTCTCCGCGACGCACCCAAAACACCGGGAACTCCTGCGAATGCTGCAAAAGTCAATTTCGCCGCGGCGCTAAGAAGCCTTTTCAGCAGCGGCTCTTTCTGGCTGCTGCTGCTATTCTGGTCCCTTCTGGGAATCGTGGGATGGATGATCATGGGATGGATGCCAACCTATTATCAGGAACATTTTAACCTGACACAGGGAATCGCCGGCTTATATGCTACAGGATATCTGTACCCGGCTTCTATTATCGGTGTCATTGCCGGCGGCTATCTGACCGACCGCTGGGGACGCCGCAATCGTGATGCGGTAATTTTAGTACCTGTTATTGGCCTGGCCATTGCTGTTCCCTGTATTTATATAGCCAGTACGACACCGGTGCTTTTTGTAGCTGTTGCGCTTTTTATGGTATATGGTTTTACCCGGATGTTTAGTGACGCCAATATCATGCCCATTCTGTGCCTAACGGTAGATGATCGTTACAGGGCCACGGGCTATGGTGTTCTTAACCTGTTTGCCTGCGTTATCGGAGGACTGGGATTGTATGCCGGCGGTGTTCTGCGCGATAGGCAGGTTGACCTGGGAAGTATCTTCCAATCGGCCGCAGTACTGATGCTGCTGAGTATAGGGCTCCTGTATTGGATCCGGAGAAACGATTTCAATAACGCTTAAACAAATGAGAATTATCAAACGGGGATTTATTCCCAAACCGCAGGAGGACAAGCATTTCAGGAGCAATACGTTTCCCTGTATGGTAAAGCTACCGTCCGGAAGATGGCTTGCGGCCTTTAAGGCAGCTGAAATAAAAGGAGATTGTGCGTTTCAGCATGCCGTCATGACATGGTCTGACGACGAGGGGGAAACCTGGGTAACACCCTTTGAACCGGTTAAACTGCCTGCGATTGATGGGGTACCGGGCTTAAGTCGTATCATGTATTTTCTTCCGCTTGGAGGGTCCGGAGTGCTCATGGTGGTCAACTGGATTGATAATTCCGACCCGGCAAAACCCTACTATAACCCGGACGAGGAGAGTTTAAAGAACACGCAGATATTTTTCAGCATCTCCGGAGACGACGGCGAAAACTGGTCGGAAGTCAGGCACATGGCCATTCCTGGTATCGGCGACCCGGTGCCGCTGACAGGTCCGCCCTTACAGCTTGCCGACGGCCGTCTGATTTGTCAGTTTGAAATAAATAAACGCGAGGGAGATCCCGCTCCCTGGATCCACAAATCGGCAATGATCTTTTCCGGTGACGGGGGCAACACCTGGACGGACGTGGCGATCGTCACCGAAGTGAAAAACATGTACTACTGGGATCAGCGGCCTGCTGTACTGGCCGACGGCAAATCAGTCATCAATTTCTTCTGGACACTGGACGGCAAAAAGCAGGAATATAGCACTATTCATGGAAGAGAAAGTCCGGACGGCGGGAAAACCTGGGGAGACTTCTGGGACACGGGTATCTACGGACAACCGGGACAGCCTGTTGACCTGGGTGACGGCAGGATCGCAACCATAAGCATCGACCGGACGGTAAAACCGCTGATAACAGTCCGCACAACCCGTGACCGCGGCAGAACCTACGACGACGCACTTGTCGTATACGACGGAACACATGAAAACCAGGATAGCCGCCATGTCAGTCTGAATGATGCGTGGGCGGAAATGATAAATTTTTCCGTAGGGCATCCCGGTTTACTGCATCTTGGAAACGGAGAAATGCTGGCCTTTTATTATGCCGGCGAGCACACCGATCTCACCCGGATCGAATTTGCAAAGTTGCGTATTGTGTAAAATGAAGAACGGAATGACCCGTAACTGATTTCATATACCTCAAACCAAAACAACCTATGGGACCAACTGAGATCTCTGCATTAAAAGCATCTTTTGACCAGGATGGCTATGTTTTTATTCCAGGCTTTTTAACGAACCGGGAGATAGCCGAACTAAAAGACAGGCTGGAAGTTTTCATCCGGGAAATTGTTCCATCGATGCCGGCTGAACACGCTTTCTACGAGGACCGGGATAATCCGGTCTCGCTTAAGCAACTGTTTCACCTTTCAGCATACGACCCTTATTTTGATAAGCTTCTGAACGGTAGCAAGTTCGAACAGATGGCCGAAGTCCTGCTGGGTGAGAAAATGGCAAAGGGTCAGGTGGAGTACTTCAATAAACCCGCAGGAATCGGGAAGCCCACTCCGCCGCACCAGGACTCTTATTATTTTATGCTTACCCCGCCGCAGGCTATTACGTTCTGGCTGCCGCTGGAGGATGTAGACCAGGAAAATGGCTGCCTGCATTACATAAAGGGCTCACATCGCAAGGGAATGCGACCGCATGGGAAAACGGCCACGCTCGGATTTTCACAGGGGATTACCAATTTCGGATCCGCCGATGACCTGGAAAACGAGGTGCCGGTTCCTGCAGAAACCGGCGATGTATTGATCCACCATGGTATGACTATCCATTTTGCAGGCGGAAACAACAGCCCGGACCGTTCCCGGCGGGTGATCGGATTTGTCTACTTCGGCGAATCGGCAAAGGAAGATGTAGCGGCCAAAGAAGCTTATCAGAAACAATTACAGCGAGAGGGCTTTTAACTGCGGCTAAAAGAAAATACCACTAATGCAAACAAAAGTAGAAGAAGCGGAGACGAGGTGGGACGTACTTTTGTAAAGTAGTCACTGATTAAACAACAGCTATAGTATATGATCAAAATTAACCACCCGGACCGCAACCCGGATTTTGTAACCGGCGCTTATTCTGATGGTGTCATTGCAGGAGGCCTTTTATTTGTCAGCGGACAGGCCTCTGTTGATTTCAAAACTTCCAAATTCGTACTCGGTACTATTGAAGAAGAGACCCGACGGACGCTGGACAATATCAAAGCCATCGTGGAAGCTGCCGGAGCGTCCATGGAGCATGTGGTGAAATGTACCGTCCACCTGGCTGATATTGCCGAATTCGACCGGTACAACCAGGTATACGAAGGCTATTTTCCTGGAGTCAAACCTGCGCGAACCACCGTTCAGTCGGTTCTCGCCGAGAATATCAGGGTCGAGATCGATTGCATCGTGGCCCTGTCCAACTGAATGAGCCGGACAATGACGAAACATCCGAATCTTGCAGAACAGCCCGTCGGTGTGGTAGGACTGGGACTCATGGGAAGCAGCATTGCGGCGGCCTTGCTAATCGCAGGACACCCGGTGAGAGCCATTGCGCCGATCGCTGCGGATATGCAGACCGCCCGGCCGAGAATAGTAAGCCAGCTGCAACAATGTTCCGAAGCCGGGTTGACGGCACTCCCCACCCGGCACTACCTGGATAATCTGATCATTTCGGACACCTACCAGGTCCTGCACGACTGCACGGTAGTCATTGAATGTGTAGTTGAAAAGGTGGCCATTAAAGCGCAGGTCTATGCACAGATTACGGAAGTCACGCATGAAAGCACCATTATAGGCAGCAATACTTCGGCCATTCCGATCAGCGTCCTGCAGCAATATGTTGTCCATCCCGGGCGTTTCCTGGGAATTCACTGGTCGGAACCGGCATTCATGACCCGTTTTCTGGAAGTGACCTGCGGAACGCATACCGCTCCGGAACATGCTGAAAAAATCGTAGCGCTGGCGCACTATTGGGGGAAAGAACCCACGCTGTTAAAAAAAGATATCCGGGGATTTATTACCAACCGGCTCATGTATGCCGTCTACCGGGAAATATTCCACCTGATCGAAACGGGAGCGGCTTCCCGGGAGGCCGTCGATAAAGCCTTCCGCTACGATCCCGGATCCTGGATGACCTTAATGGGTATTTTCAGACGCCTGGATTATATGGGGCTCCGTGACCAGGCCGTCATTGCGGAAAAGTTGTTCCCGCTCCTGAACAATACCACTGAAGTTCCGGAAACCATGGTGGCGATAGTAGAAAACCTGGCCCGGGGTGTTCATAATGAAAAAGGCCTTTATGCTTATGAGGAAGGCGAAGGCAGCCGGTGGGAACAAGCATTCGCTGCTTTTAATGGCGAAATTCATAACCTGGCGGCGGCTTACTCGGCGGAAACTGTAAAAGCCTACGTACAAAGGACAGACGCTGTCTGACCAATTAACGCAACAAAAAAGATGAAAAGTTATAACGAATCGGCTGCCCTCCTGGAACGGGCTAAAAAAGTACTCGCCGGAGGAGTTTCCTCGGAATTCAGGAAATACAATCATCCGCATGCCTTGTTTTATACCCACGGCGCAGGAAGCCGGATTTACGATGCCGACGGAAATGAGTACCTGGACTTCACCCTGAGCCAGGGACCGTTGATCCTGGGGCACTCGCATCCGCATGTTTTAAATGCCATTCAGGAATATTCGGCCAAAGGGCAGCTTTTTGCAGGACAACACCTGCTGGAGATAGAACTCGCCGAAAAGTTGAATGAGCTCATTCCCAGTGCAGAACTGATGCGGTTCTGTCTGGATGGTTCCGAAGCGGTGCAAACCGCCTTCCGTGTTGCCAGGGCCAAAACAGGACGAACCAAGTTCCTCCGCTTCGAAGGACATTATCACGGCTGGATGGACAATGTCTGCTGGGGCCTGTCGGCCCCTTCCGCTGAAGCCCTTGGAAGCCGTGAAAACCCGCAGGTGTTTCCCTGGACCCAGGGACTTCCGCAAGGCGTGGAATCAGAATTCATTACATTGCCATGGAATGACCTGGAATTGGTCCGGAAAACCGTCGCGGAGCATTATCAGGATATTGCAGCCATTATTACCGAACCCGTTATGTGCAACAGCGGTTGTATTCTTCCGGCTCCGGGCTTTCTTGAAGGACTCCGGGAAGTCTGTACGACCTACGGGATCGCCCTCATCTTCGATGAAGTCATCACCGGGTTCCGGTTATCGATGGGAGGAGCACAGCGTTATTTTGAGATTACCCCCGACCTGTCCATTTTCGCAAAGGCAATTGCCAGTGGTTACCCCATCAGCGCCATTGTTGGAAAACGGGAATGGATGCACCTGATCGAGGAAGGGAAGGTTATTCATGCCGGAACCATGAACACCGGAAATGGTTCCGTTGCGGCGGCAGTGGCCACGATTGAAGTCCTGGAACAGGAACAGCCGCATAGCCGCATGGCTGCCCTGGGCAACCGGCTCATGGAAGGACTTCGCCAGGCGGCAACCGCTCACGGGTTCCCGCTCCTGGTGGAGGGACCCGGCCCCATGTTTGCAACCAGCTTTACACCGGTCACCCAAACAAACGATTACAGGGATACCCTCCATGCCGACAAAGCCTTGCTGGGCAGGTTCATTGCCGGTATGCACGAAGCAGGAATCCGTATCATCGGCAGGGGGCTGTGGTACATCAGCGCTGTCCATACAGCTGCAGAAATAGAGCACACCATCGAAACCGCCGGTAAGGTATTGGGCCGTCTAAAGTAATCAACTGTTCACGCAGATCACTGGATGAGAAACGAGACAAAAAGCAAGAAACCGATAACGCTGACGGGAAAAGACCGTACAACCTTCAGCCTGTTTATCTGCCTGCATACCGCCGGCCATGCGGTTACCTTACAAACCGACCGTCCTGAAAATGCCTGGGCTTATATCCGTTCCAATGCTCCCGCCCTGGCCTCCGCGCCCCTGGAAGCTACCGGCAGCCGTATTGTGTCGGATGGGAATATCGATTCCGACACCCACCTGGCCTTGGTTATCACGGCAGAAAACCCCGTTCTGAAGCAGCAAATTCTCAGAAAACTGGATGCAATGCTGCCGGAAAACAGCATCATCGCTGTCAATTCCGAAACCATTCCGCTCAGCCAGCTACAGGCAGGACTCCGCTTTCCGGAACGATTGCTTATCGCGAACTGGACGGAACCTGTCCATACTACGTTTTTTCTTGAATTAGTTGCCAATAAAACTACCCGGGAGGTATATACCGACTATTTGCAGACATTGGCCAGACGGTCCTGGAAGAAGGATCCTTACCTCGTTAAAGGAGAAACCGGGATCCGGAGCCTGTTGCTAGCTGCGTTGCTGCGGGAGGCTTTTTACCTGGTGGGAAACGGTTTTGCAACGGTCGAAGACATCGACCGCGCCTGTCGCAACGATGCCGGCTATTACCTCCCTTTCGCCGGCAATCTGCGTTACATGGACCTGATGGGTACCTATGCCTATGGCCTGGTCATGAAAGACCTCAACCCGGAGCTCGCTACCGATCCCGCCCCGCCCCCTTTTTTCAGGGAAATGCTCCAAAAAGGAGAAGCCGGGATGGAAACCAGTCAGGGATTCTATGCGTACCAGCCCGGTGAACCCGGGAAATGGGAAGCGCTGGTTACGACGTTCAGTGAGGAAATCCGCCACCTGATGCAGAAATACCCATTTGATTTACAGGAAAAAGTTGTTGAACCCATCCCTAATCCTTTATGACGCGGTTAATTTTCGATGCGCACCTCGACCTGGCGATGAATGCCCTGGAATGGAACCGTGACCTGACGCGTCCTTTGGACGAAATACGGCAACGGGAAATGAACCTGAAGGACAAAAACGACCGGGGAACCGGTACCGTATGCCTCCCCGAATTGCGAAAAGGGAAAATAGGACTGGTCGTCGCTACCCAGCTGGCGCGTTTCACGCCCTACGGCAGTTCCCTGGCAGGCTGGCATTCTCCCCAGCAAGCCTGGGCAATGACCCAGGCACAGCTTGCCTGGTACCGTGAAATGGAGGCCGTGGGAGAAATGAAGCAAATTACAAACTTGCCGGAACTGGAGGCCCATGTGGTGTTATGGGCCGATGAAACCATCCCGGATACCGCCAAGCCGGTGGGGTATATCCTCAGCCTGGAAGGCGCCGATTCGCTGGTAGATGTTTCCTACCTTCACAGGGCGCATGCCTACGGCCTGCGGGCCCTCGGCCTATCCCATTTCGGACCGGGCCGGTATGCTCCGGGCACTAAAATGGAGGGATCGCTGACCCCAAAAGGCAGGGAACTGCTCCGGGAAATGGAGCCGCTCAATATTATCCTCGATGTCACCCATCTAACCGACGAAGGATTCGACGAAGCGCTGGATGCCTATCAGGGACCCGTATGGGCCAGTCACCACAACGTACGGGCGCTCGTGCCCACGCAGCGGCAGCTCACCGATGCGCAGATCAAACGCCTTGTCGACAGGGGAGCGGTGATCGGCGGCATGCTCGATTGCTGGGCGATGGACCTGCGGTTTATCGATATGGTGTCTGACCCCTGGCAGCTGAATATCCGGCTGGAGCAGCTGGCAGATCACTGGGACCACATCTGCCAGATCGCCGGCAATACGAGACACGTTGCTATTGGCAGCGACCTCGACGGCATTTTCGGGACCGAACAGTCGCCCTGGGACCTGAACTCCATCGCGGATTTGCAAAAATATGAGCAAATCTTGCAAAAACGAGGATACACCGACCAGGACATCGACAATATTTTCCATAAAAACTGGTTGGACTTCCTGAGAAGAACCTGGAAGTAACACCACATGAAATGAGCTGTCAGCGATCAGAAAACAGCTGCAATTTCGTTTATACCAAATTCATCCCGCAGCCGGAATACCAGCATCATTACCACCATACAATCCGATAGCCGATAGCCGAATACCTAAAACCCATCACCTAAAACCTAAAACCTATTGAAAACTGATTCTCTACATGCAGGCGCCGCCAAAGTTGATACCACCCCGCCGCTTGGGACGGTCATTAACGGCGATTTCGTGACGCACTACGCAAATCTCATCCACGACCCGCTGTTTGCAAAAGCGCTGGTCTTAAGGTACGGAGAAACTACTGTGGCCTTCGTAGTCGTCGACATCTGCGTCATGCCCAAAGATTTTGTGGATGAAGTGAAAGCCCTGATCCGGGAACAGACCGGACTCCCACCGGCCGCAGTCCTGTTGTCGAGCACCCACACCCATGCAGCAGGATCGGTTGCAGATGTACACCTTACGGGGCCCGATATGCTTTATCGAAAAAAGCTGCCCGGGCTTATCGCCGCTTCTGTACGGCAAGCCCTTCACAATCTGAGGCCCGCCCGAATAGCTTTCGGGTCAGTGGCAGCGCCCGAACATGTCCTTTGCCGGCGCTATTACATGAAAGCCGGTTATTCTCCTTTTAACCCGGCTATCGGTGGTGTTGACCAGATAAAGACCAACCCCTTTGGCGGGGAGGCCTCCATCGTGGCCCCTGTTGCTCCCACAGATCCCGGGTTGAGTTATCTTGCGGTGAAAGGCCTGGACGACGAATGGATTGCATTGATGGGAAACTATTCGCTGCATTATGTAGGCGACTGGGAGAACGGGACAATTTCGGCCGACTATTTCGGTGTCTTTTCAGAGCAGGTCAAAACACTCCTGAACGCCGGCGACGCCTTTGTAGGGATGATGAGCAACGGAACCAGCGGTGATATCAACATCTGGGAGTTCCTCCGTCCCGAACGGTACCCGGAACAACATTTCGCAAAAAGCAAGCTGATCGGCAGCGAGCTGGCGCAAAAGGTCGTCCGTTCCATCAGCCATCTCGAATGGCAAACCCGGCCGGAGATTGCTGTCCGCTACCAGGAGCTTACCGCTGCCGTCTCCAAACCTGCCGGCCTCGAATTGGAAGCGGCAAAAAGTATTGTCGTACAGAGCGATTACGAACGTTTGGTTCCAGACGAAAACGGGCTGCGCAGCCTGTATGCCCGCGAACAGGTCCTTTTAAACGAATTCCCCCCTGCCCTCCCCTGCCCGCTCCAGGTGATCCGCATAGGCAACGGGGCTATCGGAGCGCTGCCGGGAGAGTTTTTTGCCGAAACGGGCCTTTCTCTTAAAAAGCAAGCCGAAGCCGCGCATTATTTCACAATAGGGCTGGCCAACGCCAATGTCGGGTATGTTCCGCCGGCAGCCGAAATAAAGAGAGGAGGTTATGAAACATGGCGCTGCCGCTACAGCTGCCTGGAAGAAAATGCGGAAAGTCGTATCCGGGAAACACTGCTGCAAATGATCCGCTCATCTTTTGACAGCGATTAACGACGGTCAGTAACCAATATTCAGAGTCCTGCGGTAATCGCTGGGAGTCATGTTCTTGAACTTTTTAAACTGGCGGTTAAAATTAGCCAGGTTGTTATAACCACATTCGTAGGCAATCTCCACGATGTTCCGGTCTTTTTCCGACAAAAGCTTACAAGCATGTCCCAATCTTACAGAGGCCAGGTATTCCACAAACGTAACCCGGTACTGTTCCTTGAAGAAATTACAAAAAGTAGTGACTCCCATACTGGCGACAGATGCGATCTCCGACAGACTGATATCCCTGTCAAAATTATGCAGGATATATTCCGTAACTTTTTTATAGCGATCGGAAGAGTAATAATGGAAGTTCTGGATGAACTTAGGACTCGCCAGCAGCGCATACTCGTTACTGGAAGACATGATATCAAATATGGAAAACAACGCGGAAAGCCGCTGCAGCCCGTTCATCTCCGGCATTCTTTTCATGATCGTATTAATCTCCCTGCGGGTGTTCTGATGAAGCACCATACCCCTTTCAGCAAGTTTCAGTACTTTCCGGAATTTCTCCATTTCCGGTATCGTCATAAATTCCCTACCGAGGAAGTCATCCGTAAAGTGGATCACCAGGGCATCGGCTTCGTGGCCGGCATTTCCGTTGAGGTATTCGGAGTCATTGACCCAGACATGAGGAAGTAAGGAGCCCATAAACACCAGGTCGTCCTCCCTGAAATAGCCGATATGGTCACCCACCATCCGTCGTCCGGTACTCTGTATCACCTGCACAAACTCATAATGCGGATGGAAGTGCCATGGCGCAGGAAAGAACTTCCCCTTTTCCCTGAATACAACAAAGGACTTGTCGACATCCTTAGGTAAATAAGTCTCAACAGCTTTCATAACAACTTTGTTTAACAATTTAGTTACCACGCTGACTACAGCCACTCCACTAACAAATTACAGATCCTTTTCGAAAATAGCAGATTATTGAAAAATAGTATCAGAAATCTGTTAAATCTTTTAAAAAGATACGAAATATAATGGTCAAATACCTGTATGGTATGTAAATCTTTCACCCGAATTCAGCATAAGGGTATCGGAAATGGGGCAAAATAACATAGAAGCCGCACGGAGAAAAAAACACAGAGAGCTCAGAGAAGAAGAAAATAACACGGAGCTGCACGGAGAAAAAACACAGAGGGCTCAGAGAAGAAAAATAACACGGAGCTACACGGAGAAAAAAACACAGAGAGCTCAGAGAAGAAGAAAATAACACGGAGCTGCACGGAGAAAAAACACAGAGGGCTCAGAGAAGAAAAATAACACGGAGCTACACGGAGAAAAAACACGGAGGGCTCAGAGGAGAAGAAA